>NZ_JBPXKD010000008.1:66563-146444 GCF_054558475.1 Aquirufa sp. Wall-65K1 | reverse complement strand
ATAGGGATTTCAACAATTCGCAGGGGACGACCATCCAAAAGCTTCATTTCCTTCAGCTCTTGTAAATTTTGAGCCAACACCGCATGATTATCATCATCCAATTTGGGTTCTATCATGGTGATAACAGGATCTTCATTGACAAAACGTACCGTATCGTCAATATGGCCATCTGTATCGTCACCCACAATGCCATCACTCACCCATAAAACTTGCTCCACACCATAAAAGTCTTTCAGATATTTTTCAATCTGTTCTTGATTCAAATGTGGATTTCGATTGGGATTTAATAAACAAGATCGACTCGTCAAAACAGCACCTTGTCCATTGAATTCTACCGAGCCACCTTCCATGATGATACCTGGACTTTGGAATGTCAAGCCTAAATCTTGAGCGATGGCTTGTGGAATTCTATTGTCCGCATCAAAAGGAGGATATTTACCTCCCCAAGCATTATAGCCCCAATCAATCAATAATCTTTCCGAACTATCCTTCTTTATTAAAAATGCGGGGCCATGGTCACGGCACCAAGCGTCATTGGTCGGTCGAACAAATAACTCAATTTTCTGAGAATCAATCGAATATTTAGGCAATTCACCTAAGATAAAATCAGACAATCTAGCATCATTGACATTGATTCTTACCTTCTCACCTTGGGAAATCGCTTTAATGAGCGCAAAATATTCAGGGTACATCTGCGCCAATTTATCCCCTTGCCAGGAATGATCATTGTGCGGAAATGTAATCCATGTTGCCTCATGTGGATGCCATTCAGCAGGAAAAAAAAAGCCTCTTTCTTTAGGAGTAGATACCATATTAATCCAAGTAATTTTCAGCAATTAAACGTAAGCCATCTAGGGTGATTAATTTATTCACCTCATCAAAATATGATTCCAATGGCGTTAAAATAGAGGATAAACCGCCAGTGGCCAATACTTTGACATGCTGACCTTTTTCATCCTTTACCCGATGAATCATTTCTTTAACCATGCCCACATATCCCCAAAGAATACCCGATTGAATAGCACTAACTGTATCAAAACCTAACGCAGATTGAGGCATTTCGAGGGGTACTTCGGGCAATTGAGCCGTTTGAGAAAATAAGGATTTCACGGCTGTTTTTAAACCGGGAGCAATGGAAACCCCTTCCATTTTTCCTTGGGCATTGACCAAAGTAAATGTTAGTGCTGTTCCAAAATCAACAATCAATACATCAGCTTGGTAAGCATGATGCGCATATACCGAGTTGGCTACCAAATCAGAGCCAATTTCATCCGGTGAAATAATTTCAATAGGAAACTTCTTGTACAATTTGGGCGACATCAAGATAGCTGAAATAGCCAACCAATTCTCTAAGCCCTTTTGTACATGGTATGAAACCGAAGGCACGACGGAGGAAATGATTAACTTTTGCGGTTTTAAAGAACCAATATTTTTCTCCAACCATTCTTGACGAATCCAATTTTCCATCCTTTGCGTTGTCCAAGGCTGGTGGGTGGGTGTCCTTAATATCAATTTCCAATCCCCTTCGGTATAAAATCCAAAGACGATATCTGTATTTCCAATATCTACTACTAAGAGCATGTGTTAGGGTTTAATATCTTTTTCTAATCCAGCGGATAAAATGGGGAATCGAAGCCAAGATTTAGGATCTAGGCTGTAATCATCCACATGGAATCCGGGTGCATAACGCTCTCTTTTCCACTGGTTTCTGGCCCATAATCGAAAGAATCGATTACAAAATTCACGGAGCTGTTCTTTGGTATATTTTTCTCCATAAACCTGAAACAAGTTTTGTAAACAGTCCGCAGGCGATAATTTATCATAAAATGCCCAGCGTTCGATGGCATTTAAAATGGGATAAGGCATTAGGTCTTCCTCATCTACCTGTTTCGAGGTTAATGGCCTTAATTCAGCGCTAGGTTCTAATTGATTGACGTGAGAAAGTCCTTCTAGGCGCAAATTATCCGCTAATCCCATTTTCTCCATCCAAATAAGCCATTCACGAATAAATGTCTTATCAATGCCAGCAATGGGTGAAATAGAACCTGAGGTATCACCATCCATGGTAGCGTATCCCACCGAAGCTTCCGAGCGATTGGAAGTGGCTAGTAATAAGGCATTGTTGATATTGGCAAGCATCCATACGCTTGGGCTTCTCAAACGAGCTTGAACATTTTGCAATGTAATATCATCCTTTTCCCAGGTTAATGTACGCCCAATGGCCTGCTCAATGATTCCTCGATATTCTTTAACCAAAACATCTATATTCCAATCATAATGCGTGCTTCCAATGCATTCAGCGAGTGCTTTAGCCGAGGCCCTGGTATGATCAGAGGAATTTTCTGTCCCCTGATAGGCAGTCGTTAAAATATGTGCTACTAATTCCTGTTCGGATGATACATCCTTCAACCAAGGTATATAGGATAATTTTTCTTTGACTCCCTCCCAGGCTAAATCCTTTATGGCTAATCGTATGGCCAAAAAGCATAAAGCTGAAATAGCGGAAGAATCTGCGCCGCCAGAAAGGGAAATAACCCAACCAAAAGATTTAGATTTTCTGAGGTAATCCCAAAGTGCCAAACCTAGGGCTCTGGCAAATTCTTCTTCTTTTAGATAAGGGGATTTTTCCCAAGAAGCAGCTTTAAAAGAAGGATACGAGTTTTTTTCCTCAGAAATAGGGATGTATGCCTGGATTATATCCTCATCGAATTGATTGTATTCTTGTACCTCCACTGCTGCTACAATCAATTGTCCGTCTTGAAAACTAAAACGAGATGATTCCGCAACAATTTGTCCCTTATCTACAATATAAGCATCCCCATCAAAAATGGTTCTACCCGATTCATTTCCTAATAAATTGGCAAATACATAAGCTCCACCGATGATTTGAGAACCCTCTTGGGCTAAACCTTGACGAATTTTAGATTTACCAAAAGCAAAATGGGAAGCGGTAGGACTACAAATGACGGAAACACCCCGATGTGCTAGAGCATGAGCTGGCCTTCGAGCGCCTTCCCAAGCATCCTGACAAATTTCAATGCCGATGGTTAAACCATGAAGCCCAATGCGATAATCGCCGATGGGGATTTGGCCTAAACTAGTGGATATGATAGATCTTTTTGAGGCAGGCCAAGGACTAAACCAACGGGTTTCGTAATGAACACCGTCATTGGCTAAGTGTTGCTTAGGGATAATTGCCACCAATTTACCATGTGCTAAGCAAGCCGCTACATTGTACAAAGTCCCTTCAAAATATAAAGGTAAGCCTAGCCACACCAGTATTCCCTGGGTATGGGGTAAGATTTCAGTTAAAGATTCCCAAGCTTTCTCAGAGGTAAATGCACTTAAAAATTGGTCTTCACAGCCATATGCACTTATGCAAAGCTCAGGCAAACAAAGTATGTCCGCTTTTTGCTCTTGTGCTTGTTTAATGATGGCAATGATTCGGGCTTGATTACCCTTCCAATCCAAGGGTAGTTGGTTCAAAACCCCGGCAGCTAGTGCAATTTTAGGCATATGGTTTAACGGGGTTTCTTGGAACTAACACGATCAGCTGGTTTATAAAATTGATACCAGGCTCTTTTCTTTGTAGGCTTATTAGGTCCTATGGTCGCGTAGTTGGAGGTTCTCACATGATTGTAACGAGGAGTCCACATCCAAGAAAATGCTTCTCTAGGCCGATAATAACTTTCTCCGTGACGGTGCTCTACCCGTACACGACATGTCTCTCTAGGACAGCGCGCTGACCAACAAGAACTCATCCCTACGGTCAGGAAGGTTCCTATAAAAAACATCCAAAAAAAACGGAATGTTTGATTCTTGATCATTTTAAGAGAAAAATAAAAAATCGATCCTATTTAATAGAACGATTTCTTATTAGTTAAATTACAAATCAAAGCTTAATTTTACTTAGAATTTCTGCCTTGCATGCAATCAAACACCAAAGATATAAAATCAGATGTAAAAAGAGATGCTTTTACGTATCCCGTGATGGAATCTTTTTACACGATTCAAGGCGAAGGTAAATTTCAAGGACATGCTGCCTATTTCATTCGACTCGGGGGCTGCGATGTGGGTTGCCATTGGTGTGATGTAAAAGAATCTTGGCCCATTGACACCCATCCCATCAAAACAGTGGCCAATTTAGTACAAGAAGCCTCAGCTTATCCTGGAAGGATTGCAGTCATTACTGGAGGAGAGCCTTTGATGCATGATCTGAATCCCTTAACAGAAGCATTGCAAGAAGCTGGTTTTCGAACCCATATAGAAACATCGGGAGTAGGTAAAAAAATAACGGGGATTTGGGATTGGGTATGTTTTTCTCCCAAGAAATTTAAGGAACCTAATCCTGAAATTTTTCCTTTGGTTGATGAACTTAAAGTGGTCATATTTCATCCATCGGACATTGCTTGGTCTCAAACATGGATAGAAAAATTACCCACAAAAAGTCTTTGGCTCATGCAGCCCGAATGGTCGAAACAAGCCGACATGAATCCATTAATCGTTGATTTTGTCAAAGAAAATCCACGTTGGCAAATTTCTGTTCAGACCCATAAGTTCTTACAAATCCCATAAGCATGCTAGCGGCTTTGTTCCTTTCATTCAGTTTGTGGGGATTTCCCCAGGATAGTCTGAAATCATCCCCTATTGTTGAACTCAACCTTCAAAAAGCTCAGTATTTCCCCCATTATTCTTCTGTCAGAAAAGAAATCTATTTTACGACACGAGCAGATCGGGCTGATGAAGAATTGCAAGTAGCCACTTGGGATGGGGAAAAATTCATCAATCCGCAGGCTTTGAGCAGTATCAACCAAGAAAGTAACGACGGCACAGCAAGTTTGTCCAAGGATGGAAATACGATGATTTTCTCGGGCTGTGAATACCGTAATAGTTTTGGGGGCTGTGATTTATATGAGAGTAATTGGCTGAATGGAAACTGGTCTAAACCTAGAAATTTGGGAATCTTGATAAATTCCCACGACTGGGAGGGCCAACCATGCCTAAGTGCAGATGGTCAAAAACTCTATTTTTCATCCGACAGGCCAGGAGGTATTGGAAAAAGAGATATTTGGATGAGTGAAAAAGATGCGCAAGGTCGTTGGAAAATGGCCATTAATCTAGGTCCTCAAATCAATAGCCCAGCTGATGAACAAGGTCCCTATTGGCTGGAAGTGAATGAAGTTCTGCTATTTTCAAGTGATAAAAAAGGAGGAAAAGGAGGTTTGGATTTTTATCAAAGCACAATGGAAAATAAGCAATGGCTAGCGGCCAAAAATATAATGGAATTAAATACGCCAGACAATGAAGCAGGTATCTGCCAGGGAGTAAATAGGTTAGAATATTTTATTTCCAGAAATAAGCCAGGCCAAGCCATTGAAGAAGAGCTCCATCGGATATTCATTCCCAATAGCTATTGGTTGCCCAAAAAGACAAGTCCAAAAGCAGAAGTAAAGCTTGAGGTCAAGACTGAACCAAGTAAAATCAATTTTCAAGAAGTCAGTTTTGATGATATACAATTCGCCACGAATCAATGGGCTATCCCCACTCCTATTCCTGAAAGTTTACACAAACTTGTAAAATTCTTGCATGAAAATCCACAACAAAAAATAGAAATCAGGGGACATACCGATGAAATTGGTCTAGCTAAATCTAACCAAGTACTCTCTGAAAAAAGGGCTAATTCCATCAAAAACTATTTAGTCAGTCAAGGTATTTTAGCTGATAAAATCCAAACCAAAGGAATGAGTTTCTTAAAACCCAAAGTAGCCAATAATCAAGCAGAAGCCCGAAAATGGAATCGTAGAATTGAGATTGTGCTTTTAAATGAATAGTTGGTAATTAGGGGTTAGGGGTTAGGGATTAGGGATTAAGGATTAGGGATTAGGGATTAAGGATTAGGGATTAAGGATTAAGGATTAGGGATTAGGGGTAAGGGATTAGGGGTAAGGGATTAGAGATTAGGAGTTTTAGACCTACTATACTTTTTAACTGAAAAAACACCAAACCCTAAACACTAAACACTAAATCCTAAACCCTAAACACTAAACCCTAAACATCAAAGCCTAAACACTAAACTCTAAACACTAAACACTTATTTTTTTTTCTTCTTTTTCTTCTTTTTAGATTTCTTGGCCTTTTTAACATATACCGTGTAAGGATGCTCTTTTAAAATAAGGCTGTCGCGCTTTTGTAAAAAAGTCAAAAGTGTATCACGTAAATCCGCCTCATCTAATGGGCGTATGTGAACAGGAGCGATTCCAGCACCAACTATCCCTAACTCTTTCGCAGCGCTAAAAGACACATCTATCAATAAGCGTTTTTGATGTGGGCCACGGTCATTCACCCGTACATACGACTTACTACCAGATTTGATATTACTTACTTCTAACCAAGTACCCATGGGGAATTTTCGATGAGCAGCAGTGAACAAATAAGAATTATACCTTTCGCCACTATAGGTCTTTTTACCACTTAAATTCTTGTGATAATAAGAAGCTTTTCCTTGTTGAATTTGAGCTAAAATCCCTTGGTTTACCATCCCCAAAAAAAGGAGCACCAAGAGGAAATAGCGCTTGAATTGTAATGTCATGCATTCCATTTAAGCTTGCAAATTAGCCCTAATACCTCATTAAACCAAAAAAGCCCTTCTTTCGAAGGGCTTTTAGCTTGTTAAAAATTGTTAGACCATTTAGCCTATCGTTGATTAATCTCAACAAATGCACGGCTAGTTGCGCCAGTATAAATTTGTCTTGGACGACCAATTGGCTCCTTGTTAGCACGCATTTCTTTCCATTGAGCAATCCAACCTGGAAGACGTCCAATAGCAAACATTACAGTAAACATATTGGTTGGAATACCCAAGGCACGGTAAATAATACCTGAGTAAAAGTCTACATTAGGATAAAGCTTTCTAGCTACAAAATATTCATCACTTAAGGCTGCTTCTTCCAAACGTGCTGCGATGGCTAAAACGGGATCATTAACACCCAAAGCTGTTAATACGTCATCAGCTGCTTTTTTAATGATTTTCGCACGTGGATCAAAGTTTTTGTACACACGGTGCCCAAAACCCATCAAACGGAAACCTGAATTTTTATCTTTTGCCATGGCAATGTACTTATCTGTATCACCTCCATCGGCTTTTATGGCTTCCAACATTTCAATAACCTCTTGGTTAGCACCCCCGTGAAGTGGTCCCCAAAGTGCATTAATTCCTGCTGAAATAGACGCAAAAAGATTCGCATGAGATGATCCTACCAAACGAACGGTAGAAGTAGAGCAGTTTTGCTCATGGTCAGCGTGTAAAATCAATAATTTATTTAATGCTTTCGATACCACAGCATCAGCTGTATATTTTTCTCCCGGCTTGGCAAACATCATTTGCAAGAAAGTAGAGCAATAATCTACCGTTGTATCCGGCTGAATGATTCCTTCACCTAGGGATTTTTTATAGGACCAAGTAGCCATTACGGGCAATTGAGCCATTAATCTCAACACACTCTTCTCATCGTCACCTTTTTCTTCTGTTGAATAAAAAGCGGACATAGCTCCAACCAAGGCCGCAATGGTGCACATAGGATGTGAACTTACTGGAAAGCCCTCAGAAATCTTTAGTAAATCTTGATTTACTACCGTGTAAGACTGGATTTCAGCAGAAAAAGCATCCAATTGAGCTTGAGTGGGTAATTCCTCATGAATAAGCAAATAAGCCACCTCTAAAAACGAAGCTTTGTCAGCTAATTCTTCAATGCTGTAACCTCGGTAACGCAAGATCCCTTCTTCGCCATCCAAATAAGTAATTGAACTTTTAGTAACTCCAGTATTTTTGAAGCCTGGATCAAACGTAATGTAACCAGTCAAATCACGCAATTTAGCGATATCGATGGCCTTTTCGTTCTCTGTACCCTCCAGAGTAGGCAAATCAAAGGATTTCCCTTCGAGGTTAATTGTAGCCGGTTGAGACATAATTTTTTATAAGCTTAACTTTGGTATGATTTTAAAAATTGAAGAAGCTTTTTGCTCCAAGCAAAATTCAAGCCTCTAAGATAATACGTAATTTTGAAAGGTTAATTACCTTTATGAATCCAAAAAAAATAAATTTATTTAACACAATTTTTTCTTTCTATATTTCAAAAATAATCGGTTTTTATGACCAATATCTCGCAAAAATTCAAAAAGTACACGTATAGTTCCGCCAATCGATTTCTTACTTATGTACAAATTGATACTCAGTCTGATCCAAACTCCACTAGCAGTCCTACAACAGACAAACAAAAAGATTTAGGAAAAGTTTTGGTTCATGAATTAAAACAACTAGGCTTAGATTCCGCCCATTTAGATGAATATGGGTATGTCTATGCACAGCTGCCAAGCAATGTCCCAAAATCCATTCCTGCTATTTGTTTTTGTGCCCACATGGATACCTCCCCAGATTGCTCAGGAAAGGATGTTAAGCCATTGATCCATCGAAATTACCAAGGTCAAGATTTGATTTTGCCCGATGACAACTCCGTAGTCATCCGCCTAGATGAGCATCCAGATTTGGCCGAACAAATAGGACATGATATCATTACAGCCAGCGGAAAGACACTTTTAGGAGCAGATAATAAAGCAGGAGTGGCAGAAATCATGGATGCCATTCAATTCTGGGTTCAACATCCTGAAGTTCCTCATGGGCCCATTTCCATCTTATTTACACCTGACGAAGAAGTCGGAAAAGGTACAGACCATGTCAACCTAGAAAAGGTCAATGCACAATTTGGATATACCATTGACGGAGAAAAAAGAGGGCATTTAGAAAATGAAACGTTTTCAGCCGATGGGTTTAGTATTAAAATTGAAGGTATTTCTCAACATCCAGGCTTTGCCAAAGGCCGAATGGAAAGTGCCATTAAAATAGCGGCTGAAATCATTCATTTGCTGCCTAAAGATTACCTGAGCCCGGAAAGCACAGAAAAAATGGAAGGGTTTATACATCCGGTTGAGATTACGGGAAGCGTGGAAACTGCGGAAATCCATTTCATCTTACGTGATTTCAAGACAGAAAAGCTTTCAGAATATGGGGCCTTATTGAAAGATATTACTCAGGAAGTGCTTAAAAACTATCCACATGCTAAGGCTGAATTTATTCAAACGGAGCAATACCGAAATATGAATGAAATATTAGTCAATTATCCTGAATGCCTAGAAAATGCCATGGAGGCTATGAAAAAAGCTGGTTTACAAGCAGAAATGCAAAGTATACGGGGTGGTACGGACGGTTCCCGACTTACCTTCATGGGTTTACCTTGCCCCAATATATTTGCTGGGGAGCATGCTTTTCATAGTAAACAAGAATGGGTCAGCATCCAAGACATGCAAAAGGCCACTGAAACCATCGTTCATTTAGCAGCCATTTACGCAGAAAAGGGAACCTAAGTTCCCTTTTTTTGTAAGCATTTTCATTAATTCGCTCCGTTTTTTCCAACGCTGTCAGCGTTCCAAACGCTGCCAGCGTTACGGAGCGTCAACGTTTTAAAAATTTATTTGTTGTCCAAGTTCTTGGTTATTCCCACTCAATGGTTGCTGGGGGTTTGGAAGAAATATCATACACAACCCGATTTACCCCTTTTACCTTATTGATAATTTCATTTGAAATTTTACCTAGGAATTCATAGGGTAAATGACACCAATCGGCAGTCATACCGTCCAAACTACTTACAGCCCTCAGGGCAACAACTTGCTCATAGGTTCTTTCATCCCCCATCACTCCTACGGAATGAATCGGCAATAAGATTGCACCTGCTTGCCAAACTTGATCATAAAGGCCTTCAGATTTCAAGCCATTTATAAAAATAGCATCCACTTTTTGAAGGATATCCACTTTCTCCGGTGTTATATCTCCTAAAATACGAATGGCTAAACCTGGACCTGGGAAAGGATGGCGACCTAAAATATCTTGTGGTATGCCTAAGGTTTTTCCTACCTTTCTCACTTCATCCTTGAACAAGGTATTCAAAGGCTCTACTACCTTCAATTTCATGAAATCAGGTAATCCGCCCACATTATGATGGGATTTGATGGTGGCAGATGGCCCTTTGACAGAAACTGACTCTATGACATCTGGGTAAATAGTACCCTGGCCTAACCATGCAACGCCCTCAATAGCATGTGCTTCATGATCAAAGACATCGATGAAGGTTTTACCTATCGCTTTTCGCTTCAACTCTGGATCACTTAAACCTGCCAAAGCATCGTAAAAACGCTGTTTTGAATCTACTCCCTTGACATTTAAACCTAAGGAATGATAGGATTCTAATACTTGTTCAAACTCATCTTTGCGCAGCAATCCATTATCCACAAATATGCAATACAAATTTTTACCAATAGCCCGATGCAATAATACCGCCGCTACCGAACTATCCACTCCACCTGATAAACCTAATACGACTTTATCCTGACCTAATTTTTCTTTCAAATTAGCTACTGTTGTTTCTACGAAGGAATCAGAAGTCCAATCTTGTGTACAATCACAGACCTTCACCACGAAGTTTCTTAAAATGATACTTCCTTCTGTACTATGCGTAACCTCAGGATGGAATTGAATTCCAAAAATTGGCTTAGAAACGTGTGCAAAAGCTGCTACTTTAACTGATTCCGTAGAACCAATAACTTCATACATGGCAGGTAATTCCATAATGGTATCACCATGCGACATCCATACTTGGCTATTACTGGAAATTTCATCCCACAAAATAGAATCCTTAGTACCCGTTAAATGAGCACGACCATACTCTCTATGTTGGGACGCCTGAACCGAACCTCCTCCTTGATGAGCTAATAATTGAGCCCCATAACATATACCCAAAATAGGTAAGTCAACAAATAGGCTTAAATCTACTCTTGGAGAATCTTCATCACGGACTGAACAAGGACTACCTGATAAAATAATTCCTTTGACTGAGGAATCGATGCTAGGTATATGATTATAAGGATGTATTTCACAATATACTTGAAGCTCACGAACTCTTCGGGCTATCAATTGAGTCACCTGAGAACCAAAGTCAAGAATAATAATTTTTTCCGCCATAGCTGCTTTAAATAAAAATAAACGGCAAAGGTCGCAATTTTAAACGAAAAGTCGAGTATTTATTTTGTATTTCTACCGATAAATCAGGTACTTTTCTCGAATCTTTTTATACTCTTTCAAGCCTTCCTGCCAAGTGGCTCGTATTTGCTTTTCTGATTTCCCTTCTAACATCATTTTCCTAAGTTCATTGGTTCCTGCTAGCTTATCAAAAAAGCTCGGGCTGGTAAAAAACGACTCTTTTTTACCCGAATTTTCAAAGAAATAGAATAGATATTTCAAACTAAATCCTAGCTCACGAGTATCTATTTTTGTTAAATCAAAACCATAGCATAGCTTTCCTTTCAAGGGTGGTTCCATGGCTCCCGGCATGGGCATAGGGGTGAATGTATAATCACCTAAACCAGCTACATTAGTACCTGCTACTTGAAATTGGGTCATGGTGCCTCTACCAATACTAACATTGGTCCCTTCAAAAAGACATAAGGAAGGGTATAAGCCTATAGCTTGATCATTTGGAAGATTAGGTGAAGGCGCCACGGTAATTTGCACCTTATCTGCGTGCTTGTATTTTTTAACAGGAATAATACTTAAATCACATTGAATTCCCCGATCTAACCAGGCCTCTCCATTGATCATTTTGGCCAACTCGCCCAAGGTACATCCATGCACCACCGGAATTGGATTTAACCCCACAAAAGAGGCAAATTCTTTTTCCAAAACAGGACCATCTACATAGTGGCCATTGGGATTTGGACGATCGAGAATGATTAATTTAACGCTGTTTTCAGCACAAGCTTCCATCACATAATGTAAAGTAGAACTGTAGGTATAAAACCTAGTTCCTACATCCTGAATGTCAAATATCACCACATCAATACCTTCCAAATCTGCTTTGGTCGGTTTCTTATGTGCTCCATACAATGAAATGATGGGTAATCCTGTCTTTTCATCCTTCCCATTATCAATATGTGCTCCAGCATCTGCTGTACCCCTAAAACCATGTTCAGGTGCAAAAATCTTTTTAATGGGAACCTTTAAAGACAATAAGGTATCTGCCAAATGAGTTTTACCCAAAACCGAAGTATGATTAACGACCAAACCAACTCGCTTATCGAAAATCATTGGCAAATAGGTAGCAATTTGTTGATCTCCTGGAATAGCTTTGCTAGACTGAGCTAGAGTAACCTGAGGCAGTAGACCAGAGGAAAAAAACAACAATAAAATCAATAGCTTGTAGATTCGATGCATTCCTATTTTCTTTGCGGTTTAAAATTTACTTTTCAAATATCTGATAAATTTTAAGATAATTAACGTAAATCGACTGAATGAATTTCCCACTTTTTGTTGCACGTCGGATTCGTAATACCCATGAAACTTCCTTTTCTAAAACGGTTACCTATGTAGGTATAGGAACAGTAGCAATGGGAGTAAGCATCATCCTCATTGCCTTTTCTATTCTATTTGGCTTTAAAGATGCCATTCAAGATAAATTAACCCGTTTTGCTGGAGATATACATATCAGCCAAATAAGTGGCAATCATTCCCTTTCTGATAGCCCGATGAGGAGAAATTTGGCATGGGAAAAAAATATCCTTAAAAACCCCTCGGTGGACCACATTCAGGCTCATTTACAGAAACCCGGCATACTAGTGGGAGATGCTGGTTTGGCGGGAATCGTTATCAAAGGAATAGGAAATGATGTGCCTAAAGACCAACTGGCCAACAATTTGCTGCAAGGGCAGTCACAAATACATCATCCCCAGGACATCATCCTGAGTAACAGCTTAGCTAAACAACTGAAAGTCAAGCTAAATAGTAGCTTAATTCTATATTTTCTATCTAATCCCGAACGGCCAAGGAAAGTAAAAATCACCGGGATTTATGAAACAGGATTAGAAGAATTAGATAAAATGTTCATTTTGGCAGACCGTTCATGGGTTCAAAAAATGAATGGCTGGTCCACAGATTCCATCGGAACTTATGAGGTCTTTTTAAAAAAATCAGCAGATTTATATCAATCTGCGGATGAAATAGAATCAAAGATGCCTGCCGAATGGAGATTGGAAACCATCACTGAATTATACCCTGCCCTATTCGACTGGATGATGATGCTGGATAGGAATATTGTCATATTTATTTCACTGCTATTGGTAGTAGCCTGTTTCAATCTCATTGCGACACTATGGGTCCTTATCATGGAACGTATTCCCATGGTCGGATTATTGAAAGCCATGGGGGCTAACCATAGACAAATTCGAACCATTTTTTGGTGGAATGGTTTCTTTATTCTACTTAGAGGATTAGCCATAGGCAATGTATTGGCCATTCTTTTTTGTTATGTACAATCCGAGTACCACCTAATTCCTTTGGATCCTGAAAGTTATTATATGAACTCTGTTCCCATAATTTGGTCCATGTCCACATGGCTTTGGGTCAATTTGGGTACCAGTATTTTGGTGGCTATCATCATTACACTACCAACCATCTTCATCAAAAAAATTCAAGCTCAAGAGGCACTGCAATACAAGCATTAATTATGAAAAAAATTCAACTACTTTTTTGGCTACTTGCCTCGACGCTGGCCTTTGGGCAAGAAAAAGTTCAGTATAAGATTGATTTAAACAAGCTGACTAATGACCGTTTAGAGGTAGTTGTTAAAGCACCTAAATTCAAACAAAAGGAGGTAATTTATGCCCTTCCTAAAATAGTACCAGGAACTTATGCCAACTATGATTTCGGCCGATTTGTTCAAGATTTCAGGGCATTGGATGCAGTGGGTAAAAACTTGAAATACAAAAAAACTGGGCCAAATACCTACCAGATTTCCAATGCCTCCCAATTAGCTGAATTACGGTATTTTGTCCATGATACTTGGGATAGCCCTGAAATACCTGGAGATTATGTCTTCGAACCGGCGGGTACTTCCTTCCAACAAGATAGTTTATTTGCACTCAATACGCATGCCATGTTGGGTTATTTTGTTGGCCATGAAAAAGCCCAAGTACAATTATCCATCGATAAACCTAAGAACCTATACGGGGCCAGTTCCCTGCAAAACAAAAGCAAAACTAGTACAGACCAATTTGAAGCCATCCATTATCAAGAACTGATTGATGCGCCTTTGATGTATGCTTCTCCAGATACGCTAAGTTTTCCCCTAGCCAATGCCAACATTTTGATTTCAGTTTATTCACCCAATAAAATGTGCTCAGCGGCGCAAGTAGCGGAACAAATCAAACCTTTACTGGAAGCGCAAAAAAAATACTTAGGGGGGCAATTACCCGTATCTAACTACGCCTTTATCATCGTTCTATCCGACAACATCAAAAATGGTAGTTATGGGGCATTAGAACACGCCCAATCCTCCTTTTATTATTTACCAGAAGGAAACATTCAAACCTTAGCAGAAACTATACGAGAAGTATGCGCACATGAATTCTTTCATATTGTCACTCCTTTGAATATCCATTCGGAAGAAATAGGAAACTTTAATTTTTTAGAGCCTAAGATGTCCAAACACCTCTGGCTATATGAAGGCTTAACCGAATACGCGGCGCATCATGTTCAATTAAAATACCAAATCACCGACCTGAAAAAATTCATGTCGACCTTTGAAAATAAGTGGGAAGTAATGAATGTCCAATTTGACAGAAAATTACCTTTCACGACGATGAGCGAGAAAGTGCTGGACAAATACAAGGATGAATATGGCAATGTTTACCAAAAAGGTGCTTGGCTGGGTTTTGGATTAGATTTAACCCTAAGAAAACTGAGCCAAGGCAAATATGGAACCCAAGAAATGATGCGGGATTTAGCCCAATATTATGGGCCTCATCAATCTTTTAAAGACAATGATTTATTTGATCAATTGGTCAAAATCACTCAAAAACCTGAATTAAAAACCTTTTTCCAGAAATACATAGAGGGTAAAGAGGAAATCCCTGTGGCTGACTGGCTACACCTCATTGGATATGAAATTCAGGAATTTAGTGCCAGCCCGATCAAGTCTTTGGGATTCGATTTTCAATCCTTAAACGTCAATGCTGAAACGCATCGTGCTGTAATAAACTCTGAAGATGGAATCAATGAATTTGGAAGAATGCTTGGCTTGCAAGCCAAAGATGAATTAGTTTTTGTCAATCAACTTTCTTTTAGCCTAGAAAATTTCAGTACAAATGCTGCTAAAGTACTCAAAGACATACAATTAGGGGATATCTTAGAGGTAGAAGTAGCTAGACCCAAAGGAAATGGTCTGTATGAAACGGTTCGCTTAAAAGCTCCATTTCAAACAAGTATGGGCAACGCTCCGACCTCTTTTGTACCACAGAAGAATCCAAGCGATTCCCAATTGGAATTAAGAAAACAATGGATGAATTCTATTCCGTAGTTTGTGCTTCAACTACGGCAATAGCCACCATGTTGACAATTTCTCGAACACTAGCCCCTAATTGCAGCACGTGAACCGGTTTTCGTAAACCTAAAAGAATTGGGCCGATGTATTCTATTTCAGCGGCTTCTTTCAATAAGTTGTAGGCTATGTTAGCTGCCGATAAATTAGGAAAAATCAATGTATTGGCTGTTTCATTTCCGAGTGATGCAAAAGGATAATTTTGCTGACGTAGTTCCTTATCAAAGGCCAAGTGAGCTTGCATTTCACCTTCAATCAACCATTGAGGATATTTTTCCTGCAAAATATGGGTAGCCTCACGCATTTTAATGGCATCATCTCCATCGGCTGAACCGAAATTGGAATAGCTCAACAAAGCAATTCTAGGTTGCAAATTAAAACGCTCTACGGCCTCACCCGTCAAGCGGGTTATTTCTACGATATCATCCACACTAGGTTGGAAATTAATGGTCGTATCAGAGAAAAATAGCGGTCCTTTTTTGCTTAAAAGCAAATACATACCGGCTACTTTTTTCACCCCTGGCTTTTTACCGATAATCTGCAAGGCAGGACGAATAGCTTCCGGATAGTTTTTGGTTAAACCCGATATTACTCCATCGGCACGATATGTTTCCAACATCATGGCCGCAAAATAATTACTTTTACGAACCTGATTTTCAGCTTCCCAGCGCGTATAACCACGTCTTTTACGTTTTTCGTAAAATAAATCAGCAAATTCCTTTAATAGAGGTTCATTATCAGGATGCTTAAAATCCAAGATTTCGGTGCCTTGTAAATCAATGTGATGCTCCTCACAAATGGCTTCAATGGCAGCTTGATTACCCAATAATATAGGTTTAGCTATTCCTTCATCCAATACCTCTCGCACTGCTTTAAGAACTTTCAGATTTTGAGCATCTGCAAAAACTATCCGTTTAGGATTACTTTTTGCTCGTTTCAAAATGAATTTCATCACCTGGTTGTCCAAACCTAAGCGTTTAGCCAATTGATTTTCATATTCATCCCAATTCTTAATGTGAACAGTTGCTACACCTGAGTCCATAGCTGCCTTGGCTACTGCCATAGAAACCGTGGTAATCAGGCGTGGATCCACAGGCTTTGGAATGATGTATTCAGGTCCAAAACTGATGCTTTTTTCATTGTATGCCAAATTCACAATATCGGGAACAGGCTTTTTTGCTAAGCAAGCCAAGGCCTTAGCCGCAGCTAATTTCATTTCATCGTTAATCTCGGAAGCTCTCACATCCAGCGCACCTCTAAAGATAAATGGAAAGCCGAGTACATTGTTGACTTGGTTAGGATAATCCGAACGACCAGTGGCCATGATTAAATCATCCCTAACGGCCTTAGCTTCTGCGTAACCAATTTCCGGAGTTGGGTTGGCCATAGCAAAAACCACTGGATCTTTAGCCATGGAGGCTACCATTTCAGGCTTAAGAATATTTCCCACCGAAAGACCCAAAAAGACATCTGCACCTTTCATGGCTTCTGCCAAGGTTTTCTTGATATTGGCTTCACATGCCAATGGACTTACATAAGGATTTAGGTCTGTTCTAGCTTTTGATACTAAACCATCTTTATCAAAAATGAGGAAATTCTCAATTTTTGCTCCTAATTGAAGGTATAATTTAATACAGGAAATGGCTGCTGCACCGGCACCAGAAACAACAAATTTTGCCTGCTCAATTTTTTTTTCGACAATTTCCAAGGCATTTAATAAAGCCGCTGAAGAAATAATGGCAGTTCCGTGCTGATCATCATGCATGATTGGAATCTTCAAGCGCTTTTTTAATTTCTCTTCTATCTCAAAGCACTCAGGCGACTTAATGTCTTCCAAATTTATTCCTCCAAAAGTAGGTTCTAAACGGACAACCGTTTCTACAAAATCATTGGGCTCTATGCAATTCAACTCTAAATCAAATACATCGATATCGGCAAAAATCTTGAATAAAACACCCTTTCCTTCCATCACAGGTTTACTGGCTTCAGGACCAATATTCCCTAAACCCAATACGGCCGTTCCATTGGAAATTACCCCAACTAAATTGCCTTTAGCCGTATATTGATACACTTTCTCAGGAAAAGCGGCAATCTCTAAACATGGCTCTGCTACGCCGGGAGAATAGGCTAGTGATAAATCCCGCTGAGTGGCTGTTGATTTGGTGGGTTTTACTTCAATCTTCCCGGGCTTACCTTCGGAATGGTAAGCTAAGGCATCTTGTTTTAAAATAGATGAGATGGACATAATTTGATATGTTGATGAATGTTATTCTGATTCGGGGGCATGAAACTCTCCTTCGTGCTTGGCTAACCAAACAGTCGCGACTCCATTTCCAATGAAATTCGTAATCGCTCTAGCTTCTGACATAAAGCGATCAACGCCCAATAAAAGAGCTAAACCCTCTAGCGGGATTACTTGTAAGGCTGTTAAGGTAGATGCTAACACCACAAAACCACTTCCTGTGACTCCTGCGGCACCTTTAGAAGTTACCATCAACACGCCAATGATGGTTAATAATTGTTCCCAGTTGAGCTGAATACCATACACTTGGGCTAAAAATAAGGTTGCCATGGATAGGTAAATACTCGTTCCATCCAAATTAAAGGAATACCCAGCTGGCACGACCAATCCCACCACGGATTTTGAGCAACCCATTTTTTCTAATTTTTGCATCAAAGAGGGTAATGCAGCTTCAGAAGAAGATGTACCCAAAACGATTAATAATTCGGCTTTGATATAGCTCAAAAAGGAGGTAATTCGTTCACCGCAAGAACGCATGACCAAGGCTAAAATGACAAAAATAAACAAAGCCATGGTGATGTATACAGAGGCCATTAATTTAGCTAAAGGCAATAGGGAATGTATACCAAATTTTCCAATCGTATAAGCCATACCTCCCATAGCCCCCAGAGGTGCCATGTACATCACCCAATGCAAGGCTTTAAAAACCCAATGCGAGGCTTGTTCCATTCCTGAAATCATACGAGCCTTACCACGAACAGAGTTTAAAAAGATGCCAAAAAAGATGGAAAAGAATAAAACTTGAACAGTAAAATTTTCCTTTAAAAACAATAACCAAGAGAAAGAGGCCGCCTTTGCCGTGTATTTACTAATATCTCCACCGGCCACATCTGAACGAATAACACCCTCACCTGGCACCAAAATAGTGGAAACAAATAAACCAATAATCAAAGCTATGGTGGTAATCACCTCAAAGTACAATAAGGCTTTCCCTCCTACTCGACCTACCTTTTTGAGATTACCCATATTGACAATTCCCAAACTAATGGTAAGGAAGATGATGGGGTGAATAAACAATTTGACTAAACTGATGAAAAAACCACTTAGCAACTCACTGACACTAGGCCCCATGCTGATATCTGCACCCAAAAAAGAATAGGCAAACTTCTTTTCCATCAAGGGATACAAGGCCCAATCAGGAGCAAAATGTCCTAAAAGAACACCCAGAAAAATGGAAATTAAAACCCAAAAAGTAAGGTTGTGTGTAATTTTCTTTTTACTCATTCGTTTGAAAGCAGATGATAAACAAATGTAAGGATTAATAGCAAAATATCCTCGTTTGGGATTCTGCGCTTATTTACCGAATTTTGCACCTTCATGAACCTTTTGAGATCTTCAAGGTGTTATTAATTTTATGGCAGAAAAAATAAAATGTTTGATTATCGGCTCAGGGCCGGCAGGTTATACCGCAGCTATTTACGCTTCTAGAGCAGGTTTACAGCCTGTGATGTATCAAGGTGGACAACCAGGTGGTCAATTAACCACGACAACCGAAGTGGATAATTTCCCAGGCTATCCAAAAGGAGTAGATGGCCCTACTATGATGCAGGATTTAGAAAATCAAGCCAAGCGATTTGGTACAGATGTGCGTTTTGGCTTAGCTACCAAAGTGGACTTCAACAGCCAGCCTAAAAAAGTATGGATTGATGATCAAACAGAACTAGAAGCCGATGCCGTTATTATTGCCACGGGTGCTTCTGCCAAATGGTTAGGGCTCGAGGGAGAAACTACTTTCAATGGTTTGGGTGTTTCTGCCTGTGCTGTTTGTGATGGATTCTTTTACCGAAATCAAGTAGTAGCCGTGGTGGGTGCAGGTGATACTGCAGCAGAGGAAGCCAGTTACTTAGCCAATTTGTGTACCGAGGTTCACATGATCGTTCGTAGGAATGAAATGCGGGCTTCTTTGATCATGCAAGAGCGTGTTAAAAATAATCCTAAAATAAAAATTCACTGGAATTCTGAAACAGAAGAAATTTTAGGTGATGCCAATGGCGTAACCGGTATTCGTATCAAAAATAGAGAAACGAATGCCACAGAAGAAATTGCCTTAACTGGATTTTTTGTAGCGATCGGACATCAACCCAATACCGCTATTTTCAAAGGTCAATTGGATATGGATGCTCAAGAATATTTAATTACCGAAAAAGGTAGCTCTCGTACCAATATTCCAGGCGTTTTTGCTTGTGGAGATGTACAAGATTCTATTTATCGTCAAGCCGTAACAGCAGCAGGTAGTGGTTGTATGGCTGCTTTAGACGCTGAGAGATGGTTGGCTTCCAACCATTTACATTAAACTTCATTTATGTCAGTAAAAAACCTGATTTTCTTCCTATCTGTCACTTTTTTTGCCTTTTCTGTAAAGGCACAGGAACGTAATTTGTTCAAAAAAAGCACGAAGATAGAAACCAAATCAAACAGCAATAGCAAAGAAAAGAAAGAGGAAATAGACGATCTACCTCCTTTACAATTCCGCAATGAAACGGAAACTACAGGCATGGTGGCTGGTTCTGAGATGCAGGAACGTAAATACGAACCCATCAAGATTTTAAATCCAACCATCAGTAATTTCGACACCACCTCGATCGATGAAGGGGAAGCCCTAGTGGTAGAAATAGAGGAAGAAAATGCCCCGGTAGGAAGTGAGGATTTTGTAACGGTTGCCTCCTATTTTGCCATTTGGGATACCAAAAGTATTGATCCGTATGATATCGACATCAAAGATTTCGATGAACCGGTGGACATTGAACTTTATAATGTAGGAAGTGGAAGAAATTGGTCTCCACCCTTGAATGTGGTTAAACAAACCAGTCCATTCGGACCGCGTTGGGGACGTTTGCATGCTGGAGTTGACCTCGACTTAGAAACAGGCTACCCCGTTATGTCGGCCTTTGACGGCATTGTTCGTATTTCAGGATTTGATTATTCCGGTTACGGAAATTACGTAGTCGTTAGGCATTACAATGGACTTGAAACCCTTTATGGGCACCTTTCCAAACGAAATTTTGAACCAGGAACTTTTGTCAAAGCAGGAGATGAAATTGGTTTGGGTGGAAATACAGGTAGAAGTACAGGGTCCCACTTGCACTTTGAAACTAGGTATGAAGGTAATCCATTCAACCCAAACAATGTTTACAATTTAAGCACTGGAGAACCGCTATCGGACCACTTATTAATTACTGCTAGAACTTTCGACCGCCGCTCACTTTCCCTACGAAATGAATATGGAAGTGCGGGTGAAAAAATTCGTTCGAGACGTACCGCCTGGACCCGAGTTCGTTCAGGTGATTCCTTGTATTCCATTGCTCAACGAGCAGGAATATCGGTGACTAAATTGGCTAGATTAAATGGTTTAAAACTTAGCTCCACCATTCGAGCTGGTAGACGTTTACGTATTCACTAATGATGAAACTAGATATTTTAGTTATGGCTGCGCATCCAGATGATGCAGAGCTGGCTTGTTCAGGTACCATTGTATCTCAAATCCAACAAGGAAAAAAGGTGGGGATAGTGGATTTTACCCGAGGTGAATTAGGAACGAGGGGGACGCCTGAGATTAGATTGGCTGAATCAGCTGCAGCGACGGCCATATTGGGCATTCATGCCCGGGAAAACTTGGGGATTCGGGATGGGTTCTTTCAAAATGATGAAGAAAGCCAATTGAAGTTAATTCAAGTTATTCGTAAATACCAACCAAACATTGTACTGGCCAATGCCTTGGAAGACCGACACCCTGACCATGGTAAAGGTGCCCAATTAGCCATTGATGCTTGTTTTTTATCTGGATTAAGAAAGATTGAAACAAAAGACACTCAGGGTAATTTGCAAGCAGCCTGGAGACCCAAGCACCTTTTTCATTACATTCAAGATCGTTATTTAAATCCTGATTTTGTGATCGATATTAGTGCGCATTGGGATGTCAAGGAACAATCTATTCGTGCTTTCAAAAGTCAATTTTTTGACCCTAACTCCACCGAACCAGACTCTTATATTTCCTCTCCTGATTTCTTAGAATTCATCCGCGCAAGATCCATGGAAATGGGCCACAAAATTGGCGTAAAATATGGTGAAGGGTATCAAACCCAGAAAACGATTGGATTAAAAGGATTTGATTTTTAGTGTTTAGTTATTAGGGGTTAGTTATTAGGGGTTAGTTATTAGTGTTTAGTTATTAGGGGTTAGTTATTAGTGTTTAGTTATTAGGGGTTAGTTATAAGGGGTTAGTTGTTAGGGGTTAGGGGTTAGTTATTAGTGTTTAGTTATTAGGTATAGAGTAATCAAGGACTTGATAATCTATTGGACAAACTAAAATAATTAACAATTTTAAGTGAATTTTGATTTCATAAATAAATGCCATGGAATCAAATAATATTAAAAATAAAACTTTTCAATTTGCGTTGAAATCCGTTAGACTATATCAATGTCTAATTCAAAAGAGAAAAGAATTTATACTCTCGAAACAATTTATTAGAAGTTCCACTAGCGTAGGTGCCATGATAAGAGAGGCCGAATATGCAGAATCCAAACCCGATTTTATTCATAAAATGGCCATAGCCCAAAAAGAAATCAATGAATCTTTATATTGGTTGGAATTACTGTACCAATCAAATTACTTAAAAATTGAAGAATTTAGAATATATACATCGGATGGAATTGAAATCATAAAAATTCTAACAAGTATAATTAAAAAGGCCAAAGGTATTAAGTAAAATTACACAATCCCTAATCCCTAATCCCTAAACCCCAATCCCTAATCCCTAAACCCTAATCCCTAATCCCTAATCCCTAATCCCTAAACCCCAATCCCTAATCCCTCAACCCTAAACCCTAATCCCTCAACCCTAAACCCTAATCCCTAAACCGCAAAGACTGTATTACGGCGCAATCCGATACCTCTCCCAATTTCCATCCTGCAGTTCATAAACCACACGGTCATGAAGGCGTGAAGGGCGACCTTGCCAAAATTCCATGTAATCAGGAATTAATTCATATCCTCCCCAATGCGCGGGTTTAGGAATATCTTGCCCTTCGTATTGTTTTTCTAATGCTGAGTAACGCTCCTCTAAAAATTCACGATTCGGAATTTTGGCACTTTGCTCAGAAACCCAAGCTCCAATTTGCGAAGCTCTTGGACGAGACTGAAAATATTCGGTCGATAACATTTCATCTACTTTTTCTACATGCCCTTCTATGCGTATTTGTCTCTCTAATTCGGGCCAGAAAAAAGTGATGGAAGCTTTGTCGTGATGCGCCATATCTTGCCCTTTTCTTGAAAAATAATTCGTAAAAAAGGAAAAACCTCGGTCAACATATTTTAATAAAACAATGCGACCGGATGGACGCATATCCCTTCCCAAAGTGCTTAAAAACATGGCATTAGGCTCTGGTAATTCTGCATTTTGAGCTTCTTTAAACCAGATTTTAAACTGCTCCAATGGGTTTGGGTGGACTTTACTTTCTAACAATTCTCCTTTTTGATAATTTTCTCTTAGGGCTGCTAAATTCATAATTCGAGTATTTATTCCTTATCTTTGTTTAGGCTCCATAAGCCTATCTAATAATTATTAAATATATGAAAAAATTATTCCTTTTTGATGCAATGGCCTTGATTTATCGTGCCCATTTTGCATTTGCTAAAACTCCCAGAATCTCATCAAAAGGAATCAATACCAGTGCCGTATTTGGCTTTACAAACACCATTTTAGAAGTTATCCAAAAGGAAAAACCTGATTATTTGGGTGTGGCCTTTGACACTTCGGCTCCTACTTTTCGCCATGTGGAATACACTCCCTATAAAGCACAGCGGCAGGTTCAGCCAGAGGACATTACCATTGCCATTCCTTATGTAAAACGTTTGGTTGAAGCCATGGATATCCCGCTCCTAATCATGGATGGCTATGAGGCAGATGACATCATTGGAACCATCGCCAAAAAAGCGGTTAAAGCCAATCCGGATATCGTAGTTTACATGATGACACCTGACAAGGATTACGGGCAATTGGTCGAGGAAAGAATTAAAATGTATAAGCCTGCCTTCATGGGTAAAGGCGTTGAAATATTAGGTCCAGAGGAAGTTTGTGCCCGTTGGAATATACAGCATGTAGATCAAGTAATCGATATGCTAGGATTAATGGGTGATGCAGTAGATAATATTCCAGGCATTCCAGGTGTAGGAGAAAAGACAGCTCAAAAGCTCATTGAGCAATTTGGTTCTCTGGAAAACCTATTAGAAAATACGGATCAGCTGAAGGGAAAACTACAAGAAAACCTCGTTAATTTCAAAGAGCAAGGTATTTTATCCAAGCATTTGGCTAGAATCTTATGTGAGGTTCCGCTTGAATATGAGGAGGAGAAATTACTTTATACACCGCCCAATAAAGCCTTGTTGGAGCCATTGTTAGAGGAGTTGGAATTCCGAACTTTGAGAAAAAGAATCTTGGGTGAAGATCCCACTTCTGAACCAGCAGCTCCTAAAACAAAGGCTGGTCCGAAAGTAGCGGCCAATCAAATGGATATGTTTGGTAGTCCTAGCCCTGCATCGCCTAGCCCAGCTATTTCAGCTGAAAGTGATTCAAACGATGAGGACGACTCATCATCCTATCAGTCCTTCAATACCCTAGAAAATACCCCGCACCAATACCACCTAGTTCAAGGTGAAGCGGCAATCAAAGGCTTGATTTCCTATTTGGCGAGACAATCATCCTTTTGTTTTGATACAGAAACGACCAACATCAATGCAATCGATGCGGATTTAGTGGGAATGTCTTTTGCCTATCGCAAGGGAGAAGCCTTTTACATCCCTTTTCCTGAGGATAAAGCAGCCTGTCAACAGCAAATTGACTTGTTTAAAGAGTTATTTGCCAATGAAAACATTCAAAAAATTGCTCAAAATATCAAATACGATATGAGCGTCCTGGCCAATTATGGCATTGAAATCAAAGGTGAAACCTATGATACCATGTTGGCCCACTATTTGATTGAACCAGAAAAACGCCATAATATGGATGCCATGTCCATGAGCTATTTGCATTATGAACCTATGTCCATTGAAAAGTTAATTGGCAAAAAAGGGGCAAAACAGGGCAATATGCGTGATGTGGATGTGGAATTAGTCAAAGAATATGCGGCTGAAGATGCCGATATCACTTGGCAAATTAAGCCCCATTTAGATAAGTTACTGGCTAGCAACGATAAAACCATTCAGCTATTTAAAGAGGTTGAGATGCCTTTGGCAAGGGTTTTGTCTACTATTGAAAGAGAGGGTGTGTTATTGGACATTCCCTTTTTACAAGACATGTCGAATACCCTGGAAAAAGATTCCCAGGAAGTTCAAAAACAGATATTTGAATTAGCAGGTGAATCGTTCAATATCGCTTCACCTAAACAGTTAGGCGAAGTATTATTTGAAAAACTTCGATTAGACCCCAAGGCTAAAAAGACCAAAACTGGTCAATATATGACTGGGGAAGAGATTCTTTCCAAATTAGAGGGAGAACACAAAATAGCTTCTTTGATATTGGATTTCAGGGAGTTACAAAAACTGAAGTCCACTTATGTGGATGCCTTACCTCAATTGATATCACCTAAAACAGGCCGAATTCACACCTCCTTCATGCAGGCCGTAACTGCTACTGGTCGATTATCTTCCAAGGACCCCAACTTGCAAAACATCCCGATCCGCACAGTGAGGGGAAGAGAAATTAGGAAGGCTTTTATTCCTAGAAATGAGGAATATCAAATACTTTCTGCCGATTATTCTCAGATTGAACTGCGGATCATGGCGGCCTTTTCCCAGGATGAATCCATGTGTGAGGCCTTCAATAAGGGATTGGATGTACATAAAGCAACTGCTGCGAAAGTATTTCAAGTTCCATTGGAAGAGGTAAGTTCGGATATGAGAAGGAAAGCCAAAACGGTCAATTTTGGAATTATATATGGTGTGTCTGCCTTTGGCTTAGCTGCACAAATTGGTATTTCAAGAACAGAAGCCAAAGAGATTATCGACCAATACTTCATTGAGTTCCCCAAAGTAAAGTCGTATATGGACCAAAGTATAGCGAAAGCTAGGGATTTGGGCTATGTAGAAACAGTATTAGGAAGAAGACGGTATTTAAAGGATATTCTTTCGCCTAATATGAATGAACGTGGATTTGCTGAGCGAAATGCAATCAATGCTCCTATTCAAGGTTCTGCTGCAGATATGATAAAAGTAGCGATGATACAAATTCAAGACTTTTTGTGGAAAGAAAATCTAAAATCGAAAATGATATTGACGGTACATGACGAACTTGTATTTGATGCTCATGTGAATGAAATTGGCTACCTTCGTGAGAGAATTGACAAAATCATGTGTTCAGCCCTTGATTTGGGCGTAGTCATTGAAACGGGTATTGGAGTTGGAGCAAATTGGTTGGAGGCCCATTAAAGTTTAAATTGTGAAAATATCCATCGCATTATGTACCCGTAATGGGGAAAAGTTTTTAAGAACACAACTAAGTAGCTTCGTAGATCAAACCTTGCAAGCCGATGAAATCATCGTTTGCGATGAAGGCTCTACTGATCAAACGCTGGCTATTTTAGAACAATTTTCCGATAAATTACCCCTTAAAATTCATAAAAACCCTACAAGATTAGGTACCTATCGTAACTTCGAAAAGGCCATGTCGCTTTGTCAGGGTGACATTATTTTTCCCGCTGACCAAGATGATTATTGGGTTCCTCAAAAGCTGGAGCGCGTGTATACCTATTTTAATTTACATCCAGAAGTAGACGCCATATTTACTGATGCCTTATTGGTAGATGAATTTGGTCAAACCTCAGGAAAGCAACTCTGGCAATCTTTTCGCTTTCGGCCCAAGCAGCAACAAGAATGGAAAAATGGTAAATCCCTTGAAATTCTGTTAGATGGAAATCGGGTAACAGGATGTACCATGGGAATTAGAAAGTCCTATTTTGAAAGAGTATGCCCCTTCCCTAGTTCACTTCCAGACTCCTTCTTACATGATGCTTGGTTGGGAATAATGGCAGCAGCAGAAAATAAAATTGATTTTATTCCAGCTACCTATGTTCACTACCGTTTGCATTCAGAGCAGCAAGTAGGCGTCAAAGGTTCAGAGGGAAAACCTCCTACCATGGTTGATCGAATGAGTCGCTCTCATGAGGATAAATTAGCTCCCTACCAGAAAAGCTGGGCATTCCTTTGTCAAGTTAGGGAAGCCATGCTGGCAAGCAATCCACAACTTTCTTTAGAGCCATTAGATACCAAAATCGAATATTTAGAAAGAAGAGGACATCTACCCAAAGCTCGTTGGAAGCGACTAAAACCTACACTTCATAATCTTCTAGGTGGTCATTACCATCGCTTCCAGGATATGGACTCAGAAGCCCTAGCACCGTATTTGATGTTTTTGGGGGATCTTTTGGAATGAAGAATTAAGAATGTAGAATGTAGAATTTTTATTACTCCTCTCCACAATCTCCATTCTACATACTCCATTCTACATACTCCATTCTCCATTCTCCATTCTCCATTCTCCATTCTCCATTCTCCATTCTACATTCTACATTCTACATTCTACATTCTACATTCTACATTCTCCATTCTCCATTCTTAATTCTCCATTCTCACTCCCCAAACCTTTTAACAATTTCACTATAGGAGTCTATTCGCCTATCGCGGAAGAAAGGCCAGGTTTTACGATAATACTCGCTGGATTCTACGTCCACTGATAACACAGCAATCTCTTCTTGGTCATGCGGTGCTTGATACATTACCCTCCCAAATGCGTTGGAGACGAAACTCCCACCCCAAAATTGTTGTCCATTTTCTATACCCACCCGGTTCACCGAAACTACTGGAATGCCATTAGCAATCGCATGGCTGCGTTGAATCGTTTGCCAGGCCTGGTATTGTTCCCGATTGATTTCCCCATTTTTCTCTTCCAAATCCCAACCAATGGCCGTTGGATAAACCAAAACCTCAGCTCCATTCAATGCCGTCAAACGAGCTGCCTCGGGGTACCATTGGTCCCAGCAAATCAAAACCCCAATCTTAGCAAATTTTGTTTGGTACACCTGATAACCTAAATCTCCTGGGGTGAAATAATATTTTTCATAATACCCCGGATCATCCGGAATATGCATTTTCCTATACTTACCTAAATAGGCACCATCTGCATCAATTACGGCTGTGGTATTATGATATAAACCGGCCGCTCTTTTCTCGAACAAAGAGGCGATAATCACCACATTCAACTCTTTAGCTAATTCCCCTAATGCATCTGTGCTAGGCCCTGGAATGGCTTCCGCCAATTCAAAAAACCGAGGATTTTCTTCATAGCAGAAATAGATCGATTTAAATAATTCTTGCAAGCAAATCACCTGCGCCCCTTTTGCAGCGGCATCACGAATGGATTGCATAGTTTTATTCCAGTTTTCAGTTAAATTTTCTGAAACAGACAATTGAACTAAGGCAAAAGATACGTTTTTCATAATTTTTGAGAAGCGCTAATAATGGGGTCTAAAGAAATCTTATTTAAACAGTCAAAATGTCCCAATGGACAATAATTTGCTCCTTGGGTGGAACAGGGCCGACAAGTAATTTCGGTATTTTCAATGGACGTAAACTCAGTTTGATATGGATAAAAACCAAAATCTGCGTGAGTCGCACCCCACAATACAAACAATCGTTTTTTCAAAGCAGCTGCAATATGCATCATGCTAGAATCATGAGCTATGACAAATTCGGCTTGTTGCATTAGCGAGGCAGATGCCGCCACAGATGTTTTATTACACAAATTAATCACCTTATCTGGAAACAAAGTGGATAATCGATATCCAAAATTTTCATCCCATTTGTCCCCAATTAACACTA
This sequence comes from Aquirufa sp. Wall-65K1, assembly GCF_054558475.1. Taxonomy (NCBI): domain Bacteria; kingdom Pseudomonadati; phylum Bacteroidota; class Cytophagia; order Cytophagales; family Flectobacillaceae; genus Aquirufa; species Aquirufa sp. Wall-65K1. Next base: position 117,796 of record NZ_JBPXKD010000008.1, on the reverse strand, counting down.
GCTTTCCTTCTATCCTATCACATAATTCAATCATTTTGGGATAAGCCAACACCTTGGTAACATATTGAGCTCCAATGGCATACACAACATATTTCCCCTCTATTCCAAAATCAGTAGGTTTAACCGCCTGCCCCTCAGGTATAAAATAATCCAGTCCTTGTCCATCCGAATGAATATCCAATTCATGCAAGGAATCAAAATAACGGTCGACCAAATGCTTTTTAGGGAGAAGGTTGATTTTCTTTTTCACCAGAAGCTTGCGCTCTCGAGTAAACTTGTCAATCTGAAAAGGTTTTTTACCCAATAAAAGGCATAAAAGATGGGATCGTACATTTTTGTGCAAATCAACGACCGCATCAAAACCTACTTTTCGCAATGAAGAGGCTAATTGCCAAAGGCTACCTTGGTAAGTATGCACTTGATGAACGTAAGGGTTTCCATCCCACAAATTGGCATAGGCTTGTTTGGTCACCACATGAATTTCTGCTTGCGGATATCGTTGTTTCAAGGCCCGAATGATGGGACTTGTTAGGATAATATCACCTAAAGATGAAAAACGAATACAGAGAATTTTGTCCATTGGTCGCAAATAGCGCCGTAAAATTAAGAAAATTCAATAGCCAAGCCTCATACTTTCATTCTTTTCGGTAAATTGCGCCCTAATTTGATTGCTTTAATGGAAAATAAAAAACAAGACACCGCCTCAGCTTTAAAGGATATTATATCGCATGCCAAAGAATATGGCTTCGTTTTTCCCTCCTCAGAAATTTATGATGGTTTACAGGCAGTGTACGATTACGGCCAAAATGGTGTTGAACTAAAAAATAATTTAAAAATGGTGTGGTGGAAAGCCATGACCATGCTAAATGATAATGTTGTAGGTATCGATGCATCTATTTTCATGCATCCCCTAACTTGGAAAGCTTCCGGTCACGTGGATTCATTCAATGACCCGATGATCGACAATAAAGATTCCAAGAAAAGGTACAGGGCAGATACTTTATTAGAGGACCGTGCAGCCCAATATGAGGCAGAAGGAAAAGAGGAAGTTGGCAAAGCCCTCCTACAAAAAATGGCCAAATCTTTAGATGCAGGAGATTTAGAAGCAGTTAGGCAACTCATCATCGATGAAAACATCACCTGCCCTATATCCAATACAGCTAACTGGACTGAGGTGCGTCAATTTAATTTGATGTTTTCTACGCAAGTGGGAGCCGTATCCGAAGATGCCAGCCTAATTTATTTACGTCCAGAAACAGCACAGGGAATATTTGTTAATTTTCTGAATGTACAAAAAACGGGCCGCATGAAGGTTCCGTTTGGTATTGCTCAAATAGGAAAGGCATTCCGTAACGAGATTGTAGCGAGAAACTTTATTTTCCGCATGCGTGAATTTGAACAAATGGAAATGCAATTCTTTGTTCGCCCTGGTACAGAAATGGAATGGTATGCTGCATGGAAAGAAGTACGTATGAAATTCCATCAGGCCATAGGTTTACCTGCGTCGAAGTTGAAATTCCATGACCATGAGAAATTGGCGCATTATGCCAATGCCGCAGTGGATATTGAATATGAATTCCCATTTGGCTTCAAAGAAATGGAAGGTATTCACTCTAGAACAGATTTTGATTTGAAAGCACATCAAGATTTATCTAGAAAAAAACAACAATATTTTGATCCAGAAATCAACGAAAACTACATTCCTTATGTGATTGAAACATCGGTTGGAGCTGACCGTTTGTTCTTGGCTGTCTTATGTAATGCCTACACAGAAGAAATAGTTGGTGAAGGAGATCAACAAAAACAAAGAATTTACCTTAATTTACACCCAGCAATTGCCCCTATCAAGGTGGCGGTATTGCCCTTAGTGAAAAAAGATGGTCTCGCTGAAAAAGCTCAGGAAATCAACCGTTCACTGAAATTTGCCTTTAATACTACCTACGATGAGGGTGGCGCCATTGGAAAGCGTTATACTCGTCAGGATTTAATAGGAACCCCTTATTGTGTGGTGATTGATTACCAAACGATGGAAGACGATACGGTAACCGTACGTGATCGCAACACAATGAGTCAGGAGCGCATTTCTATAGCAGACCTTAAAGAAAAATTAGGTTATGCTGTATCGATGGAGCGTATTTTTGAAAAATTACTTGTTTAAACACGCAAACAACGATGAGTATGATGACCGAAGAGACCCCAAAAGCTGAAGAGATTTCTGCAGAAGCAGTCAACCCTACCCCTGTTGCCCCCTTGGAGGATACAGAAAAAGCAGTTGAAAGCAGTGCAGAGATTGAATTAAGTAGTCCTACCGAAGCCATTTTCCACACAGATGATAAATCAGTGGAATATCCCATATTGGAAGACGGACATTCAAAAGAGCATTTGCATCGCTTTTTTGGGAAACTAAAAGACTTGGTACAGCATCATGCGGGGCCAGCCGTGTATAAAAAAGTAGATGAATTAATCAAAGAAGCTAAGGAATCTTGGGATAACATCAAACAAGCCGAGCGTCAATCAGCTTTAGATAGTTTCAAAGCAACCAATGAAGGTTCTGAGGAAGGATTTACCTACAAAGGAGACAACCTAACTCAAGAAATCGATTCGGCTATTCACAGCATTAAAAAAGCCAAGCAAGACTTTTTCCAACAATTAGAAAAAGTACGTGAAAAAGCCTTAGAAGGCAAAACTCGTTTGATCAATGAATTGCGCACCTTGGTAGATGCGGATGACAATTCGGATCCAGCCCACGTCAATGCTAGTTTTAAAGCTTTCAAAAAAATACAAGATGAATGGAAAACCTTAGGCAGTGTCCAAGGGCCCATGAATCAAACCTTATGGCAGAGTTACCATGCCCTAGTGGATCGTTTTTACAGTAACAGAAGTATTTTCTTTGAGTTGTTGGAATTAGATCGTAAGAAAAACTTACAAGCTAAGGAAACCATTGCTGTGAAGCTGGAAAGCCTAGCTGAACTGGTCAAACAAAACGCACCTTTACAAAAGCTTATGAAGGATGCGGAGGAATTGTTTGAGGAATACAAGCATATTGGCCCGGCACACCGAGAAGAAAATGAAGCCTTATGGCAGCGAGTTAAAAAATCATTGGATGTCTTATTTGAACAGAAAAGACAAGTCAATGAAGCTCAAAAAGCCGTTTATGAAGAAAATTTAAAGATTAAGAAAGAATTAGCCGATTTGATGCACCACCATGCTACTTTCCAGTCGGGCAGTATCGCTGAATGGAATCAAGCCAGTAAAGCGGTCTTAGCCTTACAGGATCAATGGGCTAAATTGAAAGGGGGATTACCTCGTGAGGGTGGCAAGGAAGTGAGCCATCAGTTTTGGTCGGACCTGAAATTATTCTTCAAGCATAAAAGTGAGTTTTTTGCTAAGATTGATGCCGAACGAAAAGCCAATTTAGCTGCCAAATTATTGTTAATTGAGCAGGTAGAGGGCATTGTAGCGGTTGGGACAGAAACCCAAGAGATTACCCAGCAGGTGATTGATTTGCAAAAGAAGTGGAAAGAAATAGGCCATGTACCAGAGAAACAAAAGGATCAGGTATATACCAAATTCAAGGCCGCTTGTGATGCTTATTTCAATTTAAAGCGCAGCAAAGGTAAAGGTGCTCAAGATGAGGAATTTGAAGCAAACTTGCTGGCTAAACAAGCTATTTTAGCTGATTTAGAAGCAATCTTAAAGGATCCAAGTTTATTGGCCAATTTAAAGGCTAAGAAAGAAGCATGGGATGCGATAGGCTTTGTTCCGCGTAAAAATGTCAAAGAGGTACAAGAAAAATTCCGCAATACTTGGAATGCGGTGATTGATTTGGCTAGAACCCAACCAAAGGAGCAATTAGCTGCTTGGGGATTTGAGCTTAAATCATTGCCAGCTGAAACGAGTGGTGGTTCGGATGAGCGGAAAAGTCATTCGGGAGATAGCCGAAAGAAGATCCAGGCATTGGAAAATGATATTGCTGTGTTAACCAATAACTTAGAGTTTTTCGCTAAATCAAAAGGGGCGGATAAATTGCGTGCCGAGGTAGAAAAGAAGATTGCGCAGGCTCAAAAGGAATTGGAAAAACTGAAAAAAGATTAAAAAAAATATAAGTTTTTTTGGGCAACACTTGCCAATTTAAGCCTAGATGCTTACTTTTGCATACCCAATTCAAGCCTCCTTAGCTCAGCTGGTAGAGCAACTGACTTGTAATCAGTAGGTCATTGGTTCGATCCCGATAGGAGGCTCATTAAAGCTCAACAGAAATGTTGGGCTTTTTTGTTTGTAATCAGTAGGTCATTGGAATTGCATTCCGCGTCGTCCCGATAGGAGGCTCATTAAAGCTCAACAGAATTATTGGGCTTTTTTGTTATCATCGTAGGTAAAAGAAGTAAATTAGTTTCATCTTCATATTGTTCGTTTTGAAAATAGGATTATTTCAAAGACCTCTATTTTGCAGATTACACCACTAATACCCCAACAGCGCCCTTTGCAAATTTTCCTTCATTCGCTTACGAAGCTTATCTGGGGATATCACGCTTATTTCTTGGGAATAGCTTAAAATAAAACTCTCCAACTCCAGGTTGATTTCGATATTCCATGAAATAATCAATATGCTAGGATCTTCTTTCATGGGTTCTATGGTCTGGCTAGCATGAAGCGGGTATTGACTTAAATAATCGATAATCCAACTAGATTTCAAGACCCTTACTTGTACTAATTCAGGCTTTAAGTCTGGATAAATCAGATTATTCCGTAAAATCCCCAGCATATTCTTGAAATAGTCTGGAGGATAAAAATCTGGGGCGTATCGTAAGCTAAACTTTTGCGATAAATTTTTTAACTCATCCATACGGTCCAAAGCAAATAAGCGCAAGGTATTGATACTCGTTTTCACGATTTTCTCTGTTGAATTTACCTCTTGCATCAACACATACCACCCGGTATACCAACCATTATTATACTCTTTGATCATCAAAGGTATACCTTGATAAGGTTTAGGTCGGGAACTTTGCGACAAAGATTGATAGGAAAATGCCAAGGCCTCTTTGGCAGCAATGGCCTCTAATATCACTTTAATTTTATCTGAACCCGACCTCTCTCCGTCTTTAATCAACTGAATACTCGGCCAAAAATTGATTTCATGATAATTCGTCAAATTATTTTCTAAGGTGATAGCCCTCAACTTGTTGACTATCCCCTGCCCTGCTCCGTCAGTAAACAAATGTTGATTTAAATCAATCACGGAGGCCAATTGATTCAATTCATTTTCAGAAAAGGAAGGAAAAGCCGAAATGTCTTGTCGAACATAATAAAAACACGCCTGCGAACGAGAAAATCGAATCAATTCCCCTAGCTCTTCTTCCAAACTGGGATAACGCTCTTTCAATAATTCTTTTAAGCTGCTTATATCTCGACTAAAACTTCGTTCAGAATAATTGCTCACATCATATTGATCAAGTAAATACTGATTCACTTGAAGGTAATTCACCTGAAAAGCCTTTCTTAAAAATAAATTGTTGATTTCTTTTAGTCGATCTGATGGAGGAAGCATGGGAATATTTAGGGATTAGGGATTAGGGATTGGTTAGGGGTTAGGGGTTAGGGGTTAGGGATTAGGGATTAGGGGTTAGGGATTAGGGATTAGGGGTTAGGGATTAGGGATTAGGGATTGGGGGTTAGGGATTAGGGATTGGGGGTTAGGGATTAGGGATTAGGGATTAGGGATTAGGGATTAGGGGTTAGGGGTTAGGGATTTGGGATTGGGGGTTAGGGATTTGGGGTTAGGGATTGGGGGGAAATGGAATAAGTCATGAATTTTATTCAACTATTTATAGGTAAATATATCAATTTGATTGTAAACCGCCAAGATTTGGCGACTTATGGTCTGAAATTTGGGTATCAAAACAAAAAGAAAATACCATGAATAACAGACTACTTAAATCATTGATGATCAGCCTAGTACTAATTTGGATTGTATTTTATGCTACGGAAGGCGTAGCCAAGGCCCTTTGGTCAAGCAGCACCCTAAAAAAATACCGAATGGGTTTATTCACCATGATCCTTTTTATGGTAGGATTGTCGATTTATTTGATCTTAGCACCTTACCAACTTTTTGGCCCTAGTCCTAGCGATGGATACCATTCGCTCTTGGTTACCGCACATATTAGCTATTTAATACTGGGTTGTGGACTAAACCTCTTCTCTGAATTGGAGGAAAAAAAGGTAACTGCTCATTGATATATTCAATGGATTTTGTAAAAATGAGGATCATGCCATGAATGTCAAGTGATTTTTCCTATGAATTTTAGATATTGCATCAAATTCCATGGAAACTTCATATCAAACCTGCACATTCTGGAGATACCTAAAAGAATGGCTTTCTAAAAATTCATCCAAATGAATAAACTTCGTCCGCTTATTATTCTCTTACTCATTAGTTTTTCCATTCAAGCTCAAATCATGGACAAATTAAAGTCCATGAAAGCTTATTCCGGTTTTTTCAATTTTTATTACGATGAAAATTCAGACAAAATCTATTTGTCGGTAGATAAACTCAATCAAGAGTTTTTATACGTCTATTCTTTAAGTCAAGGGGTGGGAAACAATGACCTAGGTTTGGATAGAGGTCAATTAGGGAATGAACAAGTGGTATTTTTTGAGAAACAGGGAAATAAAATATTTCTCATTCAACCCAATTATCAGTACAGGGCAAACACCAACAATGCCTTAGAAAAAATGTCGGTCCAACAAGCCTTTGCCAAATCTGTCCTATTTGGGTTTAAAATAGAAGGGCAAGAAAACGGAAATTACCTCATCGATGCTACAGATTTTTTATTGCAAGATGCCCATGGGGTATTAAAAACCTTGACAAGAGCCAAACAAGGAAGCTATCAATTAGACAAATCGAGAAGCTCCTTATTAATAGAAAGAACTAAATCTTTTCCTAAAAATTCGGAATTTGAAGCTAGACTTACCTTTTCCGGAAACGGAACGGGAGCTGAAATTCGTTCGGTTGCACCCAATCCAGATTATGTGACTGTGGTGGAGCATCATTCATTCATCGAATTGCCCGACAATCAATATCAACCACGAGTGTATGATCCGAGGTCAGGTTCTAATGCCATTAGTTTTATGGATTATGCTAGTCCGGTGACAGAATCCATTGAAAAAAAATGGATTACTCGTCACCGATTAGTCAAGAAAAACCCTGAATTAGCCGTCAGCGAGGCCGTAAAGCCTATTATATATTATTTGGACAATGGTACACCTGAACCTATCCGTTCAGCGCTTTTAGAAGGTGGTCGATGGTGGAATCAAGCCTTTGAGGCCATTGGCTATAAAGATGCTTTTCAAGTAAAAATGCTTCCTGATGATGCTGATCCTATGGACGTAAGGTACCACGTGATACAATGGGTACATCGTTCAACCCGAGGTTGGAGTTATGGGGCTAGTATTTCAGATCCAAGAACTGGCGAAATCATCAAAGGACATGTAAGTTTGGGTAGTTTACGTATTCGACAGGATTTTATGATTGCCCAATCCCTCATGAATGCGCCTTATGCTAAAAGTAATCAAAACAACAAAGCCATGTTAGACATGGCTTTAGCGAGGATTCGTCAGTTATCCGCCCATGAAATAGGGCATACTCTTGGATTTGCGCATAATTATGCTGCTAGTGCCCGAGCAAATTCGAGTGTCATGGATTATCCGCATCCCCAAGTGGCCTTTATAGGTAAAGAAATCGATTTAAGTAAGGCCTATGATCGTAATATAGGAGAATGGGATAAAGTATCAGTGGATTATGCTTACGGCCAGCATACAGATGCGGAATTACCAAAAATATTAGATAAAGCCTACGAAAAAGGCTTAAGGTTTATTACTGATTTTGATGCCCGAAATCCAGGAGGTGCCCATATTTATGCCCATTTATGGGATAATGGCAGCACAATAGTAGATGAATTGCAACGTATTTTAGGCATTAGAAATCAAGCGATTAAACAATTTTCTGTTGACAACATGCGGGAGGGTGAAAGCTATTCCAAATTAGAAGACATGTTTGTCCCATTGTATTTCATGCACCGCTATCAAACCGAAGCAGTTAGTAAAATGATTGGGGGCTATGAATATAATTATGCCATCAAAGGAGGAAAAGAGTTAGTATTAAAACCGGCCAGTAAAGCCTTACAGCTAGAGGCGCTTCAGCAATTAATGAGGACATTACAAGCCAATGAAATAGCCATACCCAAAGAAAAACTAAGCTTATTTCCACCAAGGGCATTCGGATTTCCTAGGACCAGGGAATCATTTAAAAGTAAGACTGGCCTAACGTTTGATGCCCTGGGGGCCGTTGAAACAGCCGCCGAATTCACCTTGGATTTTTTGTTTCATCCAGATAGGATTTCGAGAATCCAACAAAATCATGCGATAGATGTCCAAAATTTAGGATTAAACGAACTATTGCAAATCATCAGTCAGCATACTATCGAGAAATCATGGTCTGAACCCTATTTAATGGCAGCCCAAGAAACCATTAACTTTAAAATTTGTGAAGCGCTATTAAATACCTGGCAAGCACCTAGCCTCTCAGCATTAGCGAAAATGGAGCTTCAGGCGGGTCTTAAAAAATGGCAGCAATATTTCAGTAAAAAAGCTACATCAAATCCATTTGCTATGTACATGCAGCAATATATTCAAGATGCTTTAATTCATCCTGCGGATTGGAAAGCACAAGCTAGCCCAGTGATCCCAGATGGGGCTCCTATAGGTATGGATTGCTATTAATCTTTTTCAAAATTGGATCGTGGCAAGGCTTATAATAGCATAAAGAAGTATTTTATTGTAAAAATACATGACTTTATAAAGTATTAGTATAAATTTTTGACTAAAAATAAAAAATAATTTTTTTATTTAAATCACATTGTATAATTTTGATACATTAATCGTTGAGAACAAATCAATTAGATTAATATACAAAATACGTAACCGCAAAATAAAAAATTAATTATAGAACACAGGGATACAAAAAGCTCCTATTCTTTGAATGGGAGCTTTTTTATGCTATCAAAAAAAATCAAGGATGGATGCGGTTTCCTAAATTAACTTAACCTTTTTTTAAGATTTCCTTTCTGACAAAAAAGATTTTAAATCAAGAGCTTCAAATTCAGATAAACCTTTCGCTGTTAAATAAGGCTTATAAATCTCAATAGTACCTGCCAAATACGTAGGTTTGACTTCTTGATAACTTTTTTGGAAGTCAAATAATAAATAAGTATTGAGCCAATGAACACCTAGAATAGCATGTTGGTGATAAAAAATCTCAAAGTTTTTTTCTTCAAAAACAGAATCATGCAAATAACCTTCTTTAACTAATTTTTCAAAAAGCCAAATCATTCTTTTTTTACGAAGCTTAAATGATTCCTTCAGCTCAACCATAAAATTCTCATCTTTAAAGGAAGCTGTCCAGATACAAATGATGGAGTTACGGTATTTAAATTGGATGTCCATGATATCGGACAACATACCTATATACTCTTTCCAATTAAAGAAATCAGAAAACTGGATGGTATCAAAATACTGTTGCAATTCATGAATATAGAGATCAGCAATAGCTATGAATAATGCCTCTTTCGTAGAAAAGTGATTGGTGATTTTACTCTTACTGATTTCAGTATATCGGGCAATTTCATCAATCGTAATGGCTGAACCGTAGGTGTTTAATACTTCTGAAGCGACTAAAATTATATTTTCACGACTCCTCTCCCCTTTTCTTTGGTATATTTTCATGATTAAATTATAATTTTTTTCAAAAATAAAAAATATTTTTTTTATTTCAAGTACAATGTATAATTTTGATACATTATTAAAAAATTAAAATAAATTAAAACAAAATACCAACCACGAAAGTTACCAAGACAATTATAGAACACAGGAATGCAATTAGCTCTTATTTTTTGAATGGGAGCTTTTTTGTTTTATTACGATTTACGGCTAAAAATAATGGTGCTGGACCAAATATCCCAAGTTCTACCTACTCGATCCTCCTTATCAGCTTCCTTTTTGATTCCAATCTGCCAATCAATATTCTTCCCGGGAGTGGACATGCGAAAGGTATACCAAGTCATTCCATCGGAATCTTTCCTAATACTTGGATTCGAGGCCAAAATGGCTTGTTCTAAACGATTTAAAAGATTGATATTGGTAGGAGAAAGTAAAAAATATACTTGATTTTTTTCTTTTCGGATAAGTCGCATTTGATTCACCCTACTCGTCGGTGATAAATATTCGTATTCGTATCCTCTTTGAAAAATTTGATAGCCATATTGTTTCATCAGGCTTTGAAATTCATCTTGATGGGCCTCCAATAAAATCATCCCATTGGACAAATCAGGAATGATATAGCGAGAATATTCATCTGTCTCCAACTTCAAAGCAGGCGTAATTTGTGCATTAGCAGTCAACCCAATCAAAAATACCCCAATAAAAACCCCCCAATATTTCATCACTGAATTGATTAATCGCGGTAATTAAGTGCAGGTGCTCTATTTCCAAGAAGCGATTTATAGACAAAGTTGGGGCCTCGTCTTTGATCGAACTCAGCCTTAGCTTCTTTTATCCATTCAGGGTGTTTGAATAAATCTACTGCAGTGGATGCCAAGGTTTTAGCCGCCATCATCATTCCTTTCCGACCTATGGATGTACCACCTGCCGCTACTGCTTGCCAGCTATGTGGACTAGTCCCGGGTACCCAGGTAGCTGTACCCAAACCAATGGTAGGCACAGTCCAACTTACATCGGCCACATCGGTAGAACCAGTCGCTAAATTATCTCCCTCGTGCAAACCTTTAATTTGATTTGTGCTGCTTAAATCAGCAGCTTTCATACCCTCTGATTGTTGGATTTGTTTGGCAAAGGCTATTTCGGAAGGGGTCATAGTATATCCGCCTACCCATTGTAGATTGGCATGCATCAAGGTAGCCAATCGATCATTTGGTAGCATTTCATATACTCCACCAATTAGCTCCGCTTCATATTTGGTACCCGTACCCAAGGCTGCCCCTTTCGCAGCATTTTCTAATCGGTCCCAAACATCCATCACAATATCTCGATTTGGAGATCGAACATAATAATAGACTTCGGCAAAATCAGGAACAATATTGGGTGCTTTTCCTCCTTGGGTGATCACATAATGCATACGCGTGGAAGAAGGAATATGTTCACGCATCATATTGGCCATATAATTCATGGCTTCCACAGCATCTAGCGCCGATCTTCCCATTTCAGGAGCTGCTGCTGCATGAGAGGATAAACCATAAAATCGAAATTTCCCCGCTTTGTTGGCTAAGGAATTACTCATAGAAATCACATTTTGGTTGTTGGGATGCCAATGTAACATCACGTCGGCTTGAGAAAATAAACCAGCGCGCACCATATACACCTTACCTGAACCACCCTCCTCAGCTGGGCAACCATAAAACTTGATGGTGCCTTTTTGACCGGTCTCCTGCATCCACTCTTTCACGGCTATAGCGGCCGCCACAGAACCTGTACCAAATAAATGATGTCCACAAGCATGACCAGAAGTACCGCCTAAACTGCGTTTAGTTGGTATGGAATCTTGTGACATTCCAGGCAAGGCATCGTATTCTCCCATGATACCTATAACGGGTTTACCTTGTCCAAAAGTTGCCACGAAAGCTGTAGGAATATCAGCTACACCAGGCTCAATGCTAAAACCTGCCTTACCTAATGCTTCTTGCAGCAAAGCCGAACTCTGTTTTTCCTTATAGCCTACCTCAGCATATTTCCAGATTTGATTGGCCATTTGGCCATATTGAACTTCCTTTTGTTGGATGCGTTGTATAACTTTTTTCTTATCTGCCTCTTGAGCCAAAAGAGAAAAATGAAAACAACACAGCAATAAGACAAATACATTTTTCATAGTTTTCATAGATCCATTAAGTTAATCTTTCCATTTGGCCAATTCATACTTAGCCATTTCCTCCTCTCGATCATACATATTTTTATCAAATAAAGACGCATGTCCACAATCGGTATCATTGGTCCAAGCATGTTTAGCAAAGGGCAAATACGATTCATTGACCATTTTATAGCCTTTTAAGGTCATACCTTGAAACCAAGGAATACCATTATCCAAGCTATTCTTTAAACCTATTGGAGGCACGGAACCTTTAGGACTAGTTAATGGACGTGCCATCTTCAAATTGATTAAAGCAGCATGTTCATTTAATCTACATTCTGGAAGAGGCCAGCTCATTTTTCCGTCTTCGACCAAACCATGATTGACCGCCCTTCCGTCTGGTTTAGACTGGTATAATTCTTTCAATTCAGACATGGTTGGACGATAGTCCCAATACCGATCTCCGTCACAATTTTCTCCAAAGGCTGGACAATTCCAGCATTGACCAACCTGACCGATTCCTACGGCATCTCCAATTTTACTTAAATAGTGCCCAATTAAATCACCATTAAAAAGCATATCGTTATGCATTATAAATAACCAATTCGATTTACTATTTTCCCAAGGAAATTGGCTTCGAATGGAATATCGATAATCTTTAAAATAAAGCAGCAACTGATTGAGTAAGCCTTTTCGCCTTCCTTCCCACCAACCAAAGAAAAATTTGGGTTTGAAATAAATGATGGGTAGACCTTCCAATAGTGAGCGCAATAAGTCTTCATCAAAACCTTCGGGCTGACTTTTTTCTAAGGTGAGATAAATGTGTTGAATATGCTGTCCTGAATTTTTCATCAAAGACCAAATACTAACAGCCGTTTGATAAGGTTTTCCATAAACATTAATGGCTACATCTACTTGTTGAACAGTCATAGGCGTTTTAAATTACTATAAAATTAATGGTAAAAAAGGGAAATGGTGACAGAAAGACGAAGGAATATTCGGGCACAATTCCAATACCAGCCAAAAGGAGAGATGTCAATTAACCAATAGTCATTTCACCTTTACAGGGGCTCATACTTGGCCTGAATGACATAGTAATTTCCATTTTTCCCTTGAATGATGGAATTCCCTAAATCATCTATGTCATTGATTTGTAGGGTATCTTGAAGAAATTTAGAGCCTTTAGGAAAGCGAATTGCTAAGACTAAACAACCTTCTATCTCAACCGGAATTCGAGCAAAAAAAGTAGAATCCTTGCTTATTGAATTCCTTTGAATGACGGTAGCAGGGTATGCCCCATCCTCAAAAATACAGGCATAAGGTAAATGGGAATTCTTTTTTTCTGGCAAAGCCTTCTTCACCTTTGCTTGTTGAGAAAAAGCCAAAGCAGGCACTAAAAGCAAAAAGAAAATGAATCTATATTTCAAAACAACAAAACACTTATCACTAAACACTAATCCCTAAACCCTAATCACTAAACACTAATCCCTAACTCCTATTTCCTCCATCCCAAACTTGATATATTGCTCCCAATCATATGCATTGATATCATGTTTACCATCTCGAATATGATAACGAATTAGCTTGCCGACAGGTTGATTTAGGCCAGGCATATCAATATTTCCCAAACCTTTTTTCCCATATAAAGCATAAACTTTTTCCATTTCTTTGGCGCCTAAAAACTCCCCTTTCGGGTCAGACCATTGATCGCCAAAGGCAGAGGCTACATATACAGGACGAGGAGCCATCAAACTCAACAAAATATGCTGGTCAAAGGGCAATTCATTTTCGCGATCAGCATAGCTAGCAAATTTAGGGATAAACCAATGTGGGAAACTGTTCGTGATTCGCCAAATGGTTTCACCATAAATTCGTCTACTGATTGCTGCACCACCCTCACCAGATTCATTGGATATAATAGCAGCGAATCGACGGTCATTGGCACCTGCCCATAAAGCAGCCTTACCTAGTCGCGAATGTCCATGTAACAAAACTTTTTTCGCATTTATTTGTGGGATACTTTGAGCTAAGTCCAACATCCTGCTTAATCCCCATGCCCAGGCACCAATGGCTGTCCAGTCCTCTGTTTTCAAGCCTAGTTCAGCAGCCAAATGGGTTCTAAGTCCGTTTTTATACCCTTGAGCAAAATCTTCTTCAAAATCCCCACAGGCAGCAGTAATTGTCCCGAATCCGGCATCTACTACTTTTTCAATTTGCCATCTACTGGCCCATTCACCTCGAGATGAGGCTTGAGAAATATTATTAATGAATTTAGGATCATTATTACAAACCACATATTTGTCAAAAACCGGAATACCTTCGTCGGAACCAATCGTTTGATTTCCGCAGAAATTCAATCCCATAAATACAGGAACAGGCTTATTTGACTTAGGCAAAATCACCACCACGGTAGCTTGAACTTTTCCTGCAAAATCCATTTTCCAAATCGACTGAATGGCTTTTCCACCTAAAATTTCCTTTTGAGATATCAGCTTATTGGTCTGCTTAACTGACTTTTTAGGCATTTGGCCATACATGTAATCAGCAAATAAGGTCAACCATTGGGCTCTATTATTCTCCCAATCTTCTTTACTGCTTATTTTTTTAGAACCAATCAATAATGGGTCAGGCAAGGTAATAGGACCTACTTTGCTTTCATCATAATTTGCTACAAATGGTTTTTGCTGTGCCATAATCGTGGTGCTTATCAAACAAAAAAAGAGGAACTTTTTCATGGAGAAGGTTGATTAAAAAGCTGAAATCTATTTAGTTTTAACTTGAAACGGAATCAAGACCTGAGTGTCTTTAATCGGCTTTTTACTAATTAAATCCAAGGCCATGGCAATCGCTTGGGCCCCTTGTTGCTCTGCATTTTGCAAGATTGTAGCATCTAATGTTCCTGCATCAACAGCCTTGATTGCATCACCGATTCCATCCACACTCACCACCACAACTTGTGATTTCTTTTTCGCATCCAATAATGCCTGCAAAGCACCTAGGCCCATTTCATCATTGTGGGCAAATACGCCTTGAATTTGATCTCCATAGGATTGAATCCAATTTTCCATCAAGGACATGGACTTAGCCCGATCCCACTCTCCTGTTTGAGTGGCTAGCAACTTGATGTTGGGATATGCTTTTAACGCTTCGACCGCCCCACGTTCACGATCTATTTGGGCTGCTTGTCCCATATAGCCTTGAATAATCACGATATTGCCTTTACCATTTAATTTTTTGGCTAAAAAATCGATCGCCATTTTAGCGGACTCTGCATCATCAGAACCTACCCATGCATCAGGTTTTTCTTTGGTAGAAGAATTAACATTGACGATGGGAATACCCGCCTTTTTAGCTCGCAAAATAGCTGGAGAGCTTGCCTCAAATTCAGCAGGATTTAATATAATGGCATCTACTTGTTGACTGATGAAATTCTCCACTTGTTCCACTTGTTTCAAAGCCGAGCGTTCTGCATCCACCACAATCAATTCCACATCGGCATCTTTGGCATGTTTTTCCAAGGAGGCACTCACTTTTTGGATAAACTCATTTTGAAGACTTAACATAGAAACACCTATGACGATTTTCTTTTTACCGTCACTTTCTTTATTTCCACAGGCCCAGGCTAAGCAGATAACTAAACAAGTAAATAAAATGCGTAAACTAATTTTCATGCTAACGTTTCATTTTTTGATAAACACTATCTAATACAACTGCTAATATAATGATTCCACCCATG
Source organism: Aquirufa sp. Wall-65K1 (assembly GCF_054558475.1). Classification (NCBI taxonomy): domain Bacteria; kingdom Pseudomonadati; phylum Bacteroidota; class Cytophagia; order Cytophagales; family Flectobacillaceae; genus Aquirufa; species Aquirufa sp. Wall-65K1. Next base: position 102,146 of record NZ_JBPXKD010000008.1, on the reverse strand, counting down.
ACTACTTGCTGCCAATAGGCTGAAACATTTAATAAATCCAATCCATTATTAATTACCCCAATGAACAATACCCCCAAAAGAGTTCCTGTCATACTTCCTTTACCTCCACGAGTACTAGTACCCCCTATAATTACGGCCGCAATAGCATCTAATTCAAATCCTAATCCCGCATTAGGTTGCCCAGTATTGATACGTGCAGATAACAATATACCACCCAAAGCCGCAAACAAGCCACAAATAGTATATACCCACCATTTTACTTTAGCTACAGGAATACCTGCTACCCAAGCTGCAGTTTCATTTCCACCAATGGCAGTCACGTAGCGACCAAAAACCGTTTGTGTCAAAACGAAATGACAAATAAGGTAGGTGCCTATTAAAAATAAGATGGGAATTGGAATGCCGAATAAGTCTCCGTTTCCCAGAAAGTTAAAAGATTCCGATAAGTCTGAAACCGGCCTTCCCGATGAAATGATTAAAGCTGCTCCGCGAGCAATGGTCATGGTACCTAAGGTGACGATGAAAGGCGGAACTTTAGATAAGATGACCGTAAATCCATTCAAAGCACCCATCAGTGCCCCTACTGCCAAGGCCATAAATAAGGACAGATAAACATTGCCACCTTCTGATTTGGCAAATAATGCGGCCACGACACCCGCCACAGCCAACATGGACCCTAAGGACAAGTCTATTCCACCTGAAATAATCACAAAAGTCACACCAAAGGCCAAAATGGCATTGACGGACACTTGATTCAAAATGACTAATAAATTGGTATCGGTTAAAAAACGTGGTGTCAAAGTGGATATTAAAACACACATTAAAATCAGGGCTAAAAAGATTCCTCCCGATTGACTACCAAAAAGTATTTTTTTCAAATTCATACGCATATTATTTCATAGCATAAGACATAATCTCTGCTGGGCTAGTCTCTTCTTTATGTAAGGTAGCGGTTTGCTTTCCTTTGGATATTACCAAAATCCGATCACTCATGTGCATCAATTCAGGCAAATCGGAAGAAATCAATATGATGGATTTACCTTGTTTACTTAATTCAGCCATTAAGGTATAAATTTCGAATTTGGCTTGCACATCGATTCCTCGGGTAGGTTCATCCAATATTAAAACCTCGGGGACATGTTGCAAAACACGTCCAAAAACCACTTTTTGTTGATTTCCACCACTTAAATTCATCACCGCTTGTTCTGGACCCTTGGATTTGATTTTAAGTCGCGATATATGCCCCTTGGCTATTTCTTTTTCTTTCGCTTGATTCAACACTCCCCAACGCTGAAAATCCAACAAAGAAGACAAGCTTATATTTTGTTGAACCGAAAACTCAGGAATAAATCCCATTTCCTTTCTATCCTCACTGACATAGCCAATTCCGTGCTTCATGGCGTCTTGAGGATTTTTGAACTTGATGGCTTGACCTTTCCAAATGATTTCTCCACTTTGAGGAATGAGTAGTCCAGCTAAAGCTTTACCGATGTCAGTCCTACCGGCACCCACCAATCCCCCCAAACCTAAGATTTCCCCTTGGTGTAAATCAAACTGAATATCTTGAAATAAATTTGGAATACCCAAGCCTTTAACCTGCAAACACAAATCTCCTCTTAGCACCTCACGCTGAGGGAAAAATTGATTCATTTCCCGGCCTACCATTTGTTGGACTACCTCTTGCTCAGTACTATCATCCCTTAATTTTGATGATATTAAATAACCATCGCGTAAAACAGATATTCGATCGGAGAAGCCAAATATCTCCTCCATTTTGTGGGAAGTAAATAAAATACTAACTCCCTCATTTTTTAATTTATTAATTAGACGCCGAAACAAGCTTATTTCCTTTTCAGATAAGGAAGAAGTGGGTTCATCCATTAAGATCAATTTGGCTTGCTGAGAGATAGCCCTCAAGATCTCCACGAGTTGTTGTTCGGCAATCGATAAATTCTTAACTAGGGCACTTGGATCCATGGGGATATCACAATCCGCCAACAATTCCAAAGCTTTTAATCGGGCATTTTTCTTCCTTTCCCAAGGCCAGAATCCCAATTCATTTTCTCTTCCCAAAAAGATATTTTCTTCAACACTTAATTCTGGTATCAACATTAATTCTTGATGAATCATGGATATTCCGCTATCCATGATTTGTTTCAAACTTTGCTGCTGACGTTTTTGACCAAAAAAAATCACCTCCCCTTTATCTGGAGAGATGATTCCTAAAATAGTCTTCATTAAAGTAGATTTACCGGCTCCATTTTCACCCACTAAGGCGTGGATTTCTCCTGGATATAAGGATAAATCAACGGAATGTAAGATGGGAGTTCCCGAATAAGCAATAGATACATGACTGAGCTCTAGTACTGGTTTCTCTCCTTCCACCCTACATTCCATTTAATTAATTAACAAGGCCACTCTACATGAGTATCCTTCCATTGTTTTTGCTTCGCTGAATCAATCACGGCTTCACATACTTTCTGAGTTTGTAAGGCCTCACGGAAAGTAGGTGAACAAGGTTCGCCTGTCTCCAATGATTTCAAGAAATCCGCTGCCTGATGCACAAAGCTATGCTCATAACCGATGGATAATCCTGGAACCCACCATTTATCCATGTAAGGCTGATCACCATCTGTTACCAAAATAGACTTCCAACCACGCACGATAGAATCATCCGCATGATCATACATTTCTAAACGGTTCAGGTCATGTAAATCCCAACGAAGAGAAGCATGCTCACCATTGATTTCAAATGTATATAAAGCCTTATGTCCACGAGCATAACGCGTAGACTCAAACAAGCCTAAAGAACCATTTTCAAAGTGGCAGTGAAACAAGCAAGCATCATCAATACCAACTTTTTGCACTTGTCCAGAATCTGTGTGAACACGTTCTTTAATGAACGTTTCAGTCATGGCAGAAACATCTGTGATTCCACCATTGATCCATAAAGCAGTATCAATACAGTGTGCAAGCAAGTCGCCCGTAACACCAGAACCAGCTGCCTCAACGTCTAAACGCCAAGTACCGGCACCCCCTTGAGGTAAATCTGGACTAATGGTCCAATCCTGCAAGAAGTTGGCACGGTAATGAAAAATACGACCTAATTTACCTGAATTAACGATTTGTTTCGCCAAAGTTACAGCTGGAAGACGGCGGTAATTATACCAAACCGTATTCTTGACACCTGAAGCTTCAATTTCCTTAACCATTTCTTCACCCTCAGCCAATGTTCTGGACAAAGGTTTTTCGCAAAGAATCATTTTTCCAGCTTTCGCAGCCGCAATCGCGATTTCAGCGTGAGTATCGTTAGGCGTACAAATATCTACTGCATCGATATCATCACGAGCAATTAATTTACGCCAATCTGTTTCGTAGGAAGCATATCCCCATTGCTCAGCGAATGCCTTCACCTTTTCCTCATTTCTAGAGCAAACAGCTTGCATAACAGGCTCATAAGCTAGATTAGGGAAAAAGTTGGTGATGCGGTTAAAACCATTGGAGTGGGTTCTTCCCATGAAGCCCGTTCCGATCAATCCTATTCTTAATTTTTTCTTTTCCATTGTCAAATATATTTCAAAATCTTAAGACCAACCATGTGCATTGCGTACCTTAATCATGGTAGCTAAAATGTCATTCCAGGTTTTTTGTTGTAACATTACTTCATTACTGAACATACAACCATCCCAACAAATATGCTGGAATGCTTTGGTCAATTCACCTTTTTCATCGCGTAACCAAAATCCAGCATCTTCAGCCACCACTAATTTTCCATTAGGATCTGTAGCTTGGCAGTGTCTACCAGTTTTATCGTGACTACCTGTTCCATGCACTGTTCCGTCATTTTGAGCTACATGGAAGTCGATGGTCCAAGGACGAAGCGCCGCTGTTAATTGGCGTAAAGCATCTTTCAACACCTCACGATCAGACCAGTCGTAACCTTCTGGTAAGATACGGTCCTCCGGAGAATTATAACCCATGGTATACAACAACGTATGTGACATATCCGCTTGGAAACCGATGTTTTTACGATCTACGGCTTCCAAAGTAGCTACCATGTGACGCCAAGAGTGCATACCACCCCAGCAAATTTCACCTTCAGCAGCTAAACGCTCGCCGTAATCAGCTGCCACATCACAAGCCCTTTGAAAGGTTTCTACAATTTTCTTGGAATTACCTACTGGATCTTTGGCCCAATCAGACACACCACTGGCAGAATCAATACGAACAATACCGTTAGGACGAATACCCATTTCACGTAAAGTTTGACCGATTTCACATGATTTTTTGACCATGTCAACAAAAGTGTCTTGATCTGCCTTAGAGCCAATAGCAGGTCCACCCCAAATAGGAGCAACCAAGCTACCAATTTCTAAACCATGAGCTGCTACTTTATCGGCAAGGCGTTTTGCGCCTTCCTTACCCGAATTAATATCAAAATGCGGATCAAATAAACCCACATCCACCCCATCAAATTTTACGCCATCCACTTCTGCGGCCGCAGTCATTTCAAGCATTTGATCTAAAGAAATAACTGGCTCGGAATCTGGACCCTTACCCACGATGCCAGGCCAAGTGGCATTATGCAATTTTGGATAATTATTTATTTGTGTCATTTGTTCAAATGGTTTATATCAATTATAATTTTAAATCAGGATTGTTTGGACCAAAGTGCTTCAACATCACAATAGGATCAGTAGAAGAATGGTTAGTGATGACAACGCCTTCTTGAGCCGCTTTCTCAGTCACAAAGAACTCATCATTGGTTAATTGGCCGTAACGAATCATGGCTGGAGTTTCAATATTCCAAACACCCATTTTACCATGACCTTGCATCATGATTAAGCCATAAGCAGCGGCATCTTTGATGGTAACAGTTTGACAAGGGAATACAGTTAATTCTTTGGCAGAGAATGCCTCTGAACGGTAGCAAACCCATTTCTCAGAATACCCTTCTTTAGCCATTTCAGCCTCATCCTTTACAGGAATTGGAGCCATAAAACGAGTTTCCAATAAATTAGGATTGGTATTTAAGTCCCAGTCAATAACTTCCATCAATTGGTCATAATTACCGATTTCTTCTTTTGGAGTACCATTCCACAATAATTCCTCTGGAATGATCGCCTCATTAACCAAAGATTGGTACATGGCAAACACGTCAGAAGCTTTCTGAGGCTCATAAGTACAAAGGCTACCTGGAGCATGTAACATGCCTGGAGGCACATCCCAGCCTGTTCCCGGAATTAATGGGAAAGCTTGAGAGAACATGGTGATTTTATTATCACCCTTGGTAAAGTTCTGTAAACATTCTTTGATTTGCTCTTTGGTGGTTCCCGGTGCAATACCAAAGAACGTATAAGGAAAATCACCTCCATGGTTATTCAATTGTGGAGGAAAATAATATGCTTCTGGCTTACCTAATTGTCCAATCTTAGCCGCATGCTCGTCATTGTGGTGAATGTGGTGAGGTAAAGGACCCATGTTATCAAAAAACTTTGAATACATAGGCCAAGACTTATATTCATTCCAAAGACGATCACCAATAATTTGGCCACCTAATTCTTCAATGACATCCTTTAATAGGATTTGTTCTTCCTTGCCACCTTCAGAATAAACCACAGCACTAAGACCTTCGTTTTCTCCGGTTAATGGACCATTTTTAGCAGGGGTAGTAGATGATAACCAACGCTCATCAATTCCTCCTCGTACTCCGCCGAGTACATAATAATCATCTGGATGCAATTTAATACGACGACCTGGAACACAAAATGATCTTGGTACCCAAGTTGGCGCTAAACGCAATATGCCCTTTCCTTGCTCCAGGGCTTTTTCTGCTTTGTTTTTCATAAGAATAGGCAATCTTTTATTGTATAAAATTAGTTAATTTCTCTGCTTGTTTTTGTTGATCTAAGACTTCTAAAGTCACAGAAAAACGCTTACTGGCTCTAGGGGCTAGAAAAACTAAAGAGCCTTCTTCCCTAGCTGCTTTTTGACCTATGGGAGGGTTCGTTCCAGGTTCTATCCCGGTGACATATTCATCCTTTCCCCAATGCTGCCAATTGGTTAAACTAGGCAATGTCCTTTTGTCGTAAGACATCTTGACTCCTAGTCCTAGCTTTTCATTGTAAAGTCCGCAAGCTACTTGATGCTGGGCATCTGTGGCTGCATCGATAAAGGCAACTTCTTCTCCCCCACCCAAATGGATATCCAAGGGTGCTGGACAAGTTTTATAATCATTTCCTTCCTTGAAAATCAAAGCATCTTGAGTTCCCTCAAAACGATATTTCCAAGTTCCTTCCGCTACAATCTTTGTTCCTTGATCTACTAGAGGCCAACCAAAATTAAAGTGATATAATAACATCAATGGGGCGTCCATATTGCCTTCATTGATGATTTCATCTTCAATCTTTAAAAATGCTTCACCAAGTCGACCAGAAATAGTTCTTTTCAAAGTCAAACATGGACCAAAAATGACATGTTGACGAATAATACCTGAAATACTCATGTCTAACTGACCTGAGTGAATATCAGGCTGTACGATGGACGTAATTTCAGCGATTTGATTACTGATTTTTCCATGGATACCCCGACTGCCATACTCATCTTGCTCGGGTCCTCCCACATGGTCTAAACCGCAGGTCGTAAGTAGTCCTCCTCCAAAAGTACGTAACCAGTGCAGCCCCTGGTCTGACAGGGGCTGTGGACTGGTAATACCTGCATGGGAAATCCATGCTAAACTTTTCTCTTGGTAAAAGGCCTCGGCAATATCCATGCCGCGATCTAGAACTATTTTATAGCGAAATCCCGCTCCCGTATCCATCCAAGCAATTCGAACGCCTATACCAGCTCCATTATCTAAAGTGGAGGTTTCAATGCCTCCGAGTTGCTTGTGATTGGATATTTTATCTTTCCAAGGATACGTCATCTTTTTCTCTTCAATTATTTCGCAGCTGGTTTGGCAAACATAGCATTGCTCTCACTACCACCTGACATTAAATATGCCATCAAATCTTTCAATTCTTCTGCATTTAAACTATTGATTAAACCTGCTAACATAGGAGAAACACCAGAGTATTTCACAGAAGTTACATTTTTCTTCAATACTTTTTCAACCTGATCTGGAGCATACGGGTTTTGTGACACGTAGAAAGCAACCTTATCTTGGTTAGTAATACGACCCACTACGGAAGTACCATTTCTCAACATCAATTGAGAAGCAGCATACTGATCAGAAACAACTTTATTAGGTTCGATGATTGCTTCCAAAATATCCTTCTTAGAAAAACGAGTTCCTAAATTAGTTAAGTCTGGACCAACATTTCCACCACCATCAGAACCTACGGCATGACAGTTTCTACAAGTTGTAGCTGCAAACATCGACTTTCCATTTTGGAAATCACGGTTAGTTAATGGTGCATCCAAAATAGCTACAGCATCCTCTACTTTCCAGTTTTTACCTGGACCTTTCGGAGCATTTACTTTCACTAAATCATTACCATTAGCTGTTAATAAATCAGCTCCAGATAATTTGTCATATTTAGCACGTTGCGATTCAGCTACATTTTTCAAAGCCAATTTACGAGCACGATCAATGAAACCTACATAACTACGTCCACCTTGATACTCAAATCCCTTACGGAACCAAGCAAAATAACGATCATGTAATTCTGGAGTCCAATTGTTTTTAGCCGCACTTAACATAGTAGCTAAATAAGTCTGCTGAGCTGGTGGAATTTTTTCCAACATTCGAGCAATATCCGTTCCATACTGAGGGTTACGCATGATTAAGTCAGCCGAAGATGTAGCTGTTTCCGCACGGTAAGCTGCTACGGAAGCAGTATCCTTTGTCTCCATTAATTTCAAAGTACGAGGAATGATACCTGGCGCTTCCAAAGTAATCAAAATACGGCTTAATGAACGAGTTAAGTTCATTTGTTTAGCTGGATACATGGCATCAAACTTAGCTACAATAGCGGCTGATTGAGAAGCATCTGGTAAACCGTTTCTTAAAATATTTAACTCAAAAGCACGGATATAATCGATCTGCAATGCCTCATTGAAACCTTTATTGTCAATCTTTAACAATGCAGCATTAATCGCATTTTTATTTTCTGGCTTATCCATACGGATCAAACCAATCAATGCATTGATGGCAGTTACAGGATCTTTTTCATTCAAGGCTTTTTCCTTCCAAGAGTCAGCTGGATTATGCTCAAGAGCTATACGAGCTGCATAACGAACAAAACGATCTGGATTATTTAAATACGGCCAAACAGTAGTCACTGCTGCTGGATTTGGACCATTGTGGAATACCTCTAATTTGCGACGCAATTCGTTTAAAGGAGTAATTTGAGAAACTACTGGCTTCATACTTGCCTCTTCAGGACCATTATAAGAAACACGGTACAAATCAGACTCCAAACGACGACCACCAATTAAGAAATACAAGGCTCCATCTGGGCCCACTTGACCGTCAGTTAATGGAAGTGGAATACCTGATAAAAACTCTTCACGATCTGCCGTGTAAGAAGAACCTTGTGGTTTTAACTTAATTAAGTGAGCAATACCAAAAGTCCAGTCGAATGCCAACAATGATTTCTTGTATTTTGCAGGAAATTTAGCATCACGCAATGACAATAAACTTGTAGGAGAACCTTGACCGATATTCAATACTGGAGGTAAATTATCCGGTAAAGAAGGAGACCATTTGCTATTACCCGTTCTCCATCCGTGTTCAGAACCCGAAGTTACGTGGTTAATACGCGTTGGACGGTACCAAGGTAAACCGAAATCCCACTCCATATCTGCATCATAAGCAAATAAGTCGCCAACTTCGTTGAATGCGATGTCAAATGCATTTCTGTATCCTGCACTAATCAATTCCCATTTTTTACCATCTGGATCAATATTAACAACATATCCACCTGGTGCATAACGGTCATTAGCATGTCCTCTTGGATCCTTGATCAAAGGGAATAAATTATCTTCATGCCAGTTTTTAGGCAAACGATACGCATCCATTGGAGGTACGTCTGTGTGGTTACCATTGATTAAATAAATGGATTTTTTATCAGGAGATAAAATGATTGAGTGTGGTCCATGTTCACCTTCACCTTTGAATTCTTTCATCAAAGTGATTTTATCGAAATGATCATCTCCATCTAAATCTTGGATACGATACAATCCACTACCACGTGGAGCATAACTAGGCGCGAAATTAGGATTTCTACCTGCTTGAGCTGCTGGAGGATTCACCGGAGCAACACGCGCATTAACCATTACGTATAGGCTATTGAACGCATACAATAATCCATGTGCATTACCGATTCCTAATGTATCTGCTCCTTTACCAAATTTCAATTTTTCAATTTTAGGAGTATTGTCTTTTGAACCAATAGCAGGAATCGTTAAACGAAACAATCCACCATATTGGTCAGAAGCAATCATTCTACCCTTGTCATCAAAACACATAGCCACCCAAGAACCCATTTTGGCATCCGAAGGGCTAAATATATGTTCAACTTTAAATCCGGGTTGTAAACGAATCTTATCCGTTTTAGGATTAGCCCCTTCTGCTAGAGCGGGCTGTACTTTGTGGAGCGAATTGTAGCCAAAACTGCCTAAAGCAATCACGGCTGCAAACACCATTCCAAGTTTAACTAGAGGTCTCATTTTCATGTATTTAATAGAGTTTTATTTAAGAGTTTTCAATCGAATATTTTTGTATTCCACTTTCATCGGTGGACCTACGTGTACTTGCATACCTAACCAACCAGAAGCTTTACCATTTATTTGATCTAAGTCGGTAACATCACTCATCAAAACACCATTGATGTAGTGTAATAAGTGATTTCCTTTAGCTACAATATGTAATTCATTCCAATCTTCTGATTTAATATTAACCTTTAATGAATCCGAATTACCTAATGAACCTTTTACTTGACGAGCAGTCCAGTTATTTCTCTGGGCAAATGTGCGTAAATTATTCTTTAATTCTGGGTCTTTTTGCTCATTAATCACCGAAATCTCACCACGATAAGCCAGGGTAGTACGAGCACGCTCTTCATAATTTTGACCGGTATATCGGTTACTACCATCGATGTCAGCTTGATACCCTTTTAATGCAAATGGTAAATCAGGTAATAATTCCTCAGAACGATAATTCACACCAGTATTTCCTGCTTTAGTAATTTTAACATCAGCTTTGAATTCAAAATCAGCTGGCTGTCCACCTCTCCAAATTAAGAAATGGTTTCTTTTCAAAACGGTAGCAGGGGTTATTTCTCCTACAATAGATCCATTCTCCACACGCCAATAAGCAGGATCACCCTCCCATCCTTTTAAGCTCTTTCCATCAAAGATTTTTTTGAATCCTTTTTCCTTAGGCTTGTCCTGTTGGCCTGCCGAGGGACTGCGAAACGCAAAAAAGGGAATCATCAGCCCCACAAGGCCTAGGTACAATAATTGTTTTTTCATAGGTAATATAGATTATAGGTAAAAATTAGTGAAAATTTCTGCATTTATATAATGTTTTATATGCTTTTAGGCCTTTTTCTTTGAATAATGATAAAAAACAAAGACGCCTTTTTTATTCGAAATAACTATATCCTTTAAACCATCTTGATTCATATCTTCTATGACTATATGAATACCTGCCCCAGAATCTTCATCAATGTCATGACTAATCCAGCTAGGATTTTTTCCTGGTTTAAATTCATACCAACGCAACAAGGCTTTCTCAAATTCACCTGGATCTTTGCCATTATGCGCCATAAATCGTTTACCCACCACAAAATCGGGTTGCTTATCTCCATTCAAATCCGCCATGGCCATGGCATGGGTTTGAGATAAATCTTTTTGAATTACTTGGGTTTCCACTCCAGTGGCGGTTCTACGATGCCACCAAATACCATAATCATGTGCTGATGAATTGAGTAAATCCACCAATCCATCACCATCTATATCGAGCACCATGATATGTGCACTATCAAAACTTAAAGACAAAGGATGGTAGGTCCATTCATTGGTCATTACATCCTTGGGACATTCCCACCAGCCTTCCTTGAAAATAATGTCTTTTCTGCCATCACCATTCATATCACCATGACCTAAACCATGGGTATATTTATGAGTTCCAAGACTAGGATTAGAGGAAATCACGTGTGCTTTCCAAATAGTATCTTTTTTAGTGTTAGGTGCTTGCAACCAAACCATTTGCTTGGACTTGGAATCGTTGCCAATAATATCTTTCAATCCATCCCCATTGACATCTTCAAAAAGCGGAGATTCATTTCCAATGGAGGCATATAAAAAATGTTTTTTCCATAGTTCAGCTTTGTTTTTGGGATTTTCAAACCAAAAAACTGCTTCACCTGGCAATCCCACTTTAATCAAATCAACCCAGCCGTCGTGGTTAACATCTTGGGCAAAATTTAAAAATGAATTACTGTATCCTTCGTCCACTTTAAACACATGGTCTTTCGGAAAAACTTTTAATGATTTATCATAACGAATATCATCATCGCTGATGGTATGCTTTGTCCACTTGGGTGCTTCAAACCAATAAGCACCTGCCATGACATCCTTTTTCCCATCATGATTTACATCACCCACACAAACTCCTTCTGATAGAAAAGTAGCACTTAATACCACTTTTTTAAAATCCGGAATATGAGAAGCTCCTAGTATTGAGCCTGTAAAACAAAGGCTTAAAAAAAGAACTTGGCTGTAAAATGAATACGTTTTCATAGAAAAAAGAGAAAAAAATAGCTGTCCTGATACCCTAGGACAGCTATTTCAACTAGTTGTAAATTACTTAATATTAGGATTCAATGCTGCTTCATCAGCTGGCAGAGGATAATATTTTTCAATAACGGTGAAAGAGTTACTACGTAATGTATATCCTCTTTCATAATAGTGTGCAAATGGGTCCGCTTTGATCGCATTTCCTTTTGCTGTTATTCTTTCTTTAAACGTATCTGTACGAGTTAGGTCATGCCATCTTTTATTTTCAAAAGCTAACTCCCAACGACGCTCATTCATTAAAGCAGTACGGAATTCAGCTTGAGAAGTAGCCGTTGTATTAGCCAATCCTGCACGCTTACGTACTTGATTCATGTATGGTGCTGCTTCAGCCGTTTTTCCTTGCTCATTTAAAGCCTCAGCCAAGAATAACAATACCTCTGAATAACGGAAAATAGGCCAGTTCATACCATGGTTACCATTCAATGCGTGAGGTCTTACAAACTTCTTGATGTAAGGATAGGTTTTTGCTTGCCACAAAGTTGTTGAACAAGTAATATATCCAATAGAAGCATCTTTACGTAAGTCTCCAGCTTCATATGAATTAATTAACTCCGGCATAGGTGCATTATTTCCCTCTCCTGTCTGAGGTTGAGGATTTGAAGTACCAGCTAGAGTAAATAATTCAGCGGAAGTCATAGGTCTTGGCAAGAAATTATACATGAATGATCCTTGAAAACCATTTGCACCTTCTTGATATTGAACCTCAAACACACTTTCTGCATTATTCTTATTCGAAGTACTCGTCGTGAATGCATTGTTGTAATCAGGCATCAATGAATAGCTACCTTCAGCTATTATTTCTTTGCATAATTTTTCTGCACCAGCCCAGTTCTTTTGAATTAAGTACAAATTAGCTAAAAGAGCTTTGGCAGCACCAGATGTAGCACGTCCCGGCTCTTGCGTCGATTTTGGTTTTAAACCAGCAATAGCACCTGTCAAATCTCCAATGATGATTTTAGATATGTCATCTGCAGTTCCAAGCTTAGCAGCAGCTTGTTCCCTATTAGATACGGGGGTCAATTGCAAAGGTCCCTTATTGAAATATCGATAAATTTCAAAGTAGGCAAAAGCACGCATAAATTGCGCTTGTCCTTTCAAATTTGCCTTTGCAGCCGCATCAAAATCCGCTTTGTCAATCAAAGCTAATATTTGATTGGCACGAGCAATAATCAAATAATCTTGACGATATTGATTTAATACGTGCGTATTGGTAGTCAAATTATTCGATACTGGAATCGAAAAATCAGCCAAATCCTCTTGCTGCTCAGTTGCACCAAATGCCGTATTTCTGTAATAATACGTATTATCAGAGTGCATTTCAGACAGTAAATACGAACGGTCATTGTAAATAGTTCGTAATGGGACATAACAAGCATTCACTGCTTGAGTAAAATCGGCTTCGGTCTTAAAAAACGTAACCGAACTTAAACTTGTCTCTGGAGTTATTTCCAAAAATTCAGCTGTGCAACCTGATAATCCAATGGCTAACAAACAGCTTAATATGATTTTATTTTTCATTTTTTTCTAAATAAAAGTTTAATATTTAGCTAATTAAAAGTTGAAGTTTGCACCAACTGTAAAAGTTCTTGGTACTGGATAGTTAGATAAATCCACACCTGGACTTAAGTTACCACCGTCACCCTGACCGTTTCCTTGTGCACTTGTTTCTGGATTTGGTCCACCCCAATAATTAGTAAACACATAAGCTTGTTGGCAAGAAGCATATACACGAAGTGACTTATAAACCTTAGTAGGTTTAGCAAATGTGTAACCCAAAGTGATATTACGAATAGTAAAATAAGAAGCATCAGCTACGAAACGACTGTTCATCCAGTCACGCTCGATACCTGTTACGTTACCACCACCAACAGTAGTTCCATACATACCCATACCTGGATTAGCTTCAGAACGGAAACGATATTTAGCACCATCCACCATGTTAAACACACCGTCTAAGTTAGCGGTTGAATAAATGTGACGAACTAATAATTGGTTACCATAAGAACCCGAACCAATGATGTTGAAATCCCAATTTCCGTAAGTTACGTTATTAGTAATACCATAAACAAAATCAGGGAATGGATTACCCATGATGGTTCTATCGTCAGCGTTTCCACCGTAATCAATAACACCATTACCATTGAAATCCTTCAGTTTGATACTACCCACTGTTGAACGTCCTGGAACCTTAGGATTATTTGCTAAATCTTCTGCATTTTTATATACTCCATCGGCAATAACTCCATAAAATTGACCAAATGGCTGACCCACTTTCGTAATATGGAAAGATCCGTAAACACGGTCAATACCCGGAGCTAAAGCTACTACTACGTTTCTGTTAAAGGAAATATTTGCATTGGTCGTCCATTTAACTTTCCCTACCGTATTTTTTGTATTGAATGAAAATTCATGACCCCAGAATTTAATCTCACCAATGTTATCATTGAAGTTACCAAAACCTGATTCTTGAGCAATTTGAACAGCATACAACAAGTTAGTAGTATTCTTAGTATAATAATCATAAGCAAAATTAATGCGATCATTAAACAAGTTTAAATCAAACCCTAAATCTAATTGTTGAGTAGTTTCCCAACCTAAGTTTGGATTGGCTAATGAACTTACTGCAGCACCTGTTGCAACTGTATTTCCAAATACACCATTGACTGTATTATTAATCAATGCATAAGAAGTATAGTTACCTAAGTTATTATTTCCAATAATACCCCAGCTACCTCTTAACTTTAAGAATGATACAACTGGTAAATCAGACATAAAAGCTTCATCAGAAACAACCCAACCAGCACCTACTGATGGGAAAGTTCCCCAACGGTTGTTAGCACCAAAACGAGATGAACCATCACTACGAATAGCGGCATTAAATAAATACTTGCCTTTGTAATTGTAATTCAAACGTGCCAAATAAGAAGTTAATGACCACTCTTGAACTCCAGAGTTGGTACCTCCTCTTGCAATATTAATCGCACCTTGAATAGTTGGAAGACGATCATCCGCATAGGTATCCGCCTGGATACGAGTTGACTCTTGACGGAAATATTGGTTGGTATAACCACCTAATAACTCCACTTTATGATCTTCATTGATAGTCTTGGAGTATGTTATTGTATTTTCATTCAACCAAGATAAATTTTCAAAGTTCTCACGAATGGATGAAGCCGTGGTTGGAATTGGCACATTAATCGCAGAAGTTGCAGTCGATGGATTAAAGTAGAAAAACTTCGTTCTTAAAATCTCACCATTCATTGAAGATTTAAATTTCAAACCTTTGATCGGTTCAAACTCAATAAATGCGTTTGATAACAAATTGGTGGTTGTTGTTTCATTAATTAATTCATCAGCCGAACGTACCCAGTTGGCATATGCAAAAATATTACCTGTACTAGCTGGGAAACGATTGAATTTAGTTAAGGTCTTACCGTCAGCCTCATAAATAGGCATGATTGGCCAAGTATGTAATGCATTGAATAAGATACCTGTACCACGGTCACCATCAGTTCTAGGTGTATTATCATAAACCATCTGTGGAGCTAGGTTGAAACCAATGGTTACCTTATCAGAAATATCATATGTTGAATTTAATCGCAAGGAATAACGTTGATAATCTGTGTTGCGAACCACACCTTTTTGTTGTAATACTCCAGCCACTAAAGAGGTTCTAGATTTTTCTTTATTGGAAGTAATGGATAAATTATAACTTGAAATAGGGGCATCTTTGTTCAATAAAGCATCATACCAGTCATTATTTTTATCCCTGTATTGAGCAGGATTTTGAAATTCAACTGGCACTGGCTGCTTTGCATCTTCATAAGACTCCTTTTTGAAGGTAGCAAACTCCTCTGCATTCATCATATCAAGACGTCCTTTCATAGGCACATTTTGAGTTCCTGCAAAAGCATTAAAACTTACTGTCATTCCAGCACCTTTGCCTTTCTTCGTAGTAATCAAAACCACACCATTCGCAGCACGAGAACCATAAAGCGAAGTAGAAGAAGCGTCTTTCAATATCGAAATATCTTCAATCTCATCTGGGTTCATTGCACCAATATTACCTGTAATAGGGAAACCATCTACTACATATAATGGATCAGAACCAGCAGATACGGATAATTGACCACGAATACGTACGTTCATACCCGTTCCTGGCTTACCTGTTGTTTGGTTAATTTGAACACCAGCTAATTGACCCTGTAATTTCTGTGCAATTTGAGTTACAGGTAAATCTTTTAATTCTTTGTACGAAATTGTTTGAACGGCACCTGTGATTTCTTTTTTCACCTGGCTACCGTAACCTACTACTACGATTTCGTTCAAAGTCTTATTGTCCGCAGCTAAAGAAATATTCAAGGTCTTTTGGCCTGAATAAACTACATCTTTGGATATAAAACCAACCGAACTAAAACGTAAAGTTTCATTGTTTTTAACATCGATGGCAAAGTTACCTGAACCATCTGTGGAAGCTCCACGAGTAGTACCAACTATAGTAACGGCAGCACCGATCAAAGGCTCCCCGTCGGAACCACTTACTTTACCTCGTAGATTCTGGGCCTGTGCCATTGCTACCGAGGACAAAAAGAAAATCAGCGCTAGAAGCAAGCCTCCAGTCCGATTTCCCATTCGTAGATCGTAAAATTTGTTTTTCATAGAGAAAAAATTAAAGGTTAAAAATGTGTGATTTAGATTAATTCAGAAGCTGAGTTTTAAAGCAACATGATTAATAACTATCGAAATTTAGAATATAGCAATACCCTAACCGTCCTTATCTATCCTTATGAAAAAAATAAAAAATTTCTAGATTTCATCAGAAAAGTACAATTTCATGTATTTAGTGGTAATTAAAAATGCGCCAAATAGTACTTTAACTGCATTTTCTTTAAAATTTCCGACTCTTTAAATTTTAAGCTTTGTTACCCTGACACAGAATGAAAATCTTAGCATCTTTGTCCTTTATTTTAAAAAAAAGTCATAAAGAACATAATTAGACAAGTAATACATGATGCATCGACGACAATTTCTTCAATCCACGACCCTAGGCTTACTTGTTCCAAGTATATCGAATGCCTCCACAGCTATACCAGAGTCTTCACCCATTATTCCCATTAGTTTAGAAGAAAGAAAACAAAGAATTGAGAAGGCGCAGAGCTTATTGTTAAAGAATAAAATGAGGGCGCTCATTTTAGATGCGGGAACCACTATGGAATATTTCACGGGGGTAAAATGGTATCCTAGTGAAAGATCACTTTTAGCTATCATTCCTGACCAAGGGGAACTGAGTTTTATTTGCCCCACTTTTGAAGAGGATAGATTTAGTGAAATAAATCTCATGAGTAAACGTGTTCAAACCTGGGAGGAACACGAAAATCCATTTACCATGACCATTCAGCTTCTAAAAGACCAAGGGATTCGTTCTGGAAAAATAGCAGTGGAAGAAAGAACCCGCTTTTTTATATTCGATGGTTTAAGAAAAGCAGGGCCAGCTTTCCAATGGGTAAGCGGCGACCCGATTAGCATTCCTTGTCGGATTATTAAATCAAAGGCCGAAATAGCCCTGATGCAAAAAGCGAATGATATTACGGTAGAGGCTATCAAAGTTGGAATTGCCAGTTTAAAGGAAGGCATGACCCCTGCTGATGTTTCAGCTAAGATAGCGCAATACCACCGAAGCCAAGGTGCGCAGCATGATTTCGCTTTGGTCAACATGGGTGTAGCTACTTCTTTTCCACATGGGAGTAATAAAGCTCAAATATTAAAAGAAGGAGATGTGGTTTTATTGGATGTAGGCTGTGTGGTAGGTGGATATAGTTCTGACATCACGCGAACCATCGTATTTGGTAAAGCCAATGACAAACAAAGAAGAATTTGGGATTTAGAGAAAAAATCTCAAGCTGCAGGATTTGCCGCAGCTAAATTAGGTAGACAATGCGAGGAAGTGGATCGTGCTTCGCGAAAAGTATTGGAAGATGCGGGCTTCGGACCTGGATATCGCCTTCCTGGTCTACCGCATCGAACAGGACATGGAATCGGAATGAATGGACATGAATGGGGAAATATGGTAAAGGGGAATAAAGATCCTTTACAAGTAGGAATGTGCTTTAGTATAGAACCGACCATTGCTATTCCGGGAGAATTTGGCATTCGCTTAGAAGATTGCGTTTACATGACTGCCGATGGCCCACGCTGGTTTTCTCAACCTAGCCCATCCATTGAACAAGCATTTCAATAATTAGACAAATTTCTAATAATACTAAATCCGCCCCTCCACACACACACTACTCCATAGAGATTTGTCAACTTTCCCAAAGTTGACAAATCTAAGGGAAAAAAGCCAAATAAATCCCCAACAACCTGATAATCAACAGGTCATACTCTTTCTTTGTGTGACACAACTAGGTACATCGCTTTCATAGTGCGAAACGTAGAGTAAGGTAAAATCATCTGTTTCCGACATGAAGTCTAACAAGGATTTAACATGCTGTATTTGATCTTCATCTAGGCCCTGGCAGGGCTCATCTAAAATTAATAAAGGTGGATTTTTCACCAAAGCCCGAGTTAATAACACCATTCGCTGTTCGCCCGTGGAAATTTGTTGAAAATTCCTCTCAGAAAGATGCGATAAACCCATAATTTCCATCCAGGTCTGAACTCGTCCACTTTGATCTACACTCATTCTTTTGCCTAAACCCATGATATCAAACAAACCCGACGAAATGACTTCTCTAACGGTACCAGGAGCTCTAAAATATAAATGTAATTCGGGACTTACATAGCCCATGCGTTTTTTAATATCCCAAATACTTTCTCCACTACCACGCTTTCGATCAAACAAAACCAAATTTTGCGCATAGGCTTGGGGATTATCCGCCGAAATCAGACTGAGCATAGTAGATTTACCTGCGCCATTAGGACCATAAATCAACCATTTTTCGCCCTGCTTTACCTCCCAATTGAACCCAGACAAAACCACTTTTTCCCCATATTTAACCTGCACATCTTTCATCTGAATGGCCCATTCAAAATGAGGAAAGCGCTCCTTAGTGGCTATCAAATCCTTTAATTTCTCTTTCCAACCGGGATCTCTTTCCGTAATAAAGTGTGACTTCTTTTGTTCATAGGTCGTTTTATCTCCTTGCCAAACCGCTTTTCCAGCCTCCAATACCATCACATGAGTAATACTTTCCGGTAAAACTACCGCAGAACTAATAAGTATGAATTGAATACCTAAAGCATGTAATTTGGCCAAGCATTGACTTAAAATAGCTCTACCCTCTACATCTAATCCTAAAAATGGATTATCAAGAATCAACCAATCCGGTTGCTTTAATAAGGCTTTAACTAGCTGTAATCGCTTATTTTCACCATTAGACAATTGAATCAATGGTTTATTTTCCAGGGCCTTTAAATGAAATACCTCTAGCCAAGATTGAATGGCTACTGAATCCTCCTCCGCTAATTCCTCCAATATCGTGTAGGCATCTTCAGAATCTTGTGAATTAAAACGTTGCTGCAAATAAAAATCACTTACATTACTTCGATTCTTAAATCGATGCTGCTGTTCTATCCAATAAACCTTAGAAGTGGTTTCCTCATCTTGGAAAAAGCTAACTTGACCTTTCCTAAACAAACGCCCCGTCAAGGCTTTTGCTAAGCTAGTTTTTCCAGAACCCATGGAACCTACAACGGCCCAATTTTGCCCCTCAAGTACTTGAAAGCTAATATCATCCAACACCTGAGTACTCCCATAAGAAGCACTCAAGTGTTGGATATCGGCCAATTTTTTTGCCATATTACAATCGCTCTTCCTTGATTTTATCCACAACCGATGGATCTAACAAAGTGGAGGTATCCCCCAAATTATTGATATCACCCTCGGCTATTTTTCGTAAAATTCGGCGCATAATTTTACCAGAACGAGTCTTAGGTAAACCTGTTACAAATTGAATTTTATCTGGTCTGGCGATAGCTCCAATAATCTGACTAACCGTGGCAGCTATGTCTTTTCGTGCCATCACAGGGTCTTTAGGCGTGGAAGCCATAATCACGTATGCATAGATACCTTGTCCTTTTATATCATGCGGATAACCAACGACGGCCGATTCAATTACATCCGTGAACATATTGATGGCATTCTCTACCTCTGCTGTTCCAATTCGGTGCCCTGAAATGTTCATCACATCATCTACCCTACCCGTAATACGATAATAACCATCCTCATCCCGCATACAGCCATCACCGGTAAAATATAAGTTTTCATAGGTTGCGAAATAATTAGTTCGACAACGCTCGTGATCGCCATAGGTCGTTCTTAAAATACCTGGCCATGGAAACTTGATACATAAATTACCAGAAACACCATTTCCAGTGATCTCCTCTCCTTTTTCATCCACCAACATGGGTTGAACCCCAGGTAATGGAAGAGTGGCAAAACAAGGTTTGGTTTTCGTGATTCCTGCTAAAGGTGATATTAAAATACCACCTGTTTCGGTTTGCCACCATGTGTCAACAATCGGACATTTCCCTTTACCAATATGTTCATTATACCAATTCCAGGCCTCCTCATTAATAGGTTCTCCTACGGAACCCAATACCCTTAAACTGCTTAAATCCTTGTCTTTGACATAATCTAAGCCAAATTGCATCAAGGAACGAATCGCTGTAGGCGCAGTATATAATATATTAACCTGATGTTTGTCTACAATATCCCAAAAACGCCCCGCATCCGGGAAGGTAGGAATTCCCTCAAATATCAAACTAGTGGCTCCTTGAATTAAAGGCCCATAAACTATGTAAGAGTGACCCGTAATCCAGCCAATATCTGCTGTACAGAAATACATTTCACCAGCTTGGTATTGAAATATGTTTTGAAAAGTATAAGCCGTAAAGACCATATAACCTCCACAGGTATGAACCACACCTTTAGGCTTACCTGTTGAACCTGAAGTATATAAAATAAATAAAGGATCCTCGGCATTCATTTCTTCTGCCGGACATTCAGTCAGACCAAGGCTTCTCATACGATCCATTTCTGCGCTCCAGAAAAGATCTCGGCCTTTGATCATGCTAACTGCCGACTTAGACCGCTCAAGCACAATCACTTTTTTGACACATGGACAAGTAATGATAGCCTCATCCATGATATGCTTTAAAAATATTTCTTTATTTCCACGATGTGAACCATCTGCTGTCACAACCATGGAACATTGAGCATCTTGAATTCTGTCGGCAATGGACTGAGCAGAAAAACCACCAAAAACTACCGAATGTATAGCGCCAATACGAGCACAAGCCAATACCGCAATGGCTAATTCAGGTACCATAGGCATGTAAAGACAAATCCTATCCCCTTTCTTTGCTCCATTCTGCTTCAACACATTAGCAAATGTGCAAACCTCCGTATATAATTCTTGATAGGTATAGGTACGATTTTCCTCATGAGGGTCATTGGATTCCCAAACAATGGCCGCTTGATTGGCTTTGTCTGCTAAATGACGATCAAGGCAATTTTCCGTGATATTCAAGGTGGCTCCTTGGTACCAGGCTATCTTAGGGTCTTTGAAGTTCCAATCCAGAACTTTATCCCATTTTTTCTTCCAAACAAAATTTTCAGCCAAATCTCCCCAAAAGCCTTCTGGGTTCTCTACGCTGTATTGGTACGCTTTCTCGTAATCTTCAAAGTTTTCTATCGTAAATTTCATGCGGATTTTGTTTTTAATCTAATACTCTATAAGTCATATTCTTTCTGTAAGGCATACAGGCCAAATACACACATTCCTCCTGTAATGATGGGCGACAAAATAAAGGTGTAAATAATCGCAGGCACCAAACTTTCCATATCTCCTTTGGCAAACAAAGGGATGGCTTGTTCAACAATCAAAAAATAGGCTGCTGCCAAACCCAAAATAATCCAAATAGCTCCAGCAATGCGTCTAATGTTATTCATCCTAATCGTTGATCTCCCGATCTTTACCGTTAATGTATAATAATCCAATCACAAAACAGACCCCACCTATGATGATGGGATACCATAAACCCTCTAAATAAGGTTTATCATAAGGAATTGCCTGTCCAGCAGCCATGGCTACTTCATTGGCTGAGTTAGCTTTTGCGGCCAGGTAAGTCGCTACTGCAGGAAGTAAACCTCCAAAAATACCATTACCAATATGGTAAGGTAAAGACATGGATGTATAACGAATAGCCGTAGGAAACATTTCAACTAAAAAGGCCGCAATGGGTCCATACACCATCGTCACATAAATGACTTGTATAAATACCAATAAAATCAACATCCAAAAAGCATGTTGCCCCACATGTACCGTTTTTTTCAACACTGCTTTTTCCCTTTGAACAGATGGAATATGTGAAACTTTCTCTGTTTTTTCCTCCAATAATTGAGTACCATCCGTATAAGAATAAATCGTTCTTGTTACTTTGGATAAATTCACCGAAGCATCAATCATGTGGTAATCCGCCCTTACTTGTCGAGAATTAGGTTTTTCTGTCTTTAAATTAACATCAGCTAGTTCATACATAGCCTGATATATCGGGCGATAGGTACATATAGCCAGCAACATACCGGCTAACATAATTCCTTTACGACCAATTTTATCCGATAACCACCCAAAAAAGATAAAGAATCCAGTACCCGCTGCCAAAGAAATGGCAATGATATAATTACTTTGTTCAAATTCAATATTAGCCACCTTTTGAAGAAATGAAAGGGCATAAAATTGTCCGGTATACCAAACAACACCCTGCCCCATGGTAGCTCCAAACAGCGCCAAGAGCACAAACTTAAAATTCAATTTCTTCCCAAAGGATTCCTTCAATGGATTCGCCACAATCTTTCCTTCTTCTTTTGCCTGAGCAAACAAAGGAGACTCATCCATATTTTTACGGATGAAATAAGATATTCCTACCATGACGATGGAAATCAAAAAAGGAATTCGCCAGCCCCAATCGTTAAAGGCTTCAAGACTCATCGACTTCTTAGTAGCTAAAATAACCAACAAAGAAATAAATAAACCCAATGAAGCCGTAGTTTGAATCCAAGCTGTTCGTAGGCCCCTTTTATTAGGTTCAGCATGTTCTGCGACATAAGTTGCTGCTCCTCCATATTCACCCCCTAAGGCCAGTCCTTGCAACAAGCGTAAGGTTAAAACCAAAATGGGTGCTAGAAAACCAATACTCGAATAGGATGGAATTAAACCTATGGCAAACGTGGAAAAACCCATGATTAATAAAGTAACCAAAAAGGTATATTTCCTTCCCAACAAATCCCCTAAACGACCAAAGAAAAGAGCTCCAAAAGGGCGCACCACAAAACCAGCAGCGAAAGTAGCTAAGGTAGATAAAAAAGCGGCTGTAGGGTTATCTGAAGGGAAAAACTTGGTAGCAATAATGACCGATAAGCTTCCGAAAATATAAAAATCATACCACTCAATCAAGGTGCCTACCGAAGATGCCGCAATAACTTTGCGCAATTTCTTTTCATCAAAGCCTTCGCTTACTTCATTTTGTAACATAGTTGTTTTCATAGGTTGATAAGCATGCCTAATCTCCGCTAACCTTCTCCTCCAGACACGAAAGTCTAAATTACTGATAATTTCATTATTTTTAGAAATCTTTAGACAATAGAATTGCAAAAAACTAGCATATCAACAGTAGACTATGAAAAAAATATCAATTCTCTTTTCCCTGGCATGGATTTTATGCCTCAGCTCCTCCCTACTAGCCCAAAACTTAGTAAGAAGCACACCTGAAGCCGAGGGTGTTTCCTCAGCTGCCATTGAGCAATTTGTGGATTCATTTGATGCCAAAAAACATGAACTCCATTCTGTCATGGTACTGCGTCATGGAAAAGTCATTGCAGAAGCTTGGTGGAAACCCTATGCAGCTAATTTAAAACATAGCATGTATTCTGTATCGAAAAGCTGGACATCCACTGCCATCGGATTTGCCGTGGCAGAGAAAAAAATCCAAGTTAGCGATAAAGTCATGAGCTATTTTCCTGAATATCAAGAACTAGCCAATAAACCATTCATACAGGATTTGACCATACAAAACCTATTGACCATGTCGGTTGGTCACGAAGTTGAGCCTCTACGTGGGGTTGTAGCTACCCAAACTGATTGGGTAAAAGGTTTTCTTTCAGCCAATATTAGCTATAAGCCCGGCACAAAATTCTTATACAATACCCTAGCAACCTACATGCTATCGGCCATCATACAAAAAGTTACCGGACAAAAAGTGGTAGATTATCTTGGACCGCGTCTCTTTAAACCCTTGGGAATTCAAGGGGTAGACTGGGAAGTTGACCCTAAAGGAATCAACACAGGAGGCTGGGGAATCCGCGTAAAAACAGAGGATATGGCCAAATTAGGTCAATTATACCTCCAACATGGACAATGGAATGGCAAACAAATCTTACCAGCTGCTTGGGTAGATGAGGCTACGTCTAAACACATCGAACAAGATCCCAGTGCCAGTGCAGAGAAAAAAGCCAATTCCGATTGGTTGCAAGGCTATGGCTATCAGTTTTGGCGTTGTAGAAATGGCGCATTTAGAGCCGATGGAGCCTATGGGCAATACATTGTCATGATGCCAGAGCAAGATGCTGTTGTGGTCATCACCTCAGAATCACATGATTTACAAGATGACCTGAACATGGTTTGGAAACATCTTTTACCTGCCTTTGAGAAAAATAAGTTAGCCGCCAATCCTTCAGCCCATAAGCATTTACAAGCTAAACTTAAGCAATTACAATTAGCTGCGCCTGCCCAAGACAAATCCATCCAAGTCCCTTCATGGAAAAATCCAAGCATTCAACTTGGGAAAAATGCGCTAAACCTAGAGCAAATAGGCTTTGAGTGGATAGGAGAAAAATTGAATCTTCAATTAATCGATAACAAACAACAAAAGCACCTAATTCCAGTAGGACATGCAACCTGGGCGATGAGTAGTACTGAAATGCCTGGCCCCTATTTATTAAGAGCCGCCAAGGCTAATCTGGAAGGACAATCTCCTTTTAAGGTAGCTTCCTCGTATCGATGGACAGGTCAAAATTCTTTGGAAATCACCTTACGCTTTTTTGAAAGCCCGCATCATTGGGTATGGAATTGTCAATATGAAAATGGACAATTTACCATGGAGGTGAAAAACTCCTTTGATCGGCTAAATACCATCAAAGTAGGTGGTAATGTAAAACTTTAACCCACATAATCCGCTACTCGTCGCAAATTTGGGTATGCCGTATAAGAATATTGAAAACTTTTTCTAACATTGTACAAAAGCAATTTATTGCCCATTTAGCATACATTTTATTTAAATCATATATCTATGTCAACTCATTTACCAAAAAACTCATCTCGTCGTCAATTTTTACTTTCGGGATCCTTGGCTACCATGGGCCTATTTTTGGCGGGAAAAGCCAATGCTTCTTCTCTTTTATTAGCTGCGAAACCAGATTCAAAATTTGCTGGGGTACAGATCGGAGCTATCACTTATTCATACCGTAGTTTACCAGGAAGCATAGAGCAAATATTGCAATATTGCATCGACAGTAATATTTCTGCTATTGAATTGATGGGTGATGCTGCTGAAGATTTTGCAGGAAAGCCTAAAAACCCAAATCCTAGACCGATGATGGGCCCACCAGCTCCTGGCCAACCTCGTCCACAAATGACGGATGAGCAAAGAGCTAAAATGGCTGCTTACCAAAAAGAAGTAGCAGAATGGAGAGCTTCTGTATCCATGGATAAGTTCAAAGAAGTAAAACAAATGTTTGACAAAGCAGGTATTAGCATTTATGCCTTCAAACCTAACGCACTAGGACCAAATAATACCGATGCGGAGGTTGAATATGCACTAAAAGCAGCTAAAGCCTTAGGCGCTAAGTCGGTGACAATTGAATTACCAACTGACCCAGCTCAATCACAACGCTTAGGTGATTTGGGTGCTAAGCACAAAATGTACATTGGATACCACCTACACACCACGGCTACTGATACAGCTTGGGACGTAGCTTTAGCACAGTCGCCATACAATTCCATGAACTTGGATTGCGGTCACTACATCGCAGCGGGTGGCAATAACACGACAGCAAGCTTATTGAAATTGATTGAATCAAAATCGGATCGCATTACGTCGATGCACATCAAGGACAGAAAGAACAAAGAAAATGGTGGTCAAAATCAAGTTTGGGGCCTAGGAAATACTCCTTTAAAAGAGATTCTTACTTTGATGAAGGAAAAGAAATACAAATTCCCTGCTACGATCGAATTAGAATATGATATCCCTGCAGGTTCTGACCCAGTTTCAGAAGTTAAAAAATGTGTCGCTTATGCGAAAAACATTTTAGTTGGATAATATACCCCAAATCTACTTATACATTACAAAAAGCCCTGAAATTCAGGGTTTTTTGTTTTATACCACCGACAAATTTTTACATGTTAATTTGCTTGAGCATTTCCACCAAATCTCCAGCGACTAAACTTGATTTCGAATACGAGCTGGCATAGAGATCTCCTGCTAACCCATGGTAATAAACACCCAAGCTTGCAGCGAGCCAGCAAGGATAAGACTGAGCCGCTAAGGATGCGATAATTCCTGATAATACATCCCCACTGCCAGCTGTGGCCATGCCATCATTCCCCGTACTGTTCATAAATTTATTTCCATCTGAAGTGAAAATATGGGAGTTTTTACCCTTTACGACTAATTGAACGGGATAATGCTTGACAAACTTTTCAGCTTCATCCAAAGCGCTATCCGCATCTACTGTTTTTCCTAAAATCCGACTTAGCTCTCCCAAATGAGGCGTTAAGATATGGTTTTCCCGAAGTAAGGCATACCATGACGGATGCTGAGCTAGTATGGTCAATCCATCTGCATCAATCACCAAAGGAACCTGAACATGCTCCAATAAATAATGTAGTAGCTCAGCAGACTCATCACTTACACCAATGCCCGGCCCAAAAACAATGGCAGAGCCACTGGCCTCTATGGACAGTTTTTTAAAGACCCGTGTACCCTCGTTGACTTCATACATGATTTCTGGACTTGCCGACAATAGCGGAATTATTCCTTCAGAAGGAATAATGGCCGTTACCAATCCACAACCAGCACGCAAGGCAGCCCGAGAACATAAAATAGAAGCGCCTAATTTGCCTTCGCTGCCAGCAAAAACCCATACATGACCAAAGGTTTTTTTATGTCCATCCGTGGCTCTATTTTTTCGGTGACTTTCCACCCAATCTTCTTGAATAATCTTGAGCATATTTATTCTATTTTATCTTCAAATAATAAAATTTATAGCCAAATTTGTAATTCTAGTAATCGAGAACTACTATTGTAACAAACTGATACAATAAAGAAATTAATCACATGAAAAGAATCTTACAACTAGCTGCAGGCTGCCTTTTCAGCCTATCCCTGTTGACTATGAATGCACAAGGCCCCAAGAACTCTTATAGTATCGATGTACAAGTTAAAACCAAAAACGGAATCGTCGAAGGCGAACTTGATACTCGATCAAAAATTGTAAGTTTTAAAGGTATTCCTTTTGCTCAAGCTCCCGTAGGAGATTTACGCTGGAAGGCTCCTCAAGAACCCAAATCTTGGAACGGTGTTTTGCAAGCTAAGCAATTTGGTCCAAAAGCGGTACAAACACCCATTTTTGGTGACATGGGTTTCCGAAGTAATGGCATGAGTGAAGATTGTTTATACCTAAATGTATGGACTCCAAAACCTGAATCAGGAGCAAAATTACCCGTATTAGTTTATTTCTATGGAGGAGGTTTTATGGCAGGAGATGGTTCTGAACCACGTTATGACGGAGAATCCATGGCAAAAAAAGGAATAGTTTCGGTAACAATTAATTACCGTTTAAACCTATTCGGTTTCTTTTCTCATCCTGAATTGACCCAAGAATCTCCCAATAAAGCATCAGGAAACTATGGCCACATGGATATGGTAGCTGCTTTAAAATGGGTGAAAGCTAATATCGCTCAATTCGGTGGAGACCCTAACCACGTGACCATTGCAGGAGAGTCAGCAGGTTCCATTGCCGTTTCTGCTCAGATGGCTTCTCCCCTTTCAAAGGGCTTATTCCAAGGAGCCATCGGTGAAAGTGGAGGATGGTTAAGTAATACCTTAGCCCCTATGAGTTTAAAAGATTCCGAAAAATTTGGTGCCGATTGGGCAAAAAAAATTGGCGCTAATTCGCTAAAAGAATTGAGAGCCATGTCAACTTATGAATTATATCAAAAAATGGTTGATTCTAAGACCTTAAGCTTCCCAGGTAATATTGATGGGTATTTTATGCCAAAAACGGTTCGTGAAATATTTGAGGCCGGCGAACAAGCTCAAGTTCCTTTGTTACTTGGCTGGAATTCAGAAGAAATGAATTACCGAGCTATTACCAAAGGAAAAGCTGCTAGCCCAGAGGTTTTCACTGAAGTAGTTAAAGAACTTTACAAAGAAAAGGCAGATCAAGTTTTACAATTATACCCGGCCAAAACAGCTGAGGAAGCAGAACAGTCAGCTACTGACTTATCAGGTGATCGCTTCCTTGGATATTCAACTTGGAAATGGTTTGATTTACATCGTAAGCATAGCCAACAACCCGTATATCGCTATTATTTTGCCCGTCCTAGACCCGATATGGTTCAAAAAGATGTAGAAGCTGCCTTAGCGGGTGGAGTGGTAAAAAGAGACCCTAATGCACCAAAAGCCCCCAAACCCAAAGGAGCCGTTCACTCTGCGGAGATTGAATATGCCTTGGGGAATTTATCCACTAATTTAA
Organism: Aquirufa sp. Wall-65K1; assembly: GCF_054558475.1. NCBI lineage: Bacteria > Pseudomonadati > Bacteroidota > Cytophagia > Cytophagales > Flectobacillaceae > Aquirufa > Aquirufa sp. Wall-65K1. The sequence goes on along the minus strand of NZ_JBPXKD010000008.1, from coordinate 73,528 downwards.
CCTACGCTTGGACACCAGAAGATTATAAAGTATCTCAGGTCATGCAAGAGTATTTTGCCAATTTCATCAAAACATGGAATCCGAATGGAGCAAATTTAGCTAACTGGCCAGCTGCAAAAAACGAAGCTAAGCCAGAATTGATGTTGTTGGATGTTGAGTCTAAAGTCATTCGTGGTGAAAAAGATGCCCGATATGAATTTTTAGATCAAGATTCAGGTAAAAAATAAATTGCTTATTTTTACCTAGTCTAACGTAAACCTATCTCATGCAATCGAACATATTTCACTCGGCCATACTTTCTTACGGAATGTCTGGCCGTGTTTTTCATGCCCCATTCCTAGCTACTCATCCAGGATTTAAATTAGTCGGATGCTGGGAAAGATCTCAAAAAAACATTCAAGTAAGGTATCCCGAAGTAGCCAGCTATGATTCATTGGAAGAAATTTTGGCCAATGATCAAATTGAATTGGTGGTGGTCAACACTCCCATCGCTACTCACTTTGATTATACTTTGGCATGTTTGGAAGCAGGGAAACATGTATTAGTTGAAAAGTGCTTTACTCGCACAGCTGAGGAAGCCATTCAGTTAAAAGCTGCCAAAGAGAAAGCCGGTAAGCATTTATTTGTCTTTCAAAATCGTCGATGGGACTCCGACTTTTTGACCGTAAAAAAAGTAAAAGAATCAGGTGTTTTGGGCGAATTAGTGGAAGCAGAATTTCACTATGACCGCTTTGATGGTAACCTTTCCTATAAAGCCCATAAAGAAACCCCAGGAGTAGGAGTTGGTGTAGTTACCGACCTAGGACCACACATCATAGACCAAGCAATTTCCTTATTTGGCATGCCTGAACGCGTTTTTGCGGATTTACGTAAAACAAGAAAAAACACTCAAGTAGATGATTACTTTGAGATTCTACTGTATTATCCGGATTTAAGAGTGCGCTTAAAGGCGGGTTATTTCGTAAAACTGCCTGTCCCATCCTTCCAACTGCATGGAAAACAAGGCAGTTTCTTAAAAACCCGTTCGGATAGACAAGAGGCTGATTTGCAATTAGCAATTTTACCCAATACTCCTAATTGGGGTCAGGATTCGGAAAAGGATTTTGGCCAAATTTGGGTGGATGGAGAAGAAAGTCCACGCACCATAACGTCTGAAGCAGGTGACTACATGGCCTTCTTTGAAAATGTGTATCAAACCCTAGCTGGGAACGAAAAGCCGGCCGTTTCTGTTGAAGATGGAATTCGTAGTATGCGCATTATAGACGCTGCCTATGAGAGTAATCGTCAACAAGCTATCATCTCGCTTTCCTAATAAACCATGGCAACTGCTTCTACCACCCAGCAATTATTTCAACAATTTGAACCTGAATTACTCAAGAAAGTACAACAGGTAGGATTGGTGCGTAAGTTTAAAGCAGAGGATTATTTGATGCAAACGGGCCAACAAATCCGTTCGGCGGTATTGGTTTTAAATGGTGTCGTTAAAGTCTTCAGAGAGGATGATGAGGGAAATGAAGTATTTATGTACAATTTACACCCAGGGGAGGCATGTGCCATTTCTATGACTTGTGCGGCTAGACAACTTTCTAGTCAGATTATGGCCAAAGCCTTAGTAGACACGGAGGTTTTGGCTATACCCATTGAATTAATGGACGAATGGGCCCTAAAATACCGTTCCTGGTACCAATTTGTCTTAGAAACGTATCGCTCCCGTTTTGAAGAGCTCTTAGATACGCTCGATCACATTGCCTTCCGCAACCTAGATGAAAGGCTTCTTTGGTATTTAAAGCAGCATCAAAAGAGCTTAAAAAGTAATTTCATCAAAACATCTTTTACCGATATCGCCTTGGAGCTTAACTCTTCACGAGAAGTAATCTCTCGTCTCATGAAAAAATTAGCCGAAAAGGGCCTAGTTAAATTGCATAAAAATGAGGTGGAGATATTGAAATTAGAAATGTAATTTTAATAATAATATAACTTTTAATTCAAATTTTAAAAGTGATTATTATCACGCCCCTACTGAGTTAATACATCGAAATTTGTTGGCATAAACTAAATATATGCCATACAAATACCTCATTACCATCATCGTATTTTTCAGTTTTTCATGGAAAATGAATGCCTCATTTTATTCTGAAGCTACAGATACCACAAGTATTTGGAAAGTACTGAGCTCTGGTAGTATACACACCAATGTTCGCTATTTTTATATGAATACAGACAATTCTGGGGACAATTATGACGCCTTTGCACATGGATTAAATATGGGTATTTCGTACGAAACCAAAGCATGGAAAAATTTTAGTTTTGGAATTAGTAGCCAATGGATGTACAATTTGGGTTCAAGTTCTTTAAGCCCAGACCCTAAATTCCCAATTTTAAATCGCTACGAAATTGGGCTATTTGATGTACTTAATCCGCTGTCTACCAACATACTATCTCGTTTGGAAAAGTTATACTTGAATTATACCTACCAGAAATCGAATATAAAAATTGGCCGACAAATCATCAATAGCCCTTTTGTAAATGCGCAAGATGGGCGTTTAAGGCCAACGATGCTTTCTGGAATTTGGTTAGATTGGAATGAAATATCGAAAACAAAAATTGAATTGGGCTATCTGGGCGCCATTTCTCCCAGAGGTACGACACAATGGTTTAGCATCGGAGAGAGCATGGGTATTTACCCACAAGGGGTTAATCCTGATGGAAATAAATCAAATTATTATGGCAACATAGAATCAAAGGGAATTGCCATGCTAGGAATCACTTTAAAACAACTAAAAACCATCAACTTTCAATTTTGGAATATGTATGTTGACAGGGTAATGAATACTCACATGCTACAAGCAGATGGGCAATGGCCCTCTAATCTAAAAGGCCGATGGGTAGGTGGGATACAATATTTAGAACAACATGCCCTTGAACAAGGAGGAAATCCAGATCCATCTAAAACATATATGACAGCTGGATCTATGTCAAGATCGTGGGGGGCAAGATTTGGTTGGGAAAATAAACAATGGAAAACATCCATCAATTTTAATCAAATCACCAACGAAGGACGATATTTAATGCCAAGAGAATGGGGCAAAGATCCATTTTATACCTTTTTACCAAGGGAAAGAAACGAAGGTTTTGGAAATGTCCATGCCTTTGTAGCCAAAATGGCCTATCAATGGAAGAAAATTCCTCTAAGAACACAATTAGCACGAGGATATTTTTATTTACCTCCTACACAAGATTTTGTCTTAAATAAATATGCTTTACCTTCTTACGCTCAAACAAATTTGGAATTAAATTTTGAACCCCAAGGTAAGTGGAAAGGAATGACCCTTTCATTAATTTATGTTCTCAAAAATCAAATAGACGAAAGTAAATTGGCTGACAAATTCGAAATTAACAAAGTGAACATGAGTCACATCAATGTTATTTTAAATTATACCTTGTAAATTGTGGACCAATAAGCATAAGGCAACAGCCATGTATAATCCATTGATAATGAATCATATAATGCTGATTTCACCTTCTTCTATCATACCTTAATCAAGCTCCCAATTCAATGGTAAATAATTTTCATTGCTGTGATAAAAATCACGAATAAGGCCAAAATATAGCCTGACATTTGTATCAACAAAAAAGAAAAAATAAGTCATGGAAATAATCGGATACTTTGCCTCATTACTCATTGGAATCTCGTTGGGACTCATTGGAGGAGGTGGATCCATTTTAACAGTACCAGTTTTGGTCTACTTGTTCGGTATTAATCCTGTATTAGCAACGGCCTATTCCCTATTCATTGTAGGAGCAAGTAGCTTAGTAGGAGCTTTTCCTAAATACCAACAAGGTTTAGTGAATCTAAAGACGGCTATTATTTTTGGTATTCCTTCTATTGTTTCGGTTTATGCCACGCGCAAATTCATCGTACCATTAATTCCAACAGATATATTTCAAATAGGGGATTTATTGATTACCAAATCCATTTTAATGATGGTGCTCTTTGCCATTTTAATGGTTGCCGCTTCCATATCCATGATACGTGGCAAATGTGAAAATTGTGGAAAAGAAGGAACAGAGGAACTAGAACTAAAAGAACAAACGTTTAATTATCCAGTGATTATTTTGGAAGGTAGCGTAGTTGGCTTATTAACCGGATTAGTAGGTGCTGGTGGTGGATTCTTGATTATTCCTGCTTTAGTTGTTCTCTCCAAACTACCCATGAAACAGGCCGTAGGAACTTCATTACTTATCATTGCTATGAAATCACTGATTGGTTTCACCGGTGATTTAGGACATCAAGAAATCAATTGGAACCTGCTGTTAACCATCACAGCATTAGCCATAGCAGGCATATTTGTTGGAGATAAATTCAGTAAGAAAGTAGACAGTGATAAACTAAAAAGAGGCTTTGGATGGTTCGTGTTAATTATGGGTGTATATATTCTCATTCAACAATTAGCCTTCCCCTTAAAATAAGTCATTAATTAATTGAAAACATTAGCAAAACAACATACTATTAAAGAAATGAAAGTAGAACAAATTTATACCGGATGTTTAGCACAAGGTGCCTATTACATTGAAAATAACGGCGAAGCAGCCATCATTGATCCTTTACGTGAGGTTGAACCTTATATCCAAAAGGCAGAGCGCAATGGTGCTAAAATCAAATACGTTTTTGAAACTCACTTCCATGCGGATTTTGTTTCTGGCCACATTGACTTATCTGCTAAAACAGGTGCTCCCATTGTTTATGGTCCCAATGCTGCCTGTGCCTTTGATTGTATTTCGGCTACGGACGGACAAGAATTCCCTCTAGGAAATGCTACTATCCGAGTGATACATACACCAGGACATACCATGGAAAGTACTTGCTTTTTATTGATTGATGAGCATGGCAAAGAAACTAGTTTGTTCTCGGGTGATACTTTATTCATTGGTGATGTAGGTCGGCCAGATCTAGCACAAAAAGTAAAGGCAGATTTAACAGAAGATATTTTAGCGGGTCATTTATTCGATTCTTTACGAAATAAAATCATGCCATTAGCCGATGATATCATCGTTTACCCAGCGCATGGCGCGGGTTCAGCATGTGGAAAAAACATGAGTAAGGAAACCACGGATACTTTGGGTAACCAAAAGAAGACAAACTATGCTTTGAATCCTGAATTGACCAAAGAACAATTCAAAAAAGAAGTTTTAACCGGTTTAGTGGCTCCTCCATCCTATTTCCCTTTGAATGTATTGATGAATATCCAAGGATATGACAGTATAGATAAGGTATTGGAAAGAGGTCAACATGCTTTATCTCCTGAGGCTTTTGAAGCAGCAGCCAATGAGACAGGCGCTTTAATTTTAGATACACGTGATCCTCAGACATTTACTAAAGGATTTGTACCAAATGCCATCAACATCGGAATCGATGGTTCCTTTGCTCCTTGGGTAGGTGCCATGATTCCAGACATCAAGCAAGAAATCTTGTTGATTACGGATGAAGGACGTGAAGAAGAGGTTATTACCCGTTTAGCCCGTGTGGGATATGATTTTACCATTGGCTATTTGAAGGGTGGATTTGAGGCTTGGAAAGCAGCAGGAAAAGAAGTGGATAGCATTGAATCCATCACAGCAGAAGAAGTGGCAAAACGTTTTGCAGCTGGTGAGGGTGAGATTTTAGACGTCCGCAAGAACTCAGAATATTTGAGCGAGCATGTCAAAGAAGCGGAAAATGCACCTTTGGACTTCATCAATGAAAGTATGTTGAAGATCGACAAAAACAAAACTTACTTTGTGCACTGCGCAGGGGGCTATCGTTCTATGATTTTCAATTCTACCCTTAGAGCTCGTGGATACCACAATTTAGTGGATGTTAATGGAGGCTTTAAAGCCATCAAAGAATCAGAGAAGTTTCATATCACGGACTATGTTTGTCCATCAACCTTATTGTAATCATGAATATTCAAGAATTGATACAAAACCCCAAGACCAATATCATTGACGTACGTGAAATTGGAGAGTTCATGCAAGGGCATTATGAAGGAGCTATCAATATCCCTTTAGGAACGATTCCAAATCAATTGGAAAAATTCAAAAGTATGGAAGGTCCCATCATTGTGTATTGTCGAAGCGGAAATCGCTCAGGCTTAGCCCAGACCATGCTTAAGCAAATGGGCTACCAAGACGTATACAATGGAGGTGCCCTACAAGATATGTTGGTTTATTCTAATAACTAAGCCCATGTGGAGCGCACTCAAACAACCGTGGGATTTAATGCGTATAGCTCGCCTGACTATGGGGGGCTATGCGCTATATGAATCCATCCAAACCAGAGAAATCTTTTTAGGATTATTAGCTGGCGTCCTTTTGATACAAGCTGTATTTAATTGGGGCTGTGGTGCTCAAGGATGTAATGTTCCGACATATTCAAAAAAATCAAACGCTAAAAACACCGAAGAAACGGAATATGAAGAAGTTCATTCAAAATAATCGATTAGCCCTTTTAGGTTCCCTATTGGGTGGAATTGCAGGGTATTTCTATTGGCAACAAATTGGATGTAGTACGGGGACTTGCCCTTTAACATCCAAGCCTTTGAACAGTACCTTGTATTTTGCCTTCTTAGGTTATATTTTTAGTGGATTTTTTACCAACAAAAAAACAGCAGAGGAATAGTGGTTAGTGTTTAGTGATTAGTGGTTAGTGGAGTGGTTAGATGATAAAAATCAAAACACAAAGAAATGTAATTAAACACTGGACATTAAAAAGAACAAATCAGCTAGTGCATTCAGTTCTTTTAAAAAATAGACAGTTTAAACTGATTACTTAGTATTTAATAGTAATAACTAAACTCTAATAACTAAACTCTAATAACTAAACTCTAATAACTAAACTCTAATAACTAAACTCTAATAACTAAACTCTAATAACTAAACTCTAATAACTAAACTCTAATAACTAAACTCTAATAACTAAACTCTAT
>NZ_JBPXKD010000008.1:5432-66466 GCF_054558475.1 Aquirufa sp. Wall-65K1 | reverse complement strand
TAATAACTAATAACTAAACACTCATAACTAAAAAAAAGCTTACCATAATAAAACCATGATACAAACCATTTCTCAACCCTGGCCATGGTACGTGGCGGGGGCCTTAATCGGCTTAATCGTACCGGCTCTATTGCTTCTAGGCAATAAGCATTTTGGCATATCTTCTAATTTGAGGCATATTTGTGCCGCTTGTTTTCCGAGTAATATTTCCTTTTTCAAATACGAATGGAAAAAAGAAACTTGGAATTTATACTTTGTAGGTGGAATTTTGATAGGTGGCTATTTGTCTGCTACTTTATTAGGCTCAAATGAGCCAATCATTATTCACCCTGATTTGGCCAATGAATTAGCTACTTATGGTATAACCGACTTTTCTGGATTAGTACCAGTGCAGTTATTTTCCTTTGAAAATTTATTCACAGCCAAAGGATTAATTATGATGATCGGCGGCGGATTTTTAGTCGGTTTTGGCACTCGATATGCAGGAGGATGTACTTCAGGACATGCCATCATGGGATTAAGTAATCTTCAATGGCCATCCCTAGTGGCGACAATCTGCTTCATGGTAGGTGGATTCATCATGGCCAATTTCATTTTACCTTACATTCTTAGCCTTTAATCACCATGGAAAATAAAAAAGTAGTTCATAGCAACCCAGTCGATTTTGAAGTAAGATCATTAGATGCCATGTGCATCAATGAATCTGAATTAAAGCACCCTTGGTGGTATAATTTTAAGTATTTGGCCGTAGGCTTAGTTTTTGGTATTGTTTTCGTAAAGGCCGAGATTATTTCTTGGTTCAGAATTCAAGAGATGTTTCGTTTGCAAAGCTTCCACATGTATGGCGTGATTGGAACCGCCGTAGTGGTAGGGGCTATTTCTGTATTTTTAATCAAGAAATTCAATGTGAAAACCATTCACGGAGAGGATATTACTTTCACGGATAAAAAGTTTAACAAAGGACAAATCTACGGAGGCTTGATGTTCGGATTTGGTTGGGCTATCACAGGTGCTTGTCCTGGCCCCCTATTTGCTCAATTAGGCACCGGAGTATTATCCATTTCAGTGGTTATTTTAAGTGCCATTGCTGGTACTTGGGTATACGGTAAGTTTAGGGATCAATTACCTCACTAATGATATACTTGGTCTAATAAAAAAGAGGGATTCCGACTTTCATCGAAATCCCTCTTTTTATTTTAATTAAATTTAAATGTCGAAAGTAATTAAAGAAGTTACCTAAGGCTAATGCTTTAGTGTATTTATGCTTCTACCTAAATGTGTAATCCACGCCTGTTACCTGACTTAATAATGATTGTGGCCCATCAAGGATTTTAGCATCATGCCGTAAGGTAGGAGTCACTGGAGAGAATTTAGCCAGATACTCTTTCATCATACTGTGCAACGTATAAGCAGTATTTTTGGCTTCCTTTACACCTTTCATACGACAAAGCATATCCTCAGGATCACCTTCACGTTCACATGCACACAAAACATATAATTTTTCTAACTCCAAAGGAGCACCACCAATGATGACTTTTTGAACGCGATGTCCTACTCGCTCAAATGCTTTGAATTCCACTTGCATACCTTTAAATCGAATTAACCACCCTCCAAATCGTAAGGAAGCATCCTGTGCAAACACATTTTGTAACTCCTTTTCTAACCAATTTAAGATTTGTTGGCCTGTTGCTTTCGCTGTTCTAATCGTGGAATCCACAGGTAACATATCATACAAATAACCTTCTGTAATGGCTACTGTACCATCTTTTCCCGGAACAAGCGGTGGACAAAATCGAAAACCATTAGACAATACAACATCTGCATTTACCTTCCATTTTAAGGCATCTACAATCAAGGTATCGATCGTATTTTCAACCACAAAATTTCGATATAAGGGTAAAGTACTATAACCTATTACTTTATTAATTTCAGTCTTCCATTGGCCCTCCAACTCATTTACTAAGGTTAAAATCTCCTTTTTTGCTGGATATTTAATGGGATCTACTTCTACTAATTCGTAAGAGGAACCAGTCACTTTTCCGTTTTTAACATGAATATCTAACTTCCCTATGAAAGATCCGAAAGCGCCAGGTTCCACAATCTTTGTATATTCTGCCTGAATCGGCTTACGTACCCGCTCATGTGTATCCGCGCCAAAAATATAATCGACCCCTTCACAATGAGGATTATTCCCTAATGCAATTTGTTGGGAAAGACCTAAATGAGATAAGATAATAACAAAATCGCATTGCTCTTGTTCGCGTAATAGCGTCACATATTCTTTTAAATTTTCTTCAGGTTTGGTATATAAAATACCTTTACTGTACAAAGGTGATTGACGAAGAGGAACTAAGGGATCCGTATAACCTAAGAAACCAATTTTAATCCCCAAACGATGCATGATTTGATAAGGTTGAAAAATCAATTCTCCTTTCTTACCATCACCTAAATCATGATACATATTTGCACAAATTTTAGGAGCTAAAAGGCCACCCAATAGTTTTTGCATATTTTTCTTATAATAAACAACTTCCCAGTTTCCGGGTAGATACAAATCATAATTCATAGCATTCAACAAGGGCACAAATGCCTGGCCCGTTGTTTTCACCGATAACATGGATCCCTGAAACATATCTCCGGTATCTAACGTAATGGTATTTTCAGGATTACCTTGTTTTATCTTATCCAAGGCCGAGGCCATGTGCGCATATCCACCCGCTTTTCGAAAAACGAGCTCTTCATTCTCCCAAAATAACTCATCATGTGCGTGTAATTGACAATGCACATCGGTGGTTTGTAAAATTGTAATTTTACCGGAACCCGGCTTTGCAGGATTGGATTTTGGGGAAGTCAATTTAGCTTCCAAAGGAGCTAGTGGAGACAATGCGGCGACACTACTTAGTAGCCCACCTTGTAAAAATTTTCTTCTAGAGTTCATTGGTTTAGCTTTTCGATTTTTTATGTTTTTTAATCCAATCCTTGATGGGCTTATAGGGACCAAATTTATGTTGAGATTCTGGGAAAGGGTCTACATAAGGACCAAATGGATGATCAAAAGGCTTAGCTGAAATATCTGGCCAATCTGTAGATAAATCCTTTCCAGGCCTTGGCATTGAATTAATGAAGGCCGCCACATCCCAAGCTTCCTCATCCGTCAATTGCACTTTTTCATAGGTAGTTCCCAAAGGCATGTTGTACTTAACATATCCTGCCAAATTGGAAATGCGAAACAAGCCCGCTCCTTGATTATAACTGTGCACTCCCCAAACTGGAGGATAAGTATACGATTTTCCTCCATCTGCTAAAACTCCTTCCCCATTTGCCTGATGACAAGATTGACACTTACTATCATACACCATTTTCCCCTTCTCAGGATCCGCGGCGCGTTTCATTGACTTCAACTTAAATATTCCAGCTCCCCTAGGGATTTTCCCTTTTTCAACATCCTGACCTAACCAAGCTATATAAGCCAATATCGATTGCATTTCTTTACTGGTGGAGTCCAATTTAGCCCCATTTAAACTCCGTTCAAAACAATCATTAACCCGTTTAATTTGATTCTCAACGGTACCCGAACGCGCTCTAAACTTGGGATAGGTAGATTCTACAGCAAAATAATTATTCCCCCAAGGCTGAGTGCCGGCCTTCAAATGACAATTTTGGCAATTCATGCCATTTGACATAGCTCTAACCGAACCTTTGGGACCCAAATAATCTGAAGTATGCGCTATCAACTCTCGACCATAAAGTACCAATTCCTTTTGAGATGCCGATAAATACATCATACGCCAGTCGGAAGGTGCCGTCCAAACATGGGTAAAATTGGTATCAACAGGCACAAATCTGGCCGTGGAATCCGCTCCTGACAGATTTTTCTCTTTTACCTCATCGGGGTCCAAAATCAAATAAATCATTAAGGCAAATAGTACAACAACTAGGCCATATAGGAACCGAATGAGGGTATCGAAGGAATTTATAGGTGATTCTGGTGATTTCATTGTGATAAGTTTATAATACATCAAAAATAGCAAGTCTATTTACCTATCATAGTGACAAATATCACGATTCACTAAGCTTGAATATCCTAATATTACATATAATTAAAACAAAATCCACATGAGAATTCATCATCAAATCATCATCATTGGTGGCGGTAATGCGGGTATTTCCGTGGCCAGTCAATTATTGCGCCAGGATTCCAACTTAGATATTGCCTTGATTGATGCAGCAGAGAAACATTATTATCAGCCAGCATGGACTTTAGTAGGTGGTGGAGTATTTGACATTCAAAAAACTGTACGAGATGAAGCCTCCGTGATGCCTAAGAAAGTTACTTGGATAAAAGCCATGGTTAGCGAAGTTCAAGCAGAAAAAAATAAACTAGACTTAAACAATGGGCAATCCATTTATTATGACTACCTCATCGTTTGCCCAGGTATTCAACTTAATTGGTCTGAAATAAAGGGATTAGAAGAAAGCCTAGGAAAAAATGGGGTTTGTTCGAATTATAGTTTTGAAACAGCTCCCTATACCTGGGAATGTGTCCAATCTTTACCCAAAAATGGCAAGGCGGTATTTACCAATCCTCCCACTCCCGTAAAATGTGGAGGAGCACCGCAAAAAGTGATGTATATGTCTTCAGACTATTTCAAAAAACATCATAAAGCTGCTCAAGTATCATTTTGGAGTGGAGGAACACGTGTTTTTGGAGTTGAAAAATATGAGAAAACACTTAAAAAAGTCATTCAACGTTACGGTATCCAAACCCATTTCTTTGTCAAGTTGGTAGAGATTGATGGATTAGCCAAAAAAGCTAAGTTTGTAGGAATTGGAGATAGTAATAAAGATCAAGAATATTGGGTAGCATATGACATGATTCATGTGACTCCACCACAATCTGCCCCAGATTTTATTCGAAAAAGCAGCTTGGCAAATGCGGCTGGATGGGTAGAGGTCAACAAACATAGCCTTCAACACCTACGATTCCCGAATGTTTTCTCTTGCGGAGACGTAGCAGGAATCCCAGTTTCCAGAACAGGTGCCGCTATACGTAAACAGGCACCAGTAGTGGTGGCTAATTTACTTTCGCTGATTAAAGGAGAGGATTTGATGGCATTTTACAATGGCTACTCTTCCTGCCCGATTATCACGGGATACGGAAAATTAGTCTTGGCCGAATTTGATTACAATAATGTCCCAACGGAGACCTTTCCTTTTGATCAATCCAAAGAAAGGTGGTCGATGTACCAATTAAAAACGAAAATTTTACCTTGGTTATACTGGAATGAGATATTACCTGGAAGAATGTAAAGCAGCTGGAAACCTTGATTGCTTCCAGCTGATAAGAAATAGGAAGTTGATTATGGTTTCAAGTAGGACCAACCTGCTTCTTGCTTTAAAACCACTTCAGCCACGCCAGAAGGCACAAAACCTGATTGAGGAAGTATAGTTGCTTTATCAATTTTATTCATGCGAATGGTATTCTCACAAGCCACAAATGAAACTCCTTTAGCCGCTAATTCTGCAATTTTAGCCTTTTGAGTAGTTTTTGAATCTATTAATAAACCAATACCTGAACCATGAGCAACCACTTCAATGGAAGTATTTGGACCCAAGGCGGTTTGAAGATTACCAATATTACGAACCACACCATGCCAAGCAGTGGTGTCCGAGGTGTTCACCTGAATCACAATTTTGTGAGCAGGCGACTGCGCTAAAGAATGAAAAGTGAATAGTAACGCAAAAACAGAAGTAACAAGGATTTTTTTCATTTTCTAATTTTTTTCGAAAGTAAGCAATCTACACATGAAAACAATATGGAATTCTCGGTATAACTCAAAAGAATACCAATATGGAATTGAACCCAATGATTTTTTAAAAGATCAATTATCCCAATTACCCATAGGCCGCCTACTTGTTCCTGCAGCAGGTGAAGGCCGTGACGCAGTTTTTGCGGCACAATTAGGATGGGAAGTATATGCCTTTGATAGCAGTGATACCGCCCAAGGAAAAGCCATTAGGTTGGCGAGTGAAAAGTCTGTTAACCTACATTATGAATGCATTGATGCAAACAATGTTAGATATCCATTAGAGTCATTTAATGCAATCGCCTTGGTTTACTTTCATTTACCGCCTGAAGAGCGTAGAAAATTCCATCAACAATGTATCAAATGGCTAAAACCAGGTGGGAAAATTATCCTAGAAGGGTTTTCTAAAAATCAATTGGGCCTGGATTCTGGCGGACCCAAGGATGTAAACATGTTATTTCACCTAGATGAGTTGAAAGAAGATTTTGCTGGATTAAACATAGAATTTTGCCAAGAAAATGCAAGGGTATTAAACGAAGGTCCATTGCACCAAGGCAAGGCTTTTGTCATTGATATTGTTGCCAACAAGAGTTTAGTTTAAGAAAAAACAAAGAGACAATTGTCACGCCAAACAAGCAAAATACCGCATAGCTTTGTGACATAAACAATCAAAATCATGATCGAATTTCTAAAAAATTTATTTGGCTTAGGCTCTAAAGTAGATGTGGCAGCACTCATTAAATCTGGGGCAAAAATTGTGGATGTTCGAACTGCAGCCGAATACAAGCAAGGGCATGTGAAAGGTTCTATCAATCTACCTTTACAAACCTTGGCCAGCAATTTAAATAAATTAAAAAAAGAAGATGTTATCATCACTTGTTGCGCCTCTGGTATGCGTAGTGGTGCCGCCAAACGCTTATTGAAATCTCATGGGTTCCAAGAAGTTCACAATGGTGGAACTTGGATGTCATTAAGATAGTTTAGTCTATATAAAAGCCATTATTATGAGCAATTTTTCAGAATTACTAAAATCAGAACAGCCAGTGCTGGTCGACTTCTCAGCAGAATGGTGTGGACCATGTAAACAATTAAAGCCTATTTTGGAGCAAGTAAAAGCCAAAATTGGCGATTCCGCAAAAATCATCAAGGTAGATGTGGACAAAAACCGAAAAACTGCGGAAAAATTCCAGATTCGCTCTGTTCCTACCATGATTCTATTCAAAAATGGTAAATCAGTTTGGCGACAATCGGGTGTTATTCCTGCCCATACCTTGGTGGGGATCATTCAACAGTATAGTTAAATCAATTTAGAGTGAAGAATGTAGAATGTAGAATTATTGCTTATTTTCAGGTCACTTGACTTAAACAAACTACTAGCTTTTCTTCATTCTTAATTCTACATTCTTCATTCTTCATTCCATTCTACATTCTACATTCTACATTCTTCATTCTTCATTCCATTCTACATTCTTAATTCTTCATTCTACATTATTATGAAATCCCTCCTCTTCTCCCTCCTTTTCTCACTTACACTTTTTTCTTGCTCCCAGCCTGCAGGCGAAGGATTACAAGATGTAAGTGCTACCGAATTCCAGCAAGCCATCCAAACTGGTGCTTCCAATCAAGTTTTGGATGTAAGAACCCCAGAAGAATTTGATGGTGGACACATTGCTGGTGCTATTTCAGCAGATATTAGTTCAGAACTATTCCAACAAACAGTTGCTACATTAGATAAAAACAAAGCCGTGTATGTCTACTGTTTGTCGGGAGGTCGTTCATCTCAAGCAGCCCAACAATTGATTTCGATGGGCTTCAAGCAGGTATATAATTTAGGTAGAGGTATCTTGGCATGGAATGCTGCTAGTTTGCCTTTATCGACAGAATCTGGTAGAGCTAGCAGGCAAGAAGGGATGAGTTTAGCTGCGTTCGAAACCCAAATTAAAGGCAAGAAAAAGGTAATTATTGATTACAATGCCACTTGGTGCGGCCCATGCAAACAATTAAGCCCCATATTAGAAGCTTATGTTAAGGATCAAAAAGGCGAAGTCGAACTTATTAAAATCGATGTAGATGCTAATCCTGAATTGGCAAAAGCTAAAAATATCGAAGCAATTCCCTATTTGGAGCTATATCAAGATGGAAAATTAACCTGGAAAAACGTTGGATTAATTGGACGTTCTGAATTGGATAAATTATAAAAAATCCTGGTCGGTTTTTGCGAACTAGCTTGACTGACCAGGAATTTCAAAGACTATTTACTTGGTTCAAAGCTCAAGGAAACTGAATTAACGCAATAGCGTAAACCCGTATCTGTAGGACCATCATCAAATACGTGGCCTAAATGTCCACCGCATTTTCCACAGGTAATTTCGATACGGCGCATGCCTAAGGAATTGTCAACCGTCTCTTTAATCACGCCTGCTTTGATTTCTTTATCAAAACTAGGCCATCCGCAGTGAGCATCAAATTTGGAATTGGAGGAAAATAAATGAGCCCCACAACCACGGCATGTGTAAATGCCTTTTTCATTGTGCATTAAAAATTTCCCCGTAAAAGGTCTTTCTGTACCTTTTTGACGTAATATATAATATTCATCGGGTGTTAACTTGGCCTTCCATTCGGCCTCTGACTTAGGTAAATCTTTCATAGGTATATTTGCTTGAGCAGCATCCTTGGGTCTTTGACCACAAGCTTGAAAACATAAAAAAACGATGCAAGAAATAAAGAATGATTTCATAAATGCTTTTTTTACAAATAACGAGAAAATAACTCGATTGTTTCAAAGTCTAAGGCAAAATGCTGACAGTTCCATCATGAATGCTAATCAATAAATGATTTGCACGATACGCAAAAGGAGAAATATTAGCCATTAAAAATCACCTCCCCAAAAATCAAAAAAAGGTAGTAATTTGAGAGCGAAATTTACCGCTTATTTTTGATCATTTACCTGCATGTGTTATTATACCGACCAGACTAGTTCTAAAAAAGCCTTAGAAGCAAGGTTCAAAGCGCAGGCAAAATATGATGAATCCCAAGCACCACAAGGGAAAATTTCTGGTTTCACCCGAGCGGCGCTACCTATTATCACCCAAGGAAAACCGGAACTCATACAATTAATTCCTTGGGGCCTAATTCCAGCATGGGCCAACACAGAGCAAGCCCGAGATTTGCCTAAAAACACCCTAAATGCCAAATCAGAAAGTATATTTGAAAAGCCTTCTTTTGAGCCTTCCATCTTAAAACAACGCTGTTTAATTCTAATAGATGGCTTTTATGAATGGCAACACCTTGGTAAAGATAAGATTGAATACCACATACATTTGAAAGAAAATGAGTCCTTTGCTTTGGCTGGAGTTTATGCCATTTGGCATAATCCACAAACAAGATCCCTTCAACCCTCCTTTTCCATCATTACCACCCCCGCCAATGAATTGATGGAGGAAATTCACAATACCAAAAAGCGAATGCCTTTAATCCTTGAGGCAGAACAAGAAAGAAATTGGCTAGCAGATTTGTCGAGTGAAGAAATCAAATCCTTTTTCAAACCATTAGATAGTTCTAAAATGCAGGCTCAGCGCGTGAAAAATATTGGAGAACAAACGCTGCTATTTGGATAAATATCCCTCGTTTCTTTCAAGCGATTTATCCAGAAATGAACCTATTATTCCAATAATAAAAACTATCTTTTGAAAAAATAAAGACACATGCTCTCCGAAATACATCCCAAATTACCTATGCGAAATAAAGCCCTTACTAGGGATTATTATGTAAACCAACTAGGATTTCAGGAAGTTGGCCAAGCAGACTTTGAAGGATATTTGATGTTACAAAAAGATCAAATTCAAATCCATTTTTTTGAATTTAAGGATTTAATTCCCGAGGAAAATTATGGACAGGTTTATATCAGAGCCCGGCAAATAGATGAACTATACCAAAGCCTGGTAAATAATCAAGTAAAAATCCATCCCAATGGGCATCTTCATGTTAAACCTTGGGGACAAAAAGAATTTTCATTACTTGATCCTGATTATAATTTATTGACTTTTGGTGAAACTATCTAAGGCTAGGTATGGCCCATGATTAGCAAGACAATCAAAAATTTGTAAATTAAACATTTGAAAACATATTATTCTAATCCATTTATCTTGTTAACAATGAAAAACTTACTATTTGCTCTGTTTTTAGTACTTTCTTGGACTGCAAAAGCCCAACATACACTAGAAAAAGTATGGGAGAGTGATACTACCCTCGCCGTTCCTGAGTCTGTTTTATACCATCAAGGTAGTCTTTATGCAGCATTAATTGATGGACAACCATGGGATGTAGATGGTAAGGGTGAAATTGCCAAACTCGATAAAAATGGCAAAATTTTGAATGCAACATGGGTCACAGGTTTAAATGCGCCCAAAGGTATGGGGATTTGGAAGCAGCAATTATACGTAGCTGATGTATCAGAAGTGGTCGTAATTAATACGAATTCCGGTAAAATAATGACTAAAATTCCTGTTGAAGGAGCTACTGGCTTAAATGATATTACGGTAGACCAGCAAGGTATTGTCTATGTTTCTGACTCTAAATTGGGAAAAGTTCACCGCATAGAAAATGGTAAGGCAGCGCTTTATTTAAGTGACCTTAAGGGAGTTAATGGGCTAAAAGCGGTGGGTGACGCATTGTATATGCTTACTGCCAACGTTATTTTCAAAGCTGGTGCCGATAAGAAACTCGTATCTGTGGCCACTACTGAAGTAGGTGGAGATGGCATAGAGCCTGTAGGAAATGGTGATTTTGTGGTTACTTGCTGGCCTGGTATCATTTATTACCTGGATAAATCTGGTCAATTAACTACCATGCTGGACACGCGCGATAAAAAATACAATTCAGCTGATATTGGCTATAACCCAGATCAGCGCATCGTTTATGTTCCTACGTTTTTCAAAAAATCGGTGGTTGCGTATAAATTGAAATAAAATGAAGAATGTAGAATGTAGAATGGGGAATTTTGGGTTAATATTTACTTTTAACTATTTCATCACTTAAATATCTATGTGAAATTCTACATTCTACATTCTACATTCTACATTCTACATTCTCCATTCTACATTCCTAAAACCTCGGGTCGGCTTTCCAGCCTAATTTTTTCATCTGCAAAACCCGTAAAGAGCGATGACCAAATTCTTCCATGACTTGTCCTTGCATCCAATAAACGCCTCCACCCTTGAAGGTATATTTCTTTAAATCTGAGGGGAAATGTACCGTATCAAAAAAGGCACCTTGTGCATCCAAAAAATAGCCAAAATACATCCGCTCACCCTTCTTCGTCCAAGTAGGCTTTAAGGTCACTAAATAACCTAAAATATCGCCTCGGTCTGCTGATAAGCGGGCATCTAAACTCGTCACAGGCCATTCGTCCAATAAATCAAAAGGAGAACAAAGGGGAAAACCGAGTATTTCCCACTCATCAAAAGCATCTTCCAAAGGCTCATGCACCAGCGTAGGTAAAACCCCTATCTCCGTGCTATCCTCAAACATTTCCATAGCTACTACCTCGGATACTTTCCCTTGGAAACGAGCATAAGCCTCCCACATCAAATTCTTTTTCCCTGTTCCCAAGCGTCTAAAAGCCCCCACTCGAATCAGAATAATGGCTTGCTCCAAACCTATACTCACCCTTCGAGCAAAATCTTCCCAAGATAGAAAAGGGCCCTGGGTTCTAGCCTCCAATAGCTCTCGAATCAATCCTTTCTCCAAACCTTTGACATGTACCCAACCCAAATACACAACCCGGCCGTCCAAACGAGTCAAATAATTACTTTCATTGATTTCGGGTGCCTCCACCAATCCTCCTGCCCTACGAGCCTCATGTACGTAAAACTCCGTTCGATAAAAACCTCCAAAATTATTAATCACCGCCACCATGAACTCCAAAGGAAAATAGGCCTTCAAATACAAGCTTTGATAGCTCTCCACCGCAAAACTGGCCGAATGCGCCTTACTAAAAGAATAACCACTAAAACTCTCCATTTGTCGCCAAACCTCCTTGGCCACCGCCTCCTCATAGCCCTTTTGGGCACAATTAAGAAAAAACTGCTCCCTAATACGTTCAAACTCCCCCCTAGAACGGTATTTACCTGACATCCCCCGACGTAAGACATCGGCCTCCGCCAAGCTCAAACCTGCAAAATAATGTGCCACCTTAATCACATCTTCTTGATACACCATCACTCCATACGTCTCCTGCATCAATTCCCCCATCAAAGGATGAACGGGCTGATAGGAATGAGGAGCATGGTGTCTTTCAATATAGGCCTTCATCATGCCTGAACTTGCCACTCCTGGCCGAATGATGGAGCTGGCCGCCACCAAGGTTAAGTAATCCGAACAATGTAACTTCTTGATTAACTGTTGCATCGCAGGAGATTCAACATAAAAACAGCCCATCGTTTCGTGGCACTCCAACTGCATTTTGATGCGCTCATCTTGCTTAAAATCAGACACTCGATGTATATCAATGTCAATCCCTCGATTTTGACGAATAATCTCCACCGCCTCTTTGATATGCCCTAAACCTCTTTGCGACAAAATATCAAACTTGGCAAAACCAATTTCCTCGGCAACATACATATCAAATTGGCAGATAGGAAAACCCTTGGGCATAGGCTCTAGGGCAGTATATTCCGACAAAGGTTTATCCGAAATCAATATTCCCCCAGCATGTATACTCAGGTAATTGGGGAAATCAATCAACAAATTACCATACTTGATAATCCATTGATGAATCTGGGAATTCGACTGCCTCAATTCTGCCGTTGGGGCTATCCAGGCATCAATCTCCGCTTTGGGTAAACCAAAAACCTTCGCCAATTCCCGGTAAATAGAACGATCCCGAAAAGTAACATAAGTGGCTAATAGACAGACGTATTGCGCACCATAGCGTTTGAAAATATAATCAATGATTTCATCTCGTTCATCCCAAGAAAAATCAATATCAAAATCAGGCGGACTGGTACGATGAGGATTAATAAAACGTTCAAAATACAAATCCAGCTCAATAGGGTCCACATCCGTAATACCCAAGCAATAAGCCACAATGGAGTTAGCTCCACTTCCTCTACCCACGTGAAAATAGCCCCTAGAACGAGCATAACGAATGATGTCCCAAGTAATCAGAAAATAGGACTCAAAAGCAAGGTCATGAATCACTTGAAGCTCTTTTTTGATCCGCTCTTTGGCCTCTTTAGAACGATGCGGATAACGGTAAAGCATTCCCTCGTAGGCTAGTTTTGCCAATAATGCTTGATCATCCTCAACACTAGCGCTGAATAGCTTTCGGTTTTTCGTTAGCTTAAATTCAAAGTGAAATTCACAACTATCCAAAATCTTAGCCGCCTCTTCTAACAAACTAGGATAATCAGCACAAAAATCGGCTAAAGCTTCTGGACTATACAAACGCTCATCTTCAGCTGCTTGTGCCTCCTGCAGCAGCTTACTCAATAGCACATTATGATCGATAGCCCGCAATAAGCGGTGCATCGAATAAGCTCGCTTATCCAAAAAAGTAAAAGGATGACACCAAACCAGCGAAGAGAAATCCTGCTCCTTCCACAACTTATTTCGGTCGCTCGCTCTCACTCCCCAACGCTCCTGCGGACCTAAGCTTTTCAATTGTTCTCGACGTGCCAAAGGAAAGATGGTCCAGACATCCGGTGAACTAGGGGGCCTGATTGGCCAAGGCTTAGCTGATAATAGATATTGACTCGCAAAAGCATTGATTTGAGCCAATCCTGTAGCATTTTTAGCTAAACAGATGTAATAACAAGCATCTCCCTGCCGAAACTCCATCCCCACGACAGGCTTGATATGGGCTAGCCGACAAGCCTGAAAAAAATCATAAATACCTGATACTCGATGTATGTCAGTTAATGCCAAAGCCTTGATACCCAATGCCGCAGCCGCCTCCACCAAAGCCTCTGGAGATAGCGTTCCATAACGCAAACTATAATATGAATGGCAGTTGAGGTACATTACTGATCTGATTTAGGCAAAATATTACGGCGTTCATGGCGACCCATCAAACCACTCGCTCGTATAATAGAAAACTCGCCAAAGCGATTCTTTAGGCCATCCATGGCATGGTAAAGAGGTGCCAAACGAGCGCCATCATCAAATAGATTCAACTGCTCCTGCCCTTGCAATAACTTCGAGAAACGAACCCCTATCAAACGTATCAGCAAACGGCGATCATAGAGCTTCTCAAACAATTCCACTACTGCGGGAATCAAGCGGTGGTCACTGGCGGTAGCAGGTAAGGTGATTTGTCGCGTATGTGTATCAAAATTGGAATAACGCAACTTCACTGTTACGCAGGAAGTACACTGCCCCAAAGTCCGTAAATCATAGGCCAGCTGCTCTGTCAAGGAAACAAGTATACGATTCAACAAAACCACATCGGTACTATCTTGGTCGAAAGTCATTTCCTTCGACAAAGACTTCTGCTCAGAGTATGGCACCACCGGCCGTAGATCGATGCCATTAGCTCGTTCCCAGAGCATAACGCCCGACTTGCCAAAACTACGCTCTAAGACTTTCAAAGGCATTTGACTCAATGTTCCTACGTGAACAATGCCCATATTCCGTAGCGTTTGAGCCGTTACCGACCCAATCATGGGAATTTTACTCACAGGCATGGGGGCCAAAAAAGCCTTTTCTTCCCCAGCCAAGACCTGGTACTGACCCGCAGGTTTCACATGGTTAGTAGCTACTTTAGAGACCGTTTTATTGACAGACAAACCAAAGGAAATCTGCAAGCCTGTTTGTTTTTGAATACGTTCCCGTAAATCAGTAGCAAAACGATAAGATCCAAAAAAGCGCTCCATACCAGTCATGTCCAAATAAAACTCATCAATGGAAGCTTTCTCTACCAAAGGAGCCCGCTCCATAATCAAGGATGTCACCGCTTCCGAATACTGAGTATAAGCTTCCAAATCACCACGCAATACAATCGCATCTGGACAAAGCCGCGTAGCCATACGCATGGGCATGGCAGAACGAACGCCAAAAGCCCGTGTTTCATAACTGCAAGCCGCCACCACACCACGGTCAGATAAGCCCCCGACAATCACAGGCTTACCCACTAAGCTACTGTCGCGTAGTCTTTCGACAGAGACAAAGAAACTGTCCAAATCCATGTGAACAATGGCGCGGTCTTGCATAAAATTGATAGATATTTGGGTATTCTGAATACCTTTTGTAATTTCGATACAAATGATATCCGAAATTGGATACGAATTTTATTCATTTTACATTAATAAGCAATATACATGAGCACTTTTTTTAGCCAGAATTTACGATTCTTACGCAGCAAAATGACAGAGAAAACTTCTCAAGAAAAACTGGCTGAAATTTTACAAATAAAAAAACCGACTTTGGGCTCTTATGAGTCCGGAAGAGCAGAACCCAAATATGCTGATTTAATCCTTTTAGCTAATTTTTTCGAAGTTGAAGTAGATGAATTACTCAAGGAGGATTTGTCGAAACGCATCCCAGGCATATCCAATAAACCGAAGCTACGTATTTTAGCCACCACGGTAAACGACGATAATGAGGAGAACATCGAAATGGTACCTGTAAAAGCTTTGGCAGGGTATACAACTTCCTATGACGACCTAGAATTCATCAAAGAACTACCAACCTTTCAGGTGCCTTTTTTGAGTAAAGACCGTAAATACCGTGTATTCCCAATCAAAGGAGATTCCATGCTACCCCTACAATCTGGCTCTTTGGTATTTGCTGAATACGTAGAAGACTGGAAAGATATCAAAGATGGTACCATCTGCATTGTGGTGACGCGCGAAGATGGGGTGGTTTTGAAAAAAGTCATCAACCACCTGCAAGAAAAAAATGTATTGATTTTAAAGTCGACCAACAAACTATACGACCCTTACCCGATTCTTGGTACAGAAATCCAAGAAATCTGGAAATTCGCTGGCTATTTCTACAATGAATTCCCTGAAACCAACGAATAAAGTAAGACCCGTTTCCCTTTTCTTTTATGTCCATTCCTTTTCAAAAAATTGCCGCTAGCTTACAGCTGAGCGAAAATGCCGTTCGCAAAACCATTGCCCTCTTGGAAGAAGGCGCCACGATCCCCTTCATTGCTCGTTATCGAAAAGAGATGACAGGAAGTTTGGACGAGGTTCAAATACGCGATATCCGTGACGCCATGGAGCTGTCCATAGAACTAGAAAAACGCCGAGAAGCGATTTTAAAATCTTTGAAAGAACTGGACAAACTAAGTCCCGAGCTGGAAAGGGCTGTTCGTGCAGCAGAAACCTTAGCTAAATTGGAAGACCTATACCTTCCTTATAAACCAAAGCGTAAGACCCGTGCCATGGCCGCTCGAGAAAAGGGCTTACAAGAATTAGCCAATGTCCTATTTCAACAAAGGAACCTTTCGCCAGAAGATTTAGCTGAAAAGTTTTTGGATGAAGAAAAAGGAGTACTCTCCGTGGATATCGCTTTAGCCGGTGCGAGGGATATTATGGCAGAAGAAATGATGGAAAAAGCAGAAGCGAGAGAAGATGCGCGTCAGCTTTTTGCACGAAAAACCCAAGTGAAATCGAAAGTCAGCAAAGGCAAGCAAGAAGCTGGCATGAAATACAAAGATTATTTTGATTGGGCTGAGTCATTAGCCCAAGCACCCTCCCACCGGGTTTTAGCCCTATTTAGAGGCGAAAATGAAGGTGTTTTAACGCTGTCCTTAGAAGGCCCCGACGATGACGTATTAGAGCGATTGGAACGTCGATTCCTAACAGGCCGAAATGCCTGCGCTGACCAAGTGGAATTGGCGATACAAGATGGTTACAAAAGGCTTTTACAACCAGCCATGGAGACCGAAATGCGGGCAGAGGCGAAAAAACGAGCAGATGAAGAAGCGATTCGAGTATTTGCCGAGAATGTACGCCAACTACTATTGGCAGCTCCTCTTGGACAAAAACGTATTCTTTCACTTGATCCGGGCTTTAGAACCGGATGTAAATTGGTTTACTTGGATGAACAGGGCAACTTGATGGAAAATACGACCATTTACCCACATACTGGGCCGGGGCAAGCACAGGAAGCCGAGCAAATTCTACGTTCTTGGGTAAAGAAATACCAAATTCAGGCCATTGCAATAGGTAATGGCACAGCAGGCAGGGAAAGTGAAAGCTTTGTGAAAAATCTCCATTTAGAAGGCATTAGCATTATTATGGTGAATGAAAGCGGAGCATCCATCTACTCGGCCTCAGAAGTAGCGCGCGAAGAGTTCCCAGATAAAGACATCACCGTTCGTGGTGCGGTTTCCATCGGTCGCCGACTCATGGATCCATTGGCTGAATTAGTGAAGATTGACCCCAAGTCGATTGGCGTAGGTCAATACCAACATGATGTAGACCAAAAGAAATTACAGGCTTCTTTGGATGACACCGTTATTTCTTGCGTAAACTCAGTGGGAGTGGAATTGAACACCGCCTCTAAGCAAATTCTATCTTATATTTCAGGTTTAGGACCTCAATTGGCCCAAAATATCATTGATTATCGACAAAAAAATGGCCCTTTCCTGCGTAGGTCTGACTTAAAGAAAGTACCGCGTTTAGGGGAAAAAGCCTTTGAGCAGGCCGCTGCATTTTTACGTATTCGCAAAGCGAGTAATCCTTTGGATGCCAGTGCGGTTCATCCAGAACGATATCCTATTGTAGAACAAATGGCTAAAGATTTACAATGCAAGGTAGCCGACCTCCTACAAAATGAAGCCCTTCGAAAACAAATACAGATCAGTCGCTATGTCAGTGCCGAAGTAGGTATTCCAACATTAACGGACATCGTTCAGGAATTAGCTAAACCAGGACGTGACCCAAGAGAGCAATTTGAGGCATTTGAATTTACCGAAGGGGTTAATTCCATCAAAGACTTGCGAATAGGCATGAAGCTAGCAGGTATTGTGACCAACATCACCAATTTTGGTGCTTTTGTGGATATTGGGGTGCACCAAGATGGTTTAGTGCATGTAAGTCAGCTGGCCGATAAATTCGTCAAAGATCCCAATGAGGTGGTGAAAGTCCAGCAAAAAGTACAAGTGACCGTCACGGAAGTAGATGAAGCTCGCAAACGTATTGCCTTGAGCATGAAGGCCCGTTAACTTTCTTTATCAAGTTATTGGACAACAAAATTGTATTGAAAAACGTTACAACGCTCAACGCTGTCAAGGTTTGGAACCTTGCCAGCGTTAGAAAATAGCGTTGATTTTTTCTTTTTTTGTTCTAATTAATGAGCTGAAGCCGCCGCACCTTTCTTGCAACAAGATGGCAATTTTTCGTAACTCTTGCCATCTGCCACCACCTCATCAGCATCATATCCTACTTCTGCAATGGCCCGCTTTATAGCTGCCACATCAGTCTTTTTAGGATTGTATTCTACTAAAATGGTTTTGTCTTTCAGGTCTAAATCCGACTTAGAAATACCCTTACTCAAGGCCAAATTCTTCTCAATACGCTCTTTGCACATCTCGCAAATAGCCGAAGTCTTAATCTTAATCGTTTGTTTCGGTCCTGCCAAGCTAACAAATGGCAAAGCCAATAATGCTGCTAAAATTAGTTTTTTCATTAGGCTGATTTTTTAACTGCTTTTAATTCCATGGTACATGCCGGGCATTTACCTTTTTTAGCATAGGTCTTATTTCCCTCACATTTCATCGGACATTGATATACTTCTTTTTTATCCGCACCCGCTTTGCTGGTGTCGTGCTTATGCTCTTGCTTTTCTTGTGCCATCAAGCCATATGTTCCCAACATAAGACCTGCCATCATGATTACATTTTTCATTGTTTTTCTATTTATTGAATTTTATAACGCATTCCTGTATAAATCATCCGACCTACGATAGGTCCCCAAACCATGGTTGCATCAAAGCCCCGACTAAACGGGTCTTTAGCAGACATAATTGGATTTGCTTGAGTAAAATTAAAAAGATTTTCTGCACCAAGGTACATTTCCCACTTTTTGAATTGTCGAGTTACCTGGGCATAAACCGTAGAAAATGCCGGTGCTGTTATCAAGGGGCTAGCTCCATCATGCACATGAGATAAGCTTCCATTGGGTATTCTTCGACTTCCATTCCATTGCCAAGTAAGATCATACTTCCACTTTTCATAGGGGGTAGCATAGGCCAAATTCACTAATAATCGCTCCTTATTCAAATAGGCTTTGGGTAAACGACTTAAGGTTCCTTTGGCGGTCCAATAATCCGCTTGAACATCTTGGTAGCGGTATGCCGCCTTCAGTTCAAAACGCTTCACAGGGCTATAATTTATTTCTGCCTGCCAACTATTGGCAAAGGATACTCCTGGATTACTATACATTCTAATCTCCCCTCCATTCTCCATATCCACCATCCACTGCTTTTCAAAATCCGTTCTAAAAGCATCTAAAACCAAACTCCCCTTTCTTGTTCCAATTTGAAAATTCTTAGTCAAGGTGGCCCCAAAATTCCAAGCTTTCTCCATAGGGTTCAAATCTCCCATAAGCACCAATCTGCGTCCATTAGCCAAGAAACCCATATTTTCTGCCAAAGGATTCACTCGGCGCCACCCTTTTCCCGCTGATAAACGGACAATCCAGTCTTCTGCTGCGTCCCATTTTAAATGCCACCTAGGAACCCATTGCGTTCCCAATTGATTATGCCAATCGATTCGATTGCCCACTACCATGGTTACATGATTGGGAATCGTCCAGGTGTATTCAAAAAATGCCCCGGGAACTAATTCAGTCCGAGCAAAAGTAGAATCTATATAGCGCTCTTGATAGGAATCATATAAAAAACTGGCCCCCGCCTTCCAGCTATGGTTGGTATTATCAAAAATTGATTGATAGATCAAATTAGCATACATACTTTGCTCCCTTCCCACATAATTTTTGAAAGCAAAATATGAGTCATTTTGGTGCTGCGCCGTATTTAATATCAATCCTAAGCCTTGGTAAGGTTTATCAGGAAACAAGCGAGCTATTTTAGCAAAGGTTTCAAAACGAGAGGTCTTACTACCAAATCCATAAATTAAATAACGGTTAGATCTATTTTCATCAAAGGTATTTTGACCTGCCAAACGATTCTCCATTAAATACGAGGCGCCCCATTGAAGCATCCAACGGTCCGTAGCATATTTCCAGCGATTTAATACATTCCACAAATCAAATAAGGGTAAGTCTATAAATCCATCTTTATTCCCATCTAAGCGTGCTGTTTGCTTTGAGTAATGGGTAAAAAGCCCCGCAGATAATTTTGAATTAAATCGATGAGCTCCTTGCTGGTTAATCTCGAATCGACCTTGGGAATTGGCATAAACATTCAAAAAATATTTTTCAGAAGTATCTGGTTTGGCCAATTCTACGTTGATTCCACCCGTCATGGACTCATATCCGTTGACTACGGAACTCTGTCCTTTGGCTAAATCAATGGATTTAATCCATGTTCCTGGTAAATAATTTAAGCCATATGTGGTTTTCAAGCCCCTTATGGATGGTACATTTTCCACATTGGTCTGTACATAAGTACCCGACAGGCCCAGTAATTGTATCTGCTTAGCTCCCGTCACAGCATCAGCAAAACTCACTGATACCGATGCATTGGTCTCAAAGCTTTCCGACAAATTACAACAAGCTGCTTTAGCCAAAGTCTTCATGGTCAGTATTTCCGTATGCAGCGTAGCCACATTATCCTGATTTCCTGGAGTAGCCGTGACGCGTACTTCGTTCAGCTCTTTGTTGGCCGGCTTTAAATGAACGTGTAAAAATTCATTTTTATCCACAAAAATAGAATCACTGATAAAACCACTGGAACTGAAAAGCATCCATCCCGTTTTACCTTGTACATCCAAAGAAAATGCACCTTTGGCATCCGTTAATGTTCCTTTTTTTGTGGGCCTAAAATAGACAGAAGCTCCTAATAGGTCTTCCATGGTTCCTTGAGCATCCAAGCTCATTACGCGGCCTTGTACGATTTGTCCAAAGCTCTGGGGCATTTCTACCGTGAAGGTAAAAAGCAATCCCAAGCATATAATTCGGTAAATTGACATAAGATTACAATAAGATATGAGAAAAAAATTCAAAGCGAATTTGATTCAAATCATATATTGTAACGCTGCATGAAAGCTAATTGCTCAGGCAATGGCCTGCAATAAGTACATTCGATGATCGGTTGATCTCTTTCTGAAAAAGTATAAGCAACTGATGTAGATGTAGGATAATCCAATAAGGCTAAAGGCTGCGCCTCTAGAACATATTTTAGATTTTTTTTGACCTGCTGATCAAACGTAAATTTTACTTGAACTTGGGCATATTGATAGCAAGCTGCCCGAGAAATACGCGTTTCTTTCGATGTTGAGGAGGATGGTGATGCTGCCGGAGCAGCCCAAGTAAGCTCCTTCTTGCCAGTCACTAAGCAATTTGATATTTGGTAAGCAAAGCCCACATGACCTAATAAAAGCCATGCCGACAAAAACACCAAGAAAAAACGTTGAATCGCGCTTTTCATCAAATTCTATTAGAAACAATCAAATTTACACATTAATTAAATATATTAGCTTAATGACATGCATTAAACCCATTATTTTCCTCATTTTCAGCAGTCTACTGTTCATGGGAAGTCCAATCTCGGCTCAAAATGACAGCTATCGTTACCTCATTTTATTTAAAGATAAAGCCAAGTCTCCCTTCTCACTTTCACAACCCGAGAAGTTTCTGAGTCCACGTGCTATTGAACGAAGAAAAAAACATCAAGTTGCCCTTACAGAACAAGATTTACCAGTAAACCCAGAATACCTCTTACAGGTTCAAAATTCGGGAGCAAAAATAGTATTTCCATTGAAATGGATCAATGGGGCTCTTATTCAACAGAAGCCTAAAGATTTAGCTAAAACCCTAAATCAAACTGGGGTCAAAGGCCTGTATTATACCTATCCAATTGATTCTAGTGCTAGTTTTCAAGTTTTAAATAAAAAAGTAAAACTCCAAGATGTACCTCAGGCCAATATCATCCTGGCTGATAGTCTCAACTACGGAAATTCGAGTGTACAAATCAGTCAACTAGGGGTCAATAACATGCATCTCAAAGGCTTTCGGGGAGAAGGAATATTAATCACGGTATTGGATGAAGGTTTTTTAAATGCCAATAATACCCCTCATCTGGCCAATGCCTTTTCAGAAAAAAGAATCCTCGCAACCTTGGCCACCACCCCAGGATTGAGTGACGTTTACAGTCGGGGTTCACATGGTACCCATGTTTTGAGTACCATAGCCGCTTTTAGCCCAGGTAAACTCATTGGTACAGCCTACCAAGCCCAATTTGCCCTAGCTCAAACAGAAGAAGGAAGCACCGAAAAAATTGTGGAAGAGGTAAATTGGCTAAGAGGAGCTGAGTGGGCAGATAGTTTGGGGACGGACATTATCAATTCTTCATTAGGATATACTGTTTTTGACCTTAAACTCAGTAATCATTCCTATGCAGACATGAATGGTAAAACCGCATTAAGTAGTAAAGCCGCAACTTGGGCAGCGCAAAGAGGCATTATTTGTACCATTTCGGCAGGTAATGAAGGAGCTGCGAGTTGGAAATACATTGCTTCTCCTGCCGATGCAGACTCCATTTTAGCAGTTGGCGCAGTGGACAAATCCTTGCTAAGAGCAAACTTTAGTTCTTGGGGACCAAGTTCAGACGGCCGCATAAAGCCAGATGTGGCTGCTATGGGCCAATCGACCGTCATTGGCACTTATTTAGGCACCTTTACTACCTCCAATGGGACCTCTTTTGCCGCACCTTTATTAGCCGGTTTAGTTGCAGGAACCATTCAAGCCAACCCAAAGAAAACCCCTTGGCAAATAATGAATGCTGTCAGACAATCTGGCCATCAAAGCTCTAATCCCGATAATTCCTTAGGATATGGCGTGCCTAATTTTACTCGCATCGACAAATTATTGAACCCTATTTTAAGTACCTTGGCACCAGAAAAACCCAAGATTTCACTTTACCCCAATGTCGTGCATTTGGGAGAAGCCATCCATATGGAAAAGGAACTTAACTCAGAGCTTAAAGTAGAGTTAATAAGCGCCTGGGGAGCCATTATTCATGAATTTTGGTGGACAAATGGAGCACAAGATTTTTTTCCTCCTCCCCTCGTTTCTGGCAAATATTATTTTAGATTTACGGATAAAATCACGCAACATGTGATCCCTTTTTATTTTTCAAACTAAACCTACATGAAAACACGCTTTCTTTCCTTAGACATATTTCGAGGTATAACCCTAGCCATGATGATTTTGGTGAATACCTCTGGAAATGGAGAATACACCTATGCCCCATTAAAGCATGCTAGTTGGCATGGTTTTACCCCAACAGATCTTGTCTTTCCTTCATTCTTATTTATGGTGGGTGTGGCCATGCGATTTGCTTTTAAATCATTCCAATTTCAGTTAAGCCCTGCATTAAGAAACAAGATTATCAAAAGAACCCTTCTTCTGTTTCTGATCAATTATTTGATTTTCTATTTTCCCTTCCTTGATTTTTCATTGGAGAATATGCGCTTCCTAAATGTGCTACCTAGAATCGCCTTGTCCTACTGTGCCGTTTCGTTTATTGTACTCCTCGTAAAAGAGAATTGGCTTACTGGAGTTAACATTGCCATATTATTACTTTATTGGGTATTAATGCTCGTATTTGGCGACCATGGTGCCGCCTTTGATTTAGGTACAAACGCCGTTCGGAAACTCGATTTATTCTTGTTTGGTCCTACTCATTTATACCATGGTGACGGTATTCCATTTGACCCAGAAGGACTTTTAAGCACATTGCCAGCCTTTTCTACCTGTCTATTTGGATATCAAGTGAGTCTTTTTTTAGAAAAAAGGAAGCAAGATGGCAAGGAGGTTACCTTTCCTTTGGTGAGTGCAGGAATTGTCCTTATCGTCTTGGCATTAATTTGGCACTTAGCTTTTCCTATCAATAAAAAATTATGGTCTAGCTCATTTGTGTTGCTTTGTGCAGGTATCGACTTTATCTTAATTGCATTAATCTATTGGTGGATTGAAATCAAAGAAAGAAAATTTGCCAATACTTTTTTCTTAGTTTTTGGTACCAATTCCATCCTAGCTTATGGTATATCCGAACTCTTGGCCATACAATTAAACAAATGGCAAATTGCCGAAGGAGATGGGACTACCTCAGCCAGTAATTGGATGTATTGGCATCTGTTTGAACCAGTATTGGGCAAATACAATGGTTCCTTAGCTTATGCAATTAGTTTCGTATTGGTATGCTGGCTAATCTGCTATGTATTTTATCGCAAAAAATGGTTTTTAAAAGTCTAGAACTAGATTTACTGCCCACAAAAAAAGCTCATTAGTGATTCTAATGAGCTTTTTTTATGAACTAATCTAAGCCTAACTGTATAACATGGCCGCTCCAAACACCCCCGCACTGTCGCCCAATTTAGGTTTAACCACCGGTGTATGCACCTCTCTCGAATTGAAAATATACTTTTTAATCCGCTCATAGCCTTCAGAATACAATAAATCTACATTTCCAACACCTCCACCAATCACAATCACATCGGGATCTAGCACATTGATTAAGGTAGAAATAGCCCTTCCAAAATAATCCACCATGCGTTCAACTGTTGCTTCAGCCGCCGCATCTGATTGATCTTTTGCTGCTAGTAAAATATCTTTCAATTTCATTTTTTTTCCGGAGTGCTTTTCATAGTATTTCTCTAAAGCAGGACCCGAAATAACCGTTTCTACACATCCAGATTTACCACAATAACAAGCATCGCCGTCATCCTCCAAAATATTATGTCCCCATTCACCACCAATTCCATGCAATCCATTGATGATTTTACCATGAACGACTAAGCCTCCACCGACACCCGTACCCATAATAACACCAAAAGCCACTTCAGCATGAGGATTTACATCCTGAACCGCGCCCAACAAGGTTTCAGCTAGAGCAAAACAATTCGCATCGTTTGCCAATTTCACTTCACATCCTAAGGTAGTAGCCAAATCGGTGGCTAGGGCTTGACCATTTAAACATACTGTATTGCAGTTTTTCATGGTATTGGTCAAAGGATTCAACACTCCCGGAGTAGCAAATCCAATGGCCTTAGGTTTCTCGCCTATTATTCCTGACACCCGGTCCACTAAGACCTTTATTTGAGCAATGATGTGATCATAGCCTTTGGCCGATTCAGTATCAATTCTTTCCCTAACTACCACTTGACTTGGATTCAGTTTATCCAATACAGCGCACTCAATTTTCGTCCCCCCTAGATCAATCCCCCATAATAATTCTTTGTTCATCGTTTTTTAGGTTTAGCGTCTATTATCATTATTTTCAAGCATACTCAAATAACTAAAATACCGAGACTCGGCTATTTCCCCTTCCTCCAAAGCTTCTCGCACAACGCAGCCCGGTTCCGACAAATGCATGCAATTATTGAACTTACATTTGCCTAAAAGTTCGCGCATTTCCGGAAAATAATGCGCTAATTCTTCTTTTTCAATTTCTAAAATCCCTAATTCTTTGATTCCCGGACTATCAATCAAATAGGTGTCTTTACCCAATTCCCACATGGTGGCATAGGTTGTAGTATGAACTCCTTTTTGGGCAAAATCAGATACTTCCTTGGTTTTAATATGTAAATCAGGAGCAACCATGTTCATTAGGCTAGATTTACCCACACCCGAATGGCCTGACATGAGTGACACTTTTCCTTGAAACATTTCCTTAAACTCGTCAATCCCTTGATTATTAGGTATGGAGGTAAACAAAATGCCGTAACCTAAAGATTGGTACAATCCAGCCCATTCAAAAACCTGATCCTGCTCTTCCTCATTGAGCAAATCCATTTTATTAAAAACGATTTGGACAGGAATACGAAATGCCTCTGCTGTTACTAAAAAACGATCCATAAAACCCAAGGAAGTCTTAGGCATTTTATAGGTCATGATGAAAATCGCTTGATCTATGTTAGCTGCCAGCAATTGGCCTTGACCTGTTTTATGGACAGATTTACGGATTAAATAGTTTTGTCGGGGTAAAATCTCTACAATCAAAACTGTTTGATGAACCTCATCCTCCATTTCATACATCACCCAATCACCTACTGCTATGGGATTGGAGGTTTGCGGACCTTTCAGTTTAAACTTTCCTTTCAAACGCCCAGCATAGACCTTCCCTTCCTCTGAGCGGATCTCATACCATGAGCCAGTGGAACGAACTATCAAACCTTTTTTCTTTGGCTCAGTCATGTTGATGGTTTATTAAAACGTGCATAATGGCATCTGTCGCCCCCCTATTCTTAGCAATAAATGCCTCAGATTGTGTTTTTATTTTAGCTCTTTGGCTAGAATTATACCATAAGTCCAACCAATATTTTTCTAAATCTTCTGTACTAGATATCGTTTGAGCAATTCCTTCTTCAATTAATGCGCAGGCCTCTCTGAATTTCAGGTAGTTCAAATCACCAAAAGCCATGACAGGACCAAAAACCGCTGCTTCCAGCGTATTATGTAATCCGGCACCATAAGCCCCTCCAATGAAGGCAAAATCTGCACCTTGGTAAATGGAAGATAAGCGTCCCACTTCATTGACGAATAAAACATCGTAAGTAGACCAATCCTCTTCAGTACTTCCATAGGAATAAACGGAAGGTAATTGAATGGCATTTTTCCATTTTTCTAATTCCGCCTCATGTATTTCATGTGGAACAATAATCCATTTAATGGGTAAGGTTCGTTTATTAATCAAGGGGATGATCCTTTCCATGTCAGCTTGCCAAACAGAACCCAAAACGGCAAATCTTTGCCCATTCAAAAACTCAACTAGTAAAGGCCAAGCATTTACTTGTTTGGATTGCGCGTAAACTCGGTCAAATCGTGTATCACCAGCTACTTGTACCTGCTGAATACCTATATCCTCTAATAATTTTTTGGATGCTAAATCTTGAACAAATAAATGGTTAAACTGCTTTAGTAGATTTCTGTAAAAACCTCCATACCAGGTAAAAAAGATTTGTTTAGGTCTAAATATGGCTGAAACCAATAATAAAGTTACTTGTCGACTAGCTAAGCCTGTTAAATAAAAGTGCCAAAACTCATATTTGACAAAAATGGCAATTTGTGGCTTTACCAAGTCCAAAAATCGAGCACTGGATTGGGCTCCATCGAAGGGTAAATAGGAAACATAATCGACACCTCCAAAATTCTTACGAATCTCATAACCAGAAGGCGAAAAAAAGGTTACTAGTATAAAATGGGATGGAAATTGCTTTTTGTAGGCTTCAATGATGGGCCTGCCTTGTTCAAACTCACCCAATGAAGCCGTATGAAACCAAGCTACAGGCTTATGCTGATGTGTGAACGCCTTTTCTAATCCTTGCCAGACTTCATTTTGACCTTGGTTCCAAAGTTTAGCCTTGGAATGGAACTTTGCCAAAACCCTGATGGTTTGACGATACAAAAACAAGGCAAAAGAATAAAGCCAAACTCTCAAGTTTTTCTTAAATTTGAAGGTGAATCTTTAAAATTACGAAATAAGCAGAAAACCTGCATCATTCTTATGAACTGGAATACCTTAAACGAAGCTCAACAAATTGATCAAATCTTAGAAGATTCTCAAAAACAAGCCATTGTCATTTTCAAACACAGCACCCGTTGTTCCATCTCGGCTACTTCCTTAAATCGATTAGAAAGAGCCTGGGATCAAGAAAATACACCGGCATATTTGTTAGATTTAATTGCTTTTCGCCCTATTTCTAATCAAATTGCTGAAACTTTTCAAGTGGAACATCAATCTCCACAACTTTTGGTGATTGATGGAGGTAAGTGTACTTATCATGCCTCTCATTGGGACATATCCAATGAGGATTTGAAACCATATATTAGCCGTTAACATGAAGCAGGCTTTACCTAAGTATGTATTAGCGCTTTTATTGATGCCCAATCTATTGTGGGCACAACGAAGCGGCAGTGCTAGTTCAACGACTAGTCCCAATTCAACCCCGAGTAAAGCCATAAATTCCAATACAACAGCCAACAAAAATTGGAGCCAAAGTTCTCTGACTGAAAGAGGAACCTGGGCTATTGGATTAACAACTACTACCAATTCCGGCATTTTTGGTGGACTGAATTTGCGAAAATCTTGGAATAGAAATCCGAATCGACAACCCATAATCGGTTTAGATATTGTGAATTTGAAAGATTACCGTGAGTTCACCTCCCCTTTTTCCTACAATGGGCGAAACTACATTGAAGGAAAATTAAATAACCTTTTGATTGTAAGACCTGAATTTGGCATGCAATGGATGTTATTTAAAAAATCCAGTGAAGGGGGGGCAGCCCTGAAGGGCATTTTGGCTACCGGACCTAGTCTTGGTATGCAAATCCCATATTATGTGGATGTATCCTTTCTAGATCCCAATACCGGAAGGACCATCATTAAATCCATTCCCTATACTCAGACGCTAAGCAATACTACAGGAAGGTCCGTAATCATTGGCGAAGGAGGCTATTTTGCAGGAAGCAGCGATGCTAAAATGGTCCCAGGTTGGCATTTAAAATCAGGTTTTGATATTGAACTAAATACCATAAAACATAATTATTTAAGTTTGGAAGTAGGCTTTATTGTGGATGTATTTCAAAATCCAGTGGAAATTCTTAACCAAACTAACCAAAGATCAGTTTACACAACTGGTTACTTAACTTTCTTCTTTGGAAGAACATATTGACATAAGATGATTGAATTACCGCAAATAAATCCAGCAGCTAACACAAGAAAACCAGATTGGCTTCGTGTAAAACTTCCTATTGGTGAAAAGTACACCAACGTCAGGAAGATTGTGGATGAATATAAATTACATACGATTTGTCAATCGGGAAATTGCCCTAATATGGGGGAATGTTGGGGTGAGGGTACCGCTACTTTCATGATTTTGGGAAATGTATGTACTCGGTCTTGTACTTTTTGTGCCGTAGCAACTGGTAGACCCCCAGAATATGACGAGGATGAGCCAAGGCGTGTAGCTGAGGCCATTCGATTGATGAAAGTAAAACATGCTGTTATTACCTCGGTCAATCGAGATGAACTGAAAGATAAGGGTGCCGAAATCTGGTATCAAACGGTACGAGCTGTCAAAGAGAGCACACCTCAGACAACCATTGAGACCTTAATTCCTGATACCAAAGGAAACTGGGATGCCTTAATTCGTATGATTGAAGCGGGTCAAGAAGTAGTTTCCCACAACATGGAAACCGTTGCTAGCCTTTATCGTTATGTACGTCCTCAGGCTAAATATGAACGAAGCTTGGAACAAATCCGTCGCACCAAAGATTTTGGTAAACGAACAAAATCTGGCATCATGTTGGGATTAGGGGAAAGCAAAGAAGAAGTTTTTAAGGCCATGGATGATTTAGTGGCGCATGGTTTGGATGTTTTAACCCTAGGGCAATATTTACAACCTACTAAAATGCACCATGAGGTGATTGAATGGATACATCCGGATACCTTTGCCATGTATAAAGAAGAAGGACTGAAAAGAGGATTAGCCTATGTAGAATCTGGAGCATTGGTTCGTTCTAGTTATCATGCGGAACGCCATATTTAATGCCTCATGAGTGTTGCTCCACTTTCCAGTAAGTCGTATCGATACATTTTCGCTGGAGGTGGTATGTCTGCCTTATCCTTAGTTTATTACCTAAGCCAAAGCTCCAGAGCCCAGGAGCCAATGCTAATCATTGACCCTTCCTTAAAATTAGTCAACGATAAAACCTGGTGTTATTGGTCCGATCAGTCAGAAGAGTTTGATGGAATAGCCCAAAAAAGTTGGAAAAACTTATGGTTTCATGGTCCA
This sequence comes from Aquirufa sp. Wall-65K1, assembly GCF_054558475.1. Taxonomy (NCBI): domain Bacteria; kingdom Pseudomonadati; phylum Bacteroidota; class Cytophagia; order Cytophagales; family Flectobacillaceae; genus Aquirufa; species Aquirufa sp. Wall-65K1. The sequence goes on along the minus strand of NZ_JBPXKD010000008.1, from coordinate 36,730 downwards.
AAAGGAAATAGTATCGCATTGGATATTGCCCCCTTTGAGTACCATAAAATTCGAAGTATAGATTGGTATCGATTTATCAAAAAACGATTAAGTCAATTCCCAAACATTGAATTTTTAGAAGCAGAGGTAACAGAAATCATTCCAGAAAAAAAGGGTGCACGCGTATGTTGTACCCAAGGCGAATTTATCGCCACAGATAAAGTATTTGATTCCATTTCCCCTTATCCTTGTGAAATCAATAATCCCAATCACCTAAAACAGCATTTTTTAGGATGGGAGATAGAATGCCATTTCCCTATTTTTAAACCAGAGGCAATTAATTTATTTGATTTCCGAGTAGCCCAAGGCACTGAATGTGAATTTATGTACGTGCTTCCTACCAGTAAAAAAAATGCCCTATTTGAATACACTTTTTTCTCATCTCAGGTAAGAGAAGCTGGCTTTTACCAAGATAAAATCAAATCCTATATACAAGCCTATTATAATTTAAGTGAGGAAGACTTTCAAATTAAAGAAGAGGAAAAAGGGATTATTCCAATGTGTTTGGACACAAGAGCAAGTCAAAAAGTAGCCGAACCCATCATCCGAATTGGCACCTCGGGGGGCTTTGTGAAGGCATCCACAGGATATAGCTTTTTACGCACCCAACGAATTAACCAAGCTTTGGTTAAAGAATTGGAAAAAGCTAATTCTAGCCGCCTAGTTTTACCTAACAATCCATTCAAAACCTGGCTAGATAAAATCTTCATACAAGTACTCTTAGAACAATCCGTAGCGGGAAGCGAGGTTTTTGAGGCCTTATTTCAAAAAAACAAAGGAAGTAAAATGCTCCGTTTTTTGGATGAAAAAACTAGTTTTTGGGAGGATATTAGCCTGATGGCAACTGTTCCAACGCTACCTTTTATCCGAGCTGTATACCATTTAATAAGTCACTCAAAATAAGTATTCAAAAGCCCAAATTGCATTTGTGGCTTCGTAAGATAAATTGTATTTTTGTCAGAATTTTAACATCAAACATATAAACTGTTTCGCCAATGGCATACTTATTCACGTCGGAATCGGTATCTGAAGGACATCCGGACAAGGTGGCCGATCAAATCTCAGATGCACTCATAGATCATTTCATGGCTTTTGATCCTACTTCCAAAGTAGCTTGTGAAACACTTGTAACAACAGGGCAGGTCATTTTAGCTGGTGAAGTCAAAACTAATACTTACTTAGACGTACAAGCTATTGCGCGTGAGGTGATTCGTAAAATTGGATATACCAAATCAGAATACATGTTTGAAGCTAACTCATGTGGTATTTTATCTGCTATCCATGAACAATCGGCTGACATTAACCAAGGTGTAGAACGTGCTAAGCCTGAAGAGCAAGGTGCTGGAGACCAAGGAATGATGTTTGGTTTTGCTACCAAGGAAACAGATAATTACATGCCTTTGGCATTGGATTTAGCTCATAAAATTCTTCAAGAATTATCTTTCATACGAAATAATGAGCCAGGTTTAATTGGCTATTTACGTCCAGACGCTAAATCACAAGTTACCATTGAATATTCAGATGATCATGTACCACAGCGCATAGACACTATCGTTGTTTCAACACAGCATGATGATTTTGCCGCTGAACCAGAAATGTTAGCTAAAATCAAAAAAGATATCGTTGAAATAGTGATACCTCGTGTGAAAGCTAGCTTAAAGCCTGAATTGCAGGCCTTGTTTAACGATGCAATCACCTACCACATTAACCCAACAGGTAAATTTGTAATCGGTGGTCCACACGGAGATACAGGTCTTACAGGCCGCAAGATTATCGTAGATACCTACGGAGGAAAAGGAGCTCACGGTGGTGGCGCATTTTCAGGAAAAGATCCATCTAAAGTAGACCGTTCAGCAGCCTATGCTACGCGTCACATCGCCAAGAACTTAGTGGCAGCTGGTTTATGTGATCAGGTATTAGTTCAAGTCTCTTATGCGATTGGTGTTGCTAAGCCTTGCGGTTTATTCATCGATACCTATGGTACTGCCAAAGTAAACATGACAGATGGTGAAATCGCTAAAAAAGTAGAGGAGATTTTTGATATGCGTCCTTATTTCATCGAACAACGATTGAAATTAAGAAACCCGATGTATTCAGAAACAGCTGCTTATGGCCACATGGGACGTAAAAACGAAGTTGTTAATAAATCCTTCGTGGGTCCTAACGGAGTAACCATCAATAAAGAAGTTGAATTATTTACTTGGGAAAAATTAGATTATGTGGATGCGGTAAAAACGGCCTTCCAGATTTAATTTAACTCATGTTATGCATAAAAAAAGGGGACCATAAGTCCCCTTTTTACATTTCATATTCAGACTATTCTGATATATCAATAGCCGTTTTGGCTGCTTTCACTTGGGTTATTTTTGCCTTAAATCGTTTAATCTGCTCCGCAATGGCATTTAACGCTAAATCCAAGGCTTCTTCAAAAGACCTAGCTTTCTCTTTCACAAACAAGATGGCTCCAGGTACAGCAATTTTAATTTCAAGTAACTTTTCTTTGACTTTCCCCTCCCCTTGTTCTAATTTAAGAAATACCTCTCCGCTGGTTATTCGATCATAAAAGGTTTCTAATTTGTTCAACTTAGCTTGGATACTCTCGACTAATTTACGATCCGCTGTAAAGTGGATGGCATGAACTTGCACTTTCATAAGCTTGAAATTTAAAGGTGAAATAATGCTTTGGGAATCCGACAAAGCCTACAACATAAAGAACGTTCTAGATTCATGTGAAATGTAGAATATTTTCAAAACGATGTCAAGCATTTCATCAATAATTTTACAAATATGCTCTAGACCAAGAAAAAATAGTGCTAAATTCCAAAATCTGGCCATTTTAAACCCATTCCACCCGTATGACTCGGATGGAAATAGCATGCTGACGGAAGAAATCATGCCAAAAATATTGAATAGCCGATAGGTGATCATTGGGAGATTTCACCTCCACCAATGCGTATTCCTCTCCTTTTTGGATAAATAAATCAGGAAAGCCTTTGGCGTGCGTCGCTAAATTCCGCCATAAATAATTCACAACTTCCAGTAAAGCAGGGCGAGGAATCACCCCAACCAAGCGCTGAATTAATTCAAAATCTAAATTTTGCCAATCCACTAAAGGATTCATTTTTCCTTGATTTCGCGCTGCATTTTGCTGTAAAAAGCTTAGCCATTGTTCGGTATCATCCAAAAGTGGCAATAAACTTTGAAATTCCTCCTGTAAATCCAAAGCAAAATTTTCCCGAGCATAATGACTGGGGGCATATTGAAATGGATGATGAAAACCTGTTTTATTTTGATGAAAAATCAAATCCCAAAACCAAAGTCCTATCAAATTTTTCCAAACACGATTCTCGGTAAAAGCGGCATAATAACCTTGATTCCTAAAATAATCGGCAACTCCCTCCTCTACCCGATCTTTCCAATCTATTGAAATCATTAATTTCTCTGCTTCCTTCAAACTAGCTGTCACTTGCTTTACCTGTTTTTTTGATTCTTGCTTCCAAAGAAAATCTTCAAAAAAATGTCTTTCCCTTGGATTAGTAATCAATTCCAAGCCTGTTCTAGCCCACATTTTAGCCTCATCCAAACGTTTTAGTTTGACCAATAAACGCACACGCCTTTCCAAGGATGCGCCAGCTAAACTCTCCTCATATAAGGATAGGGCTAATTCTAATTCCCCTTGTCGCTCCAGCCATCGAGCCACATGAAACAGAGTACGCTCAAAACTGCCTATGCACAATTCCAATAGTTCTGGCACCAAGGGCCACATATTCAACTGCCAACTGGCCATCACTTCTTCGATAGCATGATCCTCCTTTGACTTCTCAAAAAACCATTCACGCCAAATACTGATGCGCCACTTCTGAATAGCTTCCTCTCGATTTGAAAAATAAGGCACTAAATCGGCCTCATCAATCTCGATGAATTGTCGATGCCCTAAATCACGAACCACAAAGTCAGTTAAATCATGATTTCGGCTACCAAAAAACAAAAACTGAATGAAATGAAAATAGGTAGTCTGTAATGGCCTAATTAGGCTAATTTGCAAGTCTTCAAGGCGTGATAATACATCCTCTTCACTTAAATTGTCAAGGATAAATTGAACCAAATGTGGCTTAGAGACTGATTTAGGCAGAGGACTTTTTTCTCCGGGCACCTGTAACAGTTGAAAACAAATGGTTTTATTTAAATTGCTTAGACAAGTGTATACCGACTGATCTTCGCTCTGACCTATTCGTTCCAATAAATTCATATGAAACAATGCTGTCTTTGCCTCTTCTAAATCAGGAATTTCAGGATAATGGATCAAATCTTCCTGAAACCAAAGGGTTCTCCTAGAAGCCAATCGTAAATACAAACATTGAGCCGAAAAGGAAGAACTCTCAAAAGTCTGAATGAAAGCTTGCTCTCGCTCGTCTAAAAGTAAGGCATAATGATTTGCTACATAGCGTAGTACATATTGAAAATATTCCCAATAATAAGTAGGAGACAAATTGGGTGTGGGACTATTATCCATGTGCTGAGAAACTTCCAAAGGGTAAAAATTGTACTATTCGACTATTAATTTCGAGATTTTCAACAGAAAATTAGATTTTTTCAACAATTAACAAAACTTGGGTATATTTGCCTGCCTTATCTGAGGCATACGTATCCACTTACAATTTGAAACAAAAATAGTATGCAAACAGTCGCCAATTTCAATTTTTCTGGTAAAAAAGCCTTAGTTCGTGTTGATTTTAATGTCCCTTTAAACGAAAGGTACGAAATCACCGACGATACGCGTATAAAAGCCACGATCCCTACCATTCAGAAAATTCTGAAAGATGGAGGGTCGGTAATTTTGATGTCACACTTAGGTAGACCGAAAGATGGTCCAACAGAAAAGTATTCATTGAAACACTTGGTGACACCTTTGTCTATTGTTTTTGGTATCAAAGTAAAATTTGCTCCGGATTGTATCGGTGAAGAGGCTGCTCAATTAGCCAGTGAACTTCAGGCAGGAGAAATTCTTTTATTAGAAAACCTTCGTTTTTACAAGGAGGAAGAAAAAGGTGATGAGGAATTTGCTAAGAAACTAGCCTCTTTAGGTAATGTTTGGGTAAATGATGCCTTTGGTACGGCCCACCGTGCTCATGCTTCTACGGCTGTCATGGGTAAATTCTTGCAGGACCGAGTTAGTGGATATGTGATGCAAGCCGAAATTGATAACGCTAAAAAAATCTTAGAATTTGCCGATAGACCTTTTACCGCTATCATGGGTGGTTCTAAAATTTCAGATAAAATCTTGATCATTGAACAGTTACTAGATAAAGTTGACAATTTGATCATTGGTGGAGGTATGACCTATACCTTTTCTTTAGCACAAGGAGGAAAAATTGGAAAATCGATTTCTGAACCAGATAAAGTAGATTTGGCCAAAAGTTTATTAGAAAAAGCAAAAGCAAAAGGTGTGAATTTATACATGCCAGTAGATAATGTCGTGGCAGATGATTTTAGTAATTCCGCCAACAGACAGACTGTTAATCGTGGAGAAATTCCTGATGGTTGGGAAGGCTTAGATATTGGACCAAAGTCCATTGAACTATTCCAACAAGTTATTGCTGAATCAAAAACAATCTTATGGAATGGACCTATGGGAGTATTTGAATTCCCTAATTTTGCCAAAGGAACCAATGCCATTGCTGATGCAGTAGTAAAAGCCACTGAAGAAAATGGTGCATTTTCTTTGATTGGCGGTGGAGATTCCGCTTCGGCTATTAATAACGCAGGATATGGCGACCGCGTTAGTTACGTTTCTACAGGTGGAGGAGCCTTATTAGAGTACATGGAAGGTAAAGTTTTACCTGGTGTAGCAGCCTTAGAAGCTTAAGCCTCATATAAAATTTGAAAATAGCTGGAAAGGCGAGGGATGTATTCCTCGCCTTTTTGTATTTTAGCTAATTGTCAATTTGACTTGCATACATGATTCATTTTTCTTCACCTACCCAATTAAAATCAAGCATCTTAAGTCTTGATAGCCGCCAGATATATTTACCCCAACAAACGGCATTTTTTGCCGTCAGAGGAGTGCATCATGATGGACATCAATACATTGAACCTTTATACCATTTAGGTATCCGAGAATTCATTGTTGAACGTGATGCCTGGTCTGGATTATTGGCTGAAAAAGCCAAAAAATGGACACAGGCTGATTTTTGGATAGTCGAAAGTAGTATCAATTGCCTTCAGGAAATTGCCAGTATTCATCGGAAGAGCTTTTCTATTCCGGTTATTGGCATTACGGGTTCCAATGGTAAAACAACTTGCAAAGAATGGTTAGCTACTTTGTTACAAAGTAAATTTTCTGTGGTGAAGAGTCCCAAAAGTTTTAATTCCCAAATTGGCGTTCCATTGTCGGTCTGGGGTTTGAAAGCTCAACACCAGATAGCCATTTTTGAAGCAGGTATTTCCCGAGTGGGAGAAATGGAACGTATAGAAAAAATCATTCAACCTACTTGGGGGATATTCACGCATTTTGGGGAAGCCCATGGGCAAAATTTTGAATCAGAACATCAAAAACTTCAGGAAAAGATTAAGCTTTTTTCAGGGGTTGAAAAATTAGTATACCGATGCAAAAACAAAGAAAATGATGCGATAAAGGCAGAAATGCAATCCATAAATCCTCAGGCAGAGCTCATTGCTTGGAGTACAGAAGATATAGCTAATTGCTTGTTTGTCTATTGGAAAATTGGGGCCAAGGAAACACATATTCGAATAAAAAAACCGGCACAAAGTGAGGCTTTCTTAGACGTAAAAACAGAGTTGACCGATGAAGCATATTTAGAAAACCTGTGCCACTGCCTCATCATGGCACATGTGGCTGGTCTAAGCGCAGAAGAAATCCAAGCTAGAACCAAATGGATTCGCCCTATTTCCATGCGCTTAGAAATCAAAGAAGGACTAAGGAATAATCAAATTATCGACGATTCATATAATAACGATCTGGATGGCTTACAATTAGCCCTCCCGCTGCTCAAAAAATATGAACATAAAAAGCGGGTACTGATCATCAGTGACTTCATCGAAGCTGGAATTCCGGCACAGGAACTATATCCCAAAATTGCTACCTTACTTCAATCTCAAAAAATTGATCAATTAATAGGTGTAGGCGATCAATTGATTAAGTATCAAGAATCATTTCAAGAAATTGAGGTTTTTTATAATACAGAAGACCTAATTACTAGCGGAATTCTGCATCAAATTAGTGATGCTGTCATTCTATTAAAAGGAGCAAGAAAATTCAACTTTGAGCAAATAACCCAATTACTCGAAACTAAAACGCATTGCACGAAACTAGAAGTCAATTTAGATGCTCTACAAAACAACCTGACCTATTTTAAGGAAACCATAGGACCAGATACTAAATTGATGGTCATGGTTAAGGCTTTTGCCTATGGTGCGGGTGCCATTGAAATAGCACAAGTATTGCAGCAACAAGGCATTGATTACTTAGCCGTTGCATATACGGACGAAGGAGTACAACTACGAAAAAATGGAATATACTGCCCTATTATGGTCATGAATCCACAAATCGGTGAACTAGATAGTCTAAGTAATTACGCGCTTGAACCGGAAGTATATTCCATGACCATGTTAGAAGCTATCGATGAATATAGCCATGCCCATAACAAAAGCATAAAAATTCATCTTAAATTAGATACGGGCATGAAACGACTGGGCTTTAGTCCAGATCAATGCAAAGAATTAACGAAAAAAATAGCCAGTATGCCTCAAGTATGGGTAGCTAGTATACTTAGTCATTTAGTGGCATCAGAGTCACAAAAACATCAAAAATTCACTGAAAAACAAGTCGAATTGTTTGATAAAATGACCCTAAAAATCATTCAAACACTGGGCTATACCCCTTTAAGACATATTGCTAATTCTGCAGCCATTAAAAATTACCCTCAGGCTCGCTATGAAATGGTTCGTTTAGGCATCAGTTTGTACGGAATTTCGGAAAATAAAATTGAAAAGAAATCTTTGGAAAATGTATTAACCTTAAAAACCTACATATCACAGATCAAAGAGATTAAGAAAAATGAAACCATTGGTTACGGAAGAAAAGGAAAATTAAAGTCGAATGGCCGCATTGCAACGTTGGCTTTAGGCTATGCAGATGGCTATGCTAGAAGCCTAGGAATGGGCAAAGGTTTGTTCGAAATCAATGGATACTTATGTCCAACGGTTGGCTCTATTTGCATGGATATGTGCATGGTAGATATTAGCCATTTACCCTTGGTAAAGGAAGGAGATGAAGCCATAGCCTTTGGCGGAAAAATACAATTAACTGATTTGGCACATCAAGCAAAAACGATTCCTTATGAGTTAATGACTAACATCAGTGAACGGGTAAAAAGAGTCTACGTTAAAAATTAAAAAATAAAGAAAGATCCGAAACATTTAGGGTACTAAGCCAAGTTTAAAACACCAATACCTCAGAAAAAATTCTGGGGTATTTTTTTGTTCCAAAGAAGCACATTAAAGAAAAAAAAATAGCTGTGGTTTTAACAAAGCTGCCCAAATGAAAATTGATAAAGATTTCACCAATCAAAAATCAAGCATTGTAGACTCAAAACATTATTTAGCATTAAAACTAATTAATATCATCGATTCTACTAATTAATTAGCAAAACAGGTAAATATAATTATCTATTTCGCTAATTAATTGTTTGATAAGCTAAATATTCTACCTACAACTTAATTAGAAGCCTATTTTGGATAATATCTTGGAATGTACTAAATTAGCTAAATAGATAAATTTATGATGCAAGTAGAGGCTATAGCCAAAGCTTTGGGTGATGAATCAAGGCGTAAGATTATAGAGCTTTTAAAAGATGGAGAGCTGCCTGCCAGTACCATTTTTGAACAGTTTAGCTACGCTGCCCCTACTATTTCTAGGCACCTGTCTGTCTTGAAAGAGGCGGGATTAGTGAGCACTCGTCGGAATGGAGTGTTCATATATTATTCCTTAGAAAAGGAAGCCTTACAAATGATTCAAAACTGGTTAACCACCCTCCTAGGGACTCCTGTGGAGAAAGTAAAATCAAGCCCTAAGGAGCGGATCCAAAAACCAAAAATTAAAACAGAAAGTAATCCCTTTGAGAAATTTCAAAGCGAATTTTAATCTTAGAATAATACTAATTTAATGAAACGATTTGTCATCATCATTCGGGGGCCAGTAGCCGGAATTTCAGGAGAAAATTCCCTAGCCAAAGAGGAGGAATTGGAGCAAATTAGAACGTGGCTGAAAGGATTAAAATCCACCTATGAAGACATGTTGTATCAGAAATTTTCAGGCCAACAATTGCACTTGTCGGCAAGCGGAACATTGGAATCCAAATGGATCAATCAAATTGACGGCGGAGAAATTTCACAAATAGTGACCTTGATTTTATCCGACTGGGAAGAAGCTCAGCGAATTGCCGCAAGTTTTCCCTTTGTTAATCCTTTTTACAGCATTGAACTACGAGAAATGGCTTAAAGCATAAAAAAATGCCCCATACATTGCGTATGGGGCATTTTTCATATAAATCGCTGAGAATCGCGTATTTAAGAGCTAATTACAGATTAATTTCTCCTACCATATTCTCAGGGCGAACCCACTCATCAAACTCCTCAGCACTTAAATAACCTAGGGAAATCGCTGTTTCCTTTAAGGTAGAGCCATTTTTATGGGCCGTTTGGGCAATTTCAGCGGCTTTGTAATAACCAATCTTCGTATTCAATGCAGTAACAAGCATCAAGGAATTATTTACGTGCTTTTGAATGTTCTCTTTCAATGGTTCGATACCCACGGCACACTTATCATTGAAAGCCACACATACATCTCCTATCAATCGAGCCGAGTGCAAGAAATTATAAATCATGACTGGCTTAAATACATTGAGTTCAAAATGACCGGAAGCTCCCCCGATATTAATAGCTACATCATTACCTAAAACTTGTGCGGCCACCATGGTCATTGCCTCACACTGCGTAGGATTTACTTTACCAGGCATGATGGATGAACCTGGTTCATTATCTGGAATATAAATCTCACCAATCCCTGAACGCGGACCAGAGGATAACATACGCACATCGTTACCAATTTTCATTAAACTAACAGCAACGGTCTTTAAGGCTCCGTGAGCTTCTACAATTGCATCATGAGCAGCCAAGGCCTCAAACTTATTTTCAGCCGTTCTAAATGGCAATCCTGTTAGTGTAGCAATGTGTTTGGCAACATTTTCTGAATAACCTGCTGGTGTATTGATACCTGTTCCTACCGCAGTACCACCTAGCGCTAATTCGCTTAAGTGGTCTAAAATATTTTGAATGGCCTTTAAACCGTGGTTTAATTGGGAAACATAGCCTGAAAACTCCTGACCTAAGGTCAATGGAGTAGCATCCATGAAGTGCGTACGACCAATCTTCACCACATCCTTAAATGCTTTAGCTTTAGCAGCCAAAGTATCACGTAATTTAGTAATGCCTGGAATGGTTGTTTCCATCAAAATTTGATAGGCTGCAATGTGCATGGCCGTTGGGAAAGTATCATTAGATGACTGGGATTTATTCACGTCATCATTGGGATGAACCACCTTCTTCTCATCCATCAAATTTCCACCTTGTAACACATGGGCACGGTAGGCAATAACCTCATTGCAATTCATATTAGATTGCGTCCCTGAACCTGTCTGCCATACCACCAATGGGAATTGATCTGCCCATTGACCCGCCAAAATTTCATCACATACTTGGGCAATTAAGTCTTTTTTTGTCCCATCCAAAACACCAGCTTCAAAATTCGTGATGGCTGCTGCTTTTTTCAAGTAGGCAAAGGCACGAATAATCTCTTTAGGCATTTTATTAATGTCTTGAGCAATGGGAAAATTCTCAATGGAACGCTGGGTTTGTGCACCCCAATACACGTGTGCAGGCACTTTCACCTGACCCATAGTATCTTTTTCTATTCTATACTCCATAAGGTAGCTTTGTGTTAAATTTGTAAGGAAAAAACAAAAATACCACCAAATCAAACAAGTCGCACACCTTTTTAAAATAAATAGCTATTATGATCACCATTTACGGAATTCCCGCTTGCAATACCATGAAAAAGGCCTTTGAATATTTAAAAAACCAAGGTGTTTCTTATGAATTTCATGATTACAAAAAGAAAGGAATCAGCCCAGAAACCTTAATGCTCTTTTTAGAAAAACTGGGCCCTGCCACGGTATTGAATAAAAATGGAAGTACCTACAAGCAATTGGATGATTCCACCAAAAAAAATCTAGAAAACACTGATGCCCTTTTTGAATTTCTGCAACAAAAAACCTCTGCCATCAAAAGACCTATTATGGTAGATGGCCAAAAAATCATAGCTGGTTTTGATGAGATAAAACTGGCGGCCTGGTTGAACTTATAAGCTTAAAAAAGCCTAATAGTCAAAACATTTATTTCTCCTTTTGGGATTGTATAGAAGGTAAAACAGGTAAATGCAAATGCAAGCGAAAGGCTAAAATCCTTACCGTAATGACTACCGATGCGGCCACCATTTCAGTTAAAGGGACCGAAAGCTCGAAATATTGGCAAGTAAAATAGACCAATCCTCCTGCAACACATGCCAAAGCGTAAATATCTTTACGTAATAAAAGAGGGACTTCGTTTAACAATACATCCCTCAATAAACCTCCCACAGAACCTGTGATGGTTCCCATGACGATACAAACCCAAAATGGCAATTGGGCGTCGATCGACTTACTAATTCCAACGATAGTAACTAAACCTAAACCTATCGCATCAAATAAAAATAGGGTATTCCACCACTTAACCAATTGATCTTTCAATAAAAGCATGGCAATGAAAGCCAGGGCTGTAATCAAGAAATATCGACTATCTAACATCCAAAAGGGCCGAATACCCAACAGTAAATCTCGCACCGTTCCACCTCCAATTGCCGTAACTAAGCCTATGATATAGGCTCCAAACCAATCAATTTGCTTTCCTGATGCCAATCGTATTCCACTGACAGCAAAAGCAAAGGTTCCGATGAAATCAATTAAAATGGTGAAATAGTTTTCCAAGGAATAATAATGGTTTTTGAGCGAATTGTTGGCTCAAATTACGCAGTTATTAGGCATAAATCCACGGAATTGATCAATAAAATGATACCAAGCACCCTTTCAAGCCCTGGTATCATTAAGGCAAATTTGACGAAACTAATCGGCGGTAGCAGGGTCTATGATGGTAAATACTTCACTCACCAAATTGGCAGGAAAACCACCTAGACGCGCATGTTCCATGATCATTTCTGGATTAGGAGCCTTGTATACACAATAAATTTTATCCCCAGTCACATAACTTTGAAGCCATTTGATCTCAGGACCTAATTCTTTCAGAACACTGCAGGAGGTTTGCGAAATTGATTTTAATTGATCGTTGGTGAGATTTCCTGCTCCAGGAATTTCTCTTTCAATAAGGTAAGTTGCCATGATTAATTATTATAGAACATATTGCGCCTACTCGAAACGGTTTTCAGCATTCCCGGAAAGCACCTGCAGAAATCAACTAACAAAATAAATAATCTATCTTGCTCAAATACAGGCATTTACAAACAAAATATAGGATACTTTAAGAAATTTAGCAAGTGTTCTAATACACAAAAGCATATTAAATCATTTTTTCAAGCAAAAATGCTATTCAAATGCATTAATCATTTATTAAAAGGTATGCCGTTGGATAAATATCCAATTCTTGAATAACAAAAAAGAGCTAAGGTATACCAAAGCTCTTTTTAACCACTGAGTCAAATATGTATTAATGAGTTTACTTCGATTTAATTCATTAAGCCTTATAAAACACCCATTTGCTGATTTCTTTCCAAGTCATTTTCTTACCATACATCAATATTCCTACACGATAAATTCGAGAAGATAACCAACTGCATGCTAAGAAACCTGCGACCAATAGCACCATAGAAAGCACAATCTCCCATGCGGGTACTCCATAGGGCAAACGAACCATCATATTGATTGGTGAGGTAAATGGAATAATCGAGGCCCAAAATGCCACATTACTATCTGGATCTTGCATAGTAAATTGTGCCAAAATAAAGGCTAAAATAATTGGAATCATCACGGGGAAGGTGAATTGCTGGGCTTCTGATGCGCTTTCTACCGCCGAACCAATAGCTGCAAATAAAGAGCTGTATAACAAATAGCCAAACAGAAAATAAAAGAAGAATGAGCCTAAAAGCAGGGGAATATTGGTGCTTTCAATCAACTTATTTACTTCTGCCATGGGTTGGGAACTAGATTCTGCTTTCGCAACACTTTTCTTTAACTCTTCTGAATTTGTGGTATTAGCAACTGTGGCCATTCGTGATGGGGCATTATATAGTTTACTCGTAGCCGTAGACAAGCCTATGGTCAATACAATCCAGAGTAAAAACTGGGTTAATCCCACCAGACCTACACCCAATATCTTACCCAACATGAGTTGATAGGGCTTAATGGATGAAATAATTACCTCAATAATTCTGTTACTTTTCTCTTCAATGACGCCATTCATGACTTGAGAGCCATAAAGTAATAAGGTCAAATAGAGCAAAAACCCTAGGAAAGCCGCCAAAATCATAGCACCTCCAGAACTGGAGGTAGTCTCCTCTCCTTGCTTAGAAACAGTTATGGTATCACTGGAAATATCCACTTGGGTTTCTTTGTATTTTACCGTGGAAATACCCGCATTTCGAAGTAAAATCTCCCTTACTTTATTTTGTACCATGCGTTCGATATCATTCTTCAATGACAAGCTTAAATTCTTTTCAGAGTAAATTTTAAGACCTTCTGGATTCTTTAAAATATCTGCCGGAATAGCTGCAAATGCATCAAATCCTTGTTTATCAAAGGATTTCTTAATTTGATTGACATCACCTTTCAATAACTTAAAAGCAATCTCTTTATCAGCTAAATCATTTTGCTCAAATAATCCACTTCCATCCCAAATGGCGACCTGCTTTACTTCTTTATCACGTGTTGCCAACCAGATAGGAACGGCATAAATAGCCGTTAATAACAATGGTGCCGCTAGAGATGCTATCCAAAAGGATTTCTTGCTCACTCGAGTCAAATACTCCCTTTTTATTACTAATAATATCTTGTTCATGTTGATGCGATTAATTGGTTTCTTTAACTACTTGGATAAAAATATCATTGAAGGAAGGAATCAATTCTTGGAATTTTTGAACCTGAACCTGATGGATCAATTGGCCCAAAAGTTGATTAGGACTTGTACCTTCTTGTAACTTAAAAATACCTTTCTTGGAATTTGCATCCCCTGACATTTCTAAACTCACCAGGTCCACACCGGTAAAATCTTGTGTTAAATCTCCCTCAAACAAGACCTCAAACTGATGTGCCTTAAATCTATTCCTAACTTCATTTTTTTCGCCTCTTAAAACCACTTTGGAGTGATTAATCAAGGCAATGGAATCACATAGTTCTTCCACCGATTCCATCCTGTGAGTAGAAAACAAAATACTGGTACCACGTTCTTTTAATGCCAAAATCTCATCCTTCAATAGGTTGGCATTGATGGGGTCAAAACCCGAGAATGGCTCATCTAGAATCAATAATTTGGGTTCATGCACCACCGTAGAAATAAACTGAGTCTTCTGCTGCATTCCTTTTGATAAATCATCTACCTGCTTATCCCACCAATCTTTTATGTCCAAACGAATAAACCAATCCTTCAATCGAGCAATGGACTCTTGTCGGGAAAGTCCTTTTAATTGCGCCAAATAAATCAACTGCTCTCCTACTTTCATCTTCTTGTACAAACCTCGTTCCTCGGGAAGATAACCGATTTGTTCCACATGCTTGGAGGACAACTTTTCTCCATCAAAGAGAATTTGTCCTTCGTCAGGAGCTGTAATTTGCGTGATGATGCGAATCAATGACGTTTTTCCTGCACCGTTGGGTCCTAATAATCCAAAGATTTTGCCTTTGGGTATCTCAAGACTTACCTGGTCTAAGGCCACATGGCTGGAATAACGTTTTACAACGTCTTGAATAGATAATATCATGTTAGGGTATGTTAAATTTCAACTAAAATAAAAAATGCGTTCATCCCATTTTTGAAAAAACGGATGAACGCAAAATTATCGGGATAAATGAGATAGCTTTATTTCGCTACCACAGTTCTTTTCTTTTTAGCTGGAGCAGCAGCTACCTTAGATTTAACTGGAGCTTTTTGGGGAGAACTTGAAACAGGGACTGCAGCTTCCGTACTGATTACTTTATTTCCACGAGTCAATAAGGCAATTTGTTTGTCTTTAGCTGCTTTTTTAGCTATTTTCTCTTTCTTTTTTGCCTCCTTTTCAATTTGTTTCTTGGCTTTTTTGGCTTCCTTTTCCTTCAGTACCGCCAAGGCTTTCACCTGTTGGTCCTTCAATTTTTGAAATTTCTTAACAATGATGGCTATAGCCTTATCGGCAGTATTGACCATTTTCTTAGCATTCTTATCATTTAAGCCATTTAATTTAGGCAAAATAGATAAGGCTAGTTGTTCCATTAATGATTTATCAGCTTTGCTCATATATTTTAATTACTAAAGACCTAAATCTAGAAAAGAATTACAGTAATAAAAATTTATTTGTGTTAAGTTTTTCAACAAAAAGATAAATAAGAATGAATCTTATTTAAACTGTGTTTTTGAGACAAAATCCCAAACCACAATTCCTAGGCTGACGGATACATTCAGGGAATGTTTGGTACCAAATTGAGGAATCTCTAAACAGATTTCACTAGCAGAAATCCATTCATCCTGCACTCCGAAAACTTCATTTCCAAACACAAAGGCATATTTAGCCCCTTTTTCTGGTACAAATTCTTGAAGAGATTGTGAAAATGCCACCTGCTCCACTGATATAATCTTATACCCTTGGGATTGTAATCTCGAAATACAATCGGAAGCTGTGGCGCAATACTCCCAATCCACCGATTCATCGGCTCCCAAGGCCGTCTTCGTAATCTCCCTATGTGGTGGCTGAGCACTGATACCGCAAAGGTAAATTTTCTCACAACAAAAAGCATCGGCTGTCCTGAAGGCAGAACCTATATTATTCATGCTTCGAATATCATCCATGACAAGCACATAAGGGAATTTTTCCAATGCTTTAAAGGCTGGAACATCGAGCCGATTGAGCTCGTCCATGGATAACTTCTTCGACATATTTTTTTGAATTAATTAAGCAATCCAAGTAAATGGATAAGCCAATTCAGGTATTTTGATGCGGTCAGCTAAGCGCTCTAAACGAGCTGGCAAAGCGGCTACATAATCTCTCGCCTTTTCTGCGGCATCATTTAAGCCTGTGATTTTCTCCACATTCCAATCTTCAATCAGACCTTGCATAATAGTCACATAGTCTTGGGTTGTATAAACACCTATGCGCTGAGCGGCATCTGAAAAATGCTCAAATAATGAACTTTTCTGTCCATTAATCTCCCGTAAAAAATGTGCCGGCATAACGATCTTCTTTTTCATCATGTCTGCAAAAGCCAACATCATTTCTGAAGGATCTAACTTAAAGATTTCCGTTACAAATCGACGATACGCCTTGGCATGACGGAGTTCATCCGCAGCAATTTGAGCACACATACGAGATAATTGAGGATTACCATGCTGCTTGGCTAAAGAGGCTGTTCTACGGTGAGAAATATTGGTTGCCATCTCTTGAAAAGAGGTATAAACGAAATTTCGATAAGGATCAGAGGATGTACCAATATCAAAACCATCTGAAATTAAATACTGGGTAGAAACAGCCATAGCCCGCATGTCTACTTTACCAGAAAGGTATAAATAGGTACTCAATAAATTTCCATGGCGGTTTTCTTCGGCTGTCCAGCTACGAATCCACTGAACCCATCCTTGTCCTTGATCCTCTACCTGATTCACCGAATCCATTGCCATTAACCAAGACTCATACGTAGGCAAAGCTTCCTCGGTAATGGTATCTCCAATCAATACTGCCCAATAATCATAGGGTAACTCCTGTGCCGCTTCCTGAAGTAATTTAACTTCACTCAAAAAGTTTTCTTTCGTAGAATCAGGTAACATATCAGAAGGCTGCCAATTGGATTCAATTGGATTCAAATACTCTTGGACATAAGCGTCCATATTTTTGGCAAGTTCAGACATGACCTCCACACGATTAGCAAATTGAGACATGGGATTTTGTTGGGTTTGAATTGTTAAATTAAACGAAGATACAAAATTAATATGGGCTAATTGTCCTTATTTGACCTCCCAAATTGTAATTTGTTTTAAGTCTAATTTACCATTCTCAGAGAAGATGGATAGATTTTCCTTGCTAGACAGCGGAAATCGAAGGGAGGAAATCGCCACGGTTCCATCTTGTGCCAAAAGCTCTAACATGGAATGATCCACCAAGACTTTCAAGTGTTTAGGCTTGCCCTCCACCATATTAGCGGCATCTACTTTGAAAAAACCAGGACTCAATATTTTTCCTGAATGGGAACGATCAATACTCCATTGTTTTTTAATTTCATCAAAAACAAGCAAGGTGTATTCCTGTGGATTATCCAAGGATTGCCACCTTAAGCCCCATCGATCTCCCCTACTTTCTTCCACTTCCAAATCAATGAGGTAAGATTTCCCTTGCAAAAGTTTCATTCCACTTAAGATTTTAGGCTTTGAAATAGACAGGTCTTTGGCTTGAAAACTTGGTTCTAAAAGATTAAAATCAGGTTGAAATTCCTGTTTTAATCGTAAGCCTTCTTGCGTGTCAATTAAGCTTAATTTCCTAAGCGAGGACATTTGACCCTTCCAAGGATAAGTGGGTTGTTCTTTGGCATATTGCCAACTTAATGCCCAACCTAACCATAATACATCCTTGGTAGCAGTTTGATAAAAGGGAATAGCTGCATAAAAATCTTTGCCAAAATCTACGTACAATTTAGTCTCCCTTGGATTTTCATTTATGAAGGTCTTACCATTAAATTCTCCCACAAAATATTGCATCCCCACAAAACCCTTTTGTACACCTTGAGAAGAATTAAATAAGACCCATTTGCTTTCTTGTTCTTTACCTACAATGGGTAATTCCACCAAAGATGGGCATTCCCAAATCATGTCCAATTCCCCTTGATTACTGAATTCACTTAACAGTTCCCAATTCAATAAATTTTTGGATCCGTAAAACTGCACTGATCGCTCTAAAGGCTTCGCAACTGACATAACAAATTGCTTGGAAGCTTGATGCCAAATGATATTGGGATCCCGAAAATTCAAGAGTTGTATATCTAAAATGGGATTTTTTGCATATTTCTTCCAAGTTAAACCCTCATCATTGGAATAAGCTAAATGTTGCTCCTGCTTTTTATTGGGGTAATCGGCCGTATAAATGGCCACCAATAGGTCCTTATTAGGGTCTCCTAAGCCAGAAACATGCTCTTTATCCCAAACCACACAACCTGAAAAAATATATTCATCTCCATGGGGAATAGCGATAGGCAGTTCTTCCCAATGTAGCATATCCTTACTTCGGGCATGTCCCCAACTCATATTTCCCCAATCATTCCCTTTCGGGTTATGTTGAAAAAACAGGTGATAGTAACCTTTGAAAAATATCAAACCATTAGGGTCATTTGTCCAATTCATTTTAGGAGAAAAATGAATGGAAGGGCGCCATTGTTCGGTTGGACTTTGACCTAAAATAGTCAAAGAAATGAGCAGCAAAATGCTGGAAAATAAACTACGAAGCTGAATACTTTTGGAAAGAATTTTCATGAGCGTCAATACGTAAAAAGTAAGCATTACATAATGCTGGACTAAACCAATCCCCTAAGTTATAATAAGTAGCATCACTTCCTAGTTCCCAGGCAATCGGATGATGCCGATGGCCAAAAATATACGCGGATGAAACTTGTTGTTGACTTAGGTCTTTTTGATATTGCTCTTGAACATATTGAAGAATATAATCCGTCTCCGGATGAAAGGGCACTTCTCCTTGGCTTATCGCCTGGGTTTTTCGCGTATTTGACCAAGCATGGGCTAAACGAATCCCCAAATCTGGATGCAACCAACGAAATAAAAACTGAGCCAATTTATTCGTGAATACCTGTTTCAATGCCTTATATCCGTAATCTCCCGGCCCCAATCCATCACCATGCCCTATGAATATCGATTTTACTGAAGCGTCGCTAAATGCTAAATGAAAGCGCTCAGGTTGTCGATAAATCTTGGCCGATAGTTCATCTTGCAAATAATCATACATCCACAAATCATGATTACCCACAAAAATATGAAGTTCAATACCCGCATCAGATAAATCGGCGAGTTTACCTAAAAATCGAACAAAGCCTTTGGGAACAGCTTTTCGGTATTCAAACCAAAAATCAAACAAATCACCCAATAAAAACACAGCTTGGGCATCTTGTTTGATTTGATTTAGCCAATCCAATAAATAAGCTTCTCGCGCTCGGCTTTCCTTTTCATTCGGAAAACCCAAATGAAAATCAGAGGCGAAATAGACTTTTTTACCAGCAGCTACTTGAATATGTTTCATAAAAAAAGGGGTGGCCAAGCCACCCCAAAATTAGTTAAACGGCCGATTCGCTGGAAGCGTCATCGGAAGTTGGTATCTCTTCCTTTTTTTCCGCTTTCGCTCTTGGCTTTCTAATCGTTTTCTTAACTTCTGCTACCTGAGGTGCCGATTCTGCTTTTTCAGCTAAATCTCGTTCATCCTTGGCTTCCTTGCGCTTCTTTTCTGTTTCGCCTTTGATATACTCCTGATAAGAAGTTAATTGCTCAAACGGACGAGGCCCCACCAAAGCTTCTAAATCACTTTGGAATAAGACTTCTTTTTTCAACAATTGTTCCGCTAAAATAATCAGCTTATCCTTTTTTGAACGCAGTAAAGCTAAGGTTCTCTTGTAAGCTTCAGCTATAATCTTACGCACCTCTTCATCGATTTCACGCGCTGTAGTCTCCGAATATGGCTTATTGAATTGGTATTCTGTTCCTTTGGAATCATAATAGGAGATGTTACCCAATTTATCATTCATACCATAGACGGTCACCATGGAATAAGCCAACTTGGTAATACGCTCCAAGTCATTTTGAGCCCCCGTAGAAACCTTTCCAAAAATGATTTCCTCAGCAGCACGTCCCCCTAGGGTAACACACATCTCATCCATCAATTGTTCAGTACGATAAAGGAACTGCTCTTTAGGTAAGTATTGAGCATAACCCAATGCCGCCACTCCACGAGGTACAATGGACACTTTTACCAAGGGATTGGCATGTTCTAAAAACCAACCTGCAATGGCATGACCTGCCTCATGGTGAGCAACAATATTTTTCTCCTCAGGGGAAATCAATTTGTTTTTCTTTTCCAATCCACCAATCACACGGTCCATAGCTTCCTGGAAATCAGTCATTTCCACCGCTACTTTATTTCTTCTAGCAGCAATTAAGGCTGCTTCATTACATACGTTGGCAATTTCCGCTCCGGCAAATCCAGGTGTTTGTGCGGCTAATTCCTTTACATCTACGCCATTCGCCAATTTAAGGGGCTTAATATGCACTTTAAAAATAGCTTCACGACCAATGATATCGGGTTTATCAATGCTAATGGTACGGTCAAAACGACCCGGACGCAATAAGGCAGAATCCAAAACATCTGGACGGTTTGTAGCCGCCATGATGATAATTCCTGAATCCGTGGCAAAACCGTCCATCTCCACCAAAAGAGAGTTTAAAGTGTTTTCACGTTCATCGTTGGCTCCAGGCATAGAACCACGTCCACGTGAACGGCCAACCGCATCAATCTCATCAATAAAGATGATACAAGGCGCTTTTTCTTTGGCCTGCTTGAATAAATCACGCACACGGGCAGCACCTACACCCACAAACATTTCCACAAAATCAGAACCTGAAAGAGAGAAAAATGGAACACCGGCCTCACCCGCCACGGCTTTCGCCAATAAGGTTTTACCTGTACCTGGAGGGCCTACTAACAAAGCACCCTTGGGTATTTTACCACCTAAGTCTGTAAATTTCTTTGGGAATTTTAAAAACTCCACAATCTCCTGTATCTCTTCCTTCGCCTCATCCAAACCAGCTACATCATTGAAGGTAACCCGTACTTTCGACTCCCCTTCGATCAGCGTAGCCTTACTACGACCAATATTGAAGATTTGTCCACCGGCACCACCACCTCCGCCCATGCGGAAGAAAAGGAAATAAAAACTTAGGCCCATTAGAATAAAGAAGCCCCAAGTACCCAACCAATCCAAAGGTCCCGTACGAGTTTCTGGCTTCGCCATGATCTGCTCATTGCGCGGAAAAGCCTTTTGTCTATCTTCTAAAAAACGCTCAAAACCTTCTTTTGAAATAATTTGAAATTCAAAATGTGGGCCTTGTTTCACTGAAATAAGCCCTTGAGGAGAGTTTTTAAAATACTTGGCAACGAAATTGGGCTTTAGATTCACCTCCACCAATTTATCATTCACAATCGTCACACCTTCCACTTCTTTTTGAATCAACATCGACTCAAACTGCTTCTGAGAAATTTCTTGAAGGGTACGCTGTTTGGTAAAAAAGAACATACTTACCACGGCGATCATCAAACCAATGACCATCCAGCTTTGCATGCCTCCAACCGGTTTTTTAGGTAATCGAGGAGGAATTCCTGACCTCTTAGTATTCTTTGAATTGTTTACTTGTTTTGCCATTGGTTATCTATTTGGGCTTGTAACAATGTAGCGGAGTGAATAAGTTTCTTTTCTAGGAAAATTTCTGAATTTTCCAGATTATAATTCTGGAATGATGGTGAATTTAGCATCTCCCCAAAGTTCTTCCAACTTGAAAAAGGAGCGTTTTTCTTTCAAAAATACATGCACAATGACATCGTAATAATCCATCAATATCCACTCACGATTTGCTTTTCCTTCAATGGAATGTGCATGTAATTTACCCGCCTCCCAAATTTCTTTGTCGACCGAATCAGTAATCGCATCAATTTGGGTATCAGAAGTACCAGAACAAATCACAAAGAAATCCGTGAATGCATTTTGTACACCGCGTAAGTCCAATACCATGATTTCCTGTGCCTTCTTTTCTTGCATCCCCTTGACTACCCAATTCACAATTTCTTCCGAGATATCTTCTTTGGGGGACTTAATGGAACTTTTACGCATATATTGTTTTGATCTAAATGTTTATAGAGAACTTTCTTAACGATTAAAGATTTAAATTTGTTCTACCAAGCTTAAAATTACAAATAAATTTGAACAATTACCACGCAACAACCCGGTTCGTAGGCAAATTGGCGAAATACATTCCCAGCTGCCCCTCTACCAATTCCATGGCATTTCAGGAGTCTTTGGAAGGGAACCTTCCCGAAGGTTTTGCTTGGGTAGCCGGACATCAAAGTGCAGGAAGAGGCCAAAGAGGAAATACTTGGCATGCCGAGCCAGATCAAAATTTATTACTATCCTACCTGCTTAAGCCACCACATTCCTTGATGGAAAACCAATTTTACCTGAGTAAAGCGGTGGCCATTGGCATTGTGCATGGCATTCAAACCTGGGCTGTCGAAAATTATGGTGAAAAATTACCCTTAAGCATCAAATGGCCCAACGATATCTATTTGGATGGAAGAAAATTAGGCGGCATTTTGATTGAAAACAATTTCCAATCTGGCCAATGGACCTTTGCCATTGTAGGAATTGGCCTCAACATCAACCAAACTAATTTCGCAGATTTACGAGCGTGCTCCCTAAAATCTTGGATGAAATCGCCCCAATCCTTCGACTTGCACGACATCTACAAGCATATTTCCGCTGGAATTGAACAAGAATATTTACATTTTTTAGCGCAAAAGTTTTATTTGCTAGATGAAAGCTACCACCAAAAACTATTTAGATTCCAAGAGTGGCACCCATACCAAGACAACCAACATGATTTTGTTGGTAAAATTCTAAGAGTCAACGCGCAAGGCCTTTTAATCATGGAAAAACCTGGGGGTGAACAAGCCTATGAAATAAAAGAATTAAGTTTTATTTTTAAGGACTAACCTTAGAAATAAAGCCAATCCATGATTGACCACTACCACAGCAACCTAGAGAATTTTCTTTATTGGGCAGAACATCAGCCTGAAGCCGTTTATCTAAAACAGCCTGTAGGACCCAATTACCTAGATTACACCTATGGAGAAGTGGCTTTACAAATCAGTAAAATTGCCCATTACCTGCAACAAAAATTAGACCCCAATCGTCCGAAGCACATTGGAATATTATCCAAAAACTGTGCTCATTGGATCATGGCAGATTTAGCTATTTCGGCTGCTGGAGGCGTTTCTGTTCCATTTTACCCCACGCTAAGCGCTGAGCAGTTAAACCAAGTTTTGGTGCATTCCGACTGCCAAATTCTTTTTATTGGAAAATTAGATCAATGGGAAAGTATTCGAGCAGGAATACCATCGCACATCACTTTGATATTCACACCAGAACATCAGAGCCCTTTGTCAGAATCACATTGGACCAGTATAGAAGCTCAAACAAAACCCTTGGATGCCATGTATCAGGCTGATGGAGATGAATTGTGCACCATCGTTTATACTTCGGGTACAACAGGCTCTCCCAAAGGTGTCATGCTCAAGCATAAGGGAATCATGCAAGCCATCAATCTTGCCAAGGAAGCGGCCTTTTTGCAAGAACCCAATAATCGATTTATCTCTTACCTACCCTTGTGTCATATCGCCGAGCGGAATTTTGTGGAATTTGCCGCCACGGCCTCTGGAGGTACAATCTATTTTGTGGAAACCCTAGATAGTTTTAAAGAAAACCTAGCGGCTTGTCGGCCGACCCACTTTTTAGCCGTTCCACGCATTTGGGCAAAATTCCGGGAGGGGATTTTACAGAAAATCGGGGGACAAAAACGCTTGGATATATTGTTATCCATACCCATTATTCGACAGCTCATTCAAAAGAAAATCAAATCCGGTTTAGGTTTAGATCAAACCAAAATGAATGTGACTGGGGCGGCTCCCATGCCTACGGAACTATTGATATGGTTTCAAAAGTTAGGAATACGCATCCAGGAAGCCTATGGAATGACCGAAAACATGGGTTTCAATTCCTTAATGCCTCGAGATCAAATTCGATTAGGGACTGTTGGAAAACCATGGCCTACCTGTGAAGTCAAATTAGACCCAGAGACGCATGAGCTACTCATGAAGGCACCCTATAACACCACCGGATATTATAAAGAACCCACCTTAAGCCAAGAACTATTTGATGGCCCTTGGCTAAAAACAGGCGACATGGCCGAATTGGATTCCGAAGGATTTATTTCCATTATTGGTCGAGTGAAAGATAATTTCAAGACGAGTAAGGGGCAATATGTGGCACCAGCACCCATTGAAAATATGATTTTGTCTCATGAATGGATTGAGCAAGCTTGCGTGGTTGGCACCAATTTACCGCAACCCATCGCCTTAATTATTTTAAATTCAGAAGGCAAGAAGGCCGACAAAACGGCGATTGAAATGGCCTTAGATGGTATAAAAACAAGCATAAAACCTCATTTTAAAAATTACGAACATTTGTCTAAAATGGTTGTTTTGAAAGAGGATTGGACCATCGAAAACAACTGCATCACCCCTACTTTAAAAATTCGAAGACAAGCCATTGAGAAAAAATTCCAAGATAAAATGGAAGCTTGGAACCAGCATCCGGCAAGCATCCTTTTTGAATAATTCATCCAGGGGTAAAATAATAGCTGTGCTTTTGACTAATTTAGAGGCATGAGACGTTTTTTACCGCCTAATGTTTTCATTTTCAGTGTTTTCATTTTCCTTGGACTAGGTTTGTCGAACCTTGCTTGGGGGCAAATGGTAACGGTTGATAGCATACATTTCAAAGGTAATGAGCGGAGCAAAAGAAGTATACTACGAAGGGAATTAGATTTTAAGGAAGGCGACCAGCTGGATTTAAATGAAATTGACCAAAAATTGGAATTCAGCAGACGAAAACTCATGAATACCAATTTGTTTATTTGGGTTCGTTCTGAGTACCACCTAAGCAGCCAAGGCAAATTAATCATCAATTTTGACATGCTAGAACAGTGGTATTTTCTAGCATATCCCGTTTTCCAATTAGCCGACCGTAATTTAAACGAGTGGTGGGCAAGAGGTCACCCATTTGATAGAGCGGTTTATGGAATACATTTATTGCATACCAATTTTAGGGGAAGGGCAGAAAGATTGATGCTAAAAGCTGAAACTGGCTTTTCGCAACGTGTAGAATTTTCCTACAATAACCCCTACGTGGACCGTAAAAAGACCTTGGGAATTGGCTTTAATTTGGACTATTTAACGAGTAAAAACATCGCTTATAAAACCCAAGCTGACACCTTAGTTTTTTTAGGTTCTGACAATATTTTAAGAGAAAAATGGAGTGGTGGGATAAGCTTTAGAAAGCGTTTTCGGTTCTATGATTTCCAGACATTAGAAATCAAGTATAGCCATAATCTAGTTTCTGACACCATCACCCAATTAAATCCCCGCTATTTTCAAGGTAAATCCAATGAGCAAAATTTCATGCAATTGGGCTATACCTTCTCCTATGATTTCAGGGATTTTGTGGTGTATCCTTTGGTGGGCAAAAAAATTGATATCAGTTTTCAGAAATATGGCGTATTAGCCCAAGATGAAATAAATTTTTGGGAATTGAATGCTGGACTTTCCTATTATTTCGATTTGGGTAAAAAGTTTTATTTCAGTAGTCAATTTAAGGGAAAAATCACGCAAGAAGGAGCGACGGTCCCTTATGCCAACCAAAGAGGCCTGGGGTATCGGAATGAAGTGGTGCGCGGCTTTGAATTAAAGGTAGTGGATGGGACAGATTATTTCTTGTCCAAAAACACCTTGAAATACCAACTGTATAAACAAATTATCCCATTATCCTTTATTCCCTACAAGCAATTCAATCAGATGCCATTGTCCATTTTTCCGACAGCATTCTTTGATTTGGCTTATGTGAATCAAGAGAATCGGGAAGAAACAAAAAGTGTTTATGCCAATAAATGGTTATACGGTTATGGCGTAGGACTCGATATCGTGACCTATTACAACTTCGTTTTGAAGATGGCTTTACCGTTTAATAATGGAGGAAAATATGGCTTTGTGGTGGGATTGGGACGTGAATTCTAAAAAAAAAGCCAGTCAAAGACCGGCTCCTTTTTAAAATACCTAACCACTAATAATCTTAAATATTGTTAGTTTGAAACATCAAACGTAAAAATCGTTGAACAAAAATAACACTATTTTTCTAAAAACAGAATATATCAAATTTGAAATTTTTTAAATTTAGCCATTCGATAACATCACTTTGTTGATTAACAAGCAAATGAACCCTAAAATAAGCCTAATACGAAACATTCTTGCATCTTCCTTCATTATCAGTTTCTTGATAATTACATATGCATGTCAAACTACCAGCGATAAACAGGAAGCCAATCAGGAAAATGTGGACTCCAAAAAACAAGCTAAGCAAAAAGCTTGGGATGCGAGTACTCCCCTACTGCAGCGAATCACCCTGGGATCAGAAGGAATCATTAGAAATGTATCTTGGGGCCAAGATATGTCGACCATTGCAGAAAAAGTGGAATTATCTGAAACCCAACCGAGCCTAGGAAAATCGTATACCCAATTCTTCGATGATACGGATTTAAACTTTGTAGATATCACTTATTTACCCGATGAAAACAACCGAGTAAAAGGCATCATATTAAATATCTTTTTGGAAGAGCAAGATGAGGTCTTGGACTTAACTGCCAATTTCAAAGAATACCTGGGAAGCATTTACGGAAATGGGCGAGGAAATGCCAAAAAGTTTGTTTGGAAAAATGAAAATACCCAGGTCATTTTGGAAGATGTTGGTACATCCAAAGACCCGGGTATTCAAGTAGTATTTTCTAAAATAAATTAGACTTTCCAAACCCAATGGCGAGTGTCTGCTACCTCACCTAAACGAATGTGGTTGATTTCATGAAATACTTTAGATGAGAAATCGCTCTCTTTTCTAGCTGGTAATTCATAGTCCTTACCTTCAAAAGCAATCACCTGAATAGGAGCAATCACGGCGGCAGTACCGGCACCAAAAGCTTCTGTTACGGCACCTGATTGTATTCCTTCGATTAATTCCTTAACCGAAAGCGGTCTTTCTTCCACTTTCATTCCCCAGTCTTTGGCGATTTGTAAGACTGACTTTCTAGTAACCCCATCTAAAATGGTATCCCCCGTAGGAGCGGTTACTAGAGCCCCATTCACCACGAACATCAAATTCATGGTACCCGCTTCTTCTACATATTGATGTGTTGCTGCATCGGTCCAAATAATCTGATCATATCCTGCTTTGTTAGCTTCTTGAGTAGGGAACAAAGAACCTCCATAATTTCCTGCATTCTTGGAGAAACCTACGCCACCTTTAGCCGCACGAATGTATTGTGTTTCCACACGAACGCGCAAAGGCTTGGCATAATAGGAACCCACCGGACAAAGGAAAATGATAAACTTATAGGTATTCGAAGGAGACACGCCTACATATTCATCCGTTGAAAACATGAAAGGACGAATGTATAAAGAACAACCTTCCTTGGCTGGAACCCAAGCCTTATCCAATTGTAATAATTGCCTCAAACCACCCATGAAAATCTCTTCTGGTACTTCCGGCATGCACATACGCACAGCCGATTTATTGAAACGTTTGAAATTTTCTTCTGGACGAAAAACCAAGATTTCATCTTGTTTGGAACGATAGGCCTTCATTCCTTCGAAAATGGCTTGTCCATAATGCAAGGACATCATGGCTGGCTGGTAGCTTAGGGGGCCATAAGGCTGAATACTAACTTGTTGCCAAGCTCCATCCGCATAATCCGCTACTAACATGTGGTCAGCAAAACTGCGACCAAAAACTAAGTGATCAAAATCAACCTCATTGATTCGAGATTGGGCTATGGGTTTTATTTCTATTTGCATCATATTAAATCGTAAAGGCTACCTGCCAGAGTTCCATGGAATCTCAGGGATTCCCAAGGAATGATGTAGGTAGCGGCACATCATGAATAAATAATCCGATAATCTATTTAAATAAGCGATGGATATTTGAAAAGCTTCTTCTTTTTCTTCAGCTTGAACCCATCGAATAAGGCTGCGTTCTGCACGGCGGCAAACAGTGCGGCAAACTTGCGCCAAGGCAATTGTCTCATGACCACCGGGCAGAATAAAGACTCGCATGGGGGTTAATACCTCATCCATTTCATCAATTAATCCTTCCAATGCCACAATATCATGAAGCTCAATGAGTTTCATGTTTCCTAAAAAATCGGATGAATCACTAGCCACATGTGCGCCTAGTACAAACAAACTGGTTTGAATTCCCAATACTTTGGCATTCAACTTGTCAGAAAGCTTGGTATTCAATAAACCCAAATAGGAGTTCAACTCATCAATATCACCAATGGCATCAATTCTTAAATTCGATTTCGGTATGCCAATGCCATCAGCAAGACGAGTGAAACCCTTATCTCCGTATTTCGTGTAGATTGCCATGGCTATTTTATATAAGGTACAAATCTACTTTTTTCAAGCTTGAATTACAAGAATGAGGCATAATTATCATTTTCCTAATGTAAAGAATACAAAGATTAGGTCAGTTAGATTTTCAGACCTAATTTTGTGGACATTTTAATCAACGTATGTCGATCGATCATTTCTTTTCTCGAGTATGGCGCATCATTTCCATCATTGGATTTGGCGTTTCTCTCCTATTTATCTACCGTGGACTGCCTGACCCTACGGCGGTGCATTTCGGTGAAACGGGTCGTGGAGATGGATTTCTACCCAAAGAAGAAATTTTCTACCTAACGGCAGGAATCATGACCTTGATTAATATGTTAGCCTTATTATTGATTAAGAATATTCAGAAAATACCTGATAATCAATTCACTAGCTTATTTTCAACCTTCAAGAAAAAAGGAGGAAGTAAGATCAAAGAAACCTTGGTTAATTGGCTACACATGTTACCTGCTTTGGTCAATACCTTCATGATTTTGGTATTAAGAGCCTTGTTATTATTGAATGACGAAAGAACATACAATCAAGACTTTTCATATTATCCATTAGCAGGAATCATCATCTTATTTATTTGGATTGCCTATTTCCCTCTTCGTTTAATGTCATATTCGGATTATTTGGAAGAATAATGAAGCTTGCCATAGCCCCTTTATCCATTCAGGCATTTGATTACCACTTACCTGAAGCATTCATTGCCTTACATCCTAGTCCAGCCAGAGATGCTTCACGTTTATTGGTTTCTAGAAATGGCCAAATCACCCACCATCATTTTTACCAAATTCTAGATTTATTACCGACAAACAGTTTACTTGTTTTTAATAATACACGGGTTATACCAGCTAGAATTCACCTCAAAAAGTCAACGGGAGCCACCATTGAGCTATTTTTATTAAAGCCCTTGGCTTCTCGAGTAGCAACCCAACTAACCATGGAATCCAAGCACCAGGTAGAATGGGAATGCTTGATTGGAAATAAAAAACGTTGGAAAGCAGGTGAAAGCCTAAAACAAAGCATTCAAATAGAGGGAGAAGAAATCCATTTGGCCTTAGAATGGATTGACCGCGATCAAAATTGGGTGAGAATAACGTGGAATAGCGCCCATTTATTTGCAGAAATATTGAATGCTTTAGGTCAAATCCCCCTCCCACCCTATTTAGGAAGAGATTTAGATCAAGAAGATCAGGAAAGATATCAAACCATTTTTTCCAAAGAATTAGGCGCAGTGGCTGCACCCACGGCCAGCCTTCATTTTACGCAGGAATTATTGGATCAAATTCCTAGCAAAGGACATCAAAGTACTTTCATCACCTTACATGTGGGAGCAGGCACTTTTCTTCCTGTCAAAGAGGAAAATGTAGCCAACCATCCCATGCACCGGGAACAGCTGATTTTTTCTATTCCCATGATGGAAGCCATTTTAAAACATAAAGGACCCATTGTTCCCGTAGGAACCACCGCTTTAAGAGCATTAGAGAGCTTGTATTGGTCAGGCGTATATTTAATAGAAGGAGGAAAAATCCCGAAAGAAGGCTTTGTGTTGCCGAAAGAATTTGCCTATCAAGCTAGAGAAAAAACCTACAGCGTTAGCGAGTCTTTGGAAAAAGTAATCCAGTTTTTACAAGAAAATCAGCAGGAACAATGGATAGCAGAAACTGAACTGCTGATCATGCCGGGTTATACCCTACACCTGTGTGATGCCTTAATGACCAATTTTCATCAACCTAAATCGACCCTATTGGTATTGATAGCTGCCTTAATTGGTGAGCATTGGAAAGAGGTATATACCAAGGCGCTACAAGAGGGCTATCGCTTTTTAAGTTATGGAGATACGTCTTTGTTATTCAAACAGTAGACGAATTCAAGCAAATATGCTTATTTTTGCGACCATTTTATTTAATACACCCCAAGAAAATGCAAGGTAATTTTATCGAGGAATTGAGATGGAGAGGCATGTTACACGACATGATTCCCGGCTTAGAAGAGCAATTAGCGAAAGAAATGACTACAGCCTACATTGGCTTTGACCCTACGGCACCTAGTTTGCACATAGGGAATTTAGCCGCCATAATGTTGTTAAAACATTTCCAATTAGCTGGCCATAAGCCCATTGCCTTGGTGGGAGGAGCTACGGGTATGATTGGAGACCCTTCAGGCAAGAATGCCGAAAGAGAGTTTTTATCGGAAGATACCTTGCGTGAAAATCAAATTGGGATTCAAAAGCAATTGGAGAAGTTTCTTGATTTTCATGGAGGAGCAAATTCGGCAGAGGTAGTCAATAATTACGATTGGTTCAAAGAATTCAGTTTTTTAGGATTTTTACGGGAAGCGGGTAAGTTTTTAACGGTGAATTACATGATGTCCAAAGATTCGGTGAAAAACCGATTGGAAACGGGCTTATCATTTACAGAATTTTCCTATCAACTCTTACAGGGTTATGACTTCTACCATTTGTACAAAACAAAGAATGTTCGTTTACAAATGGGAGGTTCTGATCAATGGGGTAATATCACCACAGGTACAGAAATCATTCGTCGGAAAGAAGGAAGCGGAGAAGATGAGGCAGATCGTGCTTTTGCCCTTA
>NZ_JBPXKD010000008.1:0-2838 GCF_054558475.1 Aquirufa sp. Wall-65K1 | reverse complement strand
CGAAGGACGTGTTAAGCTGCGATAAGCTTCGGGGAGGTGCACAAGACCCTTAATCCGAAGATTTCCGAATGGGGCAACCCACTAGATTGAAGATCTAGTATTCTATTTAAATAGAAGGCAAACCTGCTGAACTGAAACATCTAAGTAAGCAGAGGAAGAGAAAACAAAAGTGATTCCGTAAGTAGTGGCGAGCGAACGCGGATTAGCCCAAACCAGTGTTGTTGCGGCAAGACTGGGGTTGTAGGACTTCGATATCGATGATATAAATGAACGAGAACTGTCTGGGAAGGCGGGCCGTAGAAGGTGAGAGCCCTGTATTGGTAAGTTTATGTTATTGTAGGAGTATCCTGAGTAGGGGGGGACTGGAGAAATCCCCTTTGAATCTGCCGGCACCATCCGGTAAGGCTAAATACTACCAAGAGACCGATAGTGAACGAGTACTGTGAAGGAAAGGTGAAAAGTACCCTGAGTAAGGGGGTGAAAAGACCCTGAAACCATACGCTTACAAGCGGTCGGAGCCCTTTCGTGGGGTGACGGCGTGCCTTTTGCATAATGAGCCTACGAGTTACTTTCACTGGCGAGGTTAATCACATAGATGTGAGCAGCCGGAGCGAAAGCGAGTCTGAATAGGGCGCTTAGTCAGTGGGAGTAGACGCGAAACTTTGTGATCTACCCATGAGCAGGTTGAAGCTCCGGTAAAACGGAGTGGAGGACCGAACCAGTTTACGTTGAAAAGTATTTGGATGACTTGTGGGTAGGGGTGAAAGGCCAATCAAACTGAGAAATAGCTCGTACTCCCCGAAATGTTTTTAGGAACAGCCTCGGGGTCAAGTTTTAAGCAGGTAAAGCTACCGATAGGACTAGGGGGAGTCAAATCCTACCAAATCCTGACGAACTCTGAATGGCTTAAAATATACCCGGGAGTGAGGGTTGGGGTGCTAAGGTCCCAATCCGAGAGGGAAAGAACCCAGACCAACAGCTAAGGTCCCAAAATCTTTACTAAGTTGAACTAAGGAAGTCTGATTGCAGTGACAGCCAGGATGTTAGCTTGGAAGCAGCTATTCATTTAAAGAGTGCGTAACAGCTCACTGGTCGAGCGAGGCGGGCATCGATAATAAACGGGCATCAAGTAAAGTACCGAAGCTTTGGATTATATTTATATACTGGTAGGGGAGCATTCTGATTGCGGCGAAGGTTGAGCGACAAGCTTGGCTGGAGCGATCAGAAAAGCAAATGTAGGCATGAGTAACGATAATGAGGGCGAGAAACCCTCACGCCGAAAGACTAAGGTTTCCTCAGCTATGCTAATCAACTGAGGGTTAGTCGGGGGCTAAGGGTCTAGCGAGAGCGACAACCTAATGCACAACAGGTTAATATTCCTGTACTTACTTATTGGGCAAATAGATGACGGAGAGAATGGGTTACCAGATACTGACGGAATAGTGTCTTTGAGAGGCGGCAGCAATGCCAAAACGAGTGTAGCGAGTGATCTTCCAAGAAAAGTCTAGGCGTGTATAACTAATAAGTAACCCGTACCGTAAACCGACACAGGTGGTCGAGAAGAATATTCTAAGGCGCTCGAGTGAATCACGGCTAAGGAACTCGGCAAATTAACCCTGTAACTTCGGGATAAAGGGAGCCTCGAGTAATCGAGGCCGCAGAGAAATGGCCCAGGCGACTGTTTAACAAAAACACATGGCTTTGCAAAATCGAAAGATGACGTATAAGGCCTGACACCTGCCCGGTGCTGGAAGGTTAAGGGGGGATGTTAGCTGCAAGGCGAAGCATTGAACTGAAGCCCCAGTAAACGGCGGCCGTAACTATAACGGTCCTAAGGTAGCGAAATTCCTTGTCGGGTAAGTTCCGACCTGCACGAATGGTGTAACGATCTGGGCACTGTCTCAGCCGTGAGCTCGGTGAAATTGTAGTAACGGTGAAGATGCCGTTTACCCGCAACGGGACGGAAAGACCCCATGAACCTTTACTATAGCTTAGCATTGAGTTTTGGTACTGGATGTGTAGGATAGGTGGGAGGCTGTGAGCCGGTGTCGCTAGGCATCGGGGAGCCAACGTTGAAATACCACCCTTCTTGTACTGGAATTCTAATCCCTGAATGGGAGACATTGCTTGGTGGGTAGTTTGACTGGGGTGGTCGCCTCCAAAAGAGTAACGGAGGCTTTCAAAGGTTCCCTCAGCACGCTTGGTAACCGTGCGTAGAGTGCAATAGCAAAAGGGAGCTTGACTGTGAGACCGACAAGTCGATCAGGTACGAAAGTAGGATATAGTGATCCGGTGGTTTAGTATGGAACAGCCATCGCTCAAAGGATAAAAGGTACTCTGGGGATAACAGGCTGATCTCCCCCAAGAGCTCACATCGACGGGGAGGTTTGGCACCTCGATGTCGGCTCGTCACATCCTGGGGCTGGAGAAGGTCCCAAGGGTTCGGCTGTTCGCCGATTAAAGTGGCACGCGAGCTGGGTTCAGAACGTCGTGAGACAGTTCGGTCCCTATCTGTTGTGGGCGTAGGAATATTGACAGGTTCTGACTTTAGTACGAGAGGACCGAGTTGGACTGACCGCTGGTATATCAGTTGTTCTGCCAAGGGCATAGCTGAGTAGCCACGTCGGGACCAGATAAGCGCTGAAAGCATCTAAGTGCGAAACTGACCTGAAGATGAGTATTCCATGAAGGGTCCGTGTAGACGACACGGTCGATAGGCTACAGATGTAAAGGCAGTAATGTCAAAGTCGAGTAGTACTAATTACCCGAAAGCTTACTTTTATAAAAAAATGCAACGACTGTTTATTTTATCTCACAATATGGAAAAAGGCTAAGCCT
>NZ_JBPXKD010000007.1:0-157070 GCF_054558475.1 Aquirufa sp. Wall-65K1 | reverse complement strand
ACCTTCTTGAATAATAGCTAGACGGTCTTCTGGACTGAATACTCTTCTTTCTCTTTTCATTTTCCCTAATTTAATTGGTTCTAAACTCTTTTTAAAATTTAGTCCAGTCTATTAGGGGGTTAGTACAAAAGTCTATAATTGGGTATATTAATTTAGAACAACTTATTGTCAATTAAAAAAATGAAGAAAATTTAAATATTAGAGGTATTTATTAAAATTACTGAAACATTTTTTGACTAATTCTAATATCTGCTACTTGATTTGCTACCATTGCCGTAAAATAAAAAAAACCACCTCGTATGAGGTGGTTTCTGTGGTCCCACTAGGATTCGAACCTAGGACCCCCTGCTTGTAAGGCAGGTGCTCTGAACCAGCTGAGCTATAAGACCCTTTCCGTTGAATTGGTTTGCAAATATCCGTGTTTTTTCTGCTTTTTGCAAGTCCTGTTCTGAAAAAAATATAGAAATTTTTCCTCTCCTTTATTATTTGTTGGCTATCTCGCAGAAAGCCAGCATCTTTGCAATCATAAAAATTATTACATGGAACACCTTTTTTCCCTCAACGGACTCTTTAGCTTATTAACCCTGACCTTTTTGGAAGTTGTACTGGGTATAGACAATATCATTTTCATCTCGCTCACCGCGCATAAATTACCTGAAGAACAACAAGCCAAAGCGCGTAACCTGGGTCTAATCCTTGCTATGGCATTCCGTGTGATGCTTTTATTAGGACTTTCTTACCTTATTTCTCTCCAAAAACCGTTCTGGCACTTTAGCTCGGATTGGCTCTCCATTGCCCCAACAGGTCAAGCAGTAATCCTGTTTGTCGGCGGACTTTTCCTACTCTATAAAGCCACCAATGAAATCTTCCAAAAGCTAGAAGGCGAAGAGCATCACGAAGGAGCCAAATCAAAAAGCGTTAAAGCTAAATTTGCCCAAGTCGTTACTCAAATCGCATTAATCGACTTAGTCTTTTCCATTGATTCCGTCCTGACGGCCATTGGTTTAACCAATGAAATATTCATCATGATTACCGCCGTAGTGATTTCCATCTTCATCATGATGGGCTTCTCAGGGCCCGTTGGTCGCTTCGTTAACCAACATCCATCTTTGCAAGTGCTAGGGCTGTCCTTCTTAATTATGATCGGTTTTATGCTAGTTGCCGAGGCCAGTCATGATTCGGAATTTATTATCCTAGGAAATAGCATCGGACAAATCCCGAAAGGCTATCTCTACTTTGCCATTGCTTTCTCACTTTTCGTGGAATTCATCAACATCAAAATGCGTAAGAAATCTACCAAGGCCGTGGAAATTCGGGATGTGAAGAACGAGGCAGGGGATAAGGGGATAATCTAGTGATTAGTTGTTAGTGATTAGTTGTTAGGGATTAGGGATAAGTTATTAAGGACTTAGATACAAGTTTCTAATTGCTTGATATTCAAAAAGTTACGAAGGTTCAATTCAAATAGTAATGGTTGGCTTCGAGAACCTCAGCCAACTTATCCACTTATTTTAAAATTAGTACTTATGTCTTAGCCCAGAAATTTACAGTTGGCTGAGGCTCTCGAAGCCAACATCATAAGTTGTTTGTTCTACTAAGTGTAATGTCGAATAGTCAATTTAAATCATTAAAATCCTTTTCAATTGACCCTTTACCTAGTTTTTGATTACTAAGGACTTTCTTTTTTTCTCCCAAAAAAGAAATACCTAGAAAATTTATGGAATTACAAATTCCAATGATCTATCATTCGACATGACCCTTCGGAACATGTCTAATAGCTATGTTAGAATTTACAGTTGGCTGAGGCTCTCGAAGCCAACTGCTAATTTACAAAATGCTATTTAACACCTAAACACTAATCCCTAACCTCTAATCACTATATTTCTACATTCTACATTACATAGGTTAATCCTACGAAAGATGGGAACGGAGCGAAAAGGAAATTGTGAATGATGAATGATAAATTAAAAATGGATATCGCACAACATGCTAATAACTAATCCCTAATAACTAACAACTTAGGATTAACCGCTTTCCAATAAGTTTTTTTGTTTCTTTTTTTATGAAAAAAAGAAAATCCACGTGATTTGATGAAAAGAAAGATGAATATTTAAATATTCTTTAAATCAATCACTTTATTTAAATAGCGCTTACCAAGGCATTTCTTTTTTTTCAAAAAAAAAGAAACAAAAAAAACCTTTTTTTTGTCGTCCAGCAAAGGCGAATTCTGCTACGCAGAACCGGGATTCACTTCGCTATCGCCTATACTTTTGACGCCGACGCGGCATCGCCCTTGCGCGTTGTCAAAACCTCGTCTACCGCTGCGTTCATTCCCTTTCGCTGGAGCTGAACGACGAGACCTGCTATTGATTAGAAATTACTTGGATAAATAGAATAGATTAATTATCAGATTCTTAGCACTAACTACTAAACACTAATCCCTTTATTTTAAGTTGAACGGTTAATCCCAACGAAAGATGGGAACGAAGCATGAGCGAAGCGGTAGGCGCATTTTTGACTCTTGCGTAGGGCGTAGCCAAGCGTCAAAAATTAAAGCCGTATGCGGAGTGAGCATCGGTTCCGCAAAGCGGAATTCGTCTTAGGATTAACCGTATTTACCTATAAGTTTTTTTGTTTTTTTTTCTCCAAAAAAAGAAATACCTGGAAAATGGTACTGAAGTAGTGTTCGATTAAAAGATTACAAATTGAATTTTAAAGGTTGGCTTCGAGAACCTCAGCCAACTCATCTACTTGAAGTAAATTGAGTAGTTGTGTCTTACTACAAAAATTAACAGTTGGCTGAGGCTCTCGAAGCCAACTGTTAATTTACAAAATGCTATTTAAGAGCTAAACACTAATCCCTAACCACTATTCACTATTTTGCTACATTCAAAGGTTAATCCCAACGAAAGGTTGGAACGAAGCGGTAGGCGCATTTTTCACTCTTGCGTAGGGCATAGCTAAGCGTCAAAAATTAAAGCCGTATCAAATGAATGATCTTCGGAATTACAAATTCCAATGATCTATCATTCGACATGACCCTTCGGAACATGTCGAATAGCACAATTTACAGTTGGCTGAGGCTCTCGAAGCCAACATCGTCTGAGACTCTCGAAGCCAACATTATTTAAAGAGCCTTACAGCCTTTTTATGAATGAGGGACTGATTATTTAACAGATTTGGCTACCGTCAATAACTCCTTAGCACCACCACGAGGCAAACCCAATACCTTCTTCTTTACCTTTCCCGAAGCATCCATGAACATCAAAGTTGGATAACCTTCTACTGGATACATATTGGCCAATTGCGGACCTTCACCCGCTTCCATGTCCACACCAATAGAAATGAACTTCGCATTCATGTATTCACCCAATTCTTTGTCTGGAAATACTTTGGTTTTCAATACCTTACATGGCCCACACCATGAAGTATAAGCATCAAAAAAGATTAATTTGTTCTCCTTCTTCGCCTTTGCTAATGCCTGCTTGAACGTTCCATGAAAAAATTCAATGCCATCACCATCTGCCGTTTTAGCAAAAGAAGCGAGTGAAATGGATAGTAAAAATGTTAGAGCTAAATATTTCATATTGTTTAAATGTAGAATGTAGAATGAAGAATGTAGAATGAAGAATGAAGAATGAAGAATCGGTTGTGCTTTAAGTTTACAATTGATAACGGATAAATAAGTTAAAAATTATATTTGAAGTAATTGCAGCAATGAAAAACTAGCATGATAACATTAAATTTCAAAATGTAAAATATAAAGTTTGAAACTCTACATACTTAATTCTACATTCTACATTCTTCATTCTTCATTCTTCATTCTTCATTCTACATTCTACATTCTTCATTCTTAATTATACGAGTTCAACATCACCGGCATCACCAATAACAATACATCCTCATTTTCATCTTGATCCGATGGAATGATTAAACCTGCCTTGTTCGGTTCGCTCAATTTAATGTCCACATATTTCGCACTTAAATTACCCAATAGCTCCGATATCAATTTGGCATTGAATCCAATCTCCATATCTTTTCCAGCATATTCGCATGCCAAGACCTCATTGGCCTCATTGGAATAATCTAAATCCTCTGCAGAAAGCGTTAATTTATTGGCACTTAATTTCAAGCGAATTTGATGCGTTGTCTTATTGGAATAAATCGAGATACGTTTCACCGAACTCAAAAACTCCATGCGGTTAATCGTCAAAATCTCATTGTTCTCCTTCGGAATCGCATTTTCGTATTCTGGGAAACGCTCGTCGATAATCCGACAAATCAAGGAGAAACTTTGGAAGGTAAAGAAGGCGTTCGACTGACTGAATTCTACTTTCACCGTGGTATCGTCCATCGGTAGGGTAGATTTCAATAAGGATAATGCTTTCTTAGGTAAAATTAAGCTGCTTTGAGCCTCTGGACGAATATCTGTTCTGCGGTAACGAACTAAACGGTGGCCGTCAGTAGCCACAAAATTGGTATGATCACCCATCATTTGAATCAAAACCCCTGTCATAGCCGGACGCATGTCATCATTAGAAACGGCCAACAAGGTATTAGCAATGGCTTCTCCCAAAACAGAAGAAGAAAGACTAATCGATTGATTTTTGGCTACTTCTGGAATACGTGGGAAGTCGATGGGATTTTCTCCGCTCAATTTAAAACGACCATTCTGTGTGGAAATTTCCGCCCCAAAGGTACCCTGATCTGCCATAATCGTAACAGGCTGCTCAGGTAGGCTACGAAGGGTTTCCAACAATAAACGTGCTGGTAGTGCAATAGATCCATTTTCTGAGCCTTCTACATCCAAGGTGGTGGTCATCACCGTTTGTAAATCAGATGCCGTTAAGGTCAATTGATTGCCCTCCAATTCCACTAAAATATTCTCTAAAATAGGAATGATTGGATTGCTCGCAACAACCCCATTGATGGCTGAGATTTGTTTCAGAAGAACACTAGAAGCTACATTAAATTTCATGTATAGGATGGTTTTAAGAGTATTTGTGATAAAGGCACCTGCAGGTGCATTCAAACCTTGAAGTTAAAATAATTTAGGTATTCTACCAAAGGTTTCAGGCATTGTATTTTTTCTTTCGGTAGACTATTACCAAAA
This sequence comes from Aquirufa sp. Wall-65K1, assembly GCF_054558475.1. Taxonomy (NCBI): domain Bacteria; kingdom Pseudomonadati; phylum Bacteroidota; class Cytophagia; order Cytophagales; family Flectobacillaceae; genus Aquirufa; species Aquirufa sp. Wall-65K1. The sequence continues at coordinate 151,957 of NZ_JBPXKD010000007.1, read as the reverse complement.
GGCTGATAATTCCCGCAAAAGCGATGGGAATAGCCAAATTTATACCTTGCCAAAAGCTTTTGTCTTCCTTTACCTTGACTTTATCCAAGGGCCTCAAACGAACATTTTTATTTCGGGCCAATAAGGCTTGTTGATCATCCAATAAATAATGAAAAGCATTCAAAATAAAGTCTTTATTGGCAAAGGTATGTTTCGCGAAAGTATCAAATCCTAGCGGGAGTGGCGCCTTGGTACTAGGGTCCACTCCATTCAAAGGTATGTCCCCGTCGGCCACAATGATCAAAGCTCCCTTTTTATCAGATTGGGCTTGAAACGGTTTCGCTAATTTTTCGGTAGGTAAAATACGGTTGGTGAAGGCCGACTGAAATGCACCTTCCAGCATGTAAGAAATCACTTGCGATCCTCCCTGGTATTTAGCCGGGTCAAATTCTTTGCCAGAAGCTGAAAAGGGAAGGGTGGCAGGTGTTTTTTGAACTTGAGTATAAGGACTCGTTTTTAATAAAGCTGTCCGTTTTAAACGCTGGCCGCTTTGTACCGTATCCAAGCTAGAAACAAAATGCCCATACACCGCATCTAAGTTTTTAGTAATGACCGAATTCGGATTTCCATTCAACAAGGGGAATGCCGGCCAAGGCATTAATTCTAAATTAGCTTGGTTACCAAAGTTGCCCACCGCCAATGGAATGGCTCCACAGAGTTGCGCATCCTTCACCAAATTAGCGTTCAATCGGATGCCATATTGAAACAAAAGGTTTTGCAAACCTATCTCCTGGGGAGTCACAATTAAGCCTTGCCTCTCCAAGGTATCAATTCGAACTCCATCCAAAAAGAAAATGCCCTTTCCGCCCTGAACCAGAAATTGGTCTATTTTGTATTGATCTTCCATCGAGAATTTGATGGAAGGCTGTATCACACAAATGGCATCCAAGCCGTCAAGGGTCAAGGATTGTGATAAATCAACCGGATATAAATCGTAGGATTTTTTTAATTGAGCTATCAAATCCAGTTGTTTGATGGCGGGTACTTGACTATGATCTAAAAAGAAACCGATTTTTTTACGTTCTTGATTTTGTTGTACCTGCCTGATTCCCTGCATCAACTCGTACTCTAGGCCTTCAATCGACTGATTTAATACCTCTTGTGGACTAGTCAGCTTATTTCCTTTCAAAAGCAAAATGGCAGCTTGGCGGTCTGATTTCTCAATAACGATACCCGGAAATATCAATTGCTGTACTTGTTGGCCATCTTCCTGATTGACAACATTGGTAGGAGGGATGCCTAATGAATCTAAATAAAATATGAGAGCTTGTCGATCTTTCTCCTTCGGATAGGTTTTATAGACGTCTATTTGCTCTATATCGATGCGCTGCGGGCTTTGTGCGCGAACATCATCAAGTAGCTCCATCAATGCTTTTTCTAGCCTTCTAAAGCCGCCTGGAAGATTACGCCCACCCAAATATACTTTGATGGCGATTGGGCCATCCAAGGATTGCAATACGGATATGGAGGATTCACTCAAGGTGAATTTCTTTTCTTCACTTAAATCCCAACGTAAACGAAGCTGTGGACTAATGATCATGAGTAAAAAACCCAATCCGATCAAGATGGCCCATAAGCTGTTTTTTGTCAGTTTCATGTAGATAAAATTGGTTTCAAACAAGAAAAGCATTCTTTGCAGAATGCTTTTCAAAGATAAAAGATATTTTGATTAATAGAATTTGTAACGCTTATCTACAATCTTCGCATTTTCTTTAATGGCTTCATTGATGTAGTAAGAAGTACGTTGTATACCCATCGACTGAATCTGAGTTTTATACGTGGTATAATCCGCCAAAGCTGGAGCAGCTACAGCAGCCGTTTTTTCTGCAATGTAAACCCCATTGTCTCCTACGAATACTTGACTTCTTTTCCCAGTTTTTAAACCTGCAATTTTACCTAGAGCTATCGCATCTGGACCAGCAGTATTTAACATACCCGTAGATAAAGTAACATCAGCTACATTCTCTACCAAGGCACCAGCACCATATTTCTGAGCAATTTGCTCTAAGCTACCTTTGATAGTGCTCAATTTCGCAGCAATTTTTTCACCTTTCAGTTCAGCACGAACCAAGTTGGTAATACCTTCACGGTAATCGTCCACTTTAACATTGTCTTTATCTGTTTTACCAGTTAAATAAGCCACAATGTATTGATTGTCTTGTTCAAATACTTTTTTAGAACCATCACCGATCGAAGTACCTTCATCAAAAGCCCAACGCACAATTTCACGAGCATTCGTTAGGTTATTGATGCTAGTCGCATTTTCTAACAAGCGCTCAGCACGCATCATGATGATGTTTTTATCTTTTTTCAAAGCTGCCTCAAACGCGCCTAAAGTTCCATTGGCATTGGCAAATGCATCGGCTTGTGTATAAACACGGTCTAAAGTAGCTTGTGAAGGAGCAATGGTCTTGTTGATAGCAGCTAAACGGTAAGCTGTATTGGTTTTCGCATCAGTAATTTTAACGATATGGTATCCAAATTCAGTTTCAACCACACCCGGCATTAAACCAGCACCGTTAAATCCGAAAACAGCTTTTTCGAAGGCTTTGGTCATAGCACCATTGTTTTTGAAATATCCTAGGTCACCACCATTTTGTGCAGTACCATCCATTCCGTTCAATTGCGCCAAGGTTTCAAAGCTTGCACCACCTTTGATTTGAGTCAAGATGCTTTCTGCTCTTTGTTTTGCTTGTGCCTTAGCAGAATCTGTTTTATTAGCCGGAGCAATCAAGATATGGCTGGCACGAACAGTGAACAAGCTATCTTTTTTAACACCGCCGTATTTGTAAATAGAATAAGTCAATCCGTTTTTGAATGGGCCATAAATACCACCCACTTGGAAAGTACCTAATTGAGATTTAACCGCTTCTGGAATTTCAGAGTAAGCCAATAAATAAGGTGTGCGCACATCGGAATTCAACATGGCAAAAGCTGAATCATTCGGTGCAACAGCTAAGTCTTTCGCTAACTTCTTGATTTGGTTGTAAAACTCAACCGTATCTTGTGCCGTAGGCACAACTGGGAAAGTAGCATATTGGATGGAACGTGAGTTAACCCCTTTGAAACGATCTTTGTGTTTAGCTAAATATTCTTCCAATTGTGCATCACTCACCTTGATAGTAGAATCAGGAATAGAGAAGAAAGGCACGTATAAGAAGCGAGCTGAAAATTTAGCATTTTGAGATTGGTATTCTTTTTGTGCTTCAGCCGTGTTTACGTATGTAGATAAACGGATAAGGTTTTCATATTTTGAACGAATACGATCTTGAGCAATGGATTTCTCAAAACTAGCCCAGCCTTGTTGCTGCTGTGCAGGCATTGTCTTTAAGTTTTTCAAAAACTGAATCACAAAAATCTTATCAAACTGACCTGTTTGTGGATTTGTGAATTGCTGACGAACAGATGGGTGGATATTATTTCCTTGAACCATGTCAATCAATTCTTCGGAAGAAACTTTTAGACCTAAGGCATCAAACTCTTTTTTGTAAGCAATATCCAAAATGTATTGATTCCAAACTTGATCACGTATCATAGTGGCTTCTTGCTCACCTGGACCTTTTCCTGTTTGTGCCGTGTAATTGGCTGTAGCCTCTTCTACCTTCTTTTGAAATTCAGGTAATAAAATGCTTTCACCGGCAATTACCCCTACTTCTTGGTTGTTGGAGCCAAATAAAGACGATCTTCCTTGGAAAATATCACTACCGATGAGAAATAAAATTAAACTGATGGCGATTGCTGCTGCCGCGATTCCCGATTTCTCTCTAATTTTTGTAATTAATGCCATTGATAATGTATAATAAGTTGTTTAATGTCTTTTTTAATAGCCTTAGCCTTTCACAAAAGAAACGCAAAATAATCACATTTCTAATGAAAAAGCAAACCTTTGTCAGAATGTAACTCCGAAATTTAAGCTTTCAGGACTTGGGTCAAACTTTCTAAAAACTGATCAGCCACCTTTTGGTCAATAGCTAAACTTGGTAATAAGCGCAATGTATGCTTTCCAGCGTATCCACAGAAGATATGGTGATCAAATAATAAAGCATCACGAATGGGTCCAACGGGCGCTTCGAATTCTATTCCAATCATCAAACCTTTTCCTCTTACTTCTTTGACCGCGGTGAATTGACTTAATTGATCGATCAAATATTGACCCACTTTAGCGGCGTTTTCAATTAAATTTTCCTCTTTGATGATATCCAAAACCGCATTTCCTGCTGCACAAGCCATGTGATTACCTCCAAAAGTGGTACCCAAAAGGCCATAGCTGGCTTTAATGTGCGGTGCTATTAATACCCCACCCATAGGAAAACCATTTCCCATGCCTTTGGCGGTTGTCATCATGTCTGGTTGAATACCGGCATACTGATGGGAGAAGAATTTACCTGAACGGCCGTATCCGCATTGTACAGAATCCAATATTAATTGAGCTCCCGTTTCATCACAACGTTTTCTAAGGGCTTTCAAAAATTCCGTTTCAGCTACTTGAATACCACCTACGCCCTGTATTCCTTCCACGATCACCGCCGCTGTTTCTTCAGTAATTCCCTCATCTAAACCTTCTAATTGATTGAGAGGAAGGAAACTCACATGAGAGGTGTCATTGATGGGTGCTACTATGCTTGGGTTGTCGGTCACAGCCACTGCACCAGCTGTACGTCCATGGAACGCATTTTTAAATGCCACCACTTTTTTGCGTCCCGTATGAAAGGATGCCAATTTTAAGGCATTTTCATTGGATTCAGCCCCTGAATTGGTTAAAAACAATTGATAATCAGGGTAACCTGATAATTTCCCTAGCTTTTCTGCTAGCTCTTCCTGACCTGGAATGATCACAGAATTGGAATAAAATCCTATGTTCTGCAATTGTTCCGTCAATTTGGCCACATAATAGGGATGAGAATGTCCGATGGAAATAACGGCGTGGCCCCCGTATAAATCGATATATGTTTGACCCTTTTTATCCCATAAAATGACTCCTTGTGCTTTTACAAGTTCAATTGGATAAAGTGGATATACGTCAAATAAATTCATGATATGCGTAATTTTTGAATGAAAATCTAGCTATTAAATACTAATTAAAAACCAATGGCTTTTAATCGTAGACCTTCATCTTCTTTCCATCCGAGCATGATGTTCATGTTTTGCACGGCTTGACCAGAGGCTCCTTTGATTAAATTATCGATAATGGAAGTAATCAATAATTGTCCTTGGTGGATTTCAAGGTGCAACAAACATTTATTGGTATTCACCACTTGCTTTAAATCAATGCTGGCTTTAGAGACGAAGACAAAGGGTAAGGACTCATAGTAATCGTTATATAATTCCAAGGCCTCTTCCAGAGTACCTGTGTATGGAGTATATACATTGGCCATGATTCCCCGGGAGAAATTTCCTCGATAAGGGACGAAATGGATCAAAGGGGCCTTGTTACCAAAGGCTAAGGTTTGACCAATTTCTGCCAGATGTTGATGGGTGAAAGCTTTGTAAATACTAATATTATTATTTCTCCAAGAAAAATGACTGGTGCTGGATAAGGATTGTCCGGCTCCAGTACTACCTGTGATGGCTGAAACATGCACATCGCCAGTAATTTTTCCTGCAGCTGCCAAAGGCAAAAGAGCTAATTCAATGGATGTGGCAAAACATCCTGGATTCGCAATTTTTTGAGCCGTTTGAATTTTGGCTTTTTGAAATTCGGGAAGACCATAAACAAAGCCATCCGATTCATCCCGGTAGTCGGTACTTAAATCAATGATTTTTGTATGCCAAGGAATGTCATTTGCCTCTAGAAATTTTTTGGATTCTCCGTGACCCGAGCAAAGAAAGAGTACATCCACGGGTTTTAAGGTATCCGTGAATTTGGCATAAGTACTACCCAATAAATCTGTGTGTACATCAGAAACCAATTTCCCAGCTTGTGAATTAGATAATATACAAGTCAATTCCACATCAGGATGATTGACTAAAATCCGTAATAATTCACCTCCGGTGTATCCTGCTGCGCCTACTATTCCTATTTTAGCCATACTATTGTTCGTTTACCTTCCGGTGTATCATGGTTTGGTTGGAGACGATTTTAGAGAAACCTCTTACATCATCGCCCGTCCAAGCTTTATTCATTTCTCCATAGGCTCCAAAAACAGAGGACATCAAATCGTATTTCGATTCAATACCTAGGATGTGGAATTGATATGGGTTTAATTGTACATGAACAGTTCCTGTTACATTGCTTTGGGTATCTGCCAAGAATGTTTCAAAGTTGCGCATGACAGGCTCTAGAAACTGGCCTTCGTGCAACAAGGTTCCGTACATATCACCAATGTTTTGTTTCCAATACAATTGATGTTTGGTCAAAATATGTTTTTCTAAACTATGGTGTGCCTTGATGATAATTAAAGGAGCAGGAGCTTCAAATCCCACACGACCTTTGATACCAATAATGGTGTCTCCTACGTGGATATCTCTTCCAATGGCAAAAGCACCCGCTAATTCTGTTAATTCGCGGATGGCAGCTACTTTAGATGCGGATTTTTTTCCATTGATACCAACTAATTCTCCTTGTTCAAATTCCAAAGTAATTTTCTCTGGACTAGTTTTGGTCAATTGAGTAGGCCAAGCTTCTTCCGGTAAATATCCATCAGAAGTTAATGTTTCTTTTCCGCCCACCGAAGTACCCCAAAGGCCTTTATTGATGGAATAAGCGGCTTTATGCCATTCTTGAACGACACCTTTAGATTTTAAAAAGTCGATCTCAGCTTCACGTGAAAGTTGTAAATCACGAATTGGCGTAATGACTTCACATTCAGGAGCTAAGATGCGGAATACCACATCAAATCGAACCTGGTCATTTCCTGCCCCTGTACTTCCATGAGCGATGGCCTTGGCACCTAATTTTTCAGCATATTTTGCCACAGCCGTGGCTTGAAATACACGTTCAGCAGATACAGAAAGCGGATAAGTATTATTTTTCAAAACATTGCCATAAACCAAATAACGTAGGCAATCTTGATAATAAGAATCCACCACGTCCAAAGTAACGTGTGAGCTAACTCCTAAAGCATAGGCTTTGGCTTCAATGGCTTTTAATTCTTCCGGAGAAAAACCACCTGTATCTACCAATGCCGAGTGCACTTCCATGCCACGCTCTTCGGTTAAATATTTGACACAAAATGAGGTATCTAATCCTCCACTAAAGGCTAAAATTACTTTCGGCTTGCTCATGTTTATTTGGATTTCCCCTTTTTCTTAAAGGGCATTAATAATTTTTCTTTGATCTTTTTCAATTTGCTGAAATCAGCAATGTTTTTGAGGAATAACCATTTTTCCTCTGAATCGCCTATAGACTTCTTTGCTGCATTGGGATCATAAATCATCCCAGTGCAAAGGCAAATTTTTCGCTCAGTCCGAGTTAAAATATCATAGTTGACACAAGATTCGCAGCCTTTCCAGAAATTATCATCTACTGGTAATTCAGAAAAAGTAGTGGGTTCATATCCCAAGTCCGAGTTGATCTTCATCACGGCTAGGGAAGTGGTGATACCTATGATTTTGGCGTCGGGATAGCGGGTTCTAGATAATTCGAAGGCCTTAGCTTTTACGGCTTTGGCTACTCCATATTGCCGATAAGAAGGATTAACGATTAATCCCGAGTTAGCAACAAACTTTCCATGTTGCCAGGTTTCTATATAACAAAAGCCCACAAATCCACCGGTGACGTCATCAGTGGCGATGATGGCCTTACCTTCCGACATTTTCTCTTGCAGGTATTCAGGCGTTCTTTTGGCAATACCCGTTCCACGAGCTTTTGCCGATTCTGCCATTTCGTGGCAAATAGACTCTGCTAGGCCAAAATGGGCTTGACTAGCAACTTGAACAGTATAAGAATTCATTCAGTAACGACGATAAAAATTAAACAATAGCATTCTTCGGGTCCCTAGGGGATCATACCCTAAAGATGTATCGTCGCCTTCGTCGGATAGGAGATGTAAGATGTACGAATAATAATTTTATCTGCATTCTTTTTGTAAACCCAGGTAGTTCGTCCTAAGTTTGTCCTAATTAGCTCGCAATTTCAGAAATTCAACGGGGAAATGCGAATAATCTCCAAATTATTTCATGGAAGAGGTTAAACTATTATCAGTCGAACAATTAATTTATGCCTATGCCAAAGGGGTTTTTCCCATGGCAGATGAGGGTGAAATACATTGGTATAGTCCAGATCCCAGAGCTATCATCCCGATTGATACCTATAAACCTGCCCAATCTTTGCGCTCCATAATAAATAAACATATATTTGAAATACGCGTGGATACGCAATTTGAAGCAGTTATGCGGTTTTGTGCTGCACCTAGGTCTACTGACTCTGAAACTTGGATTTCGGAGGAAATTATTCAAGCTTATACCGAGTTAAATCGGAGGGGTTTTGCTCATTCTGTGGAGGCATATCAAGATGGGGAATTGGTAGGGGGCTTGTATGGAGTAGCTTTGGGTGGGGCCTATTTTGGGGAATCCATGTTTAGTTTAGTATCAAATTCATCCAAGGTAGCCTTTCATTACCTAATGGTTTTATTGCGCGAGAAAGGATATTCTTTATTGGATACCCAATTTATGAATGACAATGTGCTACGTTATGGAGCCATTGAAATCAGTCGGAGGGAATATAAAAGTCGATTAGCCAAGGCCTTAAAAAAGACCTGCCATTTTCAATTGCCCGGAATGGATTATTGAACTAGGTACTATTTTGCTTGCTGGGTCAATCCTTTCATGACTAAAATACAAACTAAGAGCATAGTGATGGTGACTAAAACCAAGCCCATGGTTATGACAGATTCTATGAATGGCCCTTGTTCCCTTCCTCCAGCAATGGGTAATAATTTTCCTGCTCCTGTCGCTGCTGCTAGACCGATACTTAGAAAATTGAGGTAGGTTCCTACCACGGCCAACTGAAAAGTTAATTTTAACCAAAGAGTTGATAAATTCAGTCGGTGCCAAATTAGTCCTAAAATAACTAAAAACATGCCATTCATAACTCCTTCTAAATGAGAGGATAAGCCTAATCTAGGTTTGGCAAGTATTGGGATGAGTAATCCTATCACCAATCCTAAAAAGAACAAGAAAATGCCCAAAAATATGAGCTTGTCGGCCTGCTGTTTGTGTAATGTGGTATTTTCCATATGCCTGATAATGAGTAGGTTGAATCATATTTGAGTAATTTAAGTGGCTTTTTGAAAATTTCAAAATCATAGAAAGTTTTCTTTTTATAAAGCAATTCTCCATTCTCCATTCTACATTCTTCATTCTACATTCTCCACTCTCCATTCTCCATTCTACATTCCAAGAATGAATTCTATTGCTTAAATTGCAGGAATATCGATTGATTATGTCAAAACCCATCCTAGTAATAAAATTTGGATCGTCCTCAATCACCCATGCTAATGGGGAGGTAAACGAGCAAACCTTAGAGAAAATAGCCTCGCAAGTCGCTCAATTACAGCCTAATTACCATATTGTATTGGTATCGAGTGGGGCTGTGGCAGCAGGTAAATCAGTCTTTAAAAATTACAAGGGAAGTTTGTCGGAACGTAAAGCCGCAGCCGCCGTGGGAAATCCCATTTTGATAGCGAAATACAATCATTATTTTCAGAAATACGGTATTTCTATTGCTCAAAGTCTTTGCGAACGTCATCATTTTTCGCAGAGAGGTCAATTTTTACAATTAAAAGAAACCTACCAGGAGCTTTGGAAAAATGGAGTTATACCCATTGCCAATGAAAATGACGTAGTGAGTAATGTAGAGTTGAAATTTTCCGACAATGATGAATTAGCTACTTTGATAGCTACAGGTTTTGGAGCTTCTAAACTATTGATTTCCACCTCAGTTGGAGGGCTTTTGGATGGAGCAGGAAATATCATCAGGTATGTTAAAGAGATTGATTCTGAGGTATTAAGTGTGGTAAGTACGGATAAATCTAGCTCTGGTTTAGGAGGAATGATTTCCAAATTGACATTCACTCGTATGGCAACACGGCTCGGAATTAAGGTGGTGATATTTGGCCTTGATCAAAAGGAGGGAATAGTGGATGCCTTGCACGAAAAAATAGGGACAGTTTTTGAAGCTCAGGAAGCTACTTTGAATTCTCGGCAAAAGTGGTTGGCAACAGGTTCTTTGATTCGTGGTAAAGCGGTATTGGATAAGGGTGCAGTAAAAGCTATATCTCAAAGAAAAAGTTTGCTTTCTGTGGGCGTAGTTGAGTTTTTAGGTGATTTTGAAAAAGGGGAGGTCATCGAATTATTGGATGTTTCCAAAACGCCTGTGGCCATCGCTAGGGCCCGTTGTGCTAAATCTGAATTGCTAGCAGCTACATCTAGTTTAGAAGTAGCACATGCAGATGATATTGTGCTTTGGTAAAGGAGTCAGCCTTTTATTTTTTTATTTTATACCTAAAATCACACCGCTCAGCACCTTGGGCAATCGTACCTTGTCGGATCATTTCTAATCCAGCTAAACTAGTAGTCAAGTGGTCAACCTCGCATAAAATGGAGGTAAACCGAGCATAATTATGTTTTTGAAATTGCTTGCAAATACCGCATTGTAGGATGTCAATGCCATAGCCTAAGCCATGCGTAGATGCTTTATCCGTCACTATTCGAGCAATAAATCCATCAGGATGTCCCGATTTTTCAGCTTCTTTTTTTAAGTTTTGAATTAATAGTCGTCCCAACCAAGTTCCTATGAAGCGAGATGGCCAGGTTTTGATCAATCGTTGAAATCTATTTTTAGGCTGAACAAAATCATTGGCTACTTCTAAACATACTTGTCTAATCTGTTCATAACTTTCCCCTTTCTCATCTAGACTTTGAATCATGGCTAAAAAGTAGGCACTGAAAGATAATCTTTTGTCGATGGGATTTTGAGAGTCAGCTAAGCTAGCATCGTAAATCTGGGGATAAAGGACATCCATTTTGAAAATGATTTCAATGGCCGTCAAGGGATAATGTTTGACTAATGTGGGCAGAAAATAGGTATGAAATTTTTTCATGGGAAGGATTATTTTCAAAAAATCAGTGAAAAGAACGATGGATTATATAGCTAGTACCTACCTTTTTTAATTATCAATTTCTTGGACAATTTATTGAATTTTAATCCGTTAACGCAACGCTGGCAAGGTTTCGAACCTTGACAGCGTTAAAAATGCGTTAACATTTTATTTGTGTTTTACCTTGGCTATCCTGAGCAGTTTCTAGAAATTCGTTAACATCTCCTTTGACCGGATCTGTTAATACTTGATTTTTAAATGGCATGGTATAGTAGATTTTGAACGTTTTAATACAATAGTTAGAAAATTATTTAATTATTTAAATATTTTCAAAAAAACAAAAAAAATGGTTAGTTATTCGACTCGCTGAGCCGCCCATAACTAACCAATTCATATGGAAATAATATGTAGTTTTTAGGCGATCACAACCGCTTCTCCACTTTCTACATCTTGTTCCACTGTCTTATATTTGACATTTTCCTTCAAGGAACCATCGCGATACTGAACAGTGACTCTTTGATTTCGGTCAGCAATTTTAATAGCCTGACGCGGAGCAATTCTCTCTTCGCTCCTCGAAGAAGGGTCATGGTATTCTTGCTGTTCTTCACCTTGTCCTCCGGCTAAACCGCCCAACAAGGAAGAAATAGCTTCATCTTTGCTTAATTGCAATTTCGGGGCCTTCTCTTTTTTAACTTGTTGTGCTTGGTTTGTTTGTTGAATTTCAGGTATTTCTGCTTTTAATACAAAACTGATGGTGTCTACATTTACTCTTGACACAAAGCGTTGGAATAGATTTACGGCTTCAAATTTGTAAATCAACAATGGATCTTTTTGCTCGAATACGGCATTTTGAACGGACTGCTTTAAATCATCCATTTCACGTAAATGCTCTTTCCATTCTTGGTCAATCAATGTCAAAGTGATGAATTTCTCCATTTCTTTGACTACTTCTTTTCCTTGCGAATCAATGGTCTTTTGCGCATCAACCACAACACCCGTTACCCAATTTCCATTGGTAATAGGAACCTGAATGCCGGAATATCCTTGACGCAAAGCTTCTTGAGCTACTTGAATAACTTGCTGAGCTATACCTTCATTTTTACTCTTATAATGATCTTCTGCAGCCAAGAATAAACGCTCAATCTTCACCTCAGGAGATAAACGGTTGAAGTCTTCTTCCACAAATGGTGGCTCAATGCCCAATAATTCGATAACCTTCAATTCCAATTCAGCATAGCTTGAATATTGACCCACCAAATCTTGGCATACATCAAACATCGTATTGATGATATCCAAAGATAAACGTTCTCCTAAAAGGGCATTTTGTCGACGTTTATAAATGGCATTTCTTTGGTAGTTCATGACGTCATCGTATTCCAATAATCGTTTACGAATACCAAAGTTATTTTCTTCTACTTTCTTTTGTGCTCTTTCAATGGAAGAGGTAATCATGGAATGTTGAATAACTTCTCCTTCATCCATACCCAAACGATCCATCACCTTAGCGATACGGTCAGAACCGAACAAACGCATTAAATTATCTTCCAAAGAAACAAAGAACTGAGATGATCCCACGTCTCCTTGACGACCCGCACGACCACGTAACTGTCTATCGACACGTCTTGATTCATGTCTTTCAGTACCAATAATGGCCAAACCACCAGCAGCTTTTGATTCCGGACTTAACTTAATGTCTGTACCACGTCCCGCCATGTTTGTCGCAATGGTTACCTTACCCGATTGACCAGCTTCGGCTACAATCTCTGCTTCACGTGCATGTTGCTTCGCATTCAATACATTGTGAGGAATCTTACGAATCGTCAATAAACGGCTAATTAATTCTGAGTTTTCTACTGAAGTCGTACCCACTAAAACAGGTCGGCCTTGGTTCACTAACTCTTGAATTTCTTCGGCTACAGCATTGTATTTTTCACGAACCGTACGATATACTTTGTCTTCCGCGTCTTTTCTTTGAATAGGACGGTTGGTTGGAATAGAAACGACGTCCAATTTGTAAATCGTCCAAAACTCACCAGCCTCCGTTTCGGCTGTTCCGGTCATACCACCTAATTTGTGGTACATACGGAAATAATTTTGCAAGGTGATGGTGGCATAAGTTTGGGAAGCATCCTCCACATTAACGCCTTCCTTCGCTTCGATCGCTTGGTGTAAACCATCCGAATAACGGCGTCCTTCCATCACACGACCAGTCTGCTCATCCACAATTTTCACTTTGCCGTCTACTATGATGTATTCCGTATCCTTCTCAAACAATGCATATGCCTTTAACAATTGATTGACCGTATGTATTCGGCTGGCTTTATCATTGTATTCACGAATCAATTGTTCTTTTTGAGATAAACGGTCAGCATCTGACAGCTCTTTATTTTTCTCAATTTTATTAAGGTCAATGGATAAATCTGGAAGTACGAAGAAGTTTGGATCTTCGGTATTACCACTCATGAATTCCAATCCTTTTTCGGTTAATTCTACTTGGTTATTTTTTTCTTCAATGGTAAATAACAAAGGAGAATCTGCTTGTGGCATTAATTTTTGGTTTTCTGCCAAATAAATGGATTCCGTTTCATGTAAAATTTGCTTATTTCCAGATTCCGATAAAAACTTAATCAATGGTTTGGATTTAGGTAAACCACGGAAAGCCCTAAATAATGCTAATCCACCCTCTTTTTTATCGCCTGCCGCAATCTGTTTCTTGGCTTCAACTAAAAAGTTTTGTACTAATTGCTTTTGAGCTTCAACAAGCTTTTGAACTCGAGGATTGAAGACATCAAATTCTTGCTCATCTCCACGAGGAATAGGGCCAGAAATAATCAATGGGGTTCTTGCATCGTCAATTAAAACGGAGTCAACCTCATCCACCATAGCAAAATGATGCGGTCTTTGAACTTGGTCCTCTAGGCTACGAGCCATATTGTCGCGCAAATAATCAAAGCCAAATTCATTGTTAGTACCATAGGTGATATCCGCTGCATAGGCATTTCTACGCTCTTCGGTATTGGGTTCATGCTTATCAATGCAATCTACTCGTAACCCATGGAATTCAAATAAAGGCGCATTCCATTCCGAGTCACGTTTAGCTAAATAATCATTGACAGTAACAATATGTACACCTCGGCCAGCTAAAGCATTTAAATAAGTGGGAAGGGTAGAAACCAACGTTTTACCTTCTCCTGTGCCCATTTCAGAGATTTTTCCTTGGTGCAATACAATACCTCCAATCAATTGGACATCGTAATGTATCATGTCCCAAGTAATGGTATTTCCTGCGGCATCCCAGGTATTTGACCAGATGGCTTTATCGCCATCTATGGTTACATTGGATTTCTTGGAAGCAATGAATTTATCTTCAATACTGGCTTGAACCACCAATTGTTTATGCTCGGTAAAGCGACGAGCCGTTTCTTTAACTACGGCAAATGCTTCTGGTAGAATTTCATTCAAAATGACTTCTAATTGCTTATTGCGTTCCAGATTTAATTTATCAATCTCTTGGAAAAACTTCTCTTTGGCATCTATGTCCTCGGTGGCTTGACCCTGTGCATGTAAGCTATCTATTTGAGCATCTATATCAGCTAAAAATGCTTGAATACGAGCTTTAAAATCATAGGATTTTTGACGCAATTCATCGTCTGAGATGGAACTCAAGCGAGCGTACTCTTCTTTTATTTTGTCGACAATCGGCATCAAGGCTTTGATGTCTCTTTCCGACTTGGTTCCAAATATTTTGGTTACTGTTTTGCTGAAGATGGATAACATTGTATAGAATGTGTGCCTACCTAGGCCATTTTAAAATTGAATATGCAATTTACCAATTAATCTCTAAAATCTCTAAATTCTCCAGGATTGGGCTAGAGTAAATCACTTTCAGAACTTTTGGAATATATATTGTGCTAATTGATTGACCAAAAATAGATGATGCGACATGTTAATCTTTAAACTTTATGGTCATGGTGGTATCTGGTTTGGAAAAACGGGTAACGACCACATTCAAGGATCCAGACTCTTTTTTAAGTCGCTGCGGAACAGCTACTTGATCGAAAAATACAGGATCGGCCAAATGTAAATCTAATTTTCTACGTGTCCCGTCTTTTTGCTTCACAACCAAGATGTAATGTATTTCGTTTGGGTTAGTGGCATCCGTATACTTTTTACGAATAGACCCTTCCAAAGCTAAATCGCGAAGTTCAATTGGTGAATCATACATTTTTTCTGCCCAAAGGTTAGGCAAAAAAAGTTGGGCCAATAATCCTAAAGTTCCAACGATGAATACAAGTTTGGTGAAATTTTTTCCTCCCCAATCCACCGATTCTCCTGAACCTGAATTGCCACCAACCATATTGCCGAACAAGGGCATTTTTAATTTTTTTCGAGGAGCTCTTCTGGGTGGGGTATAAGCTTGTGACATAGGAAAAGGGATAATTCTCGCAAATCAAGTGATTTTTTTTGGTTTCTACGGTTAATTTTTTTGATCCGTTCCAAAATATTTTATCAGTAAACTTCAGTAAAACGGAATACCCCCAGGAGAAGTTCCCAGATTTCTTGAAAATAGAAAAATGACAAGTTAATTTATCAATTATTTGATAATTAAGTTTGATTGCTTTATTATTACAGTCTACTTTAAACTTATTAACGGCTGTATTTCAATGGCTTTTGTGAAATACATTTAAACACATGGACACCATGTTAACTTGGAATACCACCCATGTTTCCCATTTATTATCCCGCGTATTGTTCGGCTATTCTAAAACGGATTTAGAGCGAGCTATGGGTTATGGCAATTTTAATGATTTGCTAGACCTAGCTATTTTAAAGGATATTCCACTTCCTTCCCCACCTGATACTTGGGTGGATTTAACTCCTGAGCAAGCTCAATTGGATAGGAATCAGGCTGGTCCTTGGTTTTTGCAGTTGACGAAATGGTGGTACAGCCGTATGCATAAAGAATCACTCAGCATGCAGGAAAAAATGGTTTTATTCTTACATAACCATTTTTCCAACGAGAGGCAAAAAGTAAATTATCCTCAATATGCTTACAAGCAAAATCAGCTTTTTAGAAAATATGCCTTTGGGGATTTTAAGCAATTAGTGAAAGATATTAGTATTGATCCATCCATGCTCATCTATTTGGATGGTAATAATAGTAGGGGGACTTCTCCCAACGAGAATTATGCCCGGGAAGTAATGGAATTATTTACGCTAGGGATTGGTAACTATACTGAGAATGACATCAAGCAAGCAGCCAAAGTATTTTCAGGATGGCAAGTAAGGGGATTGGTTTCGGTTTTTGATGCAACAAGGTGGTACCGAGAAACTAGTCTTACGGTTTTAGGTAAAACTGCCCGATTTGATAATAATGGCCTGATTGATCATATTTTTACACTAACAGCAGCAGCCGAATTCATAAGTCGGAAGATTTACAAGGAATTCGTTTATTACAAGCCAGATGAGGTGTTTGTAAAAAAAATGGCTGCGGTTTTAAGGCAAAACAATTTTGAGTTAAAGCCCTTATTGAAATTCATATTTACTTCAGAGGAGTTTTATAAACCAGAAATTATAGCAGCTAAAATTAAGAGCCCAACGGAGTTGATCGTAGGGGCAGCTAAGCAATTGGAATTGAAAAACCCAGATTTACAGAACTGGTATGATATGGCAATCATCCTTCAAATGCAGTTGTTTCAGCCACCTGATGTTTCGGGTTGGGAAGGCCAGCGCGATTGGATCAGCTCAACAACCTATTCCTACCGATCAGGGTTTACGGATTCACTTTTAAGTGGGAAAAGGTATAATGGGGCTACGGTCACGGGAAAATTAGATCCCATAGCTTTTGCTAGGTTATCTTCCAATGCTGAAAAACCCAAGGAAT
The DNA here is from genome assembly GCF_054558475.1 of Aquirufa sp. Wall-65K1. Classification (NCBI taxonomy): domain Bacteria; kingdom Pseudomonadati; phylum Bacteroidota; class Cytophagia; order Cytophagales; family Flectobacillaceae; genus Aquirufa; species Aquirufa sp. Wall-65K1. Next base: position 134,995 of record NZ_JBPXKD010000007.1, on the reverse strand, counting down.
TTGTGGATGAAATGGTCAAATTATTCATTCGCTTCCCCTTAACTGAAGCTAGAAAGGCATTTTTACTGGAAGTCCTTTTGGATGGCACTATTGCAGCCAATTGGTCCACGTATACACCCAATGCAGATGCGAGGATTAATAAATTTTTGAAAGCAATGATGCGTTTACCTGAATATCAATTGGCATAAAATGAAAAAAGAAATTAGCCGCCAAAAGTTTTTGCGTCAAATGGCCTTGCTTAGTGGTGGGGTGACCTGGGGTATGGGTTCCATTTCAGGGAAAGCATTTGGAGCCATTCCCTATGCAAGTTCGGCAAGAGGGAAGGTTTTGATTATTATTCAACTCAATGGAGGTAATGATGGATTAAATACCATAATACCTGCTGAGGACGATAATTATTTTTCTAAGAGGCCAGATATTTCCATTAAAAGGGCTGATGCTCTTCCGCTTTCCAATGGCATGTACATGAATCCTGCCATGACCAGCATGAAGGCTTTGTACGATAAAGGACTGGTATCCATTGCGCAGAGCGTTGGGTATGCTAATCCTAATCGATCTCACTTTAGAGCTACGGATATTTGGAATACAGGTTCCGATGCCGCGACCGTATGGGATGAGGGCTGGGCAGGCCGTTTTTTAGAAATGCAATACCCCAACTATCCCATTCAATTGCCTAAGGATCCCATGGCAATACAACTTGGGTCTGTGGAATCACTCTTATTTCAAACGGATGTGGGAAGGGTTGGGACCGTATTTGAAGATCCCAATTTATTTTACCAATTAGTTTCTGGCACCTTAGCTGATGCTGAATTACCACCTGCTACCCTTGCCGGTGACGAGTTGGCTTTTCTAAAGCAAATCGCGAGTTCATCCATACAATATTCCACCGTTATTCGGGACGCAGCCAATAAGGCAAAAAATACTTACACTTACCCCAATTCAAATTTAGCTAGACAATTAAGTATCATCGCTAGATTAGTGGCTGGAGGATTGGAGACACCGGTTTACCTAGCTAATATTGGCGGATTTGATACCCATGCGAATCAAAAAAACCAGCATGCCAACTTATGGAAAACCATTTCAGAGGCGGTTTCAGCTTTTCAGTATGATATGACCAACCAAGGTTTAGCAGATTCCGTCAGCATCATGACTTTTTCAGAGTTTGGAAGGAGAGTAAATCAAAATGGTACACAAGGAACAGATCATGGAACGGCAGCACCTATGCTGTTTATTGGAAATTCCGTTCGTGGAGGCTTAATTGGAGCCAATCCTAATTTAACTAATTTGGATAATAATGGCGATTTACGCTATAATTTCGATTATCGTCAGATTTATAGTACGGTCCTTCGCGATCATCTAGGATTAGATGCCTATAAGACGCAGGAGCTTTTCAAACAGACATTTGAGCGTGTACCTATTTATAAAAATTCTCCAGATGTCTTACCAGATACTTTGGGAATGGAGTTGAATTCTCCTATGCCTAATCCTGTGACTGATTTTACTACCGTCCAATATGCCGTATATAAACCAGCTTTAGACATCAAAATTAGTCTCTATGATATACAAGGACAGGAGATCAAGACTATTTATCAAGGTACGCGGACAAAAGGGACTTATCAGTTGACTTTGAGCGCATTAGGTCTTTCTCCGGGCATTTACTTGGTACATATGTCTAGTACATCAGGGCTTTCGATGCACAAAAGGATGATTGTTCAGTAAGGGGGTAATTTTAATACAAGCCATAAATTTGTATATTCGTAGCGCCTTTTACTGCAACATTTGAGGGGGTATCAACGTTTTATGATCTAACTAGCAGCATCATCTATGATCAGACTCTTCAGCTTTTGTATTTTGATTTCTCTTTTGGCATCCACCTCCGTGCAGGCACAATTTTGGTTTTTGGGTCAAAATAGCAAAAAAGCAGCTCCTAAAAGTCCATTTAAAGCTCACTCATCTTTTGGTTTTGGTGCCGGATCCTCTACTTACCTTGGCGATATTTCACCAGCTATGACCTTACTGGATGTAGGAGGTAAAACCTTGCGTTGGAATGCCGGGTTACAATATACCCGTCATTTTAAAAAGCATTTTAGTATCCAAGGAAGCTTTACCTATATCCGCATTGCTGCTGATGATAATTATTTTGATCCAGCTGGTCGATTCGAACCAAGTTATACCAGAAACTTGCATTTTAGAACGGATATGCAGGAATTATCTCTGATAGGTATTTATGAAATTCTAGGAAACGAGGAAAACTTGCCCAAGCGCAGAACTTTGTCACCTTATTTATATGCAGGGCTATCTGGGGTGTATTTTAACCCAACCACGAGAAGGCCTGCAACGCATGAGACAAATTTTTTAACTACAGTTCCACCTGTTCAGCAGGATTGGAATACCGATTTACAATCTTTGCAAACCGAAGGTGTCGATTACTCTAAAATTACAGGTGCTGTACCTTTTGGTTTTGGAATTCGTTACAAACTCAATCAATCCTTTGATATTGGATTTGATTTTGGATATCGTATTGCGTTTTCTGATTATTTGGACGATGTATCCGATAACCGTGTGAATGTTCCTGCTGTAACTTCATTGATTACTGACCGTTCAACAGAATGGTTCGCGGCTAATACTTTGGCAGATCGTAGACCCAACTTACTCACGGGTTCAGGTAATCCCCCTTTAGTCGCCAAAGGTTCTGACCAGTATTTTACTACCCAAATTCGCTTGATTTATCATTTAAAAAATAAGATTGATTGTCCTCCACTGCCACGATAGTACCCTCCAACATATACAAGGCCAGTTTTTTGTGTCTTCTTGTTTTCTTTTTAGCTCAATCTACGGATCTAAAAGCTCAAAGGTGGGCATGGGGTGCAGGTTTTGGTGCTACTGCATATAAAGGGGAATTAGCCGATTGGGGATATCGACCTAGCGTGGCTGAGTTAAAGGAAACTTTGCCTGCCATGCACTTATTTGTTTCTTATCAAGAAAGGCATGCTTTTTCCTATCGTTTTCAAATGATGGTGAGTCGGCTTCAAGGTAATATTGCCAATAGGCCCAGTACATTTTTTCCCGTGGGAACTCCTCCAACCGTGATAACTCCTAATGGAAAAGTTGCCGATGCTTCCATTTTTGCCACTTCAATCACGGAATTTTCTGGTATCGTAGATTATAATTTTTTGGATTATGAAATTGATCCTAGACATGTTAATTGGACCCCCTATTTCTATGGTGGATTGGCAGCAGTATTTGCTAGTCCAGATAAAATTGATGCCTTTTTAACTCCCGCCATTCCATTTGGAATTGGGGTCAAGTTTCAAATCAATAAAAATTGGGGGATTCGTGGGGAGCTGGGTAGTAGAAAAGTGTTTACTGATAAATTAGACCAAGTTGCCTCACACAATGGAAGTATGGAAAGCTTTACCCTAGACGGTGGAGACCAATATTTACATCTCGGTTTTTCTGTTACTTATACTATTCAATCCATCTTTTGTCCCAAAGTTTATTGATTGCTCCGTGCATTTTGAATAGGTGTTCAAATTAGCTATCTTTACCACTTTGTTTTATCCGATTAATTATTGCCCTATTTGTGAAAGAATCCATTGACCTTAACAATCTTCCTGCCCATATTTCCGTTATCATGGACGGTAATGGTCGTTGGGCGAAACAGAAGGGTTTCACAGATCGAATTTTTGGTCATCGTAATGCGATTCAGGCAGTTAGGGAAACCATAGAAGGTTGTGGAGAATTAGGGGTAAAATTTTTGACTTTGTATGCCTTTTCCACTGAAAATTGGAATAGACCCAAAGCCGAGGTGATGGCCTTGATGAGTTTATTGGTGAGTACCATCAACGAGGAATTGCCCACCATGATGAAGAATCAGGTGCGTTTAAAGGCCATTGGTAACATAGAGTCATTGCCAGATAAATCTCAAAGAGAATTGCTGGCAGCCATGGATAAGACAGCAAATAATACGGGCTTAACTTTAGTCTTAGCTTTGTCTTATTCTGGAAAGTGGGATTTGGTGCAAGCCACTAAAAAGGTAGCTGAAAAGGTAGAAAAAGGGGAGTTGAAAGCAAATGATATTAATGATCTGGTCATTGACCAGCATTTGTCGACCGCAGGAATGCCTGATCCAGATTTAATGATTAGAACCGGTGGTGATCACCGAATTAGTAATTTTATGTTATGGCAATTGGCTTATGCCGAATTGTATATTTTTGAAGATTTATTTTGGCCTGATTTTAGAAAAGAACATTTACATCAGGCTATCGTTGATTTCCAAATGAGAGAAAGACGATTTGGTAAAACGAGTGAACAAGTTAAAAGTGAAGGCTAAGGCTTCGTATGAAAAATAGATATTTAATGAATCGAGTTAACGCGTGCCAATTACAATGGAAATCATTGGGCTTGTTTTTCAGTTTGATGATGATTGTAAGTCAAGGTGTATTAGCTCAAGGCTTGGGTGGGCGTCTTTTTTCCACCACACCTAGCAGTGCAGAACCTACATTTTCCTATTCATTGCCCCAAGAATATACCATTGGGGGGATTTCTATCTCTGGATCCCAATTTTATGATGCTAATTCCATGGTAAACATTTCGGGTTTACAGGTGGGAGATAAAATTAAAGTTCCCGGAGATGCCATAGCTTCTGCTATCAAGAAGATCATGGATCAGGGTATTTTGGAAGATGTTGAGATTTTTGCCGAAAAAGTAGAAGGAGAGAAAATATGGTTGCGAATCCAATTGAAGGAGCGGCCTCGTTTATTTGCCATTACCTACGACGGGATTAGAAAGGGAGAAAGAGAGACTTTGAATGAAAAAGTAAAAGCCTACAAAGGGAAAATAATTACAGAAACACTGCGTAAAAATCTTGAATTAGTTATTCGTAAATATTACCAAGAAAAGGGTCGTTTAAATGTTACTACCAAATCCGTTGTAAAAACGGATACCACTAAAGGAAATAACGCCACCTTGATTGTTACGGTTAATAAAGGTGAAAAAGTTAAGGTACATAAAATAATTTTAGACGGAATAGAGCCTTCCCAACAATCGCTTATTTTGAGAAAAATTAAAAACACCAAGCAAGTTCGGTTTGGTCGTATTTTTAAGCCATCAAAGTTTGTTCCTAAGAAGTGGGATGAAGATAAAGAGAAACTTTTGGCAGCCATGAATAAATTGGGTTTCCGTGATTTCCAATTGATTTCTGATTCCGTTTACCGTCATGATAATGAATCGGTTAACTTGAAGGTCAAATTAGTTCAAGGTCGTAAATATTACTATCGAAATATCTTTTTTGAAGGAAACTACATTTATCCAGACTCCGTTTTGAAGGATGTATTGGGAGTCAAAAAAGGGGATGTGTATAATACCGAGGAATTAGATAAAAAAATGGGAGGAAATCCAGGAGAGGATTTGAGTTCGGTTTACATGGATAATGGGTATTTATATTACAATGCAGAACCCGTTGAAACGTCCATCGTAGGTGATTCCATAGATTTAACCATTCGAATTTCAGAGGGAAAACAGGCTACCATCAACAAAGTGATTTTGAATGGTAATACCAAAACTTCTGACCACGTGGTGATGCGTGAGATTCGTACCTTACCAGGTCAAAAATTCAATAAATCAGCCATTATTCGTACGGTTCGTGAGTTATCTCAAATTGGCTATTTTAACCCAGAAAAAATCTCGCCCAATCCTCAGCCTCGTGCCGATGGAACAGTGGATATTGAGTACAATGTGGAGGAAAAGCCTTCCGATCAGATTGAATTGTCTGGAGGTTGGGGTGGTTACGTGGGTTTTGTAGGAACCCTTGGAGTGGTCTTTAACAACTTCTCAGCTAAAAATTTGACCAATTGGTCAGCTTGGCGACCATTACCAGCTGGAGATGGTCAAAAATTGGCGGTTCGTTTTCAGGCCAATGGAGTGGCATTTCAAAATTATAGTTTGACTTTCACTGAACCATGGTTGGGAGGTAAAAAGCCTAACTCGTTTTCTATTGCATTAAATCGTAGTATTTCTTACCCATATCAGTTTAGAACGACAGGTTATGGTGGACAAGGTCTTGGTGGGGGACTTGGTGGTCTAGGCGGTGGATTTGGCGGCTATGGTGGTTATGGTGGCTACGGCGGCTATGGTGGTTATGGAGGTTATGGTGGCTATCAAAGTTATTCTGTGCCAGATTCATTGTTATCGGCTCACTTCAATGTGAATAGTATTACTTTCAGTTTAGGAAAGCGTTTGAAATGGCCGGATGATTATTTCTCTTTGAGTCACTCTTTATCATTTTCGCAATATGACGTAGACCGTTACTATACTTGGGCTTATCCTCAAGGTATTTCTACTTCGGTTACTTTCATGACTAATTTTTCTAGAAATAGTATAGACAACCCTACATTTGCTCGTTCAGGATCTAGTTTTTCATTGACAGCATCCTTAACTCCACCTTATTCTTTATTAGGAGGAAATAAATCAGGTCAATTGATTGAGTACCATAAATGGATGTTAGATGCTAGTTGGTTTAGTCCATTAGCTGGTAAATTTGTCCTTCATACGCGTGCTCACTTAGGTTTCTTGGGCTCTTATGGTGGAAAAGAAACAACTCGATTTGAACGATTTGACTTAGGAGGTTCAGGTATGGTTCAAGGTTTTTCTTTCAATCGTGATATCGTAGGTTTAAGAGGTTATAAAGACCGTGTTATTGGACCATCTGGATCATATGGAAATGGGGGAGTGGCGTACAACAAGTTTGTGATGGAAGTTCGTTATCCTGTATCCTTAAATCCTTCTGCGACTATTTTTGTATTGGGTTTTGCTGAGGGAGGAAATAACTTCTCTAGCTTATCTGATTACAATCCTTTTAACTTGTACAAGTCAGCAGGATTTGGAGCACGTATATTTATGCCGGCATTTGGTATGATTGGTATTGATTATGGTTTTGGATTTGATAAACCAAGACCAGGAGATAGTGATTTTGGACGCCAGGCCTTTACCTTCTCTATCGGTCAACAGATTCGATAGTGATTTAGCAGCAGACAATGAAAAAGTCGATTTTTTTATTAATTTTGATGCTTACGGTGCTAGGACAAAGGTCTTTTGCCCAGAAATTTGGATACATTGATACTGAATTTATTACGTCTAAAATGCCAGAATATAAGCAGGTGCAGGCTAAGATAGATCAGATGACTAAACAGTGGATTCAGGAGATTTCGAGTAAAAATGAGGAAGTCGCTAAATTGGAGCGGGAATATAAGTTAGAAGAACTTCTTTTGACAGAAGATTTACGCCAGCAAAGGTTAAATCTAATCCGTCAAAAAGACAATGAAGCCAAGACCTTTCAAAATCGAATATTTGGAACAGAAGGTGAATTGTTTAAGTTTAAGCAAGCAGCTTTGAAACCTATCTTGGATGAAGTGTCTAAAGCGGTTGAAAAAGTAGTTCGTGAAAAGCGACTCGATTTCTTATTTGATAAGGCAAATGATGGATTGGCTATGATTTATACCAATCCGGTACACGACTATTCTGATTACGTATTGGAAGAATTGGGATTGGAACTAGATCCTAATTTGGTCGATAAAGCAACTGATAAAAGTAAACCAGTAAAAGAAAATTAATAATCAATTAAACAAACGTATGAAAACCAAATTTTTGTTGGCCATGGGCCTAGTGTTCGGAATGGCTGTTTTGCCTCTTAAGGCGCAGATTAAGATCGGATTTATCAATGCAGATTACATATTAAGTCAAATGCCTGAAGCTAAACAAGTGGAAGAGGATTTGAAAAATACGCAAAAGCAATATGAGACTTTGTACCAAGGTAAGGTAAAAGACTTTCAAGATAAATTAGCTGTATTTGAAAAATTGCCAGCTAGTACTGCTGATATCATTAAACAAGATAGAGAAAAGGAATTACAGAACCTTCAAACTTCTATTCAAGAGTTCCAACAAAATTCTCAATCTTCTTTACAAAAGAAGCAAGCACAATTGTTGCAGCCTTTGTTGAAGAAAATAGAGGAAAATATGCATGCGGTAGCTAATGAAAATGCTTATACTTATGTATTTAATTACGATGCAGGTATGGGTACCGCACCGATTTTATTACACTATCCTGCTGATGCAAGTATCTCTGATTTAGTATTAAAGAAAATGGGTATAACTCCAAAGCCAGTAACAGCTACTCCAGCTGCTGCTACTACCACTCCAGCTACAAAAACAGCTACTCCAGCAACGAAGAAATAAGTATTATTTGTTGATAAAAAAGGGTGCAAGTCTGACTTGCACCCTTTTTTTATGTGTTCCAACTACTTGATTTTTTTCGAATCAGCGCTTATTATATCAAGTTATTGAATTGCTTTTGGCTTACATTTGTTAAGCCAGGTTTGCTTACTTTTTGCTCATTAGTTTTGAGTTTTTTCAGCTTTTTGATTTGTAAGCATTCAGGTTTTTCAAGCTTTGGGATTTGTCAAGCCTTAGAATTTGTCTAGCCTTGGGATTTGTCAAGCTTTTAGATTTGTCAACTTTTTAAAAGTTGACAAATCTCCTAGTTCCCTAATCCCTAATCCCTAATCCCTAATCCCTAATCCCTAATCCCTAATCCCTAATCCCTAATCTCCTAGTCTCCTAGCTCCCTAGTCTCCAAGTCCCCTAGTTATATTTGATGACCAACACCTCATCAATTAGGGAAGCTCAAGCCTATGCTTTTCCCCCTTGGTATTTATTCTTTTTCCAACCCGTATAAGGCGTATTCTTTTTGGGTTCAAAGGTGCCAGAAGTATTTGCACCCGCGGCCCCACCTGTTCTAGGTGTTCCACTATTTCTATGAGAGGAACTAGCATTCGCTGCCCTTGGCGGTCTTTGTGGCTTAGCGGCCTTCTTTGCAATGGTATGGTTCATTAATGGATAAGGATGATCCTCTATAACAGGGATTTGTTTACCTATTAATTTTTGAATATCTCTTAAATATTCTTTTTCTTCTGCTTCGCAAAACCCAATGGCTATGCCGCTAGCCCCCGCCCTTCCTGTACGACCAATTCGGTGTACATAAGATTCAGGTATGTTCGGAAGCTCGTAATTAATTACGTGGGTTAATTCATCAATATCAATACCTCGAGCCGCAATATCTGTTGCTACCAATACCCGCGTAAGTTTGGATTTAAAATTATTCAAGGCTGTTTGACGGGCATTCTGTGATTTGTTTCCGTGTATGGCCTGCGAATTAACTCCAGCTTTGGTTAAATCTTTGGCTACTCGGTCAGCACCATGCTTTGTTCTTGTAAATACCAAAGCTCTTTCAATGGATTTATCCTTGAGAATATCGATTAATAATTTTCGTTTATTGTCCTTATCAACAAAATAAATCACCTGATTAATTGTGTTTGCCGTGGATGAGACGGGAGTCACTTCCACTTTTGAAGGATTGACTAAAATACTGTTGGCCAACTCAACAATAGCTGGGGGCATCGTAGCGGAAAAGAACAATGATTGACGTCTTTGTGGTAACCTAGCAATCACTTTCTTTACATCATGAACAAAGCCCATGTCCAACATTCGATCTGCTTCATCCAATACAAAGAACTGTATATTTTGGAGACTAATGATTTTTTGATTCATCAGATCCAATAATCGACCTGGAGTGGCTACTAATATATCTACACCAGCACGTAATGATTCCACTTGACTATGCTGACTAACCCCGCCAAAGATCACTTTGTAGCGCAAATTGGTGTTTTTACCATAACTTTCGAAACTTTCACCAATTTGAATAGCTAATTCACGTGTAGGGGTCAATATAAGACTTCTAATTAGCCTTTTGCCTGCAGGTAAATGTTTGTCTTGAGTTAATAGTTGAATAATTGGTATCGCAAATGCAGCCGTTTTACCTGTACCTGTTTGCGCACATCCCAATAAATCTTTTCTGTCCAAAACCAAAGGAATGGCTTGAGCTTGAATAGGGGTGGGGGTTGTATACCCTTCTGATTGTAAAGCCTTCAGAATAGGCTCAATTAAATTTAATTTTTCAAATGACATATTGCCTTTTTGTTTATCGACCGGGTTGTTTTGATTTCTTGATCACCGGTCGGACGAAAAGGAACTCGTTTTCTGAAATGTAGACGTATTATTTTTTAAGAAATGCAGCAAACATCCAAATTAATTTCTCTTGCTCTCGTATGTAATCGCTCATGAGGGCGTTTGTGCCTTCGTCTTGAGCATCAGAGGCTAAATTCAATAATTCTCTTTCCAAAAGGATAAGCGCTTGAAAACCTTCTAAAATATGGCTTAAAGCTTCTTTTCCGTCCGATACATGCTTGACTTCTTTAATGGTCGAATGAGACACATAATCCGTAAAAGAATGTAATGGGGTATGGCCTAACGTTAGAATACGTTCTGCGATTTCATCAATTTTCAACAAAGCATCATTATAAATTTCTTCAAATTTCAAATGCAATTCAAAAAACTTATCACCCGAAATGTTCCAATGGAAACCTCGAGCATTGATATAAAGAATTTGATAATCTGCTAAAAGGATATTCAATTTAGCGGCTAGTTCTTTTGACTTTTGACTGTCTAGTCCGATAAGATTCGTGTTAGCCATAGAAATAAAAATGCATGTTAAGCTAATGTATCCAACGACATCATGACGAAAATGGTTCAATACTTTCTGAGCCATTCACTGAATACCCGCGCAATTTCGACATTATTCAGCTAGAAACCTGTATTTGTGCTAAAAATATGTCAAATGTCAGTAAATAAGATTTTTTTTATTCTTGAAAATAATGAACCGTCTGAAGGATGGTCGTAATAATTATCACCGATAAAACGATGTATCGAAAGGCATTTTCGGATATTTTGGTTAAAATGATTTTACCAATGTATGTCCCTAAAATACTGATGATAATCAAAAAAGGAATGAGAATGATATGTTCCCGGTGGAAGTAACCTTGTGAAATATATACAACTGCTCTGCTCAGGTCTACTCCAAAATCAATGACCGCAGATGTAGCGATAAATACATCTTTTTCTAATTGAAATGCGGCTAGGGTAACACCTCGAATTGCCCCTCCTGTGCCAATTAAACCGGCTAAAAAGCCAGATATAGCTCCACCTGAATACAGGTTTTGATTGTTTTTTTGAATTCTCCGATGAGCTCCTGACATTAAATAAAACGATAGAGCAAGGATGATGATATTCATGCTTAACTCAATCTTTTTTTGAGGAATTAAACTAGTTAATAATGCCCCCAATATGACAAATAGGACTGCAGGTATGCCAAGTTTAATGACAATGTTTTTGTCTATTCCTTTTCTGAATAAAAGAATTTTGGAGGTATTACTAAATACATGAAATACTGCGGTTACTCCCAAAACAATTTTGAAATCTAAAATCAAAGAGGCCAGTGGAACAAATAGGATAGAAGAACCGAATCCGCTAACCGTACCTATTATTTCGGCCAAAAGAGCTAGAAAAAAGAATAGAGTATAGGTTTCCATTCGTTGAATATACCAAATACTCGCTAGATTCTAATGGGAAGAATCTTCGTTTTCTTTAGATTCGATAGATTCCGAAATCAATTCTTTATTTTCTTCTGAGCTATGTTTTTCTAGAAATCTATTTTGAAAGATCAAGAAAAGCACGACACCACAAAAAATGGAAGCGTCAGCAAAATTGAAAATGGGCGTAGAATAATAGCTTCCTCCCCAAATGGGTATCCAGTTGGGTAAAATACCTTCCCAAATATCAAAGAAAAACATATCAATTACTTGGCCATGAAACCAGGTCATTGGAGCATTGGCTGGGGCATTATTGAACCATACGCCATAAAAAATGGAATCGATTAAGTTTCCGATGGCACCTCCCAAAATTAATCCCATACATACCAATAATCCGGAATGCATCTTTTTCTTGGTGAAACTATAAAGGAAATAGCCAATGCCAAACATCGCTATGATGCGAAAAGTGGTCAGCATTAATTTGCCATAAATAGTGCCTAATTGAATACCAAAGGCCATCCCTGGATTCAGGGTATAGTGTAACTTGAAATAGCTTCCAATGATTTCAATTTGACCAAAATAACCTGGCTCCATGAAAAAATGCACAGATAATTTGATGGCTTGATCAATGAGAATAATAGCAATGCTGACTAAAAAGTAGCGGTAATTTTTCAACTTCATAGGTTATTTCTTCGGCTCACTTCTTTTTGTAAAAGGGCAAACTCCCTGGATGTTTGTCCGGCAATGGAACTATTTTCTTCAGCTCGGCGGAATAGATAAGGCATTACTGCGGAAACAGGACCATATGGTACATATTTGGCCACATTATACCCTGAAGACGCTAAATTGTAGGAAATATTATCTGACATTCCCAATAATTGAGCAAAATATATATGAGGATGATTTGATGGAATACCTTTTTCATCCATCCATTGGCATAATAATTGACAACTTTGCTCATTATGTGTCCCCACACAGAAATGCACTTGATCCAAGTGTTCCAAACATGCCTGAATGCCTAAATTAAAATCGCGGTCTGTTGCCTCTTTTTCTTTGTGCAAAGGTTCCGAATATTCGTCCTCATGTGCTCTTAATCGTTCTTTTTCCAAATAGGCACCGCGAACTAACTTCACCCCTAAAAAATAGGATTGATCGACGGCCTTTTGAATGGCCTGATGAAGATTTTCCAACATATCTACTCGATACATTTGGAAAGTGTTGAAAATGATAGCAGTTTTTTGGTTAAATCGCTGCATCATTTCGTAGCATAATTCATCTATGGTGTTTTGAATCCAACTTTCTTCCGCATCAATGAATAAACGAACCTGCTGTTGGTATGCTTCTTGACAAATTTCAACCAAATATTCTTTGCTTTTGAGGAAATCTACTTCTTCCTCTTCCGTCAGTCCTTTTTCTGTTTGATATTTCTCCAATAGTTCACTATTAAAAATCCCCGTCATCTTGAAAACAGCAAAGGGTATAGCACTGTTTTCGTGTGATTGAACTATGGTTTTAAGTATTTCATTTTTAGTTAATTGAAAAGATTTGTCGTTTTCTTCTCCCTCAACCGAATAATCCAGAATAGTACCAATGTGAGCTTTATCAAGTTCATGAATGGTGGTTTGGCATTCCTGTATAGATTCTCCCCCACAAAATTGGCCAAAAAGAGTAGTTTTTATTATTTTTTTAACAGGTAAATGTAAGAAAAGGAATAATTTGATGAAAAAAGTCCCTAACTTTACAAGCCAATTTTGGTTCATTATCGCAAAAATCCAATAGGACTTGCGAAGTTGAAAATCACTTTTAGAAGCAAAGGCGATTTGGGTGTCCTCAAAAGATAGCTTTTTCAAGTTTTTCGAAGATGTTTGGTGGGTCATTTTTTTTAAATTGCCTGCAAATATAAGTGAATAAAATTTAACCGAATCTGTAACACAAGAATAATAATATTAAAACAGTTTTGAGCCTAGGCTCTTTTAATCTATCCAAATTTATGAATGCCAATTTAGAAGTAGTGCCGATGCAAGAATGGATTCAGACAGATGGCAAGCCGCTTATTATAGCTGGACCTTGTTCTGCTGAGACTGAGGACCAAGTATTAGAAACCGCCCGCCGTATTAAAGCGGAAGGTTATGCGCATATCATGCGTGCTGGTGTTTGGAAACCTCGTACACGTCCAGGAAGTTTTGAAGGCATGGGAGAACCAGCATTAAAGTGGTTGGTTGAAGCAAAAAAAGAAACAGGTTTACCATTAGCTATCGAAGTAGCCACACCAGAGCACATTGAATTAGCTTTAAAATATGGTGTGGATGTTTTATGGATTGGTGCTCGTACCACTGTAAATCCATTTAATGTACAAGACTTAGCTGATGCGTTAAAAGGTGTTGATGTTCCTGTATTGGTGAAAAACCCAGTTAACCCAGATTTAGCTCTTTGGGTGGGTGCGTTTGAGCGCTTACAAGGTTCCGGAATTAAAAAATTAGGTGCTATCCACCGTGGTTTTTCTAATGCACAAGAGACTAAATACCGTAATTCACCTATGTGGGCTATGGCAGTTGAATTGAAGCGTTTGTTCCCACAAATGCCCATTATTGGTGATCCATCTCACATGGCTGGAAAGCGTGCTTTATTGATGGAATTATCTCAGCGTATTTTGGATTTGAATTACGATGGTATGATCATCGAAACTCACCGCGATCCAGATGCAGCTTGGTCTGATGCTTCACAGCAAGTAACTCCAGAGAAATTAGGAGAAATGTTGCGTGAATTAGAAGTTAGAAAAGCCAATTATGGTGCTGATTTCTCTGATGAATTAGCTGCTTTGCGCGAGAAAATTGATAATATTGACCGCGAGTTATTGGAGGTATTAACTGCTCGTATGGCTGTGGTTGAAAAATTAGGCGAATACAAGCGTGATAACAATGTAGCTGTATTACAACTTGACCGTTGGAAACAATTACATGGAGACCGTGCTAACCAAGCTAAAGGCTTAGGTTTATATCCTGAGTTCGTAGAAGAATTATTTAAATTGGTTCACTTAGAATCTATCCGTAAGCAAACGGAAGTAATGAATTCAGCTACTGCTTAATCAAGAATTTGATAATTTAGCTTAAAAGGCTAGGCGATGATATCATTGCCTGGCCTTTTTTCGTTAACCTTGACAGCGTTTCAAACGCTGTCAAGGTTTAGAATACATCCTATTTTTTTGAGATTTGATAGCTCCCCACAATCACCAAGGCCATACCAATAAGTACTACTAAATCAGGTAGGCCATGTCCCAAGATGATTTCTATTAAAATTGAAAACAAGACAGCACTATTACCTACGGCCCCCACAATGCTCGTTTTTTCAAATCGTAATGCTTGAGTGGTAAAGCTTTGTACTCCCAGCGCCAAAAGGCCCATAATGATAATCTCCATGTATTGACTTCCTTGGGGATTAACCCATTGGCCTGACCAAAAACTATTGGGTAAATTACCCCAGGTACCCAGGGTCAAGGATATGCTGGATGCGACAAATCCCGCTGCCATGAAAGAGAAGATTACCCAACGTGAGTCATAATATTTTTGAGCTTCTTTTATCGCCATATATCCTAATGCGGTTCCTATGGCATATAACAATCCAACCGAATGATTTTGCCATTGCTTATCGGCTGATGGTTGGAATATGAGTAAAATCCCTAGGAAGCCCATCAATAAAAATAATACTTGTCTACTTTTTAAGCTTTCTGTTGGGATCCATAAAAATGTAAAAATGGCGATGAAGAGCGGGAAGGCTTGGCCATATGTATTGGTTAATGATAGTCCTAAATGCTCTAAGGCATAAAACAAACAATATAAAGTAAAGGCACCTAAAATACCTCGAAATACTAAGAAGCCTAATTTTCCACCTGTTTGAACAGCTGGTTTTTGCCATAAACTTATTATTAAAAAGGGTAGTCCTACGGCATTTCGAAACAATACCAATTCAACCGATGGGAAGAATTTACTCATCCTTTGGGCCATAGCGGACATCATAGCAAAACACAAAGAAGATAAAAGCATAAAGCCTATTCCCTTGTTTTTGCGAATGAATGGTTGAATTTTGGGAAGCATATTTTAGGGAGAAAGCTTGTCGGAGATTCTTTAATCCTTATTTTTTTGGTAACTTGCATTTCTTTTTTCAAAGGTATGACAAAAAAAATAATTTTATCGGAATCAGCTCCTGCTGCCATTGGTCCCTATTCTCAGGCGGTTGCCGTTCAGGGCGCTTTGTATGTATCAGGTCAAATTGCTGTGTCAGTTTACGAGGCCGGTGGAGATATTGAAGAAGAGACCCATCAGGTTTTAAAGAATTTGGGATATATTTTGAATGAAGCGGGTTATGATTTTCAGGATGTGGTTAAGTGCTCCATTTTTATTAAAAATATGAATCATTTTGCTCAAATAAATCAGGTATATGCCCAGTATTTTTCTGTCAATCCTCCCGCACGTGAAACGGTAGAAGTGTCTCGTTTGCCCAAAGACGTTCGAGTAGAAATTTCTTGTATTGCCCATAAATAAATTCATATGCCTAATTCAGTACGTGTTCGTTTCGCCCCAAGTCCTACAGGTCCACTGCATATCGGTGGTGTACGAACAGCCTTATATAATTTTTTATTAGCTCGAAAATTGGGAGGTATCTTCATTCTAAGGATTGAAGATACAGATCAAGCACGTTTTGTTCCCGGTGCTGAAGCGTATATACTAGAAAGTTTGGCATGGTTAGGCATTTCACCTGATGAGGGTATTGGTGCTGGTGGACCTCATGAACCATATCGTCAAAGCGAAAGAAAAGATATTTATAAGTCTTATGCGGATGAGTTAATTAATTCTGGCAAAGCCTATTATGCCTTTGATACTTCTGAAGAATTGGATGCCATGCGAACAACCTTTGAAAGTCAAGGATCAGCATTTCAATACAATGCAGTAACACGAGTAAAACTAAGGAATTCTTTATCTCTTTCTAAAGAGGAAGTTGATCAATTGTTGGCCAACAATATCCCTTATGTCATTCGTCTAAAGGTTCCTGCTAAAGGAGAAATTCGTTTTCAAGATACCATACGTGATTGGGTACATGTGCATACTTCCAGCATAGATGATAAAGTACTGATGAAGTCAGATGGTATGCCAACCTATCACCTGGCCAATGTAGTAGATGATCATATCATGCAAATTACGCATGTAATTCGAGGTGAAGAGTGGTTGCCATCCGCTCCTTTACATATTTTACTATATCAAGCATTTGGTTGGAATCCTCCCCAATTTGCTCATTTACCTTTATTGTTAAAACCGGAAGGGAATGGTAAACTTTCCAAGAGAGATGCTGATTTAGGTGGTTTCCCTGTATTTCCTTTGGAATGGACAGATCCACAAACAGGAGCCATTTCGAAAGGATTTAAACAAGAAGGATATTTGCCTGAAGCAACCTTGAATTTTCTAGCTTTTCTGGGTTGGAATCCGGGGACTGAGCAGGAATTGTTTTCATTGGATGAGTTAATTGCGGCATTCTCTTTGGAAAGAATAAATAAAGCCGGGGCCAAATTTGATGTTAAAAAAGCACAGTGGTTCAATGAACAATATTTGAAACAACATAGTGCTCAAGAATTAGCTTCTACTTATTTACCATCTATTGATGCTGAAAAGGCAGAAGCCTTTGTGCATTTGTTTTTGGATAGAATAACGTTTCCCCAAGAACTGGAACGACTGGTACAAGAATTTTCTGAATTTCCAGTAACTTATGATGAGGCGGTTTTAAGTTCTAAATGGAATGCTGAAACCAAACAAGCGCTAGAATTAATTTTGGGAGCTTTGCCTACTTGTGAGCATTGGCATGCGGAAGATATTAAAGCTTGTATTCAACTTTGTTTGGAGCAAGCTGGAATTAAAATGGGTAAGGTGATGCAATTGTTTAGAGTAGCGATGAGTGGGAAAGGTGCAGGACCGGATTTAATGATTTCATTGGAACTTTGGGGTAAGGAACAAGTGTTAGCAAGACTAAATAAAGCCTTAGATATATTTCCAGCCATTTAATATGAAAGATAAATCAAAGAAAGTAAAGGAAAAAGCTCCTAAAGTTCACCCCGATTTGGCTGGATTTGAGATGAATATTGATTCATTTGGACAAATTACATCTACCTTGAATCGAGATGCTTTGAATGCATTTTTAGATAAAGAAATGCCAGATGATAAAAAATTAAATCCTAAGAATGATGAAGGTAAATAAGGAAGATGTGATTAAAATTGCTCATTTGGCTCGTTTGGAGTTGAAAGAGGAGAAAATTCAAGATATGCAAGATTCAATCAATAAAGTATTGGATTGGATGGAAGCTTTGAATGCAGTAGATACTTCATCGGTTGAACCTTTAGTTCACATGACTCCCGCCATAAATCATTTTAGGGAAGATCAAGCCAAGGCAACTTTGGATCGTCAGAAAGCCTTGAATTTAGGTCCAGATACCAACGAAAGCTATTTTAAAGTACCTCAAGTTATTGAATAATTACCCAATATAGTATTGCAGGGCTTTTTTCATTTCTGATTTTCCAACCGGAATATCATATCCGCAATCACCAATTCCTGTTAGTAAAGAGAAACGAACCTCATTTCCGAGGTTCTTCTTGTCTTGCATGGTTAATCGAATAATCTCCGGAATTTCACTTTCTTGTATACTTACCTTTCCATAGGTAGCAAATAGATAAGCTTCAATGTCTTCCAATTCAGTCAAAGTAATTAAATTTCGGCTGTATGAAAGAAAGGCCTCCGTAATAATCCCAACCGCAACGGCCTCACCATGTAAAATTTTTCTTTTCCCCTGGTTTAATAAAAATGTTTCAACAGCATGACCTAGCGTGTGCCCCAAATTAAGTATTTTACGAATTCCAGCTTCTTTGGGATCTTCTGTAACAACGGCTTGCTTGATGGCTACAGAATGGGCGACTAAGCTAGGGAAATCATTTTCTTGCCAATCTAACTGACTTATTTCCTCCCACTTTGCAGCATCGCGAATTAGGCAATGTTTGATGATTTCGGCAAAACCTGAACGCTTTTCTCTTTCGCTTAATGTCTCTAGGAAAGTAGGGTCAATTAGGACCGTTTTTGGTAATTGGAATACACCTAAATGATTCTTAAAGCCTTGAAAGTCAATGCCTAATTTGCCACCCACACTTGCATCTACTTGAGCCAATAGCGTTGTGGGGATCTGAATAAAGTCAATCCCCCTTTTATAGGTAGAGGCACAAAATCCACCCATATCACCAATGACTCCTCCTCCTAAATTGATCATTAAGGCATGCCTATCTAAATTAGATTTGGTCATTACTTTCCAGATTTTCACACAAGTATCCAGGTTTTTATGGGCTTCACCTGATTTAATAACAACTTTGATGAAATTTTTTGGAAGTAGTTTTTCAATCCTGGGTAAACAATGTTTTTGGGTTAGCTCATCCACTAAAACAATAACTCTGGAATAGTTTTTAGAGTCAAGAAAAGAAGGTAGTGAAGTGGAAATGGGAGCTATTTGTACGGACATAGGATGTAAAATTCGTATGAAAGTTTAAAAATACCACGAATTTCTCAAAATGGGCAATTTGAGAACCTAATTTTGGTTTTGTGGTATGCTTTTTCTTGCCTAATTTTGCGCGGTTATGTTTTTTCATACACCTTAACATTTTATGAGAGAGATTCAATTCAGAGAAGCCTTGCGTGAGGCAATGCAAGAAGAGATGCGACGCGATGCATCCGTTTTTTTAATGGGTGAAGAAGTTGCGGAATACAATGGTGCATACAAAGTTTCCCAAGGTATGTTGGATGAGTTTGGTCCGGACCGAGTAATTGATACTCCGATTGCAGAGTTAGGATTTGGAGGTATTGGAGTAGGGGCGGCAGCCAATGGTTTACGTCCGATTGTCGAGTTTATGACTTTCAACTTCTCTTTGGTAGCTATTGACCAAATTATCAACTCCGCTTCCAAAATGATGTCGATGTCAGGTGGACAATATTCATGTCCAATTGTTTTCCGTGGACCTACTGGAAATGCCGGTCAATTATCCTCACAGCACTCGTCAAACTTTGAGAATTGGTATGCTAATACCCCTGGTTTGAAAGTAGTAGTTCCTTCTAATCCAGCAGATGCAAAAGGTCTTTTAAAGGCATCGATTCGTGATAATGACCCTGTTATTTTTATGGAGTCTGAATTGATGTATGGCGACAAAGGATTAGTGCCCAATGGAGAATTTTTAATTCCAATTGGTAAAGCTAACGTGGTAAAAGAAGGTAAAGATGTTACCATTGTAACCTTCGGTAAAATGCTTTCTCGTGTGGTAATGCCAGCAGTAGAAGAATTAACTAATATGGGAATACATGCGGAAGTTATCGACCTACGTAGTGTCCGCCCTATTGATTACATTACCGTTGTGGAATCTGTTAAGAAAACAAACCGTTGCGTAGTAGTTGAGGAGGCAAACCCATTGTCAGCCATTTCTTCCGAGATTACTTATCACCTACAACGTTGGGCATTTGATTATTTAGATGCACCTGTGGTTCGTGTTAATTCAAAAGATTTACCTTTACCTTACGCTCCTACCTTGATAGAAGAAATTTTACCAAGTGTGGAACGTACCATTCAGGCAGTTAAAACGGTTACTTATAGAAAGTAATTTATTTTCATAATACTGATTAAGAGCCAAGCTATAACTTGGCTCTTTTTTTGCGGAATAGTTGATTATTCATCATTATCAATTTCTTGGACAACAAAATTATTTCCAAAATCGTTATGAACGCTCAACGCTGTCAAGGTTCCAAACCTTGACAGCGTTAGAAAATAGCGTTCAAAAACAAAAAAAAGTCCCCCGAAATCGGAGGACTTTTACTATTTCAATACCTTAAATTTTTCTTAGAGTTATAGGACGTAAATGAAGCGAGATCCGTCTACATCAACACCCTCAAGCTTAATCCGTCCTTTGCGCGCTTCCAATAACTGAACCGCTTCTTTTGGGTCACTTACGGCTTTGTCATTGATTTTGGTAATGATAGAACCTTTTGATAAACCATACATTTCTAGGCGGCCGTCGCTGAGAACTTCAATCACCTTCACCCCATTACTAACCTTGAATTTCTCCTTATCAGCGCTACTCAATGTACCAAATTTTGCACCTAAGAACTCGGATTTAGTTGATTCTCCAGCATCTCCTTTGACGATGGACGTATTTCCATCCTTATTTTTAAGGGTTACTTTGAATTCTTTGGTTTGGCCATCTCGGTTAACAGTTACTAAAATACTTTCTCCTGGACGTTTTCTACCAACGATCTCCATAAGTTTGGATGAAGATTTTGTATCTGTTCCATCAATTTTGGTGATAACATCATTGATTTTAATACCTGCATCTTTAGCAGCAGAATTTTCTGAGAAACCTCCCACATAAACTCCATCTTTCGATTTTAAGTCTTTTTCTTCTGCCAATTTGGCATTTACTTCCATAATGCTTACTCCCAAGAAACCACGTTGTACATTTCCGTATTTAATTAAATCGGAAGAGACTTTTTTAACAATACTTACAGGGACAGCAAATGAATAACCGGCAAATTGCCCCGTTCTAGAATAAATGGCCGTGTTAATGCCAATTAACTCTCCTTTTAAATTCACTAATGCTCCTCCTGAATTACCTGGATTAACGGCAGCATCTGTTTGAATAAAGGATTCCAATGGATTGGTATCTCCATCGCGATCAATGATGTTTTGACGACCCTTTGCTGAAACGATACCCGCTGTAACCGTAGATTCCAAATTGAAAGGGTTTCCTACTGCTAACACCCATTCACCTACTTTTAAGGCATCGGAATCTCCAAAAGTTAGGAAAGGTAGGTTTTCGGCCTTGATTTGAATAACAGCTAAATCGGAAGATGGGTCTGTAGAAATGACTTTGGCCTTATATTCCCGTTTGTCATTTAGAATTACACTTACTTCCTCGGCTTCTTGAACGACGTGATTGTTGGTAACAATGTATCCATCCGAGCTAATGATCACACCAGATCCTGAAGCTTCTTGTGTTTGCGGGGCCTGTTGGCGACGACCTCCAAAAGGGTCACCGAATCCAAAAAAGTCATCAAATGGGCTGGATGATTGACGACTCTGACGAGCAGTCATCTTGGTTTTAATATGAACTACCGCAGGAGTTGTTTTTTCAGCTGCGAAAGTGAATTCTCCGGGATTTCCGGGTACATTTTGAATGTTGGAAACTGAACTTGTAAATGCTGATGGTGCATCACCTATGGTGTGCGAGGAACCTAAATTCAATAAAGAATAGGCGCCAAGAGTGATACCGCTAGATAGTAGCGCAATAATCACATACGTTTTAAGGTGGTTTTTGATTTCCATAATGATAAAAATGCTTTAGATTTTTGTTTTGCTAAATTAACGCAATTTGTGTGCCATTGTTCTACTCGAGGTATATTATTAACAAGATTTAAGAAATGGCAGATTTTATGAATTTTTGGCATTTTTATTTCTAGGTGAAGTAGTAATCTTTATTGACATAGAATCCATTTTTTAATCGGCTCATAATTGGTTAATTTTGCAATTCAATTTAGAAATAAGAGAATTCCACATGGTTTTAAGTGAGCAAGAACAATTAAGAAGACAAAAAAGATTGGATTTGATGGCTTTGGGCATAGATCCATATCCCGCAGCTGCCTATCCAGTCAATGTATATGCCAAGGATATTTTGTCAGATTATTCGGTAGAATCAGCCAATTTTCAAGATGTTACTTTGGCAGGTCGATTGATGGGATTCCGAATCATGGGAAATGCTTCTTTTGCTGAATTGCAAGATGCGAGTGGCCGAATTCAATTGTATTTTAGGAGAGATGACTTATGTCCGGGCGAGGATAAAACCTTATATAATACGGTCTTTAAAAAACTGCTTGATATAGGTGATATTATTGGTGTAAAAGGCTATGTATTTACTACACAAATGGGTGAAATATCTGTCCATGTACGTGAGTTTACCCTCTTATCCAAAGCACTTAAACCTTTACCAGTGGTTAAGGAAGCAGAAGGTCAAACTTTTGATGCCTTTTCTGATCCTGAATTGAGGTACCGCCAACGCTATGTCGATTTGATCGTTAATCCATCGGTAAAAGATATTTTTATCAAGCGTGCCAAAATCATATCCACCATGCGGTCTATGTTTGATGAGCGAGGTTGGTTAGAAGTAGAAACACCCGTCTTGCAAACCATTCACGGGGGGGCGTCTGCTCGTCCTTTCAAAACGCATCACAATACCTTGGATATGCCTCTTTATTTGCGCATTGCTAATGAGCTGTATTTGAAGCGATTAATTGTTGGTGGATTTGACGGAGTCTATGAATTTGGAAAAATGTTTAGAAATGAAGGAATGGATCGTACCCACAATCCTGAATTCACTTCTTTGGAATTTTATGTAGCATACAAGGACTATCATTGGATGATGGACCTAACCGAAAAAATCTTTGAGAAAGTAGCTCAAACTTTGCACCAGCAAACCCAGGTACAAGTAGGTGAAAATGCTATTGAATTTGCCGGGCCATATCCGAAATTATCCATTTCTGAAGCTATTTTAAAGTATTCCGGTGTAGATGTTGATGCCTTGTCTGAAGATCAATTACGTGCTAAATGCCTTGAATTTGGTATGGAAGTGGACGAGCAAATGGGTAAAGGCAAGTTAATTGATGAGCTGTTTGGAGAGAAAGTTGAGGCAAATTTGATTCAACCGACTTTCATCATAGACTATCCTGTAGAAATGTCTCCTTTGACGAAAAAGCACCGTTCAAAAGATGGATTAGTGGAACGATTTGAGCTATTTGTTAATGGTAAAGAAATCGCCAATGCCTATTCTGAATTGAATGATCCTATCGATCAAAAAGAAAGATTTGAAGATCAGTTGAGATTAGCCGAAAAAGGAGATGATGAGGCAATGGCTATGGATCATGATTTCATCCGATCTTTGGAGTATGCCATGCCTCCAACCTCAGGCATTGGAATTGGAATAGATCGATTAACCATGTTAATGACCAATCAAGCATCCATTCAGGAAGTTTTATTCTTCCCTCAAATGCGCCCAGAAGTTTTGAAAGAAGTATCTTCTGATGCTGATTTTATTCAAGCAGGGGTAGCAGAACAATGGATTCCAGCCCTACAAAAAATGGGAATTTTAACACTAGAGGCCTTAAAATCAGCCAATCCCAATAAAGTATTCAATGATTTAGGGGGCCTACGTAAGAAATTAAAGATAGAATCACCTATGCCGAGCAAAGAAGAAGTCATTGCTTGGATTGAATCTTAATCTATACATGCATTTAAATCAAAAAAACCATCCCTCGGGATGGCTTTTTCTTTTCTCTTTATTAGAGATCAATGTTGCAATTTTAATAGGATAACCTAATATATATTGGAAAATACTGATTTGCTCTAATCAAGGACATGTAAGAAAATTACATTTTCTTTACATTGATAGCGTTAGCTCCACGCTTTCCGTCAGTTACTTCGTAGGAAACGCTGTCATTTTCGCGAATTGTAACACCAGCTAAGCCAGTTACGTGTACAAAAATGTCTTCACCTGTTTGGTCGTCAACGATGAATCCGAAACCTTTCGTCTCGTTGAAAAATTTTACTTTACCAGTTTGCATAAAAAATTAATGTTAAAAATTAAATCTTAAAGAATTTTAGACGCAAGAATTTTGACTGGGACAAACTTATAGAATCAAATGGAGTGTAAGCCGGAGAGATACTAGGAGGGATGAAGTCGAGAATTTTGCTGAATTAAAACTTTTAAGTGTCCAAATGTATATAAAATTCAATTGCATGCAAGCAAAATCAAATTAAATATTAAAAATTATCATTTATTTTATTTTAATTTTGCAATATTCGTATAAAAATTTGAATTATTTAAATTTACTACCGAGAATCGGGTAATTATTAATATTTTTGTAGGCATTAAATTTAGCTACATGAAAAAAGTAAAGTATTTCGTTGAAAATCAAGCTTTTGGAGTTTGTACTAGATTAGGAGAGAAGTTTAAAATTTCTACCTCTAGCATCAGATTGTATTTTATTTATACCTCTTTCATTACGATGGGTTCTCCCATCATCATTTATTTAATCTTGGCTTTTTGGATGAATATTCGTCGATATTTACGCCAAAGAAACAACCCAACGGTCTGGGAATTTTAGAATTTTAAATCACTGAATTTTTTTCTTTTTTGTACGAAATAGGCCCAAATTATGGATTTTGGGTAGCTGGCAATGTGCTCTTTTTTAATTAATTCAGGGGCTAAATTTTGTTTGTTTTTTTCAAATAATACATAAGAATAAAATGCAAAATGTGCTTTCAAAATGGCCCCAATCAACGCAAAATCACCTGATAATAGATATTTGATACCAGCTAAGCCATCTGCAAGCATTCTGAACAGAATAGTGATACTTTTCTTATTCTGAGGTAGATTTTTGTATAAGAGTATCAGATTGTTTCTAAAATTCAAATAGGTTTTAAAGGGGTTTCCTTGTGCTAAAGTTCCTCCTCCTACGTGTTTAACACTACTTTCTGCCACCGCCGCTACATGATATCCTGCTCGTTGAATTCTCCAACATAGGTCTATTTCTTCCATGTGAGCAAAAAAATAGTCGTCTAATCCTCCAACTTTCCAATAAATTTCTGAACGAACGAGTAAGCAGGCTCCCGTAGCCCATTGAACTAGACCCGTGGGGTATTGTTCATGATTATTTTCAATGGATTCAAATATCCTTCCCCGACAAAATGGAAATCCTAAATTGTCCCAAAATCCACCTGCAGCACCAGCATATTCAAATGAATTTTGGTTTTGATAATCTAGGATATAAGGTTGTACAGCGGCTACTTGGGTGTTTTTTGACATGTAATCCAATAAAGGATTTAACCAGTTTTCGCTAGGCTCAATGTCAGAATTCATTAAAACGTAGAATTCGGCTTGAATGGATTTTAATGCTCTGTTGTAACCTCCTGCATAACCTAAGTTTCCTTTTCCTTCTATTCGATGTATTTCTGGAAATTGCTTTTTTAGGTAATCCAGGGAATCATCGGTGGAACCATTGTCTGCTACGTAAATGCTGCCGGCAGGGCAGGTAGATATAACGGATGGTAAGAATTTTTCTAAAAAATGCTTTCCGTTAAAATTTAAAATGACAATGGCTACCGACATAATGTTCCTTTCCTACAAAGGTAAGTAAATCGTTCAAATTAGAATTTATTCGAGAAAGATGTATTTTTGTTCTACTTACCATCACATCAACTAATTAATTTGCATGAATTCATCCTTTTTTCGCAAAAAGTCCATTGATAAAATAGTTTCTGATCAAATCGAGATTGAAAAGCTGGAAGGTGGATCCATGGTTCGGAATTTAGGCGTTAGAGACCTAACCTTTTTAGGTGTTGCCGCAATCATTGGTGCTAGTATTTTTTCTGCCATCGGTCAGGCATCCGCCAATGGAGGTCCCGCTGTATCTCTTTTATTTGTTTTTACTGCCGTGGCATGTATGTTTACGGCCTTTTGTTATGCTCGATTTGCGGCAACGGTCCCCATTAGTGGTAGCGCCTATACCTATGCCTATACGAGTTTAGGGGAAATAGTTGCCTGGATTTTAGGTTGGAATCTTTTATTAGAATACGCTATTTCCAATGTGGCTGTAGCCATTTCATGGTCTAAATATTTTGTTGATTTAATGGAAGGTCTAGGCTATCATATCCCAGATTATTTAACCATGGATTTTTTGTCCGCCAAAAGAGCGTTTTCTGAAGCACAAGTAGCTCTTAATCAAGGCCAATTGTTAGAATCCTTATCAGTAAATGTGCGTGAAGGTTATACTGCTTATGCCACGGCTCCGGTTATTTTCGGTTGGCATTTTGTAGCTAATATTCCTGCTTTATTGATTACGGCCGCTATTACCTATTTGGTATATATTGGTATTCGTGAAACCAAAAATATGAATAATATTTTGGTCATTCTAAAGCTATTGGTCATTGTGATTGTGGTGGGTGTAGGTGCATTTTATGTTCAGGTAGAAAATTGGTCGCCATTTGCTCCCAATGGCATCAGTGGGGTATTAAAAAGTGTGGCAGCTGTTTGTTTTGCTTATATAGGTTTTGATTCTATTTCAACGACTGCAGAGGAATGTACAAATCCTCAAAGGGATATCCCCAAGGCCATGATGTGGGCTTTGATTATTTGTACGGTACTTTATGTATTAGTGACTTTGGTTTTGACGGGCATTGTTCCCTCTGCTTCTTTGGCGGGTATTGAAGATCCATTGGCTTATATGTTTACCCAAGTAGGCTTACATGGAGTTGCCGGAGTGGTTGCGGCTAGTGCGGTCATTGCCTTAACTAGTGCCTTATTGGTTTATCAATTGGGACAACCTCGTATTTGGATGACAATGTCTCGGGATGGATTATTACCTAAAGCGTTTTCTAATATTCATCCTAAATACCGAACTCCTTCATTTTCTACCATCATGACGGGCGTTTTAGTAGGTATTCCTGCACTATTTGCCAATCTAGAAGAAGTGATTAACCTTAGCAGTATTGGTACCTTATTCGCATTTGTGTTGGTATGTGGCGGTGTATTGATATTGGATTTAGACCCAGAGAATCAAAAGAAATCCAAGTTTAAAATACCATATATCAATGCTAAATATTGGGTGGGTTTGGCCTTTTTGATTTGCTTATATATTTATCTGCCGACAGCCGATGCATGGTCAAGTTATTGGAATGCCCATTGGGTGGGAGAAGCGCGAGTAGACCATTTCTTGCTCAGTGCATTCTTTTTAATTTGGTTGGTATTGGCCTACTTTAGTTATACCATCAATTTATCTTTGATCCCAGTTTTAGGCTTATTAGTTAATTTATATTTAATGACGCAAATGGGTGCTACCAATTGGGAGAGATTCCTTTATTGGTGTATCGCAGGTTTTTTAATTTATTTCAGTTATAGCTATCGAAAAAGTAAATTACATGTATAAAAAAAGGGCCAATTTAATTGGCCCTTTTTTGTTAGTCATTACTTCTTCGTCCTCCCAATAAATTGAGGTAATAAAGTAATTGAGCTAGCATGGCTAAAGCTGCTACCACATAGGTCATTGCCGCCCACCAAAGTGCATCCTTGGACATTTCATATTCACTTGAATTAACGATTTGATTATTTTTAATCCATGCTAAAGCACGGTTAGAGGCATCAAATTCCACAGGTAATGTCACAAAGCTAAAAATGGTTGCTAGGGCAAATAAAGCTACCCCTATACTCAAAAGAGTGGCATTTCCAGTTGAATACAAAATCATCATTCCTATCATCAATAAGATAGGCATGAAACCATTGGCCACATTCAATAAAGGCACCATGGCACTCCTAAACTGTAGAAAAGAATAAGCCTGGGCATGTTGGACAGCATGTCCACATTCGTGGGCTGCTACTGCTGCAGCAGCGGCATTTCGGCCATGATATACATCCGCACTTAAATTAACGGTTTTGTCGCTTGGGTTATAATGGTCTGTTAATTGACCATCTACGGAAATCACCCGGACATCATAGATTCCATGATCTGAAAGCATCTTCTCCGCAATTTGTTGTCCGGATAAATTACTCTGCAAGGGTACTTCTGAATACTGTTTGAATTTGGATTTTAATCTCCAAGAAATCATCATTCCGATAACTCCAAAAAGGATGGTTAAAACATAGATTCCTGTCATTTTCTTTTATTTTTTAAGTTTGTTAATAATTCCTGTTGTTGAATAATTGGGTACTAAATCAATGGTGCTAACTTTTCCACCTGCGGCTAAAACTTCTTTTGAACCTACAATTGTATCAATGGTATAATCATTTCCTTTAATTAGCACATCTGGTAAAAGCGTTTTAATTAATTCCAAAGGCGTTTCCTCATCAAATATGATAACTAAAGAGACAAAACCCAAGGCTGCAATTAAACGGGCTCGTGCATATTCTGAATTAACCGGCCTTTCAGGTCCTTTCAGTTCTCGCACAGATCGGTCTGAGTTGACAGCTACAATCATTTTATCCCCGGCTTGGCTTGATTTTTCTAAGTAATCAACGTGGCCGAGATGCAAAATGTCAAAGCACCCGTTCGTAAAAACAACTTTTTGTTGTTCCCTTTTCCAGTTGTTGCGAATTTCTGCTGCTTCACTTAGGGTATGAATTTTATGTTCACTGAGTGTCGACACTGTTTAGTTTTTTAGGTAAGAAAAGAGTTAGAATAAAACTAATACCCCCAAATAACAAGATGGTAGCCATTTGGGTTCCATGAAAAAATGTGGCTAGGGCTGTAGCCTCTTTCATGGGGATTTGGTAGAAAAATAAAGTTGATGCTACGAGGCTATGGTAGGCTCCAATACCGCCTTGGGTGGGCGCGGCCATGCCGAATGTACCCATAACTAAAATGCTGAGTGAAGCCGATAATCCTAGGTTTTCACTACTTGGGAAAGCTAAAAGTAAGGTATAGACATTAAGGAAATAAGCAAACCAAATGGCCCCCGTATAAAGCAAAAATAATCCAGGTTTTTTAACATCTTTGATGCTAATGATGCCATCAATCCAACCTGAGAGAATTTGTCCCACCTTTGAACTTTTTGAAAGAATTTCCCATTTGGCAAGTAGGTAATCTTTGGTCAACCAAAGGCTGATTAATCCAATTAAACCCAGGATTAACAAACCCAAAATTAATGTTAATGGAGGTGTATCTGTTTGTGGAAATAAAAAAGATTGAATGGGTTTCCATTCGACTAAAAACGTAATACCCACTATGACGATTAAACCGAGCAAATCGACTACCCTCTCTGTGATAACGGTACCAAATGACTTTTCGAAAGGTATATCAGCTGTTTTTTGAAGCGATCCACAACGAGAAACTTCCCCCATTCTGGGTACAATGAAATTGGCAAAATAGCCGATCATTACGGCAGAAAAAGTTCTTATTTGACCTGGCTGGTAATCAAGACTATCTAATAATTGTTCCCAGCGAAGCGCCCTTAACCAATGTGAAACCAAAGAAATTAGAATAGCTACACTTACCCATTGGTAGTTCGCTTGCAGGAGCGTTTGGTAAATATAATCCCATTCTAACTGACTTTTCGAAAATGCCCAATACAAGAGAGAGGCAGCTAATAAAGTCGAGAATAAGTACTTAAGAATGGATTTTATCATGTTGTGGTGTTGGATTTCGAGAATCACAAGGCAAAATAAAGAGCTTTGCTTAAATTATATAGCTGGAATCCGATAAAATTTTTATATTTTTGCAAAGTTTTTTTGGGATAATTTTCCCCTAAATCAATTTAGAATGTCCAAATTACGTATTCTTTACGTTTCGAGTGAGGTTGACCCTTTCCTTAACACCTCTAGAATTGCAGACTTCGTTCGTAACCTTCCAACTGCCATGCAGGAGAGGGGAATGGAGATTCGAATCTTGGTTCCAAGATTTGGTTCTATAAATGAACGCAAAAACCGTTTGCACGAAGTAGTTCGGCTATCAGGAATCACCATCCCCATGGGTGAGGAAGAAAAACCGTTAACGATTAAGGTCGCTAGTATTCCTGCTGCTAAATTGCAGGTTTATTTCATAGATAATGAAGATTATTTCCAGCGTAAATTTGTGTTAACCGATAAAGAAGGGGCATTCTATGATGACAATCATGAGCGTGCGGCTTTCTTCTGCAAAGGAGCATTGGAAACAGTGGTGAAATTAGGCTGGTCGCCTGATGTCGTACATTGTAATGATTGGATGTCGAGTTTAGTACCTTTGTACATCTCTACACATTACAAAAACCACCCTATCTTTAAAGATTCAAAAACTATTTTCTCTCCTCACAATTCTGAATTTGATTTTACGTTTTCTAACGAAGATTTATTAGAGAAAGTTAAATTAGGCGAAATTGAAGACGATAATTTAACTAGCTTAGCCAATTCAGATTATTCTGCCTTTATTAAAATTGGTGCAGAATATGCCGACAAAGTAGTATCATTAGAAAATGCGGAAAACAGCCGTATCCAATCCATCATTGATGAATTTAAATCAAAAACCTATCAAAATATTGCCGAAAATGATCTCGATTTCTTCGAAAAATTGTATTTGGAAATGGCCGGCAATTAAATGGGTAGGGATTCTTTCCCTTTTCCTTACTTCTTGTGATTTGCCCAAAGAAATTGGGTCAGATTTGTTTAGTGTTGAAGTAGGCTTAAACTATACAGATTCATTAAGTATTCAATCATCCACGGTGTTGATTGACTCTATCTTTACCAACCAAACTAACTCATTTTTGGTAGGCTCTCATCAAGATCCTATTTTAGGGACGGTGGTAGCCTCTGCTTTCACTCAGGTAGCGAATGTAGATACCTTGAAAAGTAAGGAGAATTCTATTTTGGATTC
This sequence comes from Aquirufa sp. Wall-65K1, assembly GCF_054558475.1. NCBI lineage: Bacteria > Pseudomonadati > Bacteroidota > Cytophagia > Cytophagales > Flectobacillaceae > Aquirufa > Aquirufa sp. Wall-65K1. The sequence continues at coordinate 104,066 of NZ_JBPXKD010000007.1, read as the reverse complement.
CTTAAAAATGGAATTGATTTACCAATCATTTGTGGGGGATACTACCCAAAAACAAACGATTTCAGTCTACCGATTAAAAGATAGCGTTAGCCGGGCTGTGGATTATTTTAATACTTCTACCGTGGCTTATGATCCTACACCAATCGGTACTCATTCCTTTTTCCCTCGACCTATCAAAGCCAAATCGGCCAATGGGGACTCTCTAAAATACGATACCTTACGATTTAAATTGAATGCTTCCTTTGGTAAAGAACTTTTAGAGAAATATACCGACAAGTCCATTGCCGCAGGTGGTGCAGCTTTTAGGCAATATTTTAGAGGAATGCATATTAAGTCGAACACTACGGGCAAAGCCGCGATCTTGGGTTTTTCTCCTACGTATTCTGTCATGACTTTGCATTACCATAATCCTAATGATACAGTTAAATACAAGGTAAATTACTATTTCAGTCTTTCTACTGCTTTGATTCAAGAAATTCATGGACGATTTAACCAATTACAGGTTTCTAGGTCTGGTGTTTTAGGAAATTTACAAAAACCAGGTGATCGTGTTCCTGCCTCGCAGTCGAATATGGTTACTTATGTTCAAGCAGGAACTGGTTTAGCTACCAAATTGGAGTTTCCTTATTTATTGAATTTGAAAGGCAATAAAAATGTAGCAATCAACAAAGCAGAATTAGTTTTGCCAGCTGCTGATAGCTATGAGTGGTCGAAGATCTTAGGTTCACTTTCATTGGTTGAAACGGATGCAAGCAACAGAACACTAAAGAATTCATATGGTTTAAGGTATTTGTTGACCGAAGGTGGAACAGGTATACAGTCAGCTAATTTTGACCCTGTTTCCAAAACCTATAGTTTTAATGTCACCACTGCCATTCAAAATATCTTGGCCAATAATCGTAAGAATTTTGCCATCTTGGTGACTAGTCCATTAACTAGTAATTCAGCTGGATTTAGCCGAATCATTGGTGAAAATATCCGATATGTGCCTTTGAATGCGAGTAAAGTTAAATTAAAGGTGTATTATACTTACATTGCCAAATAAATCGCTTGACGCATGGTTTCCCCGAATGATAATTTGCGGGTTAGTATGGTGCAGACCTCTCTCATTTGGGAGAATCCTGCTGCCAATTGTGCTGTTTTAGAAGAAAAATTGCAGGTCTTGCAAGGTAAAACAGATGTAATCGTTTTACCAGAAATGTTTCTGACAGGTTTCAGCATGAGTGCAGAAGGTGCTGATTTTCCTAAAGGTGCTCAAGTACAATGGATGCAAATGATGGCTAATCGTTTGGATGTATTGATGCTTGGAAGTCTCAAAATCAAGGAGAATAATCAATTTTTCAATCGAATGTTAGCGGTTTTTCCAGATGGGAAAATAGTGACCTACAACAAGCGCCATTTGTTCCGCATGGGTCATGAGCATGAATTTTATAGTTCAGGTGAAAAACAAGTTATAGTAAGCTATAAATCTTGGAAGATTGCCTTGTTTGTTTGTTATGATTTACGTTTTCCTGTTTGGTCCAGAAATACTGATTTAGCCTACGATATGGCTATATATGTGGCCAATTGGCCGGCAGCTAGGGCTCATGCTTGGTCAACCTTATTAAAAGCACGTGCCATAGAAAACTTGGCCTATGTGGTTGGAGTTAACCGAGTAGGAAAAGATAATAATGATTTGCTTTACCAAGGTGATTCGGCACTTGTGACCTTTAAAGGAGAGGAACTGATTCATCTCATGGATGAAGAAATAATTTCCACCACAACTATTTATAAAGAAGCTCTGCTAGATTTTAGAGAAAAATTCCCTGCGCATCTCGATGCCGATGCTTTTTATTTGAATTAAGCTGTTTTGTCTTTAAAAAAGGCTGGTAATCCTCCCGCATACGCTTGAGCTTCTTTTAAAGAACAATTTGCCACTAAATTCCCATGGCTAATGAGTAAAATTCGGTCACAAATTGATTCAACTTCATTCAATAAGTGACTCGAAAATAAAATGGTTTTACCTTGCCTCAGCGATTGAATCAAGGAACGAATTTCAGTCATTTGATTTGGATCTAATCCGCTGGTTGGTTCGTCCAAAATCAAAACCGCAGGATCATGAAAGATCGCTTGTGCGATACCTACACGTTGTTGATAGCCTTTGGATAATTCACCTATCTTCTTTTTCTTTTCTTGCTCTAATCCCACTAATTGAATGACTTTATCCATCCTTATTTTTCGTTGACGAGATGAAAATCCATGAATTTTGCCAATAAAATCCAGGAATTCTTGAACATACATATCAGGATATAATGGATTGTTTTCCGCCAAATAGCCAATTTTCTTTTTCAATTCTAGGGCATGCTTTGTGACATCTAAGCCTAACACCTTGGCTTCTCCTTGGCTAGGCAGGCTTAATCCTACCAACATTTTAAGGGTACTAGACTTCCCTGCACCATTAGGTCCAAGAAAACCAATGATTTGACCTTCTGAAGCTTGGAATGAAATGGCATTAACGGCAATTTGTGAACCGTAATTTTTAGAAAGTTTGACAACTTCAATCGACATACCTGATAAGGGATAGATTATATGACAAAGGTAGTAAAATGGGAACTAAATCTGCTTACCTTTGTGTTTTGGTTCATAAAGCTTAAAAATATGCAGGAAGATTCCATTCGTTTGGATCGTATTGAAGATGCGATAGAAGATATTCGTCAAGGTAAAATCATCATTGTAGCCGATGATGAGGACCGTGAGAATGAGGGTGATATGATTTGCGCATCCGAGGCAATTACTCCTGAATTGGTTAATTTCATGATCAAAGAAGCTCGCGGATTAATGTGTGTTTCTTTAACGGAGGATCGTTGCTCAGCTTTAGGGCTAGAAATGATGGTTGACAATAATACAACCTCACATGAAACCCCGTTTACCGTTTCGGTTGACTTATTAGGCAATGGCTGTACAACTGGGATTTCAGCCTCTGATCGGGCAAAAACGATTCAAGCATTAGTCGATCCTTTGACTAAGCCAAGTGATTTAGGTCGACCTGGGCATATTTTCCCCTTAAAGAGTAAATCTGAGGGCGTTTTACGCCGTACAGGTCATACCGAGGCCTCCATGGATTTTGCTCGTTTGGCGGGTTTTCAGCCTTCAGGTGTTTTAATTGAGGTGTTGAATGAGGATGGCAGCATGGCTCGTTTGGCAGATCTTCGTAAAATCGCGGATAAATTTGATTTAAAACTAGTGACTATTAAAGATTTGATTGAATATCGATTAGATAAGGAATCCTTAATTCAGCGGGAGATTGGTGTGGATATGCCTACTCAATGGGGGAATTTTGATTTGATTGCTTTCAAGCAAAAAAATACAGGAGATACCCATTTAGCTTTAGTGAAAGGTACCTGGGAAAAAGATGAGGAAGTGATGGTGCGTGTGCATAGCTCTTGTGTTACCGGAGATATTTTTGGTTCTTGTCGCTGCGACTGTGGACCTCAATTGCACAAGGCTATGGAGATGGTGGAAAAAGCAGGTAAAGGGGTGGTTTTGTACATGTTTCAAGAGGGTAGAGGTATAGGTTTATTGAATAAATTGAAAGCATATAAGTTACAAGAAATGGGCCGCGATACCGTAGAAGCTAATCTAGAATTAGGTTTTGCTATGGATGAGCGTGATTATGGAGTTGGGGCACAAATTTTAAGAAATTTGGGAATTAAAAAATTGCGATTAATCTCCAACAACCCTAAAAAACGAGCTGGATTATTAGGCTATGGATTGGAAATTGTGGAATCTATACCGATTGAAATTAATCCCAACCCACACAACCAGCATTATTTGCAAACAAAACGTGATAAGATGGGACATGCCATTTTGAGAAAGTAAAAAAAACTAGGCAATGTAGAATTGTATAGTAAAAGAGCCCGCTAGGAATTTAGCGAGCTCTTTTTTTTGAAATATTGGGTAACAGCCAAATTTTAAAAAAGTACTTTATTTTCTTTAGTTTCCTCCCAAAATAATGGGACTACTCTTACCATTTCCCATGATAATGATTTTACTGTTGGGAGATTTGGCTAATTCTTTTTGAGCAAGAATGGACTCATATTGCAATTGGCGGTCACTCAATCCAGTAGATAATATTCGCTGGTAATCGGCTATACCTTGTGCTTCTACGCGCTTACGCTCGGCTTCTTGCTTTTCTTTTTGCAGGACAAATTGCATTTTTTGGGCATCTTGCTCTGCATTGATTTTTGATTCTATGCTTTGTTTGACCGAATTGGGTAAGGTGATGTTACGGATTAATAATTGCTCAAGAATAAGCCCTCTATTTTTAAAGTTAGCTTCAATATCCTTGAAAATTCGATTTTGGAATTCATTTCTCTTATTCGAAAATAAACCTACGGCATCATAGTACACGGCATTATCGCGTATTTTGGTTCGAGTGATGGGGCGGACTACTTTATCCTTATAGTCTAAACCGATTTTTTTGAAAATATTGGGTGCTTCTTGAGAGGATATTTTAAATAATACCGTAAGATCAACAATCACTTCTAATCCATCGGCAGTTAAAACTCGAATGGCATCATCTCCTGATTTATCCCCTTCATCATGCACGCCTGACATGGTGTAGTTTTGAGTCTTTGAATCAAAAATATAAATATTTGATAAAGGATTGACAAAGTTTAAGCCACTGTTTAAAACTTGTGGTTTAACGCTCCCAAATAGACTTTGAACACCAACTTCTCCTGCTTCTATTTGCTTGACGGTAGAGCTGAATAAACCCAATCCAGCTAGGGCAATTCCCCCTATTTTAAAGGCTTTGCTGTATTTTGAAAATACTAAATTCGGATTGGCAATGAAATTACCAATTAGCAGTAAAACGATTCCAACGACGATGAAAAACATAGGTATAAATATTTTATGTAGGGTTAAAAATTCACTCAATGGAAAAGTACATAGAATCCCAACAGTAAACAATCAAATGTGGTAAAGAGAAAATAATCTGGATTTAAGGGCAAATTTTAGACTTGAAAATAATTCGGGGAAAAAAGTAGACATTCTTCATTTTTGGCAAAATATGCCTAATTTTGAATATGATTGAAATCAAAAACATACACAAAGAGTTTGATGGAAAAGTTGTTTTGGACGGAGTCGATGGCTGCTTCCAAAAGGGCAAAATCAACATGGTGATTGGTGGTAGTGGTACAGGGAAAAGTGTATTGTTGAAATGTATGATTGGTATTTTAAAACCCGAGCAAGGTAAGGTATTGTATGATGGTCGGGATTTTGTTAAAGCCTCCAATGATACAATCAAATCGATTCGCCGGGAAATGGGAGTACTTTTTCAAGGAGGAGCATTGTTTGATTCCAAGACCGTTTTAGAAAATGTGCGTTTTCCTTTAGATATTTTGACTCACCAAACTTTGGAAGAGAAAAATGAAAGGGCTTTAATTTGTTTGCAACGAGTAGGGTTGGAAGCTGCGGCTAATCAAATGCCTTCCGATATATCCGGTGGTATGAAAAAGCGAGTTGGGATAGCTAGGGCCATTGTGATGAACCCCAAATATTTATTTTGTGATGAACCGAATTCAGGATTAGATCCACTGACAGCGGTTAAAATCGACTTATTGATTCAAGAAATTACCAAAGAATTTGATATAACTACGGTCGTTATTTCTCACGACATGAACTCTGTGCTTCGGATGGGGGAGTATGTGATCTTTTTAAAAGATGGGAAGAAGCTTTGGGAAGGAAATAACAAAAATCTAATGAGTACCGAAGTTCCTGCTTTACAAGAATTTTTATCTACTAAATTGCATTAAAATGCCTTCATCAATTGCTCTGCCTAGAGTATTGGAAAATTATTCACTCCAATCGCTCAATACCTTCGGAATTGATGTCAAGGCCAAGTATTTTGTAGAAATTCGTTCCATTGAGCAATATCACCACTTGTTGAACGCTGGCTTATATTCCCATGTTCCTCATATTTTTTGGGGAGGGGGGAGTAATGTATTGTTGACGCAAGATTTGAATGCTTTGGTGGTGAAAGTGGCGATTGAAGGTATTGAGGTTATCAAAGAAGATGAAGACCATGTTTGGGTGCGTGCTGGTGCGGGTGTCGTTTGGCATGATTTTGTTCAATATACCGTTAGTCATCATTGGGCAGGTATCGAAAATTTATCCCTAATTCCTGGAACGGTAGGCGCAGCTCCCATGCAAAATATCGGTGCCTATGGAGTGGAAATAAAAGATACATTTGACCATTTGCAGGCCTTTCATTTAACCAATCAAGTACTAGAAACTTTTGATGCAGAGGCTTGTCGGTTTGGCTATCGAGAGAGTTATTTTAAGCATGAAGGAAAGGGGAAATATTTGATAGCTTATGTTTGTTTTAAATTAAATAAAATAGCTAAAGCGCAAACCTCTTATGGGGCTATTCAGGATGTATTGAATGCCAAATCCATTACTCAGCCGAGTATTCAAGATGTATCTGATGCGGTCATTGAAATTAGAAAGAGCAAATTGCCTGATCCCAAGGAGATAGGAAATTCAGGTAGTTTTTTCAAAAACCCTACCTTAGATGCCACCCAAGCAGCTGCCTTAATGGAGAAATATCCTGAAATTCCGCATTATCCGGTAGCAGGAAGTAGTGAAATAAAATTCCCAGCAGGTTGGCTTATCGAGCAAGCAGGCTGGAAGGGTTTCCGAGATGGAGACGCTGGAGTGCATGCCAAACAGGCATTGGTTTTGGTAAATTATGGCCAGGCTAGTGGAAAGCAAATTCTTGCTTTATCCGAAAAAATTAAACAATCAATTCTCAGCAAATTCGGTGTAGTTTTAGAAACCGAAGTAAACATTTTATAAGATGAACTTACCTTATAACACCCTTCAAGATAAAGGACCTTTTTTCTTGATGGCAGGCAGTTGTGCCATTGAAAGCAAAGATTTAGCTTATGAAATTGCTGAACGCATCAAGCAAATCACGGACTCCTTGGGTATCCCATTTATATTTAAAGGATCTTACCGTAAAGCTAACCGTACGAAAATAGATTCTTTCACAGGAATAGGTGACATCCTTGCCTTAGAGATATTACAAGAAGTAGGTCAGCATTTTCAAGTACCTACGGTTACGGATATTCATGAAAGTGCTGAAGCCGCTATGGCTGCTCCTTATGTGGACATATTACAAATCCCCGCATTTCTTTGTCGACAAACGGACCTCCTAGCAGCTGCTGCTCAAACAGGCAGAGCGGTAAACATTAAAAAAGGACAATTTATGTCGGGCGCCTCCATGAAGTTTGCTGTTGAAAAGGTGAAGCATGAAAATCCAGAGGCCTTGGTATATTTAACAGATCGAGGTAATTCATTTGGCTATGGAGATTTAGTGGTTGATTTTAGAAATTTACCTGAAATGGCAGCCTTTCAGGTTCCCGTAATCATGGATTGTACCCATTCCTTACAAAGGCCAAATCAAGGATCAGGGGTAACAGGCGGTCAACCGGCCTTGATTGAGACCATTGCCAAGGCGGCTATAGCCGTTGGGGCGGATGGATTATTCATAGAAACACATCCCAATCCATCCATCGCTAAATCTGATGGAGCTAATATGTTGCCTTTAGATCAATTGGAAGGACTTTTAGAAAAATTGCTTAAGATCAGAGAAGCTATTTTATAAGCTATTCCAAACGACTTGTAGGCTTATATCCGTTTTATGTGTGCCTGCAATTAGATCTAAACCTGTGCCTATTTCATCTCGATCCAAGTAATCCATTCGCCCTATTTTGGTTGAAAGGGTAATTTTGTTTTTCCACTTATAGTTGATGAGCAGGCAAGTTTTCCAAGCTTGTCCAGAATAGGCAGGTAAGGAAAAGGCATAAGGTAAACTGGGTTCATAGGCATAAAGCCGACTGTCATAGTTCGTACTTTGAACATAAGCAGCTCTTGCTTTAATTTGCCAATTTTGCCACGAAAATTGTGCATCATGAAGCAACAGTCATCCCCAATCTTTTTGTGCAGGAGAATGCAGGTAGGTACCCATGAGTCGACTATGCCAATCCCATTTTTTATTTATAGTTTTTTTTAGATCACCACTAAATTGCCATTGATGTTTTCTGATTAAATCTGAAACTGGCTTGGGGGCATCTTCTTCTTTGGAAGTCCATTTAATTTGTATGAAGTAATTATATACATTTCTTCGTTCAAACTGGAAACGATGGAGAAGTTCCCAACCCCAAGAGCTAGATTGGCTCACTTGGTATTTAGCTGCTGGAAATAGAAACAAATCCAGGTAAGAGGATAGTCTTGACCTCTTTGACCAGCGATATTGATTGCCTATAAAAAGCCCCATTTCATTACCAACCTCTGAATTTTCTCCAAACGCCTGTGCTTGAGGACTAAAATAGGAAGTGGATGCGTACCTAAATACATAGGAGAAATCCATTGCTTTGGATTGAGCCCAAGCGGCCCCATGTATGAAAGCCCAGGATTGCGGAGCAAATGCCAATTCAGCCATCCATTGAGCTTTTTGCCAGGTAAAATTTGTTGATAGTGAACTGTTGACAAGCGTATTCCCTTGCCAATCATCTATTTGATAAGCTCTGCTAGAATTTCTTTTGGGAATTGACCAACGACTCCAGACGATGTTTGCTTGAAGCGATAAGGGGATTCTTCGGGCCTGCCAGTTTAGGGAATTACCAAGGCTCCATTCTTGCACTTGATTTTTATTCTCTAGCTCACTTGAAGTTCGATGTAGCCCACTTCGATTCAGGGAGGTATAATAGGGCCATCCTAAACTATCTGTTTGAATATTAGCGTCCCAATTTCTTTTCGAAATGAAAGTTTCCATATTCCATTGTTTTCTTTGAAAACCTAGCACTAATCCTCGATAAAATCCGGATTCCACGCTAGAACTGTATGGAATTGAGCCTTGATGGAATTTTTGTGTAGAAATGATACTTTCATAGCTTTTACCTAAAGAGAAGCCTCCAGCCTGAATTAAACCTTGGCCCCATTGATTGACAAAATCACCTACGATAATCTTGTATAAGGTACTTATGGGTTTATGCCATTGAAGGTAAAAGCTAGTAAAATCAGTTATTTGGCTTTCTCCCGCATCTTTTTGTGCTAAAAATCCCATTCCTAAGGCAGGACTGATCTGTCCTCGATATCGATGTAGTTCCGCATATGGGCTATTGAAATAGCGAACTTTACTTCGTTTGTCTGGCGGACTAAATCCTTTTTTTTCCTCCACAGTAAATTCAATCCGATGTATCCATAGGTGTTTCGCTGATTGCCAATTCCATGTGGGGGAATTAGTCCGACAAATGATAAAATCTCGAATGCGTTTTAAAGTAGCTAGATCCCAGAGAGGTATAGCTTGTAATTCCCAGATGCTAAGGAAGGATCCTGTAGCTTTTTTGAACTCAAAAAACGCTTTTATTTGGGAGGAATTAACTAATCCTAAATGATACCAATCGGCTTCTTTTGCCTGGTTGATATCAATGGGGTTTTGTATATAATATTGGAATATACTGCTTCGTATTTCGGATTCATCCCAAGGTTGGGTTTCATCCACTTGAGCTAGTAAAGGGAGAGAGGCGAAAAGTAGTAAACCAAGGAATTTCACTTTTTTTTGAGTGAAATTACCTAGTTGAATTCAGGAATCTAATCTAATACTTGATGAAGAATATCACTTAGTTGAATTTCCTTCGAATCATCTCCTGTAATTCATTCCAAGACTCTTCATTATCAGCTCTGCGGAACTCAGCATAACGTTGCTGAATACTTTCTTGCCAGTTATGGCTCTGAGCTTCATGGTCGATGAAATCAATTAATTGATTCAAATGATGGCCCTCACCATCAAAAATCGATTGGATAAATTTGATTTTTTGGTTTAGACTAATGCTGTTTGCTAGCGTTTCTGTCATCTTAGTCTCCACCAAAGACTTGAGCGATCCATCGCTTCCTTGCAGTTTTTCAAAGACCTTTTCAGAAGTGGAATCTGCAATGACTTCCATGATTTTTTTGCCAGCGGAAGCTTGCTCTTTAGGTTCTTCTTGGAAGAAACTACTAGTATTTAAAGATGTATTGGGGTTTAATTGTACGTTTTCGATGATGATTTCTGTCACAGGCTTGACAGGAACAGGCTCGGGATTTATTTCTTGGGGTAATTCAGGCTCAATGGAATTTTCCTCTACAGGTTGAATGTCAAATTCAGTGGCTATGTTTTCCACTAATTCATCTTCTGGAAGATCATCTAAGCTTGCTGGAGCTTCAAAATATACCTCAGCAGTCAGAAGAGTATCCGGACTAATTTCTTGTGCTTCTGCGCCTAAAACATTGAATAAATAATCAGTAGGTGCGCTTTCTTCTTTTAATTCATCAATCCACTGGTTCCAAATATAATTGGGAAGAGATACTTGCAATACAAGCGAGCGCGTGATGTTATCCCATTTTTCGTGGATACGTTGATTTTGCCAATCAAAACAAGGGAATTGATCTTGAATACGTTGGCTTTGCAATTGCAAAAGTAATTCTGATTGTAAGACCTCTAGGACAGAAGCAGGTATTTCTTGCTGTAAAATATCTTGAAAAGTACTTGTTTGACCTTCTTCGGTCCAGTAATGAAGCAAAATATTGGGCGTTGGCATCTTTTATTATTTAAGTTCCAATTCTTCACAGGCTTTCATGGCAGCTGTTTGTTCTGCTTTTTTCTTGGAATAGCCTTTACCTTCGGCTATTTTCAAGTTATCTACCAAAACGATGGCTGTAAATTCTTTATTGTGGTGTTGCCCCTCCTCATCCAGGGTAAAAATCACCTTTTTTCCTTCTTTTTGGGCCCATTCAATTAGGATGGACTTGAAGTTAGGATTATTTTGAACCACCGTTTCTAAATCGAAATACTGGGTTAATATCTTTTTGATGATGAATTTTTGGGTAAAGGCAAAACCTTTATCTAGGTAGATGGCCCCAATGAACGCTTCCAAAGCATCTCCATACATGCTGGAGCGTGAAAGAATCGTTCTCTTTTGGTTTTCGTATTCAATGACTTCGTCCAAACCTAATTTTCTACCTAATACATTCAATGATTCTCGGCTAACCATTCTAGAACGGATTTCGGTTAAGAAACCCTCGTCTTTGAAAGGAAATTTTTGGAATAGGTAGGTTGCTGTAATCATTCCAAGAACAGAATCTCCTAGAAATTCGAGGCGCTCGTTGGATTCTTTAAACGACTTGGCAATGCTGTCTTTGGATGCCGAAGCATGCAAAAAGGCCAAACGATATAGCGACAAATTGGAGGGACTTTCGCCAATCAAATGGGTTACAGATTTCTTTAGAAATTTCTCTCTTTCATTTAGTTGGGTAGGATTCAACCAGCTTAATACCGAGAGAATTTTCATAAGCCTATACTTTTCGGAAAATGACGGTTGCGTTATGCCCACCAAATCCAAATCCATTGCTTAGTGCCACGTTGATTTTTCTTGCTTTACCTTGATTTAAAGTTAAATCAAGATTTTGATCTATCGCTGGGTCTAAATCTTGGCAGTTAATGGTTGGAGGTACAAATTGATGCTGTATGGCTAAGATGGAAGCCACCGCTTCTACGGCTCCTGCGCCTCCTAATAAGTGACCAGTCATGGATTTTGTGGAAGAGATACTCATTTTATAAGCATGTTCTCCAAAGCAATCAACGATTGCTTTTAATTCTTGAGGATCACCAATAGGGGTAGATGTACCGTGAGTATTGATATAATCTACTTCCTCGGGTTTGATTTGAGCATCTTCTAATGCATCAATCATGGAAAGTAAAGCACCATATCCTTCAGGATGTGGGGCCGTAATATGGTAGGCATCTGAGGAGAATCCACCACCGATTAACTCGGCATAGATTTTTGCTCCACGTGCTTTTGCATGTTCGTATTCTTCTAGCACTAATGCGCCTGCACCTTCACCTACTACAAAACCATCGCGGTTTACATCATAAGGGCGAGAAGCAGTAGCCGGGTCATCATTTCTTTCAGACATGGCACGCATGGCTGTAAAACCACCCACAGAGGCAATGGTCACCGGTGCTTCCGATCCTCCAGTCACACAGATATTAATACGACCTGTACGAATGTAATTGAAAGCATCAATGATGGCATTGTTCGCAGATGAACATGCGGAAACAGTTACATAGTTTGGACCACGAAAACCGTTTCTAATGGATATTTGACCTGAGCTAGAGTCAGCAATCATTTTAGGGATAAAGAATGGATTGATTTTAGGCGTACCATCTCCTTTGCCGAAATAGATCATTTCATCTTCAAAGGTTTTTAATCCACCGATACCTGATCCCCAGATTACACCGACTTTATTTTTGTTGATAGCTTCCATATCGAAACCCGCATCCTTGATAGCTTCATCGGAAGCTACAATAGCATATTGGGTAAAAGGGTCCATTTTACGGGCCTCCTGACGTGGAATGAATTCTTCTACACTAAAATTCTTGAGTTCACAGGCAAAACGAGTTCTGAATTTTTCAGCGTCGAACTTGGTGATAGGTCCACATCCACTTTTTCCGGTAGATAAACCTTCCCAGTATTCACTAACTGTATTTCCAATAGGGGTAAGGGCACCTAAACCCGTTACTACAACTCGTTTTAACTCCATAATTATCCTGATATTTTAGGTTTGAAAAATAAAAAATGTCAATTCGTAAGGGTGATTTTCTTAGGAACTAGGTTCCTGAGTCATTACCAATTACCAATTGACATCATTATTATTTCGTTACGATTACTTTGCGTTCTCTTCCAAGTAGGTGATGGCTTGTCCTACAGTTTGGATATTCTCTGCTTGATCATCTGGAATAGATACGTTGAATTCTTTTTCAAATTCCATGATTAATTCTACCGTGTCTAAGGAATCAGCTCCTAAATCGTTTGTGAAAGATGCCTCAGGTGTAACTTCTGATGCTTCTACTCCTAATTTCTCAACGATGATGCTTTTTACTTTTTCTGCAATATCTGCCATTTCTAAAATATTTTGGGGTTCAAAAACGATGCAAAGATTAGAATTAAAACTTAGATTATCAAACAAATTTTAAGCCTAATTGCATTATTAAAATAATTAATTAGATAAAAATAATTCTTTTTTTTGAATTGTTTAAAATTCTTGCGAATGATTTATTTCTAAGCATTAAAAACAAAGCGATGCGGCACCTAAAAGTCCTGCATCATTTCCTAAAAGTGCTTTTTTAATACTTAGTTTTTTCAAGTAAGCTGGAGTTAACCAATAGTTCAACTGTTTCTCCATACTTGGCAAGATAAAATCAAATGAAGCTGAAAGCCCGCCTCCAATGAAGATGTTTTTAATATCTAGAATTCGGATTAATGAAACGATCATATCACCCAACATTTCTCCTACTTCATTCCAAATAGCCAAAGCTAATTCATCTCCTTCTTCGGCAGCTACGACTAGTGCGGTAGTGGATATAGATCCATCTGCTGCCAAAACTGTTTTTCCTTTGTATGTGGCACGCATGGCGTTCGCCATTTGTAATAATTCCTTTTTACCAATGTTTCTTTCTAAGACTTTTCCATTTCTAGACGGAACGTGTCCTGGTTCCATCGCATTTCCATCTCCACCTAAAAAGATCTTGCGATCAATGATGGCGGCTCCACCGATACCTGTTCCTAAGGTTAAAAAGATGAAATCTTCTGGCATGCTATCTTTTTCTGGAGAAAAATAAAATTCTCCCAGCGCAGCTGCATTGGCATCATTTTCCATAAAAAAGGCATGGTCCGGAAAACGCTTTTCTAACATGGAAATTAAGTGAGCTCCATCAATTTCTGGAATGGCCGTAATTTCGATTAGGGTTTTACGATTTTTAGTTAAGATACCAGGAAGACCAATACCTACTTTATGTACATGCTTGTGCTGAAATAATTGTAGTGCAATAGCATCAGCTAGGCGATCTAAGAAGTGATTGGATTCTCTCCAAGTGGCGGTATCATAACTTTGAAAATTACTAATATGCCCAGTTTCTGGATGGACAATGCCCATTTTTACTCCTGTTCCTCCAACGTCAATTCCTAGATATTCTGCTGCTTCCATGCGGTCTTTTGGTTTAATTTGCTGCGAATTTCTTTAAAATTACGCGCATATTCAAATATTCTATTCGGCAATTTAGTTTAGAGATAGATTCTTTCCAGTTTTTCCATGATTTGGGAAACGGCTGGACAGATTAAGGCATTTTTTTGGGTTATTTTAAGGATACCCAACATGTTTTTGCGATAGGTATGGGGGTATTCCCGACATGCCTTAGGTCGGTGTTCGTAAATGTCACAGGCATTATCTTCTAATAAAAACGGGCATGGACTAGAAGGATAAACCCAGTCTCCATCCGCATCTTTAATTAAATAGGTATCTAGAAAATCAGCTACCTTCATTTTTAGCAGTTTGGCTACTCGCTGTATATCAGTCTCATTCCACATGGGGCTTGTGGTTTTGCAACAATTACCACAATCGAGGCAATCGATGTTTTCAAAAACCACTTCATGGTTTTTTTCAAATTGCACATCGAGGTCTTTCGGTTTTTTGGCCCGAATACGTTGGAAAACTTTAGTAAAACTGGGGTCTCTAGGCATCTGAATTAGGCATGTGGGAAGCAAGTCCGGCAGAGGGCCTCGTAGCTATCCGCCTCACCTAACATCACGGTTTGTTGTTGCTGCACGATGCGATGAGAATAGGTAGCTACACCACCACATTTGACACATACCGCATGTACTTTGGTAATGTATTCAGCTATGGCCATAAGGTCGGGCATTGGGCCAAAGGGTATTCCTTTGAAATCCATGTCTAGGCCTGCAATAATGACACGTTTGCCTTGATTGGCGAGGGTATTGCAAACTTCTACAATGTGGTGATCAAAGAATTGGGCTTCATCCAAACCTACTACATCGCAGCTGCCTGCCAATAATAAGATTTCACTTGAACTATGAACAGGAGTGGAGCGAATGGAATTGTGGTTATGGGATACGATGTCTTCGTCATGATAACGGGTATCGGCAGCTGGTTTGAAAATTTCTACCTGCAATTGAGCTATTTTGGCTCTTTTCAAACGACGAATTAATTCTTCTGTCTTGCCTGAAAACATGGAGCCACAAATTACCTCCACCCAACCGCTTGGATTGGAATTTTGGGAAGATTTGGAATGATTGGGCTCTAAAAACAAGGCATGAAAAAGCCCCTTGCTTCCAAGGGGCCTAGTTTAGGTGGTATCTTATTTAGACGTAAAAACCGAAGAGAAGTACTCACGGTTCATGCGAGCAATATTCTCAAGGGAAATACCTTTTGGACATTCTGCTTCACAAGCACCTGTATTGGAACAAGCACCGAAACCTTCTTCATCCATTTGTGCGACCATGGCTTCAGCACGCTTAGCACGCTCAGCTTGACCTTGAGGTAATAAAGCCAATTGAGAGATTTTAGCGGAAGTAAATAACATGGCAGAAGCATTTTTACAAGCCGCCACGCAAGCTCCACATCCAATACATGCTGCCGCTGCAAAGGCATCGTCCGCATTGTCTTTGGGAATAGGTAAGCTATTGGCATCTTGTGCATTGCCTGTATTGACAGAAATAAATCCACCAGCAGCAATGATGCGATCAAAGGCAGAACGATTAACTACTAAGTCTTTAATGACTGGGAAAGCTTCCGCTCTCCAAGGTTCAATGGTGATAGTTTGTCCATCGCTGAAGCTACGCATGTGTAACTGGCAAGTGGTAACACCTTTATTGGGTCCATGAGGGCGACCGTTGATGTACATGGAGCACATACCACAGATACCTTCACGACAATCGTGATCAAAAGCTACTGGATCATCACCTTCTTCGATAAGACGGTTGTTGAGCACGTCAATCATTTCCAAAAAGGACATATCCTCCGAAATACCACTTACTTGGTATGTCTCGAATTTACCCGCAGTTTGGGCGTTTTTTTGTCTCCAGATTTTAAGCGTCAGGTTTAAATTTCCTTCCATGTTATCGAATTATTTATAAGATCTTTGAGCAATTTTAATGTTTTCGAATTTCAATTCTTCTTTATGTAATTCGAATTGTGATTCACCTTTGAACTCCCAAGCCGCCACGTAAGCATAATTTTCATCATCACGCAAGGCCTCGCCGTCCTCAGTTTGGTATTCTTCACGGAAGTGACCTCCGCAACTTTCATTTCTATCTAAAGCGTCCTTGCACATTAACTCTCCTAATTCTAGGAAGTCAGCAACACGACCAGCTTTTTCTAATTCAGGGTTCAAGTTATTCGCTTCTCCTGGGATACGAACATCGCTCCAGAATTCTTTGCGCAATGCCTGAATATCAGCGATTGCCATTTTTAAGCCTTCCTCATTACGAGCCATACCGCATTGGTTCCACATGATTAAGCCTAATTTCTTATGGAAATAATCAACCGACTTGGTTCCGCGAATACTCATTAATTTTTCAATCTGCTCCTTAACTGCTTTTTCTGCATTAACAAAGGCCTCACTTTCTGTTGACATAGCCGGAGTTCTAATTTCAGAAGCTAGATAAGCACCAATCGTGTATGGAATTACGAAATATCCATCAGCTAATCCTTGCATTAGTGCCGAAGCTCCTAAACGGTTAGCACCGTGGTCAGAGAAGTTAGCTTCTCCCAAGGCATATAAACCTGGAACAGTAGTCATCAAGTTGTAATCAACCCAAAGTCCGCCCATGGTATAGTGTACCGCAGGATAGATACGCATTGGCAATTCGTAAGGATCTTCACCCGTGATTTGCTTATACATATCAAATAAGTTACCGTATTTTTCTTTTACGACTTCCTTACCCATTAATTGAATTTCTTCATCACTTGCGTGGTGGATATTTCTCTTGTTCGCTTCAGCCTTACCATAACGGACGATAGCTGCAGCAAAATCTAGGTAAACGGCCATTTTAGAGGAACCTACTCCATAACCTGCATCGCAACGCTCCTTAGCAGCACGAGAAGCAATATCACGAGGTACTAAGTTACCAAAGGCAGGATAACGACGCTCTAAATAATAGTCACGCTCGTCTTCTGGAATTTCATTGGCCTTGCGCGGATCGTCTTTCTTTTTAGGTACCCAGATACGTCCGTCATTACGTAGTGACTCGGACATTAAGGTTAATTTAGATTGATGATCTCCCGAAACTGGAATACAAGTTGGGTGAATCTGGGTGTAACATGGGTTAGCGAAAAATGCTCCTTTTTTGTGGGCCTTCCAAGCTGCAGTCACGTTAGATCCCATGGCGTTGGTTGAAAGGTAGAATACGTTTCCGTAACCACCTGTACACAATAAGACCGCATGTCCAAAATGACGCTCTAACTCACCTGTAACTAAATTACGGGCAATAATTCCGCGAGCTTTACCATCTACCACCACCACGTCTTGCATTTCGTGGCGCGTGAATAATTCGACATTACCCATACCAACTTGGCGTTGTAAAGCCGAATAAGCTCCTAATAATAATTGTTGTCCTGTTTGACCTGCCGCGTAAAATGTACGCTGAACTTGCGTTCCACCAAATGAACGGTTTGAAAGCAAACCACCGTATTCACGGGCAAAAGGAACACCTTGGGCCACACATTGGTCAATGATGTTTCCAGATACCTCTGCTAAACGATGTACATTGGCTTCACGAGATCTGTAGTCACCGCCTTTGATGGTATCATAAAATAAACGGAAAATAGAGTCTCCATCATTTTGATAGTTTTTAGCGGCATTGATACCTCCCTGGGCTGCAATGGAGTGCGCACGTCGAGGAGAATCCTGAAAGCAGAAAACTTTTACTTTATATCCTAACTCAGCCAAAGAGGCGGCAGCAGATGCTCCTGCTAAGCCTGATCCAACAATGACCACTTCCAAATTACGTTTGTTGGCAGGATTTACTAATGAAACACTGGAACGGTATTTGGTCCATTTTTCGGCTAAAGAACCTTCTGGAATTTTTGCGTCTAATTTTGTCATATTAATCGTATCGGCTGAGGAATTAATGAATCAAATTAAAATGGAGTGCGATAGGCATTGCGGCAAATAAAGCAGCGATAATAATGGCATATGCTGCGCCAATGCACTTGATCGTCGGAGTATATTTAGGATGGTTCCATCCAAGGCTTTGGAAAGCACTTTGAAATCCATGCAATAGGTGGTAACCTAGAGAAATACATCCCAATACATATATAGCCACCACTACTGGGCTTGTGAAAACCGCTTGCATTTCATGATATAAAGTATGTTCCTCTGTTAGATTGTCAGTCAATCGAGAGAAATACCAGAAATGTTTTAAGTGGATGATTAAAAACAATAATAATAAAGTTCCTAAAAGACCCATGGAACGAGAGTACCATTTACTGTTGGCAGCACCATCAACAACGGCATATGCTACAGGACGTTTCTTTTTGTTGTCCATCCATAAACGTAATCCGTCTAAGATGTGAAGCAACAAACCTCCGAACAATACGATTTCCATGGTACGTATAATAGGATTCTTTGCCATGAATTCCGCTCCGGCGTTGAAGGTAGCCCCTCCATCATTCAAGAAGATGGTAGCGTTAAGACCGCAGTGAACAATTAGGAAACTGACTAAAAAGAGGCCGGTGATTGCCATTAAGAGCTTTTTACCCAGTGATGAATTTAGTGATTTTGATAACCAAGCCATAAATGAAATTTATTTTGATTGAAGTAAACATTCGCCCACGGTAACCATAAGTGAAAATTTAGGACATAAAACTACAATTGATTCGTGGGTCTTTCAAATATTCGATTAAAAAAACCTTTTTTTTTATTTTTTTCGAATTGCTTAATTAACTTTCCATATTACAAATTTGTTTTATGTCTGTGAAAAATTATTCCGCCTACATTCTTGCCTTTTTGCTTAGTTTTTTGGGAATGATTTTCCAAGCTCAAGCTACTCACTTAAAAGGGGGGGAGATAACGGTCAAGCGGATTTCCAACGTAAGCCTCACCTATGAATTTACCTTAACCACGTATACCGAGGACAATAGGGCTAATCAAGATCAGACAGATGTAAATTTTTGTTTTGGCGATGGTTCAGGAATATTCAAGGCCAAAAGATTGCTGCCCATCGTGAATTTGGGCAATGGTACCTTGAAAAACACTTATAAGATAGAGTATACTTATCCAGCTCCTGCTTTATTCTACAAGGTTTCCGTAGCCATTCCCAACCGAAATGATGGAGTCCGAAATATTACACGCTCAGTAGAAGTTCCTTTTTATGTAGAGACTATTTTTTCCATCAATTCAGGTTTAGGTCAAAACTCTACCCCAGTATTATTGAATCCAGCTGTTGATTTAACGGCAGTAGTAGGTCAGCCATTCATTCATAATCCGAATGCAGTGGATGCCGAAGGTGATAGTTTAGCATATCGCTTAACCGTTTCTCGTTATGGTGATTATGAAACCTGTAACCCATCCAGTCGAGGAATCACAGCTCCTAATTTTCGACAGCCCAACGAAATTTCACCCATGGCATCTTCTTTTACGATTAATTCACTCAATGGTGATTTAATTTGGGACTCGCCTCAAGAATTGGGATTATACAACTGTGCTTTCATTGTAGAAGAATGGAGAAATGGAATTAAGATTTCAGAAACTGTTCGAGATATGCAAATCGAGGTCAAAGATTTAGACAATAAAGGTCCGAAAATTGTGGTTCCCCCTGATGTGTGTGTACAAGCGGGTACATTAATCAGAGAAACCATTAGCGCTGCGGATGTGGCGTCTAAAACGGGTAGACTAGATCCTGTGACGATCATTAGTTCGGGTAATGTGTACCCAATTGATACCTCATTTGCGATCAAGCAGCCATTTGCTACCTTCATTTCCTCTCCGAGACAAACCGGTACGGCTACGGGTGCATTTACTTGGCAAACAGCCTGTCAGCATATTCGAAAGGAAACTTATGATATTTTCTTCAAAGCCGAGGATAACCCTCCTACGTCCATTGGTGGGGGCGTGAAGTTGGTTGATTCCAAAATTTGGAAGATAAAAATCATTGCTCCTTCGGTAAAAAATTTGGTGGCAAGAATTCAGCCAACTAAAGGCTCGGCTATCTTGACTTGGAGTCCTTATACTTGTAGTTTACCTGGTTCCAAGATTATTGTTTTTAGAAAACAAGCGGCTTGTACGTCTGTGGTGAATAAATCTTGTCAAACGGGAATGCAACTTAGTGGATTTACCGAGATAGCCCGGATAAATGCCACCGAGGTACAGTATGAGGATACCAACAAGGGAGCAGGTTTATTGAAAAATGCCAATTATATCTACGTCTTGGTTGTTGTATTTACTAATTCAAGCGGACAAACAGACTTTAGTCCTATGTCCAATTCAAGTTGTGCTTTTATTCCTTCCTCAGCTCCATTGATGACCAATGTCTCCATACAAAAAACAGGAGCTAGTGATGGAGAAATTCTAGTTAGGTGGTCTCGACCCTTGAATTTAGATACAACTTTGTACAAAGGTCCATACCAGTATCAAGTTATGCGGGCTGAGGGTAATGGGTCCACTAATTTTGTATCCGTAGGAAGTCCAATTCCAGCCTCGATTTACCTGGCTAAAAGTGATACATCTTTCATAGACAAAGGTTTAGCTACGGATAGCAAGATATATCGTTATCGTACAGATTTCTATTATACCAACAATGGTCAATTTAAATTATTAGATTCACCTAGTCCGGCAGCGCAAGTGCAATTAGTGGCGCAGTCAGCGGTTCGTTCCAATAAATTGGCTTGGTCAGCAGATGTACCTTGGTTAAATGATTTCCAAGTTCACCGTGTTTACCGCGAAAGCCCAAGAGGATCAGGTAAGTTTAATCAAATCACAGAAGTTTCGGTAGCAGGCCCAAGTACCTATACCTTTACGGATCAGGGAACAGATTTTTATACCAAAGATGGTAAATTTGATGTGACACTTTCTCCAGATTCAAGCTATTGTTATTATGTAGAAACGCTAGGATCTTATGGAGAGGGATTTCCAGTAATGACCCTTATCAATGCATCCAAAATTGTGTGTTTAAAGCCACAATCGGATGTTAATCCATGTGCTCCAAAATTGACATTATCAGCTCCAGATTGTGCTGCATTGGATGGTTCCCTGAATTGCAACTTTACAAGCTTTACCAACCAATTAACTTGGCAGCCAACTTTGACAGGGAATTGTGATCAAAACATCGCCTCGTATCGAATTTACTATGCTTCTAGTGCTGCAGGACCATTTACGCGAATTGCGGAAGTAAGTGATCTGCGTTATTTGCATCAGAAGAGAGATTCATTCATTGGAAGTTATTACGTGACAGCCATCAGTCAATTGGGTAAAGAAAGTCCTAAGAGTGAAACCTTAAACCAAGATAATTGTCCATCTTTTGAATTGCCTAATTTGTTCAGTCCGAATGGCGATTTGAAAAATGATGTTTGGTTGCCTTTACGTTGTCCACGATTTGTCAAAGCCTTACAATGTAAAATTGTAGATCGCTACGGGCAGCTGATCTATGAATACAATGGAACAGGTTCTGATTTTGGTTGGAATGGTAAAGATACCTCTGGAAAAGACATGGCTGTTGGAACTTATTTTTACACGGTAGACGTTAGTTTTGATGTCAATGACCCAAGTTTAAAAACCAAGAGTTTAAAAGGCTGGGTTGAACTAGTTCGATAATGAAAGTTCCTGTATTTATCGATGGAAATTGTCGCTTTTGCCGCTTTTGTGCCAAAGTCCTGAAAAGTATGTGCGGGGATAAAATTCAGATTGATTACCAAGGTTCAAGTTCTTTTCAGGAGGCTGTATCGAAAAATCCCGATGACAAGTGGGAAATAGACAGCATCAAAGTACTCTATCAAGGTCGAGTATGGATAAAGTCCCAAGCTGTAAATATAGTCTTACAGTTGGCTCCTTGGTATTACCAAATTTTTCGAGTGTTCTTTCTGTTACCCGACAAAGTGTTGGATCAGGGCTATGATTTTATTGCTAAAAATCGGCTGATTTGGGGAAAATCAGTGGACGCTTGTGAGATCAACGATTTCGCAAAATAGGCGTCATTTGACTAAATACTTTAGGCTCAAACATAATATCCCATTTTCTTGCTGCTTCTTCCAGGCCAGCGTAATTGAAGTGTGTGCCATCCCACCTAAAACCAGCTCCTACCACCGATTGTAAATTAGCGCCTTCTACTACATTGGGTAAGGTTTTTAACATGATATTTTGAGCTTCTTGAACATGTAAATCTTCTGTTTTGTTCAAACCTCTATTACTGCGGGCTAACATAAAAGTCAGGTTTTTACTTTGAAGAATTTCCCTGGTATAATCCATGTAAATGCCCGTATACTTGATGATGTTGTCCATTGAAGTAGTTGCATCGTTTTCTCCGTGAATCACTAAAATGGCCCTTAAGCCACTTTTGGGTACTTCGGAAAGGATTTTGTTTTCAAAAAAAGCATAAGGATACCGCTTTTTCCAATCGAAAAGTGTACTGGAAAATTCCAAGCCAAGTGCTGATTTTCCCCATTGTTCGGAGGTGGAACCGCCTATACCTGTGCTATAAAAACGAATAGGGACCTGATATCGAACTTTTAATTTATCGGCTAATCTTCCCCAAAATGCCACCACATTGTTGTCCGAATACTTAATGACTTCACACCATTCTTTGTCGTAATCTGTTAATTCATAGGGAGGTTGACCTTCGGCAAGGGAATGTCCAATGATGGCAAAAACTTCTCCCACTTTGAAGGGAGATTTCGTTAAAATGGTATCATTGATGGTTTTATTATCTTGAATTAATTTGATTTCTGGGTAGTATCCGCCCGCTTGCAGCAGGAATTCACCTTTGAAACTGGCTCCTTCTTTAGATAGATTTAACCAGTCAGTCTCTTTTCCTCCTAGTATGTTTTTGAACTTTACTTGAGCAGAGCTGAATGTTTGGCTACTTTGACCTACTAAAACAATTTTGCCCTGGTTATTGAGATCCCTTTGAACGAACATGCGGCTCTTGGTCGCATCAATGGAAATGTTTCCTTGTTGACTGCCCATGGGATTTGTTTCCTCTGTTTTACAAGAATTAAATACCATTAAGCTGAATGTAAGAGCCAAGAATGACAAAATTCGAAGGAACATGCAATTGAAATTTAGGAGCGTTTCAGATAGCCAGAAGATTAATTTATCTTTGTCAAAGATTGTGAATCTTAAATCAAAAATATAACAAAACATAATAAAAATGAAGGCATTCGTATTTCCCGGTCAAGGATCTCAATTTCCAGGTATGGCCAAAGATTTATATGAGAACTATGCTTTAGCGAAAGAAATCGTGGATGAGGCGGATCAAATATTAGGATTCTCATTGTCGAAAGTCATGTTTGAAGGGTCTGATGAAGATTTAAAACAAACGAAGGTAACGCAACCTGCTATTTATTTACACTCGGTTTTGGTGGCTAAATTGGGAAAAGATTTTGCCCCAGATATGGTAGCGGGTCATTCATTGGGCGAGTTTTCTGCCTTGGTGGCGGCTGGTGGATTATCTTGGCAGGACGGCTTACGATTGGTTTACCAAAGAGCTTTAGCCATGCAAAAAGCTTGTGAAATAGTACCGAGTACCATGGCAGCAGTATTAGGATTAGCAGATGCGGAAATCGAAAAAATATGTGCGGAATTAGATGGAGAGGTGGTAGCTGCCAATTATAATTGTCCGGGACAAGTAGTGATTTCAGGAAGTGTTTCAGGGATTGAAAAAGCGGCTGAATTATTGAAAGCGGCTGGAGCTAAACGTGTATTAACGCTACCGGTAGGTGGGGCATTCCATTCACCTTTTATGGAGCCTGCACGTGTAGAGTTAGCTGCGGCCATTGAAGCAACCACGATTGAACGACCTATTTGTCCGATTTTCCAAAATGTCACAGCAAAAGCTTCGCAAGACCCAGCGGAAATTAAACAAAATTTAATTGCCCAGTTAACAGGTGCCGTTCGTTGGACACAGTCGGTAGAAGGTATGGTGGCAGCTGGTGCAACCGACTTTATTGAGTGTGGACCGGGAAAAGTTTTACAGGGTTTGGTGAAGAAAATTAGCGCTGAGGTGCAAGTGGCTTCGATGGAGTTGGCTTCTTAGCTTTGTCAAGTGCAAATTAAATGCTTGATTTAGAGCATTCAAGCTGATTTCGGATGAAATAATTCAATTTTTTTTGAAGCACATTTGATAATTCGCTTAGGAGGTCTTATTTTTGCATTCGATTTGGAATTGACCTATGGTGTAATGGTAACACATCTGATTTTGGTTCAGTCGTTCTAGGTTCGAATCCTAGTAGGTCAACCACCCTTTCCCTCACTGATTTTTCGGTGAGGGATTTTTTTTGCTTTTGGTATAATTAATAAAATTGGATTTTTGGCTAGCTGGCCTTATTTTTAAGTTATTCTCATGTAAATCTTTGATTTTGAAATACCTGATCATCCTATTTTTAATTTTTCTAAGCTCCTGTGCCAGTCAAGTACAGTACCAAGTAGGTATTTCCAAATTTACTAATCAAGATTATTTGGGGGCCAACCAAGATTTTAGTGAGGCCTTAGCAAAAGATAAACGAAATGATGATATCTACTTTGCTCGAGCAGCTAGTCGAAGTTTGGCAGGTTATCATTCTTTAGCTATAGCCGACATGAATAAAGCCATCAGTTTGAATGATTCACGGCCGGACTATTATTTTTTTCGAGCTTATTTTAAATCACAATTGGCCTACCACAAAAGTGCCATCAAGGATTATTCCATTTGTATTTCAAAAGCTCCTTATTACGTGGAAGTGTATCGTCACCGTGCTTTATCATTTATTGAATTGGGCGATTTGACGGAGGCTTGTTTGGATATTCAAGAAGCTATTGCTGCAGGAGATACTGCGGCTATTGCTCTACAGTCAAAGTATTGCCTTAAACAGCCTTAAGTTCCCTTATTTTATTTTTAGGACAAATTTTGCACGTGAATAATGCAATTTTGTAGCAATAATTTATAATTAAATTTAAATTGCAACATAGGTGTGCGGACATATCTTGATGATGTAGATGCGATGAGGTTTATTTTTTCATTTTATGATTCCCAATTTATCCAATATTTTCCGTCAGTGGAATGACTTAATTAGCAAATGGTCCCAGCATCAATTAGGGGTTGTTATCATTTGCCTCTCCTTGTTTGTTGGATTTTCTGCCCTTTATTTTCCAAAGGTTTTTCACAAGCGAATAAATAATTCATGGACCAGCAATGAAAAGTACATGATTGATTTTGTCAATCGTAAGATTGAACATCCGTTTTTAGCAGCTGTAGG
Organism: Aquirufa sp. Wall-65K1; assembly: GCF_054558475.1. Taxonomy (NCBI): domain Bacteria; kingdom Pseudomonadati; phylum Bacteroidota; class Cytophagia; order Cytophagales; family Flectobacillaceae; genus Aquirufa; species Aquirufa sp. Wall-65K1. Next base: position 78,743 of record NZ_JBPXKD010000007.1, on the reverse strand, counting down.
AAATAATTCTCGTGAACATTATTCCAAAAGGGAATTGCGAGTAACCCCCTATTTCATAGGCAAGATCTTTCACTTAAATGCCATCCGGCTATTTTATTTACAAGTATTTTTATTGTCTTTTTTTCTATTTGGTTTTTTTAATCTGATTCGAAAATTAACCCATGGAGATGCCCCTCTGGCATTTTGGTCTACGGCTTGTATACTTTTCACTTATGTGGGGCATTCATTTGTATATGATACGCTTTTTTATGATTCTTATGCCTTTTGCTTCTTATTAGTTGCCTGCTATTTTTATGATCGACTATGGTCTGTTTTAGCGCTTTTGTTAGCTTTTTTTGTAGATGAGCGAAGTCTTTTCCCAGCCTTAAATCTAGTTCTACTGTACTTATTTCATTCAGGAATACCTCAAGGAAAATGGTCGGAATTACTTCGTGATTTCATATGGAAAAATAAAGGAGCCCAGTATCTTTTATTGAGTTATGTTTTATATGCGCTTATCCGTTATTATTTATATGTCACTTTTCAATTGGAAACTCCTATTGGAAAGCAAGCTGGTGTTCAGTTAGGTTTTGCCTTTTTGCATGGTTACAAGCTACCTTATGCTTTATTTTCATCTTTGAAATGGGCCATCATATTACCTATAATGGGATTAATTTATTTCATCAAACAAAGGAAATGGACTGTCGCTTGGTTTTATTTTGGAACCTATTTGCTATCATTTATGGCTGCCACGGCAGTAGATGATGTCACTCGAAGTCTAACCTTTTGCTTTCCAATTTTATTTGTATTGTTTCCGATCATATTTCGTTTGAAGGAGGCTGAAAATGCGCGCGTTTTTATGTGTCTTTTGTTTTTGGCGAATTTCTTGACACCTACCTATACCTTGTTGATGCATTTGGAGCGTATATCACCATTCAATTGGATCTTTTAAAGACCTTAGAAGTGCATTTATCGAGTCTTTCTTAGTTTCATTTCCCTAAGCGGATGCTTTTTACTATTTTTATAGCCAAATTTTAAATTATTTACACGTCAAACATCCAACCATGAAATACTTGCTTCTTTGTTATTCAGTATTCTTATCTATGCTGGTAAATGCTCAAGTATCCATTGTTTTTCCTCATAATCGCCAGATTTTTCAGCGTAATGCTCAGAATGAGGCCATCATTTCCATACTTGGAAATTGCCCACAGGATGTCAGCTCGGTTCAATACAAGTTTGAACCAGTTAAAGCGGGTCAAGGGACTTTAATTAACTGGACAAGTATCAGTAGCGCACCTGCTTCTGGTTTTTATCAAGAGAAGGTGACGGTTAAAGGTGGCTGGTATACCTTAAAGATTCGCACCTACCAGGGTGATAAATTAAAAGATTCTACGCAATTAGAACGGGTTGGAGTAGGGGAGAATTTTATTATTTCGGGTCAATCCAATGCTCAAGGTGGTAATGGAAGACGTTCTGAAGAAAGTTTTTCAAAAGATGATCGTGTCAATGTAGCCAATATTTACAACTATTATAAGGATTATAATAATTCTCCATTTTACCGCTATTTAGGTCAATTAAACACGGATTTCCCTTTCACAGATTTTCAACATTTAGATGCCAAAAATACGATAGGTCCCATGGGCCTCTCCAATTATTATTGGGCTAGGTTGGGCGACCGTTTAGCAGAGACTTATAATGTGCCTGTCTGTTTTATTAATACGGCTTGGTTAGCTACCGCCATGAGAAACTGGTATGAGTCATCCTTGCCCGACCCTAAACCCTCTGCTAATCCATTTGATCCAACTCTTTTTTATGATGCTGGTTTTCCCTTTAAAAATTTAAAGCGAGCAGTTGAGCTTTTTGGTAAGAAAAATGGAGTAAGAGCTATTCTATGGCATCAAGGAGAAACCGATGCTTTTGGACTTAGATATGATCCCATTGAACTCCGAAAAGCCAAAACAGATACCTATCAGCAGAATTTTAAAGATATGATTAAGAACCTACGGACACAAACGGGAATCGATGTGCCTTGGTTAATTTCACGCGTTTCTTATTCGGCAGGTATTGCAAATGGAGTTTGCAGTATTGAATATAAGGATGAGTTATTGATTAGAAAACAAAGTGATATGGTAACCGAGGTGAGTGGAATTCCAGAGATTTACCTGGGGCCTTATACCGATGTGGTAGAGATACCGCGTAAAACAGACGATTTTTCTGGTTGTGTACATTTTTCACCTGACGCATATGAGGAATTAGCCTACCTTTGGTTGGAAAAAATTGGGGATGCCATTGGTAAAAATGCGAAGCCAATTAGTCCCAAACCATTACCAAGTTTCTCGGTGATTTGTGATAATAGTAATGCTACCAATTTGAGTGTTCAAACCACAGATAATATTAAATGGCTAAACGAGAGTGCTCAAGTTGTCAATTCTACAGCTACCATTCAAAAGGCTCTATCTGGCAATTATTCCATGCGTTTGGAGGACCGAGTTGGTAATGAATTTACTGTTCCTTTGTTTCAATTTAAGCCTTTACAAACACCTGCTACTCCTATTATCCTGGTCAAAGGTGATACCCTATTTTGCCAAGGGGGTTCTGTTGAACTGCAAGTTGCTAACCCTGATTTAACCTATATTTGGAATACAGGAGCCCAATCTTCGCTTATTACCGTTAAGGATAAAGGTTCATTTCAAGTAAAAGGGACGAATGCTTATCAATGTACTACTACGTTTTCGAAGGCAGTAAATACCCAGGTTTTTGATATTCCTGCTGCACCTGTTATCACCCAGGAAAGTCCTTATTTTCTCAAGACTTCCATCTTGAAAACAAGTGACACCAATTTGTTTTGGGAATTTAATCAAACGGTATTGCCAGAAAAAAACACCTTGTTACGCGTTCGAGATTCCGGAACCTATTCCTTGTATTTGACCAAAAAGTATGTTCCAGGACCTACTTGCGTTTCACCCAAGGCTAGTTTCAGCTACAGTCTTCCAGATGATCTTGGAGTAGTTGTATTCCCTAATCCTGTGATTAATTCTATGTCATTGCAGGCCAGAACATCCTTAGCGGGTGCCTTGGTTAAAATTTATACCTTGGATGGCCGATTGGTGATGGATTCACAAATTAGTCAAGATGGATCAGCCCAAATAAACGTACAGCACCTTTCGCAAGGCACGTATAAATTATGGGTAAGAACAAATGATCAATTGGAATACGTGAAAAATATCATCGTAAGCCATTAATTATAATCTTGTTCTAGGAATTTTTTCAATTTGATTTTGTCGTCTGACTTGTTGAAATCATTTGCTGCTTTTCCCCATGTCCAAAGGGTATAGGATAAAACTAAATCCTTTGGCAAATCTGCTGGTATTCCAGAGCTGATTCCTCCTTTTTTTGTTTTGATAAGAACAACCCCATTGGCTCCTCTTACTCCATAAATGGCGGTTAAGGAAGCATCTTTTAATACTTGAACTGATTCGATATCATTCGGATTAATGGAGTTCAAATTTCCTGATACGGGAACATCATCCACCACATATAAAGGACTGTTGGAATTAATAGATCCATATCCACGGATACGAACCATGGTTGCTCCACCAGGAGAATTGTCATTACCTACCGTCACTCCGGCAACCTGACCTATCATTTTTTGATTGACACTTGCTGCGTTTACATTTGCTAGGTTTTTATCGGTGATCTTCGCAGGAGCTCCATTATCCTTAGCTCTTTCTTTGGGAGCAATACCTGTATAATTCTTTTGAATAAATTCGATGCCAATCCCAGCTTGTCCAGCCGTATTTCTTGATTTATGGATTTTGATTTGCTGGATTTGGTTGATAGGGATGATGGTGGTATCATAAAAAGGTGCCTTGGTAAAGACGTCCATTGGGTCATAGAGGTAGATGAATAAACTATCTCGACGAATACTAAATGTTCGGCTTGCTTCCAGGGCTTGGCTTTTATTTGCCAATGCACTGGAAGAGGCTGTTTTGCCGAAATACGTACTTAAAATCTGACTAACTTCTTGAGAAGAGGTGGAAGCTTGTCCACACACTGAAACACTCGCAAAAACAAACAGGGAAAAGAACACGTATTTCATGGCTTTATGAGTTAATTAGAGTTGGCTAAGACCTTTGCTGCTTCGCCTAATTTTTCATAGGACAAAATCATCGATCTTACGTTATGGTAGTTAATTTTCCATGAGTGGGACATGTGTCTCCAGATAGGTTCTCCCTCTCTAGTCATCAAAGGCCACCACTCACCGGTGTTAAAATTAATCATTTTATCGAAAACAAAACGATGTACTTGACGATAAGCATTCAAGAAGTCTTGATCTTTAGTTAAAAGGTAGGCATCTGCCATACCAATCAGCATTTCAGCCTGTTGCCAAAATTCCTTTTCTTTATCATAGACTTGTCCATCATGAGATCCTTCCACATATACACCCCCAAATTCCCAATCGATTCCATGCTCCATGGAGTGGTAAAATGCTTTTTTTAGGTTTTCCATGTAGTCGGCCACGGGGAATTTCCCTATACGTAATGCTTGCATAAGCAGCCAACCAAATTCTGAATTATGTCCATAGGAGGTATTGTCAACAGCAGAGGCTTTTTGTCCGCCCTCTGCAAATCGATCCCAACCCCAAACGATATCAAACTTAATTTGAGGCGCTACGCTCCAATCTGCCCAAAACTGAGGGACACCTGTTCCGTACACGGGATGCATGATTTTTTGAATCAAGATATCGATCGACTCCTTTAATTTTCTGCGGTGCACTTCTTTGCCACTTGCTTCATAAAGGGTGGTGAAAGCTTCCATTAAGTGCATGTGCACATCCAAAGTTTTTCGGTCGCCACCTGGAGATCCTGGGCCCATTAGTTCCCATTCTTCCGAGAAAAACTCCCAATATCCACCTAGGTTAGTATCTACGGCATATTTTTGCAATAAGTCAAAAGTCTTTTCAGCATATTCCAGACCGATTGGATCACCCGTAGCAAGTGTATATTCACTTAAACTATAGATGACAAAACTGTGGCCATATCCAATTTTTTGTTTGTTGGTCGCATTTCCTTTGCGGTCCATCATCCAGTAAAAACCTCCGTTTTTCTCATCCCACATTTTCTCTATCAGAAATTTAACGCCATGCTCGGCCATTTCCTTCATGATAGGACCACCAAATCCATGTCGATAGGCTTGAGAATAGGTAAACACGGAACGGGTTTGCGCAATGAGTGATTTTTCATCAGTTCCTGAGTCGTTTCCAAACTCATCAAAATGGGTTAAATAACCCCCATATTCTTTATCAATAGTTCTTTTTGACCAGAAAGGCAGTAAATGCGCTTCGGTATAATCTTTGATTTCTTTTCTTAGTGTTTCAATTTCTTGAACGTTCATAATTGTGATTGGTTTAGATCTAAAATTTCTTGAGGGGAGGCGGCACCGGTTTCGCCTAATTTGTGGATGGAAATATGTGCACACAAGGTAGCAAATTCGCAGGCTTCTTGTATGCTGGCACCTGCAGCCTTGGCGGCAGAGAATCCAGCTACGACCATGTCGCCCGCGCCGACAGTGTCGATTGGGCCTTTGGCGGGTATGCCTGCTTGCCAATGAAAATGATGTTGGTCGGCATAAATTAAACCTCGATCACCTAAGGTAACCAAGGCACCTTGTTGGCGGCTATTCACCCAGTTTTGTACAATATTGGGTACTAAATTATTATCTTCTAATAAGGCCGGGTCGATGTTGAGAACATGGGCTAATTCTGACTCATTTACTTTTAATAGTACATAATTAGCAAATTTCCCCAGACTTCTTAAATCAGCCAAGCCTGTTTTTTGTTGCTTTTGCAAAGCATTTTGCAACTTTTCAAGGAGTATTTGATTCAATAATGGATAGCGGAATTGCTCATTGATGATCACCCAATCATACTGGGCCAGTTGATCACAAAGTGCATTGACTAAGTCATTACTAGCCTGTGTGATATCTTTTTTTTGTGTTCCAAAGTCGATACGATTCAATTCCACATCTCCTAACATGGGTTTAGAATAGGTGGGTGTATCCATACCTTTCGTTTCACGCAAATTGTCGGACTGAATAGCTAGATTTTGGCAGTGGAAGTTCATGTCGCGACCAAAAATATCGGACCCAATTAATCCAAATGCGGAGGTGGGAACACCCAAGACAGCTAGGTTTTTGGCTACGTTTCCCGCTCCACCTAAGCCTGTTTTCGGGGATTTCGCCCAGTGAACTTCTTTGTTTGTTTCAACAGATATATCGCCGGTATTTTCAATTTTTTGAAAGTAAAAATCAATGGCAAAATCTCCTATGACTGCTATTTTTAGGGATGAAATGCGGCCAAGGATATGCCGTAATTGTTCGGGGGACATGCGTACAGGGTATAGTTTGAAATAATAGGTTTATAATCCTGTAAAGCTAAATAAAAATCAGGAAAAGAGCGGGGAAAGGAAATGGTAAATTGTGATATTTATACTTGGTGACATGTTGAAGATAATTGAAGCATGCTGTTTTTATTTAGCTTTCAAAAAACAAATTTCCCAATTGAATCTACATAGTAAATTCTATCTTCTACATCTTTATTGGAATCCATATTTCCTCCTCTGAATTTGGATCATTATTTTTATATTTTTCTCCCAAGACTTCAAAATGTGGTCGATGATCTAGTTCATATTGACTTGATGGTAACCACGAACCAAAGATATATTCAAAGATTTGAGAATTAGCACTTAAACCTTGGTAGTCAAATACCGCATAATGCCCGCCAGGTAATTGTAATTCGTTCATTCCATAGGGAATGTGAGCACTCGGACTTACTTCTAAACAGGCCCATTTTTCAAAGTTATTCGAAATGGAAAAATGTGAAAAATAATTCGGAGGGTAGTTTTGTAGTGATATTAAATTGGAGGAAAGAACCTGAGTTATTTCCTGGCGTCTAGGAATGAAGTTAGCCCAAAGTTGACCTGTTTTATTGGTTTGTAAGCTCATTTCTAGGTGTAAACCAATAAGTCTTTTGTTATGAATAAACTCTATACGGGGTGTCAATGTTGGAAAATGCATAAAGGAGAATTATGGTTTTTTAAACATGCGTTCATAACGGCTTATCCAATCTGCCACTGTTATTTTTTGGGCTAATTGAGCGATTAATTCATAGGGTATATCCTCCATTTTTTTGAATCGAATACAACTTTTGCCCATATCTAATTTAGATGTAGCATACTTTGGGTATTCAGCTTGGAACCATTGAAGTAAATGGTCATCTGCATATAAGCCCATGTGATACAAGGCAATAAAGTTCTTTTGGGAAGCGATGCTCAGGAAGGGCAGAGGTTCATTTTTTTTACAATGGTAGCCCTCAGGATAGGTTGCTAAGGGAACTACATAGCCAATCATGCCATAATTCATGGATTCTTCAAAACCCGGAGGAAGATGTTGAACTATGGTTTGTCGAAGTTTAGCGATGATTGCTTTTCTGTCATCTTCTAATTGGTTTTGATAATCATCTGGGGAAATAGCAGTTGTGGACATGGAGGAGATCTTAGATTTACTAAAGTAGTAAATTTGAAAATTATTCGGGAATCCCTCTGACAAGTTTCCATTTTCAACCTTATCAACTTTTTTGGAATGCCCTGGCAAAGAAGCGGATTTCTAAGCACTATATTAGTTTCATTATCATAGAAATATAGAACTAGGGAAATCCGCTTTTTGCCAAGATATTGTTAAGAGTAATTCTATACTTTAATAGCTTCTAGAAATTCTAATATAATCGAAACTGTTCAAGTAATTTCTAATTTAAACAATACTTATTGGGGAGGAAAAACAGAGCTTACTAGCTTAGCTTGTTCACTGGATGTACCCAATGAAAACGTAACGCTAGTAGGACTATTCGCAGAAATGGGGGTAGTCTTACCGTCAAATGGTGTTACTATTAAGTTTTCAATACCTTGACACAAGGGACCGCCTTGGGGTGAGCTACCATCACTCTGCCATAATCCATTATAAATCATGCCATAGGTACCTCCAGCAGGAACGGCATAAGTAGTGGTAACTTCATCAATGACAGTTACTAAAGTACCACTTAAGATTGGCCAACCTATTGCATTTGGATTGTCAATGGTGTGAATTGGATTGGTAAGAGGGCCTGTTTGTACATGTAGAACATAGGTATTGTTCTTAGCAGAAACAAATGTGAACTTAGCTTTTAAATTTGACATATTAATTAGAGATTATTTCCTACTCGTAGGCTTTTCGGTTTCCGCCTCTCATTGAATTGATTGAATGAGAACAATCCGTTTATAAAGTGGTATCTGCTCCACTTTTATATTTTTTGTCACCTTGGGTGGTCAGCCCTATTTGACCTTGGTTAACAATGCTTGCCGGTAAGGATATCCTTTTATAGTTTGGTAAGCATTTTATACAAATTGTTTAAGTAGAACTTTTGACAATTACTAACCTGAAATCAACTTTGCAGGTCATAAATGCTTCCAAATCTAGCTTTTCACTTTAATTACTATGAGCTAGATTTTACCTTGTTAAGTTTTTTTTTGTTAAGCGAAATTTAAATTCTTGAGTTTGTAGATAAAATCACCCTAATAGATAGGATATGAAGGCTTTGTTCTGAATTTCAAATAGGCCTATTTTTTGTAAACAAAAATTTAAATTCCCAAGATTGGGAATTTCCAATGAGGCCTAAAGTTGATTTTTGTCCTAAGGGTTAGATTTGTCCATGGGTTTAAACCCGTGCAAAGGATAAGGAAGGAAGTTTTTAAGGCATTCAAAAGATGCCTAAGGATAGTTGGATAAAAATAACAGCTTTGTCAAATTTTAAAAATTTGACAAAGCTAAACAAGTCCTTAGGCTTTCGGATTGGATTTTTCTCTTTCTAGGCCAATTTGATTGACCGTTTCATATAAAAACTTGGCATTGACTAATAGGCGATCAATTTCTTGGCCAAAGAATGAAGCAGTATGTTCATTCCATTTTTTAGGATTTTGATCTAATTCTCGGAAACTTTTAGAAAGCGTGGATATGTATTCTTTCTTCTGGGGAGCGTCATTGATGAAAATAGGAGGATATAAATCATACATCAGCATCCAGTTTTTAGCCACTCGGGTTACCCGACCGTTTCCGTCCACGAAGGGGTGAATACGTATTAATTCATGGTGAAAATAGATGGCTCGAATGATGGGGTTTGAGATAAATTGCATCCGATAAAACAGTTCAGACACCAAGCCGGGGACTTCGTTTTTGTCTGGACAAATATGGGCCCCAACTTGAACCAAAGATTTTCTGTAACGATTCGGATGAATGGCATTGGTTTCAGGGGAGACGAGCCGAAGTAATTGAAAAAGCTGAACTTCTTTTTCGAAGTTATGGTGCGAAATAATTTCCTCAATGACAAAATCCAGCGAAACCTTCAGGTTTTTTAAATATTCTTCTGCCTCCTCCTCATTCTGAGCCTCCATTTGGGCATTTTTGATGCTGAGAAGTTCTTGAAGCTCTTGTACATTGGTCAAATAAGTATCCAGTAAATCATCATCTAAATGATGCCGACTGTAGATAATAAGACGGTATATCGATTTAACTAAGTGGTTAATTTCATTAATTTTAGTCTGATTGACATTTATTTCTTCAATGGGTAATAATTCCATATCGACTTATTCTTAGTGATTTTTATGTAATAATCATGGCACTAACGAATTAAATGCAAGAATATTGGGGAGATGGAAATAAGAATCAATCCAATAGCGAGTCTTCAAACAGATTGCGGCCATTGGGCAGGATGCCATTAATTATCCTTAATTTCAGTTTCCTTAAAATGCGAAGAATTGGCTTTTCGGAAAATTTCATAATACAGGCCAATAACTAAAAAATCTCGACCAATTTCATCGTTTATTTTATAGTCAAATTGATGCAAAAGGCCAATTTGCAGCGTGGTAACTTTGGATGGTTTATAATTCAGCGCAACTAAAAATCGATTTCGTTCAAAGTAAGGTTCCTTATCCGTAAAGAAAAACTCATTGCTGACACTTACTTGAAAAGCTTGGTATTCATCCCGAACGCGTCCTAAAGGCAAGGCGGCCCCCATGCGATAGCGAAAACGATTTCGGTAGCCATTGCTGGTATACCTAAATTCCTGGCGAAATCGTTGTTCAATTTTTATTTTACCGATGGATTGTGATAGTGTTATTTGTGGCCAAAGTCTGAATTCATCATTGTTTTTGGGTAGTATAAAATTTCCCCCTTCCTTGTAGGTTTGGTAGCTACCAGCTCCTAATGTTAACTTGGCGTTTTTGTGGACTTGATAATTAATGCCTCCCTTGTATTCATAATAATGGAAGTTATTATAAAAGTTTATGGAGCGAATTTGGCCTTCTCCCCAAATGCTCCAAACATCGTTTACATTATAATTGGCATTTAGGATATTCCAACTTCCAGGCTTGGTATTTTGGGCTTGGAGAGCCTGAGTAGCCATACCTGTGATGAACAAGTATAATGTAATTTTTTTCATTAAATTGAATATTGGTGTAAAAAGCAAAGTTTTGGTTTACATTAAAACTTTGCCAATATAAGATTTCAACTCCTCCTTTAGGAATTGGAAAGTCCTGGCAAATTTAAGCAAAGGATTTTAACTAAATTGAATTGATTGGAGATTTGTCAAATTTTCAAAATTTGACAAATCTTAGGTTTTTTCCTGAGCTATTTTCGTAATTTTATACTCTGTTTCCCAATTAAAACTTTTGTATTTTGGCCTTAATCAAATCAATTTCTGGAATTCGTGGTACCATTGGCGGAAAGCCTGGTGAAGGACTTAGCCCAATCGATGTCGTTACTTTTGCTGCGGCTTATGGTACTTGGCTTCGTCGAAATAATCACCCATCCAATTCCATCGTGATTGGTCGAGATGCCCGTATTTCAGGGGAAATGGTTTCTTCCTTGGTATCCAATACCTTGATTGGATTAGGATGGAATGTGTTGGATATAGGATTGTCTACTACTCCCACTGTTGAATTGGCTGTGCCTTGGACAAAAGCTGCCGGAGGTATTATCATCACCGCTAGTCATAACCCTGCCCAATGGAATGCTTTAAAATTATTAAACTCTGAGGGTGAGTTCATTTCAGATGCCGATGGAAAAGCCTTATTGCAAATAGCCGAACAACAAGATTTTCAATTTGCGGAGGTGTTACAATTAGGTAAAATCACGCAAGATGATACCTTCCTAGATCAACATATTCAACATGTACTAGACCTTCCTTGGGTGGATGTTAATGCCATTGTATCCTCTAAATTCCGCATTTTGGTAGATGCCGTGAATTCAACGGGAGGTATCGTGGTCCCTCATTTATTAAAAGCCTTGGGTGCCGCTCATGTGGATGTAATCTTTGGTGAACCCAATGGTCATTTTGCTCATAACCCAGAACCACTTCCTGAAAACTTGACCGAAATGATTCAACAAATGAAGTCGGGAAATTACGACCTAGGTATCGTAGTTGACCCTGACGTGGATCGTTTGTGTTTTATCAATGAAGAAGGAACGCCATTTGGTGAAGAATATACTTTGGTGGCTGTGGCCGACTATGTTTTATCGAAGCAAGTGGGTAATACCGTTTCTAACTTGTCCTCAACACGTGCTTTGAGGGATGTTACTGAATCCAAAGGGGGGCATTATTTTGCCGCTGCCGTAGGTGAAGTTAATGTGGTGAATCAAATGAAGGCTCAAAAGGCCATCATAGGTGGAGAAGGTAATGGAGGAGTAATTTTCCCTGAATCACACTATGGCCGCGATGCACTGGTAGGTATAGGTTTGTTTTTAACGCATTTAGCCAATTCAGTTAAGAAAATATCTGAACTGAGAGCTTCTTATCCTGCCTATGTGATTTCTAAGAATAAAATAGAGCTTTCTGCTAATTTGAACGTGGATTTAATCCTTGATTCGATTGCCAAAGCTTATCAAGAATACAATGTCAATACGATTGATGGGGTCAAAATCGACTTCCCGAATGGGTGGGTGCATTTGCGTAAATCCAATACGGAACCCATCATTCGAATTTATGCGGAAGCTTCTACGGAAGAACAAGCCAACACTTTTGCTCAACAAATTATGAATGCGATTGAAAAGATCGCACAGTCTTAACATTTATGTCGAATACCATCACGCCTATCTATTTGGACAATGCGGCCACTACACCCATTGACCCAAAAGTTTGGCAAGAAATGCAGCCGTATTTTGAAAATTTCACGGCTAATCCCTCCTCGATTCACGCTCATGGCCGACAAGCCAAAGTGGCGATAGAGCGGGCGCGCAAGACCATTGCGACCTTATTGAACGCTTCTCCTTCAGAGATTTTCTTTACTTCGGGAGGAACAGAGGCAGACAATACGGTCATTCAATCAGCTGTTTTGTATGGTGGGGTTAAAACCATCATCACTTCTCCATTGGAACACCATGCGGTTTTGCATACGGCAGAGGCCTGGATGAAACTAGGTTTGGTCGATTTGAAAATAGTGCAATGTTTACCTGATGGTACCATTGATTTGTCGGATTTAGAACGCCTATTACAAGAAAACCCTCATGCTCTGGTGACCTTGATGCATGGAAATAATGAGATTGGTAATTTGTTGGATTTGAATGCCGTAGGTGCGCTTTGTGAGCAATATGGTGCTACATTTCATTCAGATACCGTTCAAACCATGGGGCATTATCGCCATGATATGTCGCAATTACCTGTTAATTTCATTGTGGGCGCAGCTCATAAATTTCATGGTCCCAAGGGTATTGGCTTTTTGTATGCCAAAGCGGGTTCCAAGTTTCATCCATTGATGCACGGTGGGGCTCAGGAGCGAAATCAACGAGGAGGAACGGAAAATGTGTATGGAGCCATTGGCTTAGCTAAAGCATTGTCCATTGCCTATGAAGAAATGGATGAACATGAGGCTCATATCAAAGGTTTGAAAGCTTATTTCATCGAAGGCTTGAAAAAAGCATTCCCTAATGTGGAGTTCAATGGTAAATCAGGTGACGTAGAAAATAGTTTATATACTGTTCTGAACGTGCGTTTTCCTCAGGTAGCCGATGGTGATATGCTTTTGTTTCAGTTAGATATTGAGAAAATTTCTGCATCAGGTGGTAGCGCCTGTTCTAGTGGAACATCGGTGGGCTCCCATGTACTTTCTGCCTTGAATCCAAATGCGACCGGTGCGGCTGTTCGTTTTTCTTTCTCAAAAAACAATACCCAATCGGAGATCGATCGGGTATTGGAGGTACTGAAGAAATTAATTCCTGCGTCTTAGTAAGCGCGGGCAAAAATAACACGTTGTTTTGATGGCTTTCCAGTAAGAATGCAGGTTCCTGCTTCTTCTGGAGAATCCAAAGGAATACAACGAATGGTGGCTTTGGTCAATTCTTTGATCTTTTCTTCCGTTTCAGGACTTCCATCCCAATGGGCCGACAAGAATCCACCGTCCTCTATTTTGGCTAAGAATTCATCCCAGGTATTCACTTCAAAAGTATTGGCTGCTCTAAAGTCTAAGGCTTTTTGGTAAATACTGGTTTGGATATCTTCCAAGGTATCTACAATCACTTGCTCTATGCCTTCAAATGGCAAACTGGTTTTTACGCGGGTATCCCGGCGAGCCAATTCGATGGTGCCGTTTTCTATATCACGGTTACCGATGGCTAAGCGAACTGGTACTCCTTTTAATTCGTATTCAGCAAACTTAAATCCAGGACTTTGATTTTCAGAAATATCAAATTTAACGGAGATAGCTCTTTTCTTTAAGGCAGCTACTAAAGGGTCAATCTTAGCTTTGATATTGGCTAATTGCTCTTCGCCTTTATAAATTGGTACAATAACCACTTGAATAGGAGCCAATTTTGGAGGTAAAACCAAACCTTGGTCATCCGAGTGTGCCATGATTAAAGCACCCATTAAACGGGTGGATACACCCCAAGAAGTACCCCAAACATATTCCTGTTGGTTGGCTTTATTCAAAAACTTCACATCAAAAGCTTTCGCAAAGTTTTGTCCCAAAAAGTGAGAGGTTCCTGCTTGCAAAGCTTTTCCATCCTGCATCATGGCTTCGATGCAATAGGTGTCTTCCGCACCAGCAAAACGTTCATTGGCTGTTTTACGTCCTTTGATGACAGGCATAGCCATAAAAGTTTCGGCAAATTCAGCATAGATGTTCAGCATTTGTTCCGTCTCTTCTACCGCTTCTTCTTGAGTAGCATGGGCCGTATGGCCTTCTTGCCAAAGGAATTCGGCTGTTCTTAGGAATAAACGAGTACGCATTTCCCAACGCATCACATTAGCCCACTGATTCATTAAGATAGGCAAATCGCGGTAGGACTGCACCCAGTTTTTATAGGTAGACCAAATCACGGTTTCAGAAGTAGGACGAATGATTAATTCTTCTTCCAATTTTGCTTCTGGATCTACGATTACTCCGTGGCCATTTGGGTCATTTTTTAGTCGGTAATGGGTTACCACCGCACATTCTTTCGCAAAACCTTCTACGTGAGAAGCTTCTTTGGAAAGGAATGATTTAGGGATTAATAGGGGGAAGTAGGCATTAACGTGTCCTGTTTCTTTGAACATGTCATCCAAAGCTCTTTGCATTTTTTCCCATATAGAATAGCCATAAGGTTTGATGATCATGCAGCCTCTTACCGCCGAATTTTCAGCTAGGTCCGCACGCTTCACCAGTTCGTTATACCATTCAGAATAATTTTCAGCTCTGCTGGGTAAGGATTTACTCATAAAAATAGCTTGTCGCGTAATTAATTAAATATTTATTCGTTTTATTTGTGTTAATATTATCACTCAACGAACGATTAGCGACAAAGATACGTTATTGTCCTTAGTTAAGCTTATACTTTTATCTCGAAGACCATGAAAAATCAACTAATTATCTTGTCTTTTCTGGGTATCGCGGCTTTATTTCAAGGCTGTGTGACCATTCAGGTCAGTCCATCAGGAGAAGTTGCCAAGAAGCAATTTGCTTCAGATGATTTGTATGATGTGCCCCAGCGTGCCGTGGCCTCTACCAAAAAAACCAAATCGGATTATTTGAACTTCGATGATAATACGGTGGTGATTGAAGAGGAGGAAGGCATAGCTGAACAGTCGACGTATTTGAACTCGAGAAGCGTATATAATTACAATAACAGTGTTAATCCGAATACCTACAACCAAGGATTCAATCGGGGTTTTAATGCGGGCTTTAATTCTGCCTCTGCTTGGAATAATTGGTATGTTAATCCCATGATTAGCTTTGGATATGGATTTGGTTCTCGTTGGTTCTCGCCATTGAATTCTTATAATATGATGATGAACCCTTACAGTTCAGCATTTGGAATGATGTATGACCCTTTCTTTGGTTCACCTTATGGCATGGGATCAATGTACGGATTTAATTCATTCCGTTATTATGATCCCTTTTATAACCCTTGGTCATTTTATAATCCATACCGTAATTTTGGTGGGGTAGTGTACAATAATTACAACTATTATAACTCATTAGGTTCTAATGGCTATAATTATAATAATACCACAGTAGATCCACCTCGTAAGGTTAATTATGGACCAAGAGATGCCGCTTCTTCAAACCGTGGTAGTTATGGGGATTCCTTCTCGAATACGCCTAGAAGTGGTAATAACTATTACAATAGTCAAGGTTCTAATCAGCCAAGTACTTATTCCAACCGTTCGGTAGGCACTCAATCTTATGAGCGTTCGGCCGCACCGAGAAGAAATAGTAATGTGGAATACCGTTATGCGGAACCATCCCAATCACGTCAAGTAGAAACCTTTTCTAGACCCTCTTATAATTCTGGAGGAGGTTCTTATGGTGGAGGTGGAAGTACTGGTGGCGGAGGCGGCGGTGGAAGTTCACGTGGACCTAGGTAATATTTAAACTTATGAAAAAGTACATTGTAACAATCGCCTTAGGATTGTGCTTACCTAACCTTGTGTTTGGGCAGATATACAGCTATGCCAATTTGGCCAAATACTTTTCTTCTACTTATGCTACAGGAACGGCTCGTATGCAGGCATTAGGAGGCACACACAGCGTTTTGGGAGCGGATATCAGTTCCATCTCGGCTAATCCAGCTGGATTGGGATTTTATAACCGTTCGGAAGTGCATCTAAGCATGGCTCAACAAAATTCGGAAACCTCTTCCAATTATTTAGGCACTAGTGCTAAGCAGACAGATGCCTTGTTTCATTTACCTAGTTTAGGTTTGGTTTTAGCAGGAGACCCTACTAGTTATAGCAAATGGCATGGGGCTTTTGGTATTAGTTTTACTAGGCATGTGGTTTTTACGCAACCTGTTTATGTATCAGGAACTAATAATCGTTCCTCTTTATTGGATTCATTCATTGAAAAAGCGGATGATAAAAAGGCTACCGGGGCTAGTTTAGATGATGAATATAGTTCTGCAAGCAATTATGCTGATAGCCCTGAAGCAGCAGCCTACCAAGCATATTTGATTGATCCTAATCCAATCAGCGGTGGAGTACCTTTCTCTCGTTATGAGCCTAATTTACCTACCTCACAAGTCGGAGAGGTGGTTAATTCCGGAGCTTTAAGTAGTTGGAATTTTAGTTATGGGGCTTCTTACATGGACAAATTGTACATTGGTGCAGGTTTACAGTTTTCTAAAATTACCTCCACAACAACGAGCTATTGGACAGAGGATTATGTAGGTGCACGGTATGTGGCGGCCATGAATTACCGAGAAAATTTAGTGACCAATGGTTCGGGAATTTCTTTGTCCTTAGGGATGATTTATAAATGGAGCCCTAATTTACGGGTGGCTTTTAATTTCCAAAGTCCTGCCTATTTTGATCAAATGAGTGAGCGTTATGATGCTCGGATAAGCCCGACTGTCAATGGCATACCTTCATTTGATTCCAATGGGACGCCTATCATTATCACTAAGGTTAGACCTGTTTATGTGACGCCCAATGAGTTTACATATCAAATGACCACGCCCATGACTTTATCTGGTGGTTTGGCCTATTTCTTTGGTAAAAGAGGCTTTTTAAGTATGGATTTGGCTTATGTGAATTACCCTGGCATGCGGGTTTCTTCAGGGGAATTATCCTCATTTGCTAATCAACAATTTCAAGATAAACATAACGGACAAATCAAGCGTAATTTTGATTCTGCTCTGAACATCAAATTAGGTACGGAAATACGCGTAACGCCTAACTGGAATATACGGGCTGGGGTAGCTCAGTTTGGGAGTGGATTTGCTAGTACCTATGATAGTATCGATCGCAATAGCCTTCAAATTTCTGGTGGAATTGGGTACCGCGCCTCTTCCTTTTATATTGATTTGACGGCTGTCAAGCGCAGTGCTAAAGATGGATTTACACCTTATAGCTTAAAAAATGCTGCAGATTATTCATCAGCCATGTTGACTAAAGATAACCTGCAGCTAGTATTAGGAGCTGGAATATTGTTCTAATTATTGAACGGGAACATAAGATTCAATCAACCATAATAATTGATTGACACTGATTTCTCCATCGACTTGTATATCCGCTTGTTTATAAAAAGGAAGTCTTTCTTCAAATGTCTTTTTGATAGTGGCTATGACCGCCTCCTCACTTTGGCTCTTATCTAACAGTGGGCGATTGTTTCCTTGGGCCTTATATAATCTTTTGGCTAGGTCGTTCAACTCCACGTTCAAGAAAATACTAATACCATGCTTTTTCATGTACTCCATGTTATCAAAAAAGCAAGGTACACCACCTCCTGTTGCAATGACCATGGATTGATCAGGTTGGAAACCGTGCAAGGTTTTGCGTTCTAATTCACGGAAATGAGCTTCGCCTTGAGTCGAAAAAATTTCTGAAATAGTTTTTTGTTCCCTTGTCTCAATCAGCTTATCCATATCCGTAAAACTAAATCCTAAGTTTTTAGCTAATTCTTTCCCAAGAGTACTTTTACCCGAGGAGGGCATTCCTATTAAATAAATATTTTTCATTCTTAATCTGTTGTTATTAAACGTTGGTCTATGTCTTCGATACTAGGCAGGTGGTAGGCAGACCATTTACCACGAACAGTTCCTTGGTTAAGTAACCAAAGTCCTGGACTAGACCGAATGATGGTTTTTAATACTTTGGTATCCACAGACATGGCTGGGAAATTCAATTGGTACTCGTGTCGGATGGCATTGACTTCTTCATCAGAGGAAGCACTCAATAGCCATACTGCAATTCCTTTTTTACTAGCTTCTTTGGCCAGGACAGCAATTTCTTTTAAAGCCTCTACATGCGCATGATGTACGTTGGGCATAATGACCATGAGTTTCTTTCCTTTGAAACTCTCAGCGGTATAATCTGTGGTATCATTTTCTACCCAAATTCGATAATCTGTGATTAAAGGTCGGGCCTCTTTTTCATTTAAAGCCTGCATCGAAACAAATACGGCCTGGGTATCAGCTGGCATTTCGGTCAGGGTTTCCTCTTTACCATTGATTTTATACACATAAGAAAAGCGTAAGGCTTCTCTGGACTTCATGTTTTGTGGAATATAATCTCCTTCAGCATAAGGGAGCCCGTCGTGGATAGGTAAATAAAAATAGCAGTAAAGACCTAAAGAAACACTAATGAGGGCACTCAAGACGATGGGGCTTAGGTTTTTATTAAAGGTTTTTACTTTGTCCGTAAATAATAAACTAAGCGCCAAAACGAATAAGAATACATCTTTAAAGAAAGAGGTCCAAGGAGTTAACTTAATGGTTTCTCCAAAGCATCCACAGTCGGTCACCTTGTTGAAATAGGCCGAATAAAAAGTCAAAAAGCCAAAGAAACCCAATAAGGCTAAAAAGGTCCAGAGTACTTGTTTGGTTCGGTAATTAGCCCAAAGGGCAATTCCAAGTACGATTTCCATGCTGCTAAGCAGGATAGACAGTGGCAAAGCAAAGGGAATCCAGAATTTCCAGAAGCCTTCCATGGCAGGAAAATCTTGGGAGAATACATCGAAGTATTCCTCTAATTTTAATTGTGTTCCAATCGGGTCATTAAGTTTGATGAGCCCTGAAAAAAGGAAGATAAAAACCAATAAAAAAGTAGCTATTCGACTGTATGGCCGCATATTATTGGATTATTGTTGTTGGATTTGCATTTGCTCTTCCTTGATTTTGATCAAACAAAAAACAGCATAGTTTAGCATGTCTTGATAATTAGCCTCTACACCTTCTGAAACAAGGGTGACGCCCAGGTTGTTTTCGATTTGTTTGGTACGGAAAATCTTCATGAGGATTAAATCCGTCATGCTACTCACCCGCATATCTCTCCAAGCTTCACCGTAATCATGGTTTTTGTTTCTAAGAAGTTCCAACGTAGTTTCTACTTGATGGTCGTAAAATTGACTTAATTCTTCTGCACTGAATTCCATTTGTTCAGAATTTTCCAGTGATTTTTGAATCAAGGCAATGATGCAATAATTGATGATGCCAATGAATTCACCTTCAATACCATCTTGGATTTTTTGCTCTCCTTTTTCTTGAATGCTGCGAATGCGCTGCGCTTTAATAAAAATTTGATCTGTTAAACTGGGCAATCGTAGAATTCGCCAAGAAGTACCGTAATCTTTGTTTTTTTTATCAAACAAGGCTTTGCAGTGTGAAATTACTTGTCGATATTCGATTTCAGTTTGGGAAGGCGCATTGTCCCTGTTCATAGGAGAGGATTAGTTTACAAATCTCTTTTTTTTCAGACTACAAAAATATTTAAATTATCCTAAATTTCAGCTCATTTGGAAGCTCTTTTTCCATCTTTTCAAACAATTCGATATAAGTCTGGATTGATTGATCTTCAGATACCTCAAATCATGGGTATATTGAACGCTACACCCGATTCTTTTTTTTCGGCTAGTCGGGTGCGTGTCATTGATGATTGCTTGGCTTTGGCTGAACAAATGGTTCAGCAAGGTGCAAGTATTTTAGATGTTGGAGGACATTCTACTCGACCGAATGCGGAGGCTGTTTCAGCCCAAGAAGAGGAAGATCGTGTTGTTCCTGTTTTGGAGGCTTTATCGAAAGCTTTCCCCAATGTCTGCTTGTCGGTAGATACTTATCGCCTATCTGTTGCCCAAGCAGCAGTACGTGCTGGGGCAGATTGGTTTAATGATGTTGGTGGCGGACAAATGGATGAGGGGATTTTTGAGTGGGTAGCCGAAAATCAAGTTCCTTATATTTTAACGCATAGTGTAGGGGCTTTTTCTCAAGTACATGAGGTGCCAGCCTATGAAAGTGTAGTGGAAGAAGTTTGGTTAGACATGGCCAAGAAAGTACAAAGCTTGCGGGCATTAGGTGCAAAAGATATTATAGTGGATCCTGGCTTTGGTTTTTCAAAATCACTAGATCAGAATTATCAATTATTGGCTGCTTTGCATCAATTGAATTATTTGGGAGTACCTATCTTGGTGGGGGTATCACGTAAATCCATGATTCAAAAAGTGTTAGGAACATCACCTGAAGAATCTTTGAATGGAACCAGCGTGCTACATACCGTGGCATTGCAGCAAGGGGCTAAAATCTTGCGGGTTCATGATGTTTTAGAAGCCCGAGAGTGTATTACTTTAGTTAAGAAATTACAAGAAAATGGTTTATCCAATTTACCATAATCACCACTGGATTGATCCAGATCAGGTGTATGTCAGTATCCAAGATGTAGGTTTTCTACGCGGATTTGGCATATTTGACTTTTTTAGGGTCATGCATGGTAGACCTATCTTTCTTTCAGATCATCTTGATCGATTTTTAGCCTCAGCAGAAAAGATGGGTATTGTTCATAGCTATACCAAAGAGCAATTGGCTGGCTTGGTTCATGAAATTGCGGCTAAGTCAGAAGTGGAATGCCTAGGAATCAAAATGGTATTAAGCGGAGGAGATTCTTCTAATGGTTTTGAGCCTCAAGGAAAAAGTCAATTATTCATCATACCTAATGAGTTTCAGTTTATGGACCCTATTCATGGTATGAAATTGGCGAGTCGGAATTTTGTGCGCGAAATGGCTGATATCAAGTCTTTGAATTATGCCTATGCCATTCGTAACTGGGGGACCATTAAATCCCAGGGATTTGATGATCTCATTTATTATACCAACGAGTTTGGAGTCTCAGAATCTTCCAGAAGTAATTTATTTTGTGTCAAAAACGGGGTTTTATATACGCCAGCCCAGCATATTTTGGAAGGTATCACCAGAAAGCATGTGATAGATTTAGCCTCTTCCTTTTTGGATGTGAAAGTACAAGATGTGAGTTTGGAAGCCTTTAAGCAAGCTGATGAAGTATTTACGACGGGAAGTACCAAGCGGGTGGTACCCATTCTTCAAATCGACGATAGCATCATTGGAAATGGTAAAAGAGGTTCGATAACGGCTCAGTTATACGACCTACTTATTCAACATGAATACTAGGATGCAGGAGGCCTAAAGGCCTTCATGTTTGCCTCATTACAAATCAAAAACGGTCCTCCAATTAAATCAATGCAATAGGGGATGGCTGGAAAAACTGCCTCTAAACACTGACGAATAGCCTTGGGTTTACCGGGTAAATTCACTATCAGTGATTTGCCTCGAATGCCTGCTGTTTGCCGACTAAGTATGGCTGTAGGAACGTATTGCAAGCTTACCTGACGCATAAGTTCTCCAAAACCGGGCATCATCTTTTGGCATACTGCCTCTGTAGCTTCAGGAGTCACGTCGCGTAGAGCTGGGCCTGTTCCACCCGTGGTAACTATCAAACAAGCTTCATTTTCATCGGCCATTTGGCACATGGTCTGCTCCAATAAAGCTTGCTCATCAGGAATGACAGCGTATATCACTTCAAATTCCGAAATCAAATATTCTTTGAGTAATTCTACCACGGCTTTGCCTGGAATATCTTCATAGATACCTGCACTTGCTCGATCGGAAACATTGATAACCCCTATTTTGATCATTTCTTTTGTTTATTTTTTTGCTCCATTTTAATGAAAGCTTTGGGCTTTTTTTCCATGGGAATCGGTTCATTCAATAAATCACGAATCACCACTGAAGCACAAACCCCACCAAAAGCGGCAGGCAAATAGGAAATGGTACCGTAAGCAGACTTCTTAAAGTTTGATCCATCCGTCAAAATCAAGGATTCGTCTTTGACTTTTTCTTGAGAGTACACGGCTTTGATACCACGAGATACCCCCATTTTACGAATTCGTTTTCTGACTAAGGAAGCCAGGTAGCATTCTCGGGTATCTAATAAATCGGCTGTTTTGAGTTTGGTAGGATCTAATTTTCCTCCTGCGCCCATGGAGCTCACAATCTTCAAATTAAGGTCATAGGCAGTTTTCAATAAGGTCAACTTGGGTGTGACCGAATCGATGCAATCCATAACATAATCATATTTTGTTTTTTCCAGAATCTCCTTGGCCGCTTCAGGGCTCAAAAAGGTTTCATGTTCATGTAATACTAAGTCTGGATTGATGGCTTTTAATCGCTCAGCCATGATCTTTACCTTAGCCACACCGTGGTTGGTGGCAAGGGCGGGTAATTGACGGTTTCTGTTTGTCGGATCTACCACGTCGCCATCCACAATGGTCATGGTTCCCACCCCAGCCCGTGCAATGAATTCAGCGGCAAAGGAGCCAACTCCACCTAACCCCACAATCAAGACATGGGCATTTTGTAATTGCTGAATGCCTTGTTCTCCAATGAGAAGTTCCGAGCGACTCAGCCAACGAAGGTCTTTAGTACTCATATTTAGGATATTTCTTCCTTGATTTGATAATCAGTTGTCTTGTCAGAATTAGTCACCATCAGTTCACCGATAAATCCTGCTAGGAATAATTGTACTCCTAGAATAATGGCCACTAAGGCCAAAAAGAACAGAGGGTTGTCCGTGACATTCCGGTATTTTAAATGCTGGGTGATATTATAGAGTTTTTCGCCAATCAACCATAAGGTGATGATACTTCCTGAAAAGAAAGATAAGATACCTAAGCTACCAAAAAGGTGCATGGGTCTTTTGCCGAAAGTTTGGACAAAAGTGATGGATAATAAATCCAAAAAACCATATAAAAAGCGTTCTAAGCCGAATTTGGTAACACCATATTTTCGAGCTTGGTGCTGTACAACCTTTTCCCCAATTTTAGAAAAACCATTCCATTTGGCTTGTACGGGAATATAGCGATGCATTTCACCATATAAGCGAATGGTCTTGATGACTTCCAATTTATAAGCTTTCAGCCCACAATTAAAATCATGCAAATAAACCCCAGAAAGAGCTCGGGTGGCAGCATTGTAAAGTTTGGTTGGAATGGTTTTTGACAATGGATCAAAACGTTTTTGTTTCCATCCTGAAACCAAATCAAACCCATCCGAGGTAATCATTTCATACAGAGCAGGAATCTCGTCTGGAGAATCTTGTAAGTCAGCATCCATAGTAATAACAACACGGCCTTGGGCCTTTGAGAACCCTTCATGCAAAGCGGCAGATTTTCCATAATTGCGGGCAAAAGAACTCGCTTTTAGGCTGGGGTATTGAACGGATAAGGATTTTAATACTTCCCAAGAGTCATCCCGACTACCATCGTTGACAAAAATCATTTCATAGGAGAAATGATTGGCTCGCATGACCCGATCAATCCAAGCACATAGTTCAGGGAGTGATTCAGCCTCATTATAGAGAGGGACGACGATGGAAATGTGTAGCGTAGAATCTTGCATGTTGACAAAAATACAAAAAGCTAAGTTATTATTTTAGGGGAAGATTAAATAGTAAGGTTTTAATAATTCTTGAAAATCAGGGTGGTAATCACCTTCTTCGTCCCGAATATAGATTTTCTCCAAGTCAATCTCTCCTTTTTTTCTAGAGCCAAACAGCATGTGGCGAAGTACCTTGGCCTCTGGTTTGGGGATAACTTCTGCTATTTTCTTGGCGAATAAACCCCTCTTTTCAGCTGCTTGTTGGAATACCCCCATTTCATAAGGAGGGTATAAAACTGCAAATTGTCCATGTTCAGACAAGTGTAGATCAATGGCTTGAGCTAAATCATCTGCACTGAGGTGGTCCGCATGAATGGCCATTTGCTTGGATTGATCTGAAGCTGATAAATGTTGGGAGAAAAAGGGCGGATTGCATACGATGAGCTCATATTTTTGCTTGGAAGTCCAGGTTTTTATATCGCCTTGATATACCTTAATTTGCTCTTTAAATGGACTAATTTCGGCATTTTGTCGGGCTAATTCTGCTACCTCTGAATGGATTTCTAAACAATCCATTTGAAGAGTTGCAGCCTTTTGGCAAAGCATATGGGCAATCAAGCCGGAACCAGTTCCGATATCCAGGGCATGTTGGGGATTTTCCATGGGAATCCAGGCACCGAAAAGGCAAGCTTCTGTACTAATTTTAAGTCCGGGTTTTCCGTGGGCCAGTTGAAATTGTTTGAACTGAAAAATGGATCTACTTTCTGCCATAATCCGCTGGATTTTCACCCCAGTTTTCTGTTTCCCATTTGAGGATTTTTGTTTGGTAGAAATTACCTTTTAACCATGCTAGTGCCTTATCCACTCGTTGGAATAGCTCTTCCGTTTCAGCATTTCGTTCCAAATTGGTCTTGATGGCCTTGTTTCTAACCCAAGCGATGGCCGTTCTTGAATCAGAATATAATGGGAAAGGGCAGTCGATTTTCTTTAAATAGGCCAAACCATGAACAATGGCCAAGAATTCTCCAATATTCACGGTGCCAATAGGATAGGGACCTTGCGCAAAAAGCACTTCTTTGGTTTCGGTATTTACGCCTTGGTATTCCAATACACCTGGGTTACCCGAACAAGCGGCATCAACAGATATACTCGGTATGATGATGGCTTGCGTATTTCTGGATTTAGTAATACTGGTTTTTTTTTGCATGTCTATGCTTGCCCAATAATTCTTTTTGAAGGCTTCCTCGGCTGCGGCTCTGCTATCAAATGATTTATATTGTGCCCCAGGGAAATTCTTAATCAGCTTTTCCGTCTTGCCCCAAGAATCAAAAATTCCGGTTTCATGACCTGCCCAAATGACATAATATTTTTGCTTTTTACTCATACTTAGAACAATCGAGTTTTGATGATTTTAATAGCTATGGCAATTAATATAACACCAAAAACTTTGCGTAAAATTTGAGTACCTACGTTTCCTAATTTCTTTTCAATCCAAACACTGCTACGTAAAACGAGGTAGATGAAAATTAGGTTGATAAGTATGCTGACGATGATATTTTCTTCTTCAAACTGCGATTTTAAGGAAATCAGCGTGGTCATGGTGCCGGCTCCGGCGATGACAGGAAATGCTAAAGGCACGATGGAATGTGTACCACTTTGTATTTCTTCCGCTTTGAAAATATTTCTACCTAAAGTCATTTCAAGGCCAATTAAAAAGATAATCAAAGCACCTGCAACGGCAAATGAATTGGTATCTACACCCAATAAATGTAAGATGAACTTACCCGCAAAAAAGAATCCAATCATGATGGCTCCAGATACCAAGGTGGCCTGTTCCGCATGGATGCTTCCATTTTTCTTTCGAAGATCAATGATGATGGGAATAGAGCCCAAGATGTCAATCACGGAAAAGAGAATCAAGGAAGAAGAGATAATTTCTTTTAGGTTGAAGTGCATGTTAAACTTGTAGTAGTTGAATGAGCGTATGTATGTCCTCGACGGTATGGCTAGGAAAATTGGCAATGCGGAAAGTGTTGTTTTTCCATGTGCCATAGCCCTTACCTAGGTCGATTTGGTTTTGTTCTCCTACATGGAGTATGCGGCTCACCTCAGCGGATTGTCCTTTCAGAGCGAGCACGGTGGCCAATCGAAGTTCATTTTTTTCTACTAAAAAATCAAATTCAAATTGGGATTGATGCGTCCAAAAATCCTCCCAAATGGCCATTTTTTCCATGGTATTCTTGTGAATTTCTTCAATTGGAGGCAAGGTTTGACTTAATCGATTTAATAAGTAGATGCTAAGTACATTGGGTGTATAATGGGTTTGAAACAGCTTTCTGTTTTGTTCCATTAAAAGGATGCTATTATAATGGTCTTTTTTGCTAAGTTTTTCAGCTCTTTTCAAGGCTTTAGGAGAACAGACTAATACTCCTAAACCGGCTGGAATGCCCATGCATTTTTGACATGAAGCCAGCCAAACGTCTGCTTCTGCCCAAGGTAATAAAATGCCTCCCATGGAAGAAGTCGCATCTACCGCAATCAGGCAATCATCGGGAAAACCTAAAGCTTGTCTGTTTATTACTTGCCCCGTTCCATTGGAAGTTTCACTTTGAACCAAACATATTGTATCTATTTTCGATTTTAAATCAGGAGATATTTGTTGAGCAAATTCCGATAAAGACTCATTGAGCCCAAATTCTAAACTAGATGCTAGCGGGATAATTTGTTCTACATAATGTCCCCATTTTTTACCAAAAGCGCCGTTGTAGAGATGTAGGCTTTGTTTTTCTATTAAAGACTGTGCCACGATTTCCCAAGCCTCAGTAGCTGAAGAAATAAAATAAATGGTATAATCCGAAGGAATAGCCCATTTAACGTGCAAGTTTTCCAGCGTCTCTTTTAATAATTTTTCAAAGCGGGCACTGCGGTGGTTGATGCTCACAATTCCCTGCTCATACGCTTCTTGGATGAAGCCCAAAGTTTGAGGATAGACTTTGGAAGGACCAGGGTAAAAAGACAGCATGTTAAATAAAGGAGTATAGGCCTAAATCATAACTTCTTAATCCAAAACCAATGATGCTTCCTTTGCATTTTGGACTTAAGTAGGAATGTGCACGGAATGATTCACGGGCATGTACATTGGAAATATGCACTTCAATGACTGGCGTAGTGATGGCTGAAACGGCATCTGCTAAAGCAATGGAAGTATGGGTATATCCGCCTGCGTTCAATAAAATACCGTCATAGCTAAATCCCACTTCATGCAATTTACTGATCATCGCGCCCTCGCTATTGGATTGAAAATATTCCAAATCCAATTCCTTGCCGAATTTATCTTTCAGTACTTCTAGGTATTGTTCAAAGGTCTGATGACCATAAATTTCTGGTTCTCTTGTTCCTAGCAGGTTCAAATTGGGCCCGTTAAGAATCAATATTTTTTGTCGTACCATAAAAATGGGTTTTGCTTAATCTTCTAGGGATTTAAAAACATCCGTTCCGATTTAAAATTACGTAATTCTTCTAAATTTACATGTTTGTTTCAATAAAAAGCCCATGTGGGAAAAGGAAATCCGTTCGTTTGGAAACTATTTAAAGATCGAGCGAGGCTTGTCGGGCCATTCGCATGAGGCCTATTTGCGGGATGTGACCAAATTAGCTACTTATTTAGCCACTAGTTTAGGTAATGAGCTAGCCATAGCCGAGGTTCAAGAAATGCATTTATTGGCTTTTTTGAAAGATTTGCATGGTTTAGGGATAGAGGCAAGTACACAGGCTCGGTGTTTGTCGGGCATACGCTCCTTCTTTCATTTTCTCAATTTTGAGGGTAGTATTCAGCAAGATCCTACGCTGCATATTAAGAGCCCCCTGCAAGGAAGAAAATTGCCTGATACCCTTTCCTTCGATGAGATAAATTTGATTTTGGAACAAAATGATATGTCGACCCCGGAAGGTGTCCGCAATCGGGCTATGCTGGAAATGTTATATGGTGCAGGAATGCGCGTTTCCGAGTTGACTCAATTGAAATTGACAGATGTGTATGAGGATATTGGATTTTTAAAGGTGAGAGGCAAGGGAGACAAGGAACGACTGGTTCCGGCGGGGAAAGATGCTTTTCGTTATTTGAAAATCTATTTGGAATCGGTACGGTCACACATTTCCGTGAAAAAGGAAGCCTTGAATTATGTTTTTTTAAATAGGCGAGGGGGCTCTTTGAGTCGGGTGATGGTATTTCTGATTTGCAAAGATTTGGCTTCGAAAGCCGGGATTGAAAAATCGATTAGTCCACATACCTTTCGTCATTCCTTTGCCACGCATTTAATTGAAGGAGGAGCGGATCTAAGGGCTGTTCAAGAAATGCTGGGTCATGAGTCTATTCTTACTACGGAGATTTATACCCACCTTGACAGGGCTTATTTAAGTCAGATGGTGCGTGATTTTCATCCGCTGAATAGGGGAAGGGAGAATGTAGAATGAAGAATGTAGAATGAAGAATGAAGAATGTAGAATGTAGAATGAAGAATGGAGAATGAAGAATGTAGAATGTAGAATGTAGAATGTAGAATGAAAAGTTTTAATATTACAGAATAGCATGCTTTTTTAAATAAGAAATAGGAATGCTCAACATAATTCTACATTCTTCATTCTACATCTCCTCCGGAAACGGAATAAACACAAAATTGGTAAACTGGCCATCCACCACAAAAAGGCAGGCGAATTCTTCGATGTCCTTGTAATTTTGAACAAATAGCTCCCTGTTTTCTTCCGCCACTAATCCTCGTTGAAGAAATTCTTCCATGGTGGAAGCATGGTAATTCCATTTGTTTCCATTCATTTCATTGACCCCGATCAATTTTTGACCAATTTCGATGGGCCTTTGAGAAGTAACAAAAATGGGAAAATCAGAAAAGCCTCTTTTCTTGATTTGATAGGACGCCTCCTTGATTAATTCGGATACCAAGATAAAATCACTGGAAATCAACCCTAAATACTTGCCATTTAAATCTGGCGAGTTGGGTGCATTGGACAGGGCTTGATAATCTTCAATCATATCTTTAACTCTTACTTAGTAACAATAATTGGATGTCTTTCACCGCTTTATGAAATAATTTGCCGATCATGGGGTGGGTGATATAACCTTTGTAGGCATAGACTCCTTTCATGAAGGATTTTCCTTGCCATAGCATTTCCTCTACACCCCCTGTTTTACCCGCCTTCAATAAAAAGGAAGTTATCAAATTACTGATAGCCAAGCTAGCTGTTTGACTCACTTGGGAGGGGATATTTGGCACACAATAGTGGATGACACCGTGTTTGGTGAAGGTAGGATTGCCTAAATTGGTCGTGAAAGATGTTTCAAAACAACCGCCTTGATCAATGCACACATCCATTATCAAGGTGCCTTCTTTCAGTTTACTGACCATTTCTTCGGTTACAATACAAGGAGTAATGCCATGGTCAGAGCGCAAGGCTCCTACTATCACTTGGGCTTCTTGTAAGGCTTTAGGTAAGTTTTCCGAATCGATCACTTGGGTGATGAGCGGAAATCCTAAACTTTGTTTCAAGCGCTGTAATTTATACATGTCTTTATCAAAAACCTGTACTTGAATGCCTGCGTGCCAAGCTGCTCGAGCCGCTTGTTCTACCACTTGACCCGATCCTAAAAGCACCATTTTGCATGGAGGAACTCCCGTAACATTTCCTAGCAATATACCAGGTTGATGCTCTTTTCTTAATATTTCAGAGGCGATGGGTAATATTAATTGCCCAGCAATTTCCGCCATGATTTTCACAAAAGGAAATCCCCCTCCATTATCTTCGGCATACTCTAAACCAATGGCTAAGATTTTCTTTTGAATTAATTTATCAATGATTTCTACTGATAAATGATGGTAGGAAGCACAGGAAATTAGGCAATTACCTAATTTCATTAATTCTATTTCTTTTTCGCTAGGTGGACTTATCTTAATGACTAAAGGGCATTGCCACACTTGAGCTATATCCTCTGTGATGGTTGCGCCTGCCAATAGGTAATCTGAATCGATGAAACCTGCTCGTTCTCCTGCCGACTTCTCAATAATGACCTCATGGCCATTGGCTACCAGTAATTGAACTGCATGAGGACTAAGTGCAATTCGATTTTCATATTTTGCATGATCTTTGGGAATTCCAATCAAGATGCTGCGCGCATTTTGTTTGGTCCAAGCCATGGCCTCCATGGGCAAGATGCCTTGTTGGGCTAATAAATCTTGAAAGGGATTCGATTCCATCATTCGTGCCAATTCGCTATAAGATGACGGTGATTTTCATCTTGAGTACTGATTAGTAATTCAATATGTGGGAAATCCCACAATTCTTCGGCTTGTTCAGGCCATTCAATGAAACAAAGATGACCAGAATCTAGGTATTCTTCAATACCAATGTCCAAAGCTTCGCGAACATTTTTCAATCGGTACAGATCAAAATGGTAGATGATATCGCCAGCCGTGTTTTGATATTCATTGACCAAAGAAAAAGTAGGACTTTGTACCGATTGTAAAACGCCCAATTGTTTCCCCATTTCTTTAATGAAAGTCGTCTTTCCAGCTCCCATTTGTCCACGAAATAGATAAACCCGTGGAAATGGTTTACTGATAGCCATCCAATCTTTGACCACGGTGGGTAAATCTTCTAAGGTGTAGCTTGCGCTAAATACTTGTTTCATTAGTCTAGGTCAATATCTCCCAATTGTGGACGAATCAATATTTCTTCCAACACGGTAGAAGGTGCCATTTGATAAGCAGCCCAAATGGTGGAGGCAATGTCATCGGCAGGAATAAATCGACTAGCGGGTAAGTTCACGCCATCCCAAGAAGGGGTTAGGGTAGCTCCGGGTAAAATAGCCGTTACTTTAATTCCTTGTGATTTTAATTCCTCTCTCAGGACTTTGGTAAAACCTAAAAGGGCAAACTTACTGATGCAATAAGATCCACCTTGGGTATAAGCCGTGATGGATGCCGTGGAGCAAATGGTGAAAATATGTCCTGATTGCTTGGCCTGAAACGTAGGTAATAAGGCCCTTGTTAAATGATATGCCGAATATAAATTGGTTTCAATTTGTCGCTCTAACACATCTTCTTCCTCGTTTTGAATTTGGCCAGGAAGAAAAAATCCAGCATTGTTAATCAATACATCTACCTGATTCGTAGCGGATAAAACAAATTGAGCGAAAGCTTGAGTTTGGTCTTTTTGACTTAGGTCTGCTACAAAAGTATGCAACAAAGGACTATTGATTTCTTCTTTCAATGCGGCTAAACTTGTCGCTTTTCGGGAGCAAGTAAAGGTATTAAATCCCTCCGAGATGAATTTTTTCACTAAAGCTTTGCCAATTCCCTGACTTCCTCCGCTGATTACTACCGTTTTGTTCATTATATTTGAGTCTTATTGCGCTCAATTAATCCAACGCATGTCAAAATTAGGCAAATATTTAATCTTCCTTAGTAAGCTTTTTACAAATCCTGAGAAATTTAGGGTCTATGTTTCTTTGGTGATTCAGGAATGTATGGATATTGGGATTAACTCCCTGCTGATTGTGACCATTGTGGCTTCATTTTTAGGAGCAGTTACTTGTGTGCAGACTGCTGCGAATATGGATAATCCATTTGTTCCACAGTACATCATTAGTTTGATTGTGCGTGATTCCACATTATTAGAATTAGGTCCTACCATAACTTGTGTGGTCCTTAGTGGTAAAGTGGGGTCTAGTATTGCTGGACAACTGGGTACGATGCGCATCACGGAGCAGATTGATGCTTTAGAAGTAATGGGAATCAATTCTCAATCCTATTTAGTATTACCTAAAATTTTAGCTTCCGTCATTACTTTTCCTATGTTGGTTACTTTGGCCTGTTTCTTGGGAATTTATGGGGGTTACATTGCAGGTTGGTTGACAGGTGCTATCTCACCACAAGAATATATTCATGGCATTCAGTTTCAGTTCAAAGGGAATTATATGTTTTTCGCTTTGGTGAAATCTGTTGTATTCGCCTTTTTAATTGCTTCTATTGCTTCTTTTCAAGGTTTTTACACCAAAGGTGGGGCTTATGAAGTGGGTAAGGCAAGTACCGCAGCGGTAACTAATTCTTGTATAGCTGTTTTAATTGCTGATTATTTATTAGCCCAATTATTGGTCGGTTAAATTCGCTCTATTTTCACTTCTGTTTCTAGGCTTGACAAAGCAATACCTCGATAGGTGCCATACACCGGTGTGATTTCTTCGGGTAGGCAAGAGGCTGCCAAAGGAATGTGATTACCTGAAACAACTTCATGTTGGGTTGGATCATATCCTCTCCATCCACCTCCCGGCAAATAGACCTCCACCCAAGCATGTAGGTGATGGGTTTGGTTGGGTACATCTACGGGAGCAACTCCAATGTAATATCCCGAAACAAAGCGGGTAGCTAATCCCATGGCCCGACATAATGCCGCGAAGAGAACCGCATAATCTCGACAAGAACCGCTTCGATTTTGTAAGGTGAATTCAGGACTATGCGGAGCACCTTCTTCTCGTATTTCGTAGGCAAAGTTTTGGAATATAAATTCATTTACGGCAGAGAGAAAGGCCGAAGTGTCCCAAAGAACCGCTTTGGCCAATTGCTGAGCACAAAGTTCAATTTCAGGACTAACAGTATCTTGAGCCAAATATGGACTTAAGGTTCGCTGGTAGCTAGGACTGTATTGAAGAGGTAGTTTTTGACTTTCAAAGGGGAAATAGACAAAATCAAAAGGGTTAAATTCCGTTGTTTCAACTACCGCCTCCATGTATATGCTTAGTTGGTCCGTCGGCTGCTTGAAAAATAAAATATTTTGAATATTGCCCTCTGGGTCTAAGTTTTTTGAAATTTGAACGGGTAAAGGTTGAATATCCAAACTGATGGAATTCACCGTGAGCATAGAACTTTTCCTCGGGTGTAAATAAAGGACATGGGGATCCAATGTCACTAACTCACTATATCGATAATTCAAACGGTGTTGAATGTGCGCGATCATGCAGGTTTGGGGCTAAAAGAAATGAGGCTTTCCATCCATTTTTCATCGATTTTCTCCAAAGATTTGCGCAAGGCCGTATTCCAATCGTCGGAAATGTTTTTCATGTCTTCTTTGCTCAAACGGATTTCTTTGGCATGAAAACTATTTTTTTCATAGACCACTACATCAATGGGATAATCCACATCATTGGAACTTACTTGAGTGGCATCAAACGAAAGAAAGCCCATTTTTAACGCATCTTTCAAGGAAGTGTCGGCCGTAAGGTTACGGTTTAACAAAGGCTTGCCATAATTGGAATTACCAATGATCTGGTATTTTAAACCTTCATTGATTTCAATCCAATTGCCTTCAGGAAAAATTAAAAAGAGTTTATGTTCTTTATCCTGCGACATTTGTCCACCTACAATGGCATGAAGGTTAAATTGATAACCTTCTTTTTCTAGGGTATCACGATCTTCAGAGGCAACTTTCTTTAACATATTGCCAAAGGCCGTAGCAGCTTCAAACATGAAATCATACGTAGCTTCTTCCTTTTCTATGGCTTGATTAAAATAGGTTACTGCTTTATCTCTTACCGAGCGTAAGCCAGCGGTCATGATGAACAAGCTGTGTTTTTGAATTTCGTGAATGGAAATCTTTTTATTCGAGTAAACTTCGTTACCTGCTGTTATGCGGGTATCGGCAATGGCTACTAAACCTTCTTTAACCTTAATTCCTAGGCAAAATGTCATGGGGTGCAAATCAAAAATGTGGGCAAAAATACAAATTTTAAATGAAGGCTAGGCCTAGCTAACCGGTTTGAGGTCAAAATATGTGTTGAAAATGGTTTGACCTACTTCATTATTTTTGATTTGAAAATTATCCAAGTACTGATGTAAACCGGTATTTAAAATATCTTCAATCTCCGTGAATTCTACTTCTGACAAGAGTTTGGAGAGTTTCTTTTCAGCAGGATTAGAGAATCCAACCTCTGAGGAGGTTCCAGAGATGGCATAAAGTGAGGCTTGTGCTTCCTTTAAACAATGTACAACTGAGCGAGGGAAGTTTTTATCTAGAATTAAAAATTCCACAATATGCGTTGGATTGACCACTTTATATTGTTGCCGGAACATGTTATAAGCTGAAACGGATTTAAGTACGGCAGACCATAGTAATAAATCTAAAGGAGAGCCAATTTCGTTGACATCAGGAAGCAGGGTGAAATATTTTACATCCAAGAAACGAGTAGTCTTATCAGCCCTTTCCAGTAATTTACCCAATTGCCCAAAATGCCATGCCTCTCCCCGGGTAATGGTGGAATCCACGATACCATAAAATAACTGACTTCCTGATTTAATTTCTTCCAAAAAGCCTTGATAGCGGGATATTTCCCAATTTTTACTGCCTTCTACTTTGTCCTTTACTTTCCAATAAATTTGGTTGACATATTCCCACATTTCTTTAGAGATACTCTCCCGGATGGTGCGCGCATTTTCACGGGCACAGTACAAACAAGAAATAATGGAATTGGGATTTTTAATGTCAAAGGTCATGTAGTGCAATACGTTCTCTCGACTAGCCTCTGTATAATGCTCAAAGAAATTAAAGTGATCGGCGGTTGCCACGATCAGCGGTTCCCATTGTTCAGGAACATTGGGAGGAAGGTCTAAGGCAAGGTTGAAATTGACAGAGATGAAGCGGGCATAATTATCCGCTCTTTCAATGTATCGATTCATCCAATAAATGGAATTAGCAACACGACTTAACATAGGCTTTTCTTTTAATTAAATGCTTGATTTTTTCAATGATACTTAAAATTAGCCTTTTTTTTAAGAGTAGCAATTGAGGTCGACATAAAATTAGAATTGGAGACAAAATTTGGATTTTATGGGGAAGAATTTCCTCCATCTGGCCCAATTTTTGTATTTTTGGGTTAGCTTAAATTTCTTCTATGTTATACCAATCCATCATAAAGCCTCTGTTGTTTTTATTGAGTCCAGAAAAAGCTCATTATGTTGTGGCTGATAGTTTACGAGGCTTGATGAAGATTCCGGGAGTAAAGTCTATTTTCCGTTCCTTGTTTCATCTAGAGGATCCACGTTTAAACCGCACCGTTTTTGGTATACAATTTCCTAATCCTGTGGGTTTAGCCGCTGGGTTTGATAAAAATGCTTCCCTAGTGGATGAGTTTTCTAATTTGGGTTTTGGGTTTATTGAAGTGGGAACCGTAACTCCAAAAGCTCAAGATGGTAATCCCAAACCTCGTTTATTTCGCTTGCCGGCTGATAATGCCTTAATCAATCGCATGGGATTCAATAATGAGGGTTTAGATGCCATGAAAGCCAGATTGGCCAAACGAACCTCAAAGGTGATAGTGGGGGGTAATTTAGGAAAGAATAAAGTGACGCCCAATGAATTAGCTGAAGAGGATTATTGCTTGGGTTTTGAGGCTTTATATGATGTAGTAGACTATTTTGTCGTGAATGTGAGCTCCCCCAATACCCCTAATTTACGCGATTTGCAGGAAAAGGAGCCTTTGAAAAAATTATTGAGTCGATTGCAAGATTTGAATGCCCAGAAAATAAAACCCAAGCCCATCTTATTGAAAATTGCTCCCGATTTATCCAATGCTCAATTAGATGATGTATTGGAAATCGTTCAAGAGACTAATTTGGCTGGAATAATAGCGACCAATACGACACTCTCGAGGGAAGGATTGCAGTCGGAGCCTAGTCTAACACAAGAAACGGGTGGATTAAGTGGAAAACCTTTGACCCAGCGTTCAACAGAAGTGATTGCTTATTTGCATCAACATTCCCAGGGTAAAATACCCATCATCGGCGTAGGAGGAATACATTCAGCCGAAGATGCCTTGGATAAATTAAGAGCTGGAGCTAGCCTAGTTCAGGTATATACCGGCTTTGTATATGAGGGCCCTTGTTTGGTCAAAAAAATCAATCGAGGAATCATTCAATCAGGTCTATAAAAATGATTTTGTAAATCGAATCAAAAAAGCGAAATTTACACAAAGCATTCATCCTACACCTTTATGGCCAAAAAGATTACTAGTCCTAGCAATACTCTCCAACTGAACTTTGAGAAGGATAGCAATAAGGAATCTGTAAAGAGGAGTGAATTATCAGGCCGTATTCGCCTCATTGTTGCCAGTTTTTTATTTCTAACCGGTATTTTACTTCTGGTAGCCTTTGTTTCTAATTTCTTCATGGGGGTTGCGGATCAAAGCGAAGTGGAACGCAGTACGCTGGATGTGATTGAGGGTTCAGATATCCCAGTGAAAAATTTGGCCGGTCTTTTAGGAGCCAAAATAGCCCATTTCTTTTTGTTCAGAACATTCGGTTGGTCTTCTATTTTATTGATTCCTTTATTTTTATTGTCGGCTTTGAAAGTCGGTTTTAGAAAAGAAATATATTCGGTAGATCGTCTTTCTTGGCAAGTACTCTTTTATGTCATTTGGGGAAGCTTAGTTGCAGGATTCTTGTCTTTTCAATTGGATTTGCCGCATTCCTTAGGCGGAGG
This sequence comes from Aquirufa sp. Wall-65K1, assembly GCF_054558475.1. Taxonomy (NCBI): domain Bacteria; kingdom Pseudomonadati; phylum Bacteroidota; class Cytophagia; order Cytophagales; family Flectobacillaceae; genus Aquirufa; species Aquirufa sp. Wall-65K1. The sequence goes on along the minus strand of NZ_JBPXKD010000007.1, from coordinate 42,506 downwards.
CGTTGGATTTTTCCTCAATGAGAAATTACATCAGCTGATTGGCTATATGTCCATTTTCGTGATTTTGTTCGCGGGTTTGGTCTTCATTATTTTGTTTTATCAGTTGAATCCTAAGCCTAAAGCGCAAGCTCCTGTAGATGTTCCAAGTGGTGAGATAGCAGCAGAAGATCCTTTAGTGGCCAATGCCGAGGATGCGCTTTTTGAAGAAGATTTGTTTGATGAAGACCCGAGCATTCACATAGATAATGACGATTTAGAGAAATTTAGGCCTATTGTTCCTCCACTAAAAGTGAATTCGGATGTGGAAGAATTGGTCTTAGATGAAGAATTAGCCACTGAAGAAGTTCCTGAAGCTCCGGTAGAGGATGATTTAACCTTTACCTACAAAGTGGCTGAGGTGGACCCGAATGCGCCTGTGGAAGAAGTGGAAGAATTAAATACCGAAACCAAGGCCAATGATTTAGTTGCGCAATTTGGTTTATATGACCCTACGGCTGATTTACCTAAGTACCAATACCCAACCATGGATTTATTGAAGGAGTATGATGTGAAAAATCAGACGACTCAGGTTACTATGGATGAGTTGAAGGAAAATAAGGAGAAAATCGTTGAGACCTTGCAATATTATGGCATAGGTATTTCCAAGATTGAAGCCACGATTGGACCAACAGTTACTTTGTATGAGATTGTGCCAAAAGCGGGTGTTCGAGTGAGTAAGATTACTTCCTTGGAAGATGATTTATCGCTTTCCTTAGCCGCCATGGGGGTTCGTATCATTGGTCAAATGCCTGGTAAGAATACGATTGGTATTGAGGTAGCGAATAAGAACCGAGAAATGGTGCCTGTTCGTGCGGTGATTGGTTCAGAGAAATTCCAAAAATCGAATTTTGATTTGCCCATCACTTTGGGTAAAACCATTTCCAATGAGATTTTTGTGGCTGATTTGGCTAAAATGCCTCACTTATTGATGGCAGGAGCAACAGGTCAAGGTAAGTCGGTAGGTCTGAATATGTTATTGACTTCCTTGATATACAAGAAACACCCAGCCACCTTGAAGTTTGTGTTGGTTGACCCTAAGAAGGTGGAATTGTCTTTATTTAATAAATTAGAAAGGCATTTCTTGGCATGCTTACCTGATTCGGAAGAAGCGATTATTACGGATACCAAGAAAGTAGTAAGTACCTTGAATTCCTTATGTAAGGAAATGGACTTACGTTACGACAAATTGAAAGATGCTGGTTGTAGAAATATCAAGGAATACAACCAGAAGTTCATTAATCGCCGATTGAATCCCAATGAACATGATTTCATGCCATACATCGTTTTGGTGATTGATGAGTTGGCCGATTTGATGTTGACGGCAGGAAAAGAGGTAGAACATCCCATTGCTCGATTGGCGCAATTGGCCCGTGCTATTGGTATTCACTTGGTGGTGGCCACACAGCGTCCTTCTGTGAATGTCATTACGGGTACGATCAAGGCGAACTTCCCAGCCCGACTTTCCTTCAAGGTTATGTCCAAGATTGACTCTAGGACTATTTTGGATGCAGGTGGAGCGGATCAATTGGTCGGACAAGGAGACATGCTTTTGTCGATGGGATCTGAAGTGATACGTTTACAATGTGCTTTTGTGGATACGCCAGAGGTAGAAGAAATTTGTGAGTTTATTGGAAATCAACAGGGATATGCCTCGGCATATTTATTGCCAGAGCCTGATTCAGAGGAAACAGGTGGACAGGAACGAGGAGACATGGATTTGAGTAACCGTGATTCCTTTTTTGATGAAGCAGCTAGGTTGGTGGTGATGCATCAGCAGGGATCTACCTCCTTGATACAACGTAAATTAAAATTAGGCTATAACCGTGCAGGCAGGCTGATTGATCAGTTAGAGGCCGCTGGTATTGTCGGTTCATTTGGAGGATCAAAGGCCCGTGATGTCTTAGTCAAAAGTGAGACCGAATTGGAAGAGATTTTGAGAAATTTATAAACATAACCATGAAGAAAATTATTGCAATTGTTGTCGGAGTTTGTTTTAGTACCCTCAGTTTTGCGCAAGCGAATAAAGCTAGTGGCTACATAGATGGAATGCAAAAGAAGTATAAGGCCATGGCTTCTTTTGCGGCTAGTTTTTCTTACGCTACAGATGGAGGTCCTGCGATGAATGGGTCTATTTCTGTTAAGGGGACTAAATTTCGTTTAAAGACAGCTGGACAAGAGATTTTTAATAATGGCAAGGAAGTATCCACCTACATTAAAGAAATCAATGAGGTGAACGTATCGGCCTTTGATCCCTCAGATAATGATTTGAATCCGGCTAAGATTTATTCGTTTGACAAAAAAGCTTATAAAATCTCATTAGCAGGGGAGGCAGGATCAATAGCCACAGTAGAATTGGTGCCGACTTCCAAAACGGCTCAGATGCAAAAAATCAGCATCAAGATTAACACGGCAGATAAGTCGGTGAAGGAATGGACTATCACCAATAAGGCTGGTAAAAAACAAAACTTCAAAGTGTTGAAGATTGAGTCTAAATCATTAGATGATAAGTATTTTACTTTTGACAAAAAGCAATATCCAGGGGTAGAGGTGAATGATTTGAGGTAGGAGTAATAGTGGTTAGGGATTAGTGTTTAGGGATTAGATATTCGTGTTTGGTTGTATGGAAGAGGAGTAATAGGGATTAGTGGATAGGGATTAGGGATTAGGGATTAGTTATTCGTGTTTAATGGTAAGGTAGAGGAATAATAGGGATTAGTGTTTAGAGATTAGTTATTCGTGTTTAGTGGTACGGAAGAGGAGTAATATTGTTGATTTAAGGAAAATCAATAATCTTCATGCGAGATCCAAATAAAAAAGAGGCTACCTGATAAGGTAGCCTCTTTTCATTTATTAAATTCTTTTTCTCTGAACTAGGTCAAAACACTAAATCTTAGCTTTGTCCTTTACCACCTCCATCTAATCCCCAAACACTAAACACTTATACCTAACCCCTAATCCCCAACCACTAATCCCTAAACACTATAAAACCAATTGCTTCAAAATCTCCAATCCATCGATATTCGATAAATCAGGATCTGCAGCGCGCTCTGGGTGAGGCATCATGCCAATCACATTGTGGCCCTCATTGCATATTCCTGCGATGTTAAATAGGCTGCCATTGGGGTTGGAGGCATCATTTACCTGACCGTTTTCATCGCAGTAGTAAAATAAGATTTGATCCTTAGCTTTTAATTCTTCCAAGGTTTTTTCATCAGCAAAATAACGACCTTCGGCATGGGCGATTGGTATTTTATATGCCTTGTTAAGATCTAAAGACTGCGTAATCAAGGATTGATTGGTAGCCGCTTTTAGGTAAATATTTTTGGAAATGAATTTTTGAGAATTGTTTCTCAATAACACACCCGGTAATAAATGTGCTTCTACCAATACCTGAAATCCATTGCAAATACCCATCAAATATCCACCCTCATTGGCATGCTTGATGACATTGTCCATAATCGGCGAAAAACGGGCAATAGCACCCGAACGTAAGTAATCTCCATAGGAGAATCCACCTGGTAAAATGATGAAATCACAGTTTTGAAGACTGGTTTCTTTATGCCAAAGCTTCACTGCTTGATGACCTAAACTTTCAATGACACCAACGGTATCATCATCACAATTGGAACCAGGAAATACTACTACGCCAAATTTCATAAGATGCTATTAAATATGACCACAAAAATAGCGGTTTTTGTTCAGAATTCCCCGATTAAATTTGCTTTTCTACTTGGAATAAAAAATGCTCAAAGTCCCATTGGGGTGCTTCGGTCAACTTAATTTGCTGCCAGGTGTCGGTTGGATGAATTCTTTCCCCTAAGCCTTGGCCATGTTTTATTTCAATCGGCAGATCCACATCTCCTGGCACATTTTTCCATTTATAACGTAAGGTATAGACGCCATTGGCTTCTTTTAATTGATAAATTAAGGTTGGAATATCTGCCCGATTCAGGTAATAGCTCATGATGGCTTTGACATTTCGTTTCAGTTTCTTCTCAAAGAAATTGAGGACCTCTTCGGCATTGGTATTTTTATGGTAAAAGCTCAAACAAAAGTCTTTGATGGTGCTGAACCAAAGTTTATCATCAGCCACGATGGAACGCAATGTATGAAACATCCAGGTTCCTTTAAAATACATATCTGAATCTGGACTTTGGTAATTGACTCCGTAGGGACCAATGATCGGAAAGCGATTTTTGATGTTGTTTTTTTGTCCGTTCAAATACAATTGAGCTTGTTCCTTGCCCGATTTTTCTTCTAGATAAATGGCTTCAGCATAGGTACCTAGCGCCTCATGTATCCAAAGGTCGGCATGGTCGGTACAAGAGATGGAATTCCCAAACCACTCATGGGCCGACTCATGTACAATGATGAAGTCGAAACCATAGGCATTGTTTTTATAATGGTTGCCATACGCCACCGCACTTTGATGCTCCATGCCCCAGTAATCCGTTTCTACAAGCGCATAGCCATCCTTGGGGAAAGGGTAGGGGCCAAAGTATTTTTCAAAAATGCGTAACATTTCCTGGCTTTGATGGAAGTGTGTCTTGGCGATGGCTGCATTGTCTTTCAATACATAATAATCCAAATCCAGTGGCTTCCCATTCAATTGAATCATTTTTTCTGACCAATGGGCATAGTCGGCTATGTTCACAGACACATTGTAGGAATTGATGGGGTACTGCACTTTCCAGTGATATTCTGTTCCAAACTCGGTCGGATTGGAGCCGATTAAATTACCATTGGATACCGCCATTAGTCCTTTGGGTGCTTCTATGCGAATATCCATGGATTCAGGTTCATCGCCCGGGTGATCCTTGCATGGCCACCAAACAGATGCACCTAAACCTTCACATGAAATAGTTACCCACGGTTTACCCGAGGGGTCTTTGGTCCAGGAGAATCCACCATCCCAGGGTGGTCTTACCGCTTTGCGAGGTTGTCCTTGGTAGAAAACTTGAACCTGATGTTTTTGTTTGACTAATAATGTTCGAGGAAAATCAATGAAGATGGCATTCCCATCTCGGTGGTATTTCAAGGCTTTATTCTCGAATAAAATTCGGTCAATGTTCATGTTTTGAAATAAATCCACTTGAATTTGCTGGGTTTTTTCCTTGACAAGAAAAGAGATGATATTGGAGCCTGTTATATAGGTTTTTTCTGGGTCTACTTTTACTTTCAAATCATAATGCAACACGTCATACGAAGTACGAGCAGGACGTAAACTGCCGCGTAGGCTATCTGCATGTGTGAATGATTTTTGGGCAGAGAGGCCCAATGAAATGCTCAATAGAAATAATAAAAGGTTTTTTTTAAACGTGCTGAATGTCATAAAGGTATAGTTAAAACTTCTATATTATTTAGTACGGCGAAAGCTTGTAAAGGTAAATACTAATAATTCAATGGGCAGATTCTGTGACGGCAATTCACTTGGAGTGTAATTAGATTTTACTAGAATAGAATTTTCAAATTCCCATTTACTTAATGCTTTACCGTTAGAGTCCAATAAAGATATCTTAAGTAGTTTTTTGAAGGTTATTTCATTTTCGCTAAGCAATATTTGCCTGAATATTTGCGTCAATTCTGGATTAGCCCCAATGCCTTTTTTCAGCCTGATAAAATCATACTTCTTGTTTTCGGATGATTCAAGATTATTAAAATCTAAACCAGCGATTTCTTGAAAATACATCTCTAGTTTGCCAAATTCTACTTTGAAATAAAAGCCAGGATTGGGATTATCGGTCATGATGTACGATTGTTAAAGGGTAAAAGTAGCCAAGAATGTATTGAAAGCAAAAAGCCACCCTCTTTGGAAGGTGGCTTGTGTAATTAATCTCAAAAAAGACTAGTAACGGTAATGCTCTGGTTTGAATGGACCATTTTGTGGTACCCCAATGTATTCTGCCTGATCTTTTTCTAATTTTTCTAATTTAGCACCAATGTGCGCCAAGTGTAAGAAAGCTACTTTCTCATCCAAATGCTTAGGAAGAATGTACACTTTGTTTTCATAATTAGCTGAATTAGCCCAAAGCTCTAATTGAGCTAAGGTTTGGTTACAGAATGAGTTCGACATAACGAATGACGGGTGACCCATGGCACAACCTAAATTCACTAAACGTCCTTCTGCTAATACGATGATGTTTTTGCCATCGATCGTGTACATATCCACTTGTGGTTTGATTTGATCTTTCGAAGCACCGTAATTATCGTTCAACCAAGCCATATCGATTTCATTGTCAAAGTGACCAATGTTACATACAATCGCTTTGTCTTTCATGGCCTTGAAATGACGGTCACGAATGATTTTTACGTTTCCTGTAGCTGTAACGAAGATATTAGCGCGACTAGCAGCCTCATCCATAGTCACTACTTCAAATCCGTCCATCGCAGCTTGTAAAGCACAGATAGGGTCGATTTCAGTCACCAAAACACGGCAACCAGCACCACGTAAAGATTCTGCACTACCTTTTCCTACGTCACCGTAACCAGCCACTACAGCTACCTTACCTGCTAACATTAAGTCGGTAGCACGACGAATCGCATCTACCAATGACTCTTTACAGCCGTATTTATTATCAAATTTAGACTTAGTTACCGAGTCATTCACGTTGATCGCTGGTAAGAACAACGTACCATTTTTCATACGCTCATACAAACGGTGAACACCGGTAGTTGTTTCTTCAGAAAGACCTTTGATGCCAGGGATTAACTCAGGATATTCATCAAATACCATGTTCGTTAAATCACCACCATCATCCAAAATCATGTTCAATGGTTGCTTATCCTCACCAAAAAATAAAGTCTGCTCAATGCACCAGTTAAATTCCTCTTCGTTCATGCCTTTCCAAGCATAAACTGGGATTCCTGCTGCCGCAATAGCTGCTGCTGCGTGATCTTGGGTAGAGAAAATGTTACAAGAAGACCAAGTTACCTCAGCGCCTAATGCAGTTAATGTTTCAATCAATACCGCTGTTTGGATAGTCATGTGCAAACATCCAGCGATGCGTGCTCCTTTTAATGGTTGAGCTTCTCCGAATTCAGCACGTAAAGCCATTAATCCTGGCATTTCTGCTTCTGCTAATTGAATTTCTTTACGACCCCAGTCGGCCAATGCAATGTCTTTAACTTTAAATGGTACATAGGTACCTGATTGTGATGCCATTGTGTATGATGTTGAATTGAATTTTCTTAATAAAGTGCAAAATTACTTCTTTTTTTAATAAAGAAGAAATAATACTTATTTAAAGGATTGTATCCTCATAGAAATGCACCTATGAATCATTTGAAACATACATTTTTTAGTTAAAAATGAATCATTTAATTTCTATCTCGATTATTAGCCTTTATTTTCCAAAAAAGGCAATACACTTTCCAAGGAAATGCCCCTAGAACCCTTTACTAATAAATAGCTATTCGTAATGGGATGGTCTTGAAGCCAATTGTGCAAACCAAATTTATCAGGGAAATAATAGGCCTTAGGCAAATGGATTAAAGCATGTTGCATGTGTTGACCTACCAATAATACCTTATCGAATGATTGTTGCGCTAGTAATGCTCCTAAGGCGGCATGCTCTTCCTCGGAAGAATCTCCCAATTCAAACATATCACCTAAAATCACAATTTTGGGAGAATTTTCTGTCTCTGCAAAATGTTGGATAGCAGCCGACATAGAAGAAGGGTTGGCATTATACGCATCCATCAAAACCTGGTTGCTACCAATATGAATATACTGTGACCGATGGTTCGTTGGGATATAGCTGCGAATACCTTCGTGGCATTGCTCATCGCTTAGTCCAAAATGTTTACCAACAGCTAAGGCCATTTGGATATTTTCAAAATTGTAAATACCCGGCAAATGACTCTTGACCTCTAAACCATCTTGGGTTCGGTACACTACCGTTGGCTTAGCTTCTACCAGTTCTGTATACAAGGCTTCATTCGCCCGGATGCTATGCTTAAAAAGTCGTTCTGCATGCATATCATGCACCACATTTTTTTCATAAGGCAAAAAGACCGTTCCTTCATGATGCGACAAAAAATCAAATAATTCACCTTTGCCTTTTTTGATACCTTCTATACCTCCAAAACCTTCTAAATGCGCTTTACCAATGTTGGTAATTAAACCATGGGTAGGTTGGGCAATGTTGACCAATTCTGCAATATCCCCTTGTTTATTTGCCCCCATCTCGATAACCGCTATTTCATGGCTAGCTTGGATGGCCAAAATAGACAAAGGAACCCCAATGTGGTTATTTAGATTGCCTGTGGTAGCAAAACAGTGAAACTTTTGAGATAAAACAGAAAATAATAGTTCTTTGGTGGTCGTTTTACCATTTGAACCTGTTAAACCAATGACCGGGATGGATAAAGTTTTTCGGTACAAGCGCGCTAAATCTTGCAATGCTTGTAAACCATCTTCCACTAAAAGCGTTTTAGGAATATGTGCGAAAGCTTCATCGTCAATCACCGCGTAGGCAGCACCTTTTGCAAGGGCTTCCTCGGCCAGTTGATTGGCATTGAAGTTGGGACCTTTTAAAGCAAAGAAGAGATTTCCCTGGGTGATTTTCCGCGTGTCAGTGGATACACCTGTGGATTGTAAAAATCTTTCTAAAAGTGTTACATTAGAGGTCTTCATCATAAGTTGGATTACCAGGGCTTTAGGCTTACAAATATCGAATGAAATTTTTACTATTCTTATTTTTTGGATTCCCAAGCTCGGAAATACTTGCCCAGGGTTTATCCTGGAAGCAAAGTTCGCAAATCCCCGTTAAAGTCAATCAATCATTTTTATCTAATCCTTGGGCTGGGGGTTTCAATTCCGTGCAAGTAGAAAGTTTGGATCTAAATGCGGATGGAGTAGAAGATTGGGTGATTTTTGACCGAAGTACGCAAAAATTAAGTACTTTTTTGCGCTTTAAAATGTCGAATGGTAAATATTCCGAGGTTTACAGCCCAAGCTATGAATCTTTTTTTCCTAAGGTAGAAAACTGGTTCCACCTGGTGGATTTTAACCAAGACGGCAGGAAAGATTTATTTTGTTCGGCTGCTGCCGGCATGAAATTATACCAAAATGTTTCTAAGGAGACCATCGCCTTTCAAACCCTGATTGACCCAGTTTTTTCGGAAGGATTTTCGGGTAAAATTAATTTGTATGTGGCGGCTTCTGACATCCCGGCCATTGGGGATGTAGACGGGGATGGCGATATAGATGTGTTGGCATTTGAGCCAGCAGGACACTATGTGGAATTTCATGAAAATGTAGCAGCCAAAGGCTCAGGTTTGATTCAATTCCGTAAAACAGTAGATTGCTGGGGCGACTTCATTCATAATGATTGTGAGGATGTGGTTTTAGGAAAATCTTGCGGCTCCTCCTTTATACCTTTGCAAGTAAATACCCCCAATCGAGTGATGCATGCCGGTAATAGCCTGGCCCTTATCACCAATAAAAATGGTTTACCTGATCTTTTGTTTGGACATGTTTCTTGTCAAAATCTCATTCATTTAATCAATACGGGTACTGCCAAAAAAACTCAATTCAGTCAATTGAATTATCGTTTTCCAACGGGTAATCCAGTTCAGATAGGGGCTTTTGCCTCGGCTTTTCCTCTGGATGTGAATGAAGACGGAAATTTAGATGTATTGGTATCGAGTAATACGTATGACAATGCCTTGTATACGCAAGATTTTCAACGATCTTTAAGCTATTATCAAAAGCAAGGGGAGAATTGGATTTTGCAGCAATCGTCTTTTATTCAGGATCAAATGTTGGATGTAGGAGAAAGTGCTGCCCCAATTTGGTGGGATGCCGATGGTGATGGGGATTTAGATTTCTTGATAGGAAATGCAGGAATTAGAGGGGCTATGGGAGTAAGGGCCAGTTTAAGTTTTTATGAAAATATCGGTACAGCCCAACAGCCTTCCTTGATTCAAAGGACAAATGACTTCGGAAATTTTAGTATGACGACGCAAGCTACTGAGATCATTCCCCAAGTCATTGATTGGGATGCCAATGGAAAAAAGGATTTAGTCATTAGTTATCAAACATTTTTAGGGCCTAAAGTCGCCCTATATACTTCAGATAAAAAATGGCAAGAAATCAGCACTCCCGCCTTACAAAGTGGAGAAGTACCCATTTGGGTAGATTGGAACCAAGATGGGAAATTAGATTTATTGATGGTAGAAAAATCGGGGAGGATACGTTCCTACCAATACCAAACAGATAAAACATTGCAACTGGAAAACGCCAATTGGGCTAATCTGAGTCAGGATTTGAATTTTATTCCTAGGAGTATCTGTTTTTTAGATGTGGATGGAGATGGGAAATTGGAAAGTTTAGTCTTTGATCGGGTGGGGAAGGCGCAATTAATCTCTTTTAGTACAGATGGCAAAACAGCTACTCGGTCTAAGGCTTTTGCTTGGACAGCGGATTTTGGTGAAAAAGTATGGCCTTGTGCGGCTGATTGGAACGGAGATGGGAAAATGGATCTGACCTTAGGATTGGGTTCTGGTGGTGTTCAACTCATAGAAAACAATACCAACAATCTTGTGGTAGAACAAATGAGTCAAGATGCCTTTCAAATTTGGCCTAACCCTAGCCAAGGACCAGTTTTTGTATCGAGTCTCGAAGCTGGTGAAATCACGGTATTGGATATTCAGGGTAAGGTTTGGATGAATCCCTTCACCATTCAAGCTCGTGAAACCAAGGCCATTCAATTACCTAAAGCATTCCAAGGCTCACTTTTCTTGCAGTGGCAAGGTAAGTCGGGGCAAAGGATAGTAAAACGTTTGCTTATCGACTAAAAGAATTTATCAGCGCCTAGAATGATTTGACGGAGACTAACAATGATGATGACCATGCCGACCAAAATCATCATGGATTTAATGGGAAGTTTATTAGCCAAACGTGCCGCGATAGGTGCAGCTACCACACCACCTAGAATTAAACCAATAATAACCTGCCAATAACCCAAACCAATGACCGTAAAGAAGGTCAAAGAGGATGCTAAGGATACAAAAAACTCCGTTAGGTTAACACTACCAATGGTGTATTTAGGATGACGCCCCGAAGCGATTAAGGTAGAAGAAACGATAGGGCCCCAGCCTCCACCCCCGATGGAATCTAAGTAGCCACCAAAAAGAGCCAATAGACCTACTTTCTTCAATTGTCTTTTTTCTTGTCTTTTAATTAATGCCTTTCTGATAATGATGGCTCCTAGGAAAAGGGTGTAAATAGAAACTATTGGTTTGATGAATCCCGCATATTCTTCTAAGCTAGAAATCACATATGCACCTAATATAGCACCGATGATACCCGGAATGACTAAAGTCTTGAATAGTTTGGAGTTAACGTTTCCAAACTTCAAGTGCATATAACCTGAAACCCCTGAGGTGAAAACCTCCGACGCATGGACACTCGCTGAAGCAGCAGCAGGGGATATTCCAACAGATAGCAAAAAGGTAGTAGCAGTTACTCCGTAAGCCATTCCCAAGGCTCCATCAATCATTTGAGCAATAAATCCACCCAAGATATAATATAAAATTTCTGAATTAACAGAGGAAAACACCACCTCCATTTTCTCAAAGGTCACATAGGTAAAGAGTAAATGCCCCACTATCATCAAAGCCAAAGCATTACTGATGTGTATAATGACTTCAGTTAAACTCCTTTCTCTTTTCCAAATGGTTTGCACCGCTTTAAAAATGCTAGGGAAGTTTCTCTTGGTTTCCGAACTAGGAGGGGTATTGTCTGACATAAATGTACTCGTAAGATAAAACTGCCTACAAAAGTAGTAGACTTTATCTAATCTACCAATAAAGTAGAGTAAATATTTTTTCATAAAAAAGCCGTAATTTGCATTCCCTTTTTTAAAATGATAAAAATTTATGCGTACAGAGTATCAGTTTCGAGACATCGAAAAGCAATGGCAGGCGTTTTGGGAGGCTAATCATACCTTTCAAGCCAAGGTAAATCCCAACAAACCAAAATACTATGTCCTAGACATGTTTCCTTATCCCTCCGGGGCTGGTTTGCACGTTGGGCATCCACTTGGGTACATTGCTTCTGATATCATCTCCCGCTACAAGCGTTTACAGGGATTTGAGGTTTTACATCCTATGGGTTTTGATTCCTTTGGTTTACCTGCAGAGCAATATGCGATACAAACAGGGCAGCATCCTGCCTTAACTACCGAGCAAAATATTGCTCGATACATTGAACAATTGAAAAACATGGGTTTTTCTTTTGATTGGAAAAGAGAAGTAAGAACATCTGATCCGTCTTATTACAAGTGGACCCAATGGATTTTCATGCAATTGTTTAATTCATGGTACAATCAATCTACAGACAAAGCCGAGTCCATCGATACGTTGATTCAGATTTTTGAAAAATCGGGTTCCAAAGGGGTGAAGGCAGTCTGTGATGAAGAGGTAAAAAGAATATCTGCCGAGGAGTGGAACTCCTATTCGGAAGAGGATAAATATGCCTATTTATTGGCTTTCCGTCTAGCATTCTTGGATGATTCAGTGGTGAACTGGTGCCCTGCTTTAGGGACTGTTTTGGCCAATGATGAGGTAAAAGATGGCGTTTCGGAGCGTGGAGGCTATCCGGTAGAGCAAAAGAAAATGCGTCAATGGTCGATGCGAATTACGGCTTATGCCGACCGACTATTACGTGGATTGGACGAGGTGGATTGGTCTGATTCTTTGAAAGAGCAACAAAGAAACTGGATTGGTAAATCCATCGGAGCGGAGGTTGATTTTGATATCGATAATCCTGCGCTTTCCCATAAAAAGATTAAAGTTTTCACTACCCGAGTGGATACCATTTATGGGGTTTCTTTCATGGTATTAGCTCCGGAGCATGAATGGGCGGAGGAATTAACTACACCTGAACAGAAAGAGGCAGTAGAGTCCTATGTGACTTGGGCGAAATCTCGTTCGGAACTAGACCGCGTGTCAGAAGTAAAGCAAGTGAGCGGTGTATTTACCGGTTCTTTTGTAATAAATCCTTTCAATGGAGCGCGTGTCCCTATTTATTTAGCTGACTATGTATTGGCAGGTTATGGTACCGGTGCTGTGATGGGGGTTCCATCTGGAGATCAGCGCGACTGGAACTTTGCTACGCATTTTAATCTACCTATCATCCCGATTTTGGATGCCCAGAAAGATATAGAGAAACAAGCGGATGCAACTAAGGAAGGGCGATATATCAATTCTGAGTTAATTAATGGAAAGACCTACCAAGAAGCTATTCCAATCTTAACTGTTTGGTTAGAGGAAAGAGGTATTGGAAAAGGTAAAATTCAGTATCGTATGCGAAATGCGGTATTTTCTCGCCAACGTTATTGGGGAGAGCCTGTTCCCGTTTATTTCAAAGCAAACTCGAAAGGAGAATTATTGCCTTATTTGATTCAAGAAAGCGAATTGCCTTTGGAGCTTCCAAAAATTGATAAATATTTACCTACCGAGACGGGAGAGCCTCCATTAGGCCGTGCTGCCGATGTGTGGAAATACCAAGGTCAATACGACTACGAATGGTCAACTATGCCAGGTTGGGCAGGTTCTTCTTGGTATTGGTACCGTTACATGGATGCCCAAAATGACCAAGAATTTGCTTCTAAAGAGGCGGTGAATTATTGGAAAGCGGTCGATTTATACATTGGAGGTTCTGAACATGCCACGGGGCACTTATTGTATTCCCGTTTTTGGAATAAATTCTTGAAAGATTTAGGCTATGTGCAGGAGGAAGAATTTGCCAAGAAATTGATCAATCAAGGCATGATTCAAGGTAGATCGAATTTTGTTTACCGTGTCAAAAATGTAAGTCCGGCTACTTTTGTTTCGCATGGACTAAAAGATCAATACGATGTGGCTGCCTTACATGTGGATGTCAATATCGTTGAAAATGATGTATTGAATGTGGAGGCATTTAAATCTTCTAGAAATGATGTGCCGGAAGATGCCGTTTTCATTTTAGAAGATGGTAAATATGTTTGCGGTTGGGAAGTGGAGAAAATGTCTAAATCCAAATACAACGTAGTGAATCCAGATGATTTGATTGCAAAATATGGTGCTGATACGCTGCGTGTATATGAGATGTTTTTAGGGCCATTGGAGCAATTTAAACCTTGGAATACCAACAGTATTTCAGGATCTCATAACTTCCTTAGAAAAGTTTGGCGTTTGTTCTTTGATGAAACAACCCAAAAAGTAAAATTGGAAGATGCACCAGCCAAGCCGGAAGAATTGAAGGTTTTGCATACCGCCATCAGAAAGGTGCATGAAGATTTAGAGCGGTATTCCTTTAATACGGTTGTTTCAACCTTAATGATTTGTGTCAATGATTTGACTCAATTGAAATGCCATAAAAAAGCCATTTTGAAAGATTTGGTCTTGTTATTGTCGCCCTATGCTCCTCACATGTCGGAAGAATTATGGGTAGCCTTAGGTGAGGAGGCAGGAAGCATTTCAAAAGCTACTTTCCCTGTTTTCAACGCGGCTTATTTAGTAGAAGATGAGTTTAATTACCCTATTTCTTTCAATGGAAAGGTGAAATTGACTTTATCTTTTCCTGCTACGGCTAGTCCTGCGGAAGTTGAAGCAGGTGTTTTAGCAAATCCTCAGGTGCAAAAAGTATTGGATGGACAAACGCCAGGCAAGATTATTGTAGTTCCGAAGCGGATTGTGAATATTGTGTTGGGTAAATAGGGATGAATGTAGAATGAAGAATGTAGAATGTAGAATGAAGAATGTAGAATGAAGAATGTAGAATTTTCTGAAATTAAAGCCTTTCGATTTTGGAAGGAATTATAAATTCCAATGATTATTCGTTTAACATCTCCCGTTGGAACATTTAGTACATGACTATTCTACATTCTACATTCTTCATTCTACATTCTTCATTCTACATTCTACATTCTACATTCTACATTCTTCATTCTTCATTCTACATTCTTCATTCCCTTTTCTTCATTCTTCATTCTTCATTCTTCATTCTTCATTCTTCATTCTTCATTCTACATTCCCCATTCTTAATTTTCCCCATTCTTAATTTTCCCCAACAGCTCCCTCATTTCCTTTACTTTCTCTGGGTATTTATCAAAAAGATTTTCAGATTCCTTAGGATCCATTTTCAGGTTAAATAATTGGCCTGTGATGTGGTTCGTGGCTTTAACATTTCTAGGCTCGGTGAATCCTCCTGAGCCAAGTCCCTCCACCCATTTCCATTCGCCCTGGCGGACAACTAAATAACCAATGGAGGTAGTGAAAACCACGGCTTCCTGCTCTGGGATACTTTTACTTTTTTGGGTCAACAATGGATATATCCCATAACTATCGTTCTTGCTAGTTGGCTGACCCAGTATTTGCTGACAAGTGGCCAATAAGCTAGTTTGTGAAATTAGGGCATTGGAGGTGCTTTTTGCTTTTACTTTTTTAGGCCAACGAACAATGAAGGGAACTCGGTGACCTGCTTCATAAGCATCTCCTTTCATTCCTCGCCATGCTCCAGCTGCCTGATGTTGGAATTCTTTCACGAAATTTTCTCTCCAATAGGGGCCATTGTCGCTCGTAAATATGACGATGGTGTTTTCTTTTAATCCAAGGCTATCCAAGGTTTTCATAAGCTGTCCAACAGAAGCATCCACTTGCTGAACAAAATCTCCATATTCGCCAGCTTTTGAGCTTCCTTTGAATTTATTTTGAGGAACCCATGGAGTGTGTGGCCCAGAAAATGGAATGTATAAGAAAAAAGGTTTGTCGGATTTTTGACGCATCAAAAACTCCTTGGATTTATCAATGAAGCGAGGCATCACCCCATAGAAATCAAAGTTAGGCGCCATTTTTCCTTCTCTCCAAAAAGGACCTGTATAGCCAGAAGTTAATTTGTTGCCATCTGTATATGCCGTAGGTTTCTCTACCAAATGTTGATTTTCCAAATAACAGTAAGGTGGCATATCCAAAGAAGCTGGTAAAATATAGGAATAATCAAAGCCATTGGCTGCTGGACCACCACTCGGGTCTTTGTCAAAATCAATGTGCTCTGGTTTCATCTCTTCATTTATACCATAATTTACTTGGGTTAAATTTCCTTCAAATCCCGGTTTTATAGCCCAATCAACGCCTAAATGCCATTTGCCCACCACGCCAGTTTGGTAACTTTGACTTTTCAGAAAGGAAGCTACGGTAATTCGTTCTTTTTCGATTAAAGTACGGCTATAGCCTCGTAAAACCCCAATAGGTAATTTGCTCCTAAATGGATATTGTCCCGTCATGATGGCGTAGCGCGATGGCGTACAAACCCCGGAGGCGGAGTGAGCATCTAAGAAGCGCATGCCTTCCTTAGCCAATTGGTCGATATTCGGAGTAGCAATTTTATTTCCTTGGGGATTGTATATGGAAATATCCCCATATCCTAAATCATCGGCAAGTATGTAGATAATGTTCGGTTTAGATGATCTTTTGCTTTGTGATAAGCTAGTTGTAGTTAGGGAAACACATAGCAAGAGGGAAAGGAGGTAGCTTGTTTTCATGTTATTCTTTTAAGGAGTTGATCCAATCTTGAATTAATTTAATACCTTCTTGATGCTTCATTTTTCGGCCCAATTCCGGCATCATAATTCCTGGGTCCACTGAATCCATGCGGTAGGCTAAAATACTCTCTTTGGCTTTACCCGGAACGATATCGTATTTCAAATTGCCAGATCCTCTTCCTGCCGCGACAGGAGTTTTCATGAATCCGTAGGCTGTTTTATCCTTTGAATCCCAATTTAAATACAATCCCGAAGAACGTGCAGGGCCTGTTGGATTATGGCAATGTGCACAATTTATATCCAAATATGCTAAGGCTCTATCCTGTAGTGGCTTCGATTCATCCATATAATTAACCAAGGCCGGTATCTCTTTATGTGTGGGTAAACCTGTTAAAATACCTGCTTTTGACCAGTAATCTAATTGATTTTGATTCCCAGAAGTATAGGGGAAGTCCCCATGTAGTTGTCGGGCCGAAGGACCAATGGGTGTCATTTTACCACTTCTTTCGTGGCATCCTTTGCATTGGTTCATATTAGGCACTTGATAATTTACTTGTTTCAAAATACCTTGTTTATCTTTCCAGCTGACCAAGGAAGAACCTCCGGCCACTTCTAAATTGGCCTCAGTTTGTGCTTCATCCCAAATATACGGCAAGGCTACCCACGATTTCTCTTGTCTTATTAAAACCCTTGTTTCCATGATTCTTCTTCCTGCCGTAGGATTTGCTTCATCTTGAGGATAATAAAAGGTCTTGATGATAGCAGTACCCACGGGAAATTGAAGCACAGAATCTGCGTTATAAGCTACATTAGTTCCCTCAGGCAACTTGATAAAACGTAGTTTGGAAGCATAATCTGAAAATAAAGGAGCATTGAGCTGATAGGGAATTACTCCATCTTGAGGAATTTGGTCCCGCATTTCTCCTTTAAAAAATCCACAGTCAGATAACTTCATGACGTAACCCGACGTGTTTTTTCGGATGGAGCTAGCGTTTATGAAAGTGAAATATACGAGCAAGAACAGCCCTAAACGGATGGACCTCATGATTAACGTAATGTCTTAAATGCTTGAAGATGGCAATCGTACAAACTTACATCCCGTTTGATGTTCTTAAAATCATGCTCAGCATCAATATTGGCGAAGCTTTGGTTCGTATTGTTTCGAATGCAAATCCGATACGATGGGAAATATTCTCCACTGGAATCTAATCGCTTTGGGTCCAAAATGCCATCATAAATGATGTTGGGAACTTGTCGGCCAAACTTTAATTTGAAACGATACATTTGACCAAATCGGCCTTTGGCAGGTACACGGCCAGGTTTTCTTTCAAAATCATTATCCCTAATTTCAATGGCCGTAGGATAGGGGTCGTATTCCAAATCCTTGATTTTATTCTCTGTCATGTGGTAGGAAATGATCCCAATACCCATGGTTTTATGTTGGTGAATCTTATTGTTGAAAATTTCTACCTGACTGGTAGCCAAGACCAACATACCTGTACCCTTGGGTACCCGAGCAACGATATTACCTTTCGGAGCAAAATTGCTTAGGTTATTTTCTATCACCTCATTTTGGTAGACTTTGACGTGACCTCCTTTTTTCTGAACCAAATCAGGTAAATCAAAGACCAAAATGCCACCTGTGTTGCCATAGGCCTTGTTGTGATGAACCTCCGCAAATTGGGAATTTTCAATTTCTATACCTGCCACATTTTGAAAGGCCGTGCTATTTTTAACCTCGATGTATTTGGATTGACCGACATAAATGCCCGCATCCGATGCTCCAATGGCAATGCAACTATCAATGAGTACATTTTCACAGAGCACTGGATACAGGGCATAGCTACCGTTGCTAGGTGAGGGTTTTCCCGTCCATTCCGCTTTGATTCTCCGAAAGGTTATTCCTTTCACGTGCATGGTTTTAATTAAA
Source organism: Aquirufa sp. Wall-65K1 (assembly GCF_054558475.1). Taxonomy (NCBI): domain Bacteria; kingdom Pseudomonadati; phylum Bacteroidota; class Cytophagia; order Cytophagales; family Flectobacillaceae; genus Aquirufa; species Aquirufa sp. Wall-65K1. The sequence goes on along the minus strand of NZ_JBPXKD010000007.1, from coordinate 24,008 downwards.
TCACCTTTGGAATCTTGTACAGTCATATCTTCCAATATGATGTTTTCCGAATTGGTGATTTTAATGCCCTCAGCGCCGCCAGCTTGATTTTTAAAAGAAAGTACGGTTTTATCGATTCCTTTACCCCGGATAATCATATTCTTTTTACCATCCATCGACAAGCTTTGGGATATCTGAAAGGTACCTTCCTCTAGTTGAATGGTACTTCCATCTTCTGCCAAAATCAAATCTGTTTGTATTTTCTTTTCGATGGCCTGTTGGCCATAAACCTTTGAAAACACGACAAATGGAAAGATAAATAGGTAAAGGAAATGCTTACTCATATTATTTCAAATTCGATAAATAGGTTCTGCTTTGTCGGGTTTGAACAGGATATCTAGAGCTTTCATCCTCTAAATAATAATGCTGAATCTTAGCTTTTTTAGCTGCCTTCATGATTTCCGGAATGTTCAATTGACCTGTACCCAAGGCAACATCGTTTTCTACCGATGTAGTGCCTGACATATTGCCTTGAACCCCTTTCTTCAAATCTTTCAAGTGCATCAATTTAAAGCGATTGCCGTATTTTTCCAAAAGTTGGGCTGGATTTTGACCTGGGAAAAAAGTCCAAAGTATATCCATTTCAAAGCTAACATATTTAGGATCTGTGTTTTGCGCCAAATAATCAAATAAGGTTCCTTCTCCATAGGGTTCAAATTCGAAACCATGGTTGTGGTAGCAAAAAGTTAGATCGTATTTTTCTTTTAAAGCTTTTCCAATTTGATTGAATTCTTGGGCTGTCTTTTGAGCTAGCTCCAAGGTGAAAGGACCTGTGTGAGGAATCCATGCCACGCGAACAAAAGAAGCACCTAAGGTTTTGGCATTCTCCCCAACTTGATCCGTTTTATTCAAGGCATCTCCCATGCTCACCCCCAAAGAGGAACATTTCATGCCTCGCTCATCCAACATGCTACGTATTTCTTGAGCTGTTTTTCCAAATAAACTAGAAAATTCCATGTCGGTAATGCCTTGGTTTTTCAGCGTATCCAAGGTTTTTGCCATGTCTTTGGAAAAACTATTTCGGTAGGTAAAGGATACCATGCCAATGTCTTTGCCATTGATTTGCATGGGTTTCTGGGCTAATGCCAATATGGGTAAAAAAAGAAGGAGTAAAGTAGTTTTCATATTAGTTTAAAAAAATGGTTTTGTGAGTTTTAGCTGATTCCGTGGCAGCGGATAATATTTCAACGACTATTTCATTAATGGCCAGAGAAGATAAATCTTTTTGTGGATCTATTTTACCTTGAACCACCGCCGACAAATAGGCAAATACATTGGCTCTTTCTGGAGCCAAGGGCGATAAATTAATCAAGCTTTCTTTTCCAAATCTACCATCCGAAATATAGCGCATTTGTTTGTTTTTATTAGCTACCAATATGCCTTTACTGGCATATAATTCGGTATCTTTTCTATCAAATGGCCAATTCCAAGATGCTTGGATGATGGCCTGACAATGGGGATAATTTAAAATAATGGTGGTTTCATCATCTACCTTGGGGTAGATATTCGGTTTCAAATGTTGGCTTATTGCCGTAACGGATATGGGCTTTTGACCTTCCATCAACCAAGTCATGATGTTAGCGCCATAGCATCCAAAATCAATCAAGGCTCCACCGCCATTCATGATGGGGTCAGTGAGCCAGGTAAGGAATTCCTGGGAACAACCAATCTCCACCGGTCCATTGTGTCCATCCATGATGACTACCTTGCGTAAATCACCTAAAGACTTCTCGACCTTCAGCATATCCCACATTTTGGCATGAGAGGGATACCAGGTCGTTTCAAAATTGGTAAGTAAAGCAATGGGATGTTTTTTGACGATAGCCTTCATTTGACTAAGGTGCTCCATATTCACCGCCAAGGGCTTTTCAACCATCACATGTATGCCTTTCGGTGCACAGGTTTGTACCACCTCCAGATGCTCATAAATGCTATTAAAGGCACATACGGCTTCGGGTTTAGTTTGGGCAATCAATGTTTCCAAATCAGGAAACCAAAGTGAAGTGGGTAATTGATATTGTTTGAGTAAACGAAGGGCAAGTGCTTTGTTTTTTTCTGCGAAACCCACAATGACAACATCCGCATTTTTTTGAGCGGCTTCCAATGCCTGTCCCACATGATCATGGGTCATACCAGCTATGCCCACTCGAATGGGATTTCCTACTAATAACATAGGGCTGATGAAGATCAGCCCTATGAGATAAAGAATTGTTGCTTTCATGGCAAATGTAGCCTTGAATTAGTTTCTAGGACCACCTTGACGCATTTGACTCTGCATCGTGATGTATTTTTCCAATTGCTCTGGTGTTAAAATGGCTTTCAATGACTCCAATTGGCCATCATTGATTTTCTTCATTTCTGCCATCATTTGCTCACGCTCCATGCCTGCCTGACGGAATTCCATCATTTTTTGCATACGTGCAGAAATAATCGGCTCTAATTTCTTAACCTGATCTTTATTCAGGCTTAATTCCGTAGAAATACCGTCTAGCTGTCGTTGAACCATCGCTTGTGGATCAAAGTCTTGTGCATTAGCTGTGTTACTCAGGCCAAGGAACATCGCCATCATGGCGCAAAGGGCAATAAATTTTTTCATGGTAAAGTATTTTATTGATTTAATGGCTAAATATAGTGCTAAATTTTCTAATAAAATTTTTATTCAAAAATACTTTTCCAAATTAAATCATATACTTCAGGTGCCTCCACTTGACTAGGGAGCTCTTTTTGATCCGAAATGTAGACAGGATAATATTCCGGCTCGCAAAAAATACCCCCATGAGAACCTTTGATGAGTGTTGCATCCAAAGGAATTACATCCATCAAATAGCGAAAACCGCTGAGCTTTCTAGCCAATTTATAGGCTGCCCTTAGTTTAATGAAGGGGTTTTTGGGATCCATGAACATCTCCACTGGGTCATACCCAGGCTTTCGGTGAATGTCTACCAAGCGGGCATAATCCGGGGCTTTGGCATCATCCATCCAAAAATAATAAGCAAACCAAGCTTGCGGCTCAGCAATTAACACCAGTTCCCCACTACGGGCATGATCGATGTGGTAAGCTTTTTGTTCTTCGCGGTTCAACACCTTAGCTATACCTGCTACTTTTTCTAAATCAGCTTTTAATGCTGCTACCTTACTAGGATCTTTTATATAAACATGGGCTATTTGGTGATCTGCCGTGGCAAATGCCGCACTTGCTCCTGCATCCAAAAGTTCCAATCCCTTTTCCACTCGGATACTAATCATCCCTTTTTCTCTCAAAATGCGGTTGATGTAAATCGGTTGGTTCACTTCATTAATGCCATATTCTGATAAAAGGATCACCTTAGCCCCAGTACTTTCAAAATGCGTCACTAGGTCTTTGACTACTTCATCTATTTCCTTTAGTTCCTTGGCAATTTTAGGAATGTCAGGTCCAAATTTTTGCAAGCAATAATCCAAATGAGGTAAATAAATGAGATGTAAGGTGGGATTGTATTTTTCATCCACCCAAATGGAAGCATCCGCTATCCAACGGGTCGACTTAATATTGGCATTTGGGCCCCAGAAATTGAATAATGGGAATGTGCCTAATTCAGCTTGTAATTCATCGCGCAAAGAAGCCGGATAGGCGTAGCAATCGGGTGCCTTCACGCCATCAGCATGGTATTGTGGGCGAGGCGTTACCGAATAATCTGCCGAAGAATACATGTTGTACCACCAAAACATTTTGGCACAGGTAAAATTCGGGTTCTCCTTTTTGGCGGCATCCCAAATTTTCTCTCCTTGAACCAAATGGTTGGATTGTTTCCAAAATTTCACTTCGGCATCCTCCCGATCATACCAGCCATTTCCTACGATGCCGTTTTCATTGGGATATTTTCCTGTCACATAACAACTTTGTGAGGTGGTGGTGACAGCCGGCAATACGGGTTTAATGTGGCTTAATTGCCTGGCAGCAATGAACTGGTTTAAAAACGGTGTATGTTCGCAGAGCACGCTTTGACTCAAACCAACGACATCAATCACGACCGTCTTTTGCATAATATTAAGCTTTTAATTGTTCTTGTACCCACTGAATTTCACGAATGATGGATTCATGAATAGGAATTTGATGTTCTTCGGGTAAAACTCCCCACGTGTAAGTTTCTATTTCCATTTGAGCCGTAAAAGCCTCTTGCTTTTGTATGGCTAGGGTTTCTCTAATTTCTTTTTGGGTGGAACCCAGCAAGCCATAACTCTCTAAAAATAAAGGTACATGGTAGTGGATGCGCCATTCTAAAAATTTACCTGCTTCATAGGCAGCAAAGGCTTGGTCCAAATCTGGATATTGAATAAAGCTTCCATCCGCTTTTTTGGCTTTTACCTGATGTAAATAAACGGGCTCTTGGTATTTTCTCAATAAAGCTAGCTTTTCTTCCGCCTGTTGGCTAAAATCTAAACGCAAGGCAGAACTCACTTGGATTTTACCCACTTGTATGCCTTTTGCTTTTAATTCTGCTATGCAGGTAGCCGGATGGTCATAGCTTACGCCAAAATGACAAATATCGAAGCAGATTTGAATATGTCGACGAATCAAGGCTTCTGCTTTTTCAACAGTATATCCTTTTTGTACTAAATGAGGAATTCCTAAAGGCAAAAGGCAATCGCCAAACCAATCCACGAATTCCCGGTGATTTTCTAAAATCCCGTCGGGCTCTGGTTCTATATCAATGTGTATGCTTTTTCCAGTATTTCGTTCAATCTGAGCCAATTGATCTACTATATCGACCAATGCCAAAGTGCCTTTTTCTGTAGCCTCTTGCAATGCCTCCGGGCTTTTCCACCAAAAACGGTAGGAGAGTGGAGAGGTGGATATTCCACCAGTGTCTTGACCTTCTGGCAATAATTTGGCTAAAATATGGGCCAAGCGGAGCGTATAATCGTAACGCTCTTGAGTGGTCCAGTCGGGCGTATGCACATCATCTTTAACTACCACCCCATGAAAACCACCAAAGGGAAAGCCATTCAAGGTAAATACATATAAATCTTCCGCTTTCAACCAATCTGTCAAAGCCTTCCAAGCTTGTTCATCTTGCAAATCTTTACTCGCTAAATCCGCAATGCGTAAACCTAGGCCCATGGGAGCATCCGGACTTACCGCTGCTTTCACGGCTGGTATGTTCTTTTGAAGATTGGCAAAATGTTCAGACCAAATTTCACCGGGGTGAATGTTGGAACAATAGCTTAAAAGTCCTTGAGCTGTTTTCATATGTTTACCCTATCTGAGCTAAGAAATCAACCGATTTTTTAATCAAATCAAAATTCATTTCATGCACTTCTTTTCCTTTTCCTAATTTTTCCAATAAGGTGATGCATAGCTGTCCTCCCAAATGTTCTTGGAACTCTTGCAAGCCTTTGAATAAATTAGCTTTATCGTTTTCGGCCAATGCCGGGTGGTAAATATCAAATCCTAGGGTTCTGATGACTGCTATCACGCGATCTCTTTCCTCAGCCGTCAAATAACCAATTTCATGGGAATAGGCCGTATCTAAAGCAATACCAATAGCCACAGCTTCTCCATGACGTATCTCAAAATTGCTTAAATATTCCAACTTATGAGCTGCCCAATGGCCAAAATCCAAGGGTCTAGCAGAACCTAATTCAAAAGGGTCTCCGCTGGAAATATGTTGCATGTGTAATTCGGCACAACGGTAGATTTGCTCTATCATAACGGCCTCATTGCGCTCATTCATGGCGGCTGCATTTTCTTCCAACCATTGGAAAAAAACCAAATCCTTGATTAAAGCCACTTTAATGGCTTCGGCTATACCCGATCGCCAATCACGGTCGTTTAAGGTTGCTAATAAATTTACGTCATTAAATACGGCTACCGGTGGCGCAAAGGTGCCCAAGAAATTCTTTTTACCCATGTAATTCACCCCATTTTTCACGCCTACACCCGAATCGTTTTGAGATAAAACCGTACTCGGTATACGAATGAATTTTACTCCTCGGTGCGAGATTGCTGCCGCATATCCACTCATGTCTAAAAAGGCTCCTCCTCCAATACATGCTACAAAAGAGTGCCTGTCAATCCGATGTTCATCGATGGCTCTAACCACTTCTTCATAAAAGCGCGGGTCATTCTTACATACTTCGCCGCCTGGTAAAATGAGGATTTCAGGGGCTAAATCAGCCACAGGATAATGCTCAAAGTACTGAACGATTTCATGGGTTAAATTGGGATGCGCATCGGCCACACCCTTGTCAATGACAAATACAATTCTTTTTCTGAAATCAGCTAATCCAAAATGCTGGATAAAATCCTTGAATACCGGATTTTCTCGCTGAAATAAGCCTTTGGAGAAAATGACCTGATAGCGGAAGGGTACCTGAAAATATTGTTCTAATGACTGCATGCTATAAAATTAGGTAACGGCAAAGAATTTCCCTACTCGCATTGAAATGGGAAGAAGGGCTAATACTGCCAAAGCGATCACCCACTGTCCACTCAGACTCACCCAAGCGGCATTCATCACAATGAGTGATAAGACGCCTGCTTTCACTGTTTTACCTATGTTGGGACCTATGGGGTTTTGATACGCTTTTATTAAAGGTTTAAAGATAAGCGTGATATGCAAGAAAATGAACGGAATGGCGATCCATTGTTCAGATTTTATCGCTAAAGATAATTGTGCGGCATGAATGATTAAAAAAAATAGGGCAGCAGCTGCGATGGGCCATGGGGTACTTCCATGTACTTCACCTCGACTCACCATGGTGATGGCTGCTATGTAAATCAATGGCAAAATCATCCATTGACCTTGTTCAATGACGCCTAATTCATAGACTGACATGCCTAGGAGTAGGTTGAATGCCCGACAAAGTCCCATGTTGATAGGACCGAAATAGGTCATGTGTTTACCTTTCCAATCATAAAATAGGGCTAAAAGCGAGATGATAATGGCTATGTAAGCGCTGAGTAAGCTTTGTTGGTATGCCAGAAATATCCCCAACACCAAAAGCAAAAGGCCACCCGTTACTGACGCAGTTAATGAAATGCGTCCGCTGGGTAAGGCTCTTTCTGGTCGCTCCAAGCTATCTAATTCACGGTCAAATACGTCATTAAATACTACTCCACCGGCATACAAACACATGGTGGAAAGTCCCAAAAATATTACAGGCTGTATGGAATAATCTTTCCAGACGAATAGAAAACCCACAATGGCCATACCTGCCAAGATATCAGTCAAGGCGGTGATGACATTGGCTGGTCGAGTTAATTCCAAAAAGGCCCGTATTTGGCTCATTAGCGAATGATCAAGGAGTTTTTGTTGACTCTAGGAGCCTGGCCACCCCGTAATACCGTATTGCCATTGAATTTCAAAGATTGGTCGATTTCCATACCATGGATAAAGTCCGACTCTTTGATTTGTCCACTTTGAGCGAAGGCATCCAAGGCATTTTGGTAGGTCACTAATCGAATATCTTCATCCGCAATACCTTTCATTTTCATCAATGCTGCCGTTTTCGGTATCGCCAATGGATCGGAAATACCCCAGTCGGCCGCGGAATTAATCATGATCATGGATGGACCGTATTGTTTGACGATTTCCACCATCCGCTCATTGCCCATTTTGGTAAAAGGATAAATGGTGAAGGCCGCATAAAATCCTTGGTCTAATACCGATTTAACCGTTTCTTCATTATTATGGTCAATGATCACCATCTTGGGGTCTAAGCCATGTTCCAAAGCAATGGCCATACTTCTCTCCGTCCCTTTTTTCTTGTCGCGGTGAGGAGTATGTACCTGCACAGGTAAGTTCATTTCTTTTGCCAATTCCAATTGGGCACGGTAATATTTTTCTTCTAAAGCTGTCTGATCATCAAAACCAATTTCACCAACTCCCACCACTCCTTCTTTTTGTAAGAATAGCGGTAAAATCTCCATCACTTCCTCAGCCAATGCCTCATTATTTGCCTCGCGGGAGTTTAATCCAATGGTGCAATAATGTTTGATACCAAACTGAGAAGAACGGAAACGCTCCCAACCGACCAAGGTAGCAAAGTAATCCTTGAACGAAGATAAACCCGTTCTAGGTTGTCCCAACCAAAATGCAGGTTCTATGATGGCTACCACGCCTGCATCTGCTAAGGCTTGATAGTCATCCGTTGTTCTGGCCGTCATGTGCACATGCGGGTCAAAAAACTTCATGCCTTTGATGTATTGCTCAAATGTTTCTTCCACGGTACTGGCAGTCATAGCTTCCTCTGCAGATCCTTGAAAGTGAGATGGGTTCGATTGGTGTGGATTTTTACACATAATCTTAGGCTGGTTGGTAAATGGGTTCTGGTTTCTCTAAAGCACCCCATGATTCGCCTGGAACTGCGGGTAGCTCGTTTTTGTATTTTTCTGCCAAAGTTTTCGCTTCAGGCAATTTAGCTTGTGACAAGACTAAAGCCGCCGCTAATCGATCGGATGCTTGGTCGGAATGTATTAATTTCTCAATGTCCACCAACATGTCCTGGTTCAAATAAGGAACCAATAAGCGCCATACTTGGGAAGGAACACGACGGTTAGCGGCCCAGCGTTCATGGGCAAAATCCACCAACGTAGCGACTAAGGCTTCGTTATTTCTTTCTTCCAAACCTTCTATTTGATGGATGGGTTTATCGTTGAATATGCACTTTAAAACCAATTGGTTCCAAGCTAATTCTGAGAAATACTGCTTTGGATAAGGATTTCCGAAGGCAATAGCATCAAAGATCAAACCTACATTGGACCTTACAGCATCTGTGGCGCGGTTCATCCAAGCTTCCGGATATGATAAAATCGGAATGGCGGAGTACAAGGCCACCGATTCATTCATTTCGGCAGTGTCAAACAATAGGTTAATTTTCTTGATGTATGCTTCTTGACTCAAATCTCGCTCTTGACATAGGCTTAATAAATAGACCCTTGCCAACCGATCCAAGGTCCAACCGTTCCAATTCCACGCCGGTAGGATGGTGGTGGCTTGACTCAGCACTTCTTTTTCTAGTTCTTGTTTTTCAATGAAACGAGGAACCATGACAAAGCTGAGCGATAAAGAATTGGCGTCTTTCGCTGATTTTTCCCTCAACCAATCCAATTCCTTGGGTTGGCATTGGGTACTTAATGCTTGAAATAGGGACTCGGAGATATTCAAAATATGCTATTTTTTTATGATTTTAGGCTAAAAACGAATTTACTACATAATCCTTAGATTGATGACATGATTTATATATGATATTTATCAGCCATGGCAATTATTGTATATTTTCTTCGGCTTTAATCTGGTAGGATTTCTTCTGCAGAAAAATTGTTTGCCAAAAATAACGAAAGAGCATCCTCGTTTTCTGCGTAAATAATACCTGATTTTCGGTATTATGGGTCAAAGGCCTCATTTTGATCAGGTTTAACATGATTTTCCAAGTCCAAAATAAAGGTACCAATAGGGCATAATTCAACAGAATAATTAAATAGGCAGCCACCCCATAACTTTTTCGTATCCAAAGTAAATTCGATACTTGGATTTGCACGGAAAAACGATTGACCCAAGAGGTCTTAGCTCTGCGAAATGGATTATCACCCAATAAATGTATTACGCGTATGTCTTCAAAATAGGCCAATTTACCGGCTTTAATCAAACGAGTACTCCATTCGGCATCCTCGGCATACATGAAAAAATCCTCGTCCCAGGCCCCCACTTGTTGGATAACGGTCTTACTTGTCATCAAGAAAAAACCGACCAAATTATTGGTTTCATAGCTTTGCTCCGGTACGTATTTTGGGAAACAATCATACACGAATCGTTTCCAAGCAGGAATATTGGGCAAAATATACAAATCAATCCTGATGTCGTTCAGCGTCCGATAATAGGGGATAGGTTCACCTTTTGCATCTACTTGAATGGCACCCACGGCAGCAATTTCTGGCTTTTGAGTTAGGTATTCATAAGCCTTACCAATGGCATTATCGCTCACCAAGGTATCCGCATTCATGAACAATACATGAGTTCCCTGGGCCACAGCTAGACCCGCATTGTTGGCTTTGGAAAAACCGGCATTATAGCCTAAGTCAATCCATTTTGTCTGAGGAAAAGCCTCTAGAATAGCCTCATTGGCTCCAGCTTGATACTTGTTGTCCGCCACAATGCACTCAAAGTCGACGCCTGTAGTATACTGGTAAATGCTCTGAAAGCAATTCAGTAATAGTTCTTCGCTTTGGTAATTTACAAAAATGATGGAAAGCTGCATAAGTTACAAAAATAACCTAAAATGTGGGGAAATGAAATGGGATAGAAATGAAGAATGTAGAATGAAGAATGTAGAATGTAGAATGTAGAATGAAGAATGTAGAATGAAGGATGTAGAATGAAGGATGAACGCGCTGTTCGACATGTTCCGCAGGGTCATGTCGAATGATAGATCATTGGAATTTGTGATTCCATACCATTTTTATGGTTTTAATAAAATTATACGTTGTAGCTATTCTCAAGGCATTTCTTTTTTTGGATAAAAATAGGGATTAGTGCTAAGGGATTAGTGTTTAGCTGTTAAATAACATTTTGTAAATTAGCAATTGGCTTCGAGAGCCTCAGCAAATTGTTAATTTCTGGGCTAAGACGCAAGTACTCATATTAAAACAAGTGGATAAGTTGGCTGAGGTTCTCGAAGCCAACGATTACTATTTGAATTGACACATCGGAACATTTCGAACAACGCACAACTAATCCCTAACCTCTAATCCATAATCCCTAACAACGTCGAATAATAGATCATTGGAATTTGTAATTCCATACCATTTTTATGGTTTTAATAAAATTATTCGATATGTTCTAAAGGTGTCTGATAAAAAGCACGATCATTAATCACTAAACACTAATAATTAATCATTGAATTTCTAGGTATTTCTTTTTTTGGATAAAAAAAGAAACAAAAAAACTTGAAACAAAGCGGTTAATCCTAAGACGAATTCCGCTAAGCGGAACCGATGCTCACTCCGCATACGGCTTTAATTTTTGACGCTTAGCCATGTCCTACGCAAGAGTCAAAAATGCGCCTGCCGCTTCGCTCATGCTTCGTTCCCATCTTTCGTTGGGATTAACCTTTGAATGAATAAAAATAGGGATTAGTGTTAAGGGATTAGTGTTTAGCTGTTAAATAGCATTTTGTAAATTTGCAATTGGCTTCGAGAGCCTCAGCCAACTGTTAATTTCTGGGCTAAGACACAAGTACTCATATTAAAACAAGTGGATAAGTTGGCTGAGGTTCTCGAAGCCAACGATTACTATTTGAATTGACACATCGGAACATTTCGAACAGCGCACAACTAATCCCTAACCTCTAATCCATAATCCCTAACAACGTCGAATAATAGATCATTGGAATTTGTAATTCCATACCATTTTTATGGTTTTAATAAAATTATTCGATATGTTCTAAAGGTGTCTGATAAAAAGCACGATCATTAATCACTAAACACTAATAATTAATCATTGAATTTCTAGGTATTTCTTTTTTTGGATAAAAAAAGAAACAAAAAAACTTGAAACAAAGCGGTTAATCCTAAGACGAATTCCGCTAAGCGGAACCGATGCTCACTCCGCATACGGCTTTAATTTTTGACGCTTAGCCATGTCCTACGCAAGAGTCAAAAATGCGCCTGCCGCTTCGCTCATGCTTCGTTCCCATCTTTCGTTGGGATTAACCTTTGAATGAATAAAAATAGGGATTAGTGTTAAGGGATTAGTGTTTAGCTGTTAAATAGCATTTTGTAAATTTGCAATTGGCTTCGAGAGCCTCAGCCAACTGTTAATTTCTGGGCTAAGACACAAGTACTCATATTAAAACAAGTGGATAAGTTGGCTGAGGTTCTCGAAGCCAACGATTACTATTTGAATTGACACATCGGAACATTTCGAACAGCGCACAACTAATCCCTAACCTCTAAACCCTAAACCCTAAACCCTAAACCCTAATCCCTAACAACTATTCCCTCCATTCTTCATTCTTCATTCTCCATTCTCCATTCCCCCCACTAGGTAAAACACCCAAATTCGACTAATTTTGTTAAATGGAAGAAAGACCGATCACCGACTGGTTACCCTTAACAAAAAAGGAAGTAGAAAAACGAGGCTGGGACGAGCTAGATGTTATTTTGATATCTGGTGACGCCTATGTCGACCATCCTTCTTTTGGTACAGCAGTGATTGGTCGCATCATGGAAAGTGAAGGCCTTAAAGTAGGTATCGTAGCCCAACCCAACTGGCAAGATGATTTACGGGATTTCAAGAAATTAGGTAAGCCCAAATACTTTTTTGGCGTGACTGCCGGCTGTATGGATTCCATGGTGAATCACTACACGGCTAACCGTCGTTTGCGTTCAAACGATTCCTATACCCCGGGTGGTGAAGCTGGTTTTAGACCCGATTATGCTACCACGGTTTATTCCAAAATCCTCAAAGAGATTTATCCCGATGTTCCGGTGCTTATCGGTGGGATTGAAGCTTCTTTGCGCCGTGTGACGCATTATGATTATTGGGCAGATAAATTATTTCCTTCCATTTTAGTGGATTCCCAGGCCGACATGCTGGTTTATGGCATGGGGGAGCAACCTTTGCGTGAGATTATTCGGGGCGTGAAAAGTGGGATTCCATTGAAGGAATTGACGAACATTAACCAAGTGGCCTTTTTGCAGCCAAAAGAACAAGCTTTACCCGTGGTGGAGTCTTGGGAAACGGTGGAACTGAGTAGCCATGAGGAATGCTTGGTTGACAAAATCAAATACGCTGCCAATTTCAAGATTGTGGAGGTGGAGTCCAATAAATGGCAGGCTAATCGGATAACCCAACAAGTAGCGGATCAAACCTTGGTCATCAACCCGCCCTTCAAAACCATGGATGAGGTGGAGATGGATCGCTCATTTGATTTACCTTATACCCGTTTACCACATCCCAAATATCGCAAAAGAGGGCCTATTCCTGCTTTTGAGATGATTAAATTCTCGGTCAACATGCACCGAGGTTGCTTTGGGGGATGTAGTTTTTGTACCATTTCGGCGCATCAGGGCAAATTCATTGCTTCTCGAAGTGAGAAATCCATCATGAAAGAGGTGGATCAAATCACGAAATCCCCTGATTTTAAGGGATATATTTCCGATTTGGGCGGTCCTTCGGCGAACATGTACCGCATGAAAGGCAAAGACGAGTCCATTTGTGCTCGTTGCTCCAGTCCTAGTTGCATTCACCCGGTGATTTGTTCCAATTTGGACACCTCTCATAAGCCATTAACGGAGATTTATAAGAAAGTAGACGCCCATCCGGGCATCAAAAAAGCTTTTGTGGGTTCAGGAGTTCGGTACGATTTATTGGTGGATGATTTCAACAAGAACAATTCCGACATGAACCACGATGAATACATGGAGCAATTGATTACGCGCCATGTGTCGGGCCGATTGAAGGTTGCACCTGAACATACTTCTGATGCGACCTTACGTGTGATGCGTAAGCCATCGTTTAAGTATTTCAGAAAGTTCAAAGAGAAGTACGATGCCATTTCGGCCAAGCATGGTTTAAAGCAGCCCTTGATTCCTTATTTTATCTCTTCCCACCCAGGTTGTGAGGAAGTGGATATGGCCAATTTAGCGGCGGAGACCAAGGATTTAGGCTTTCATTTGGAGCAGGTGCAGGATTTCACCCCAACCCCCATGACGGTAGCCGAGGTGATTTATTACACAGGCGTGCATCCTTATACTTTACAACCGATTTACACGGCCAAAACCAAGGAAGAAAAGCAAAACCAGAATAAGTATTTCTTTTGGTACAAAGCCGAGTTCAAGGATTGGATCAGGAACCGATTGACCAAATTACAGCGGCCCGACTTAGCCCAGCGCTTGTTAGGCTTTAGAAATAGAAACCAAAAATATTAATCAATTATATCAATGGAAGTTAAAGACAGCAACGGCAATTTATTAAACGATGGCGATTCAGTGACAGTCATTAAAGACTTAAAAGTACGTGGATCCTCTGGCGTGATCAAAAGAGGCACCATGGTGCGCAATATCCGCTTAACCGATTTCGAAGGCGAAGTAGAAGGCAAGGTTGAGAAAACGATGATGGTGCTAAAGACGGAGTTTTTGAAGAAGGCGTAGTTTACCTAGTTACGCTTACTTGTTTAGACGGTTTTTTAGGCTGCGGTTTCGAACCAAGCAACTCAACGTTGAAATTTACTTTAGCGTTGAGTGCCTTAAATACCTTGAGGATCGTTTCAAATCTTGCATCGGTCAGGCTGTTTTCTAATTTAGAAATTTGAGCTTTTTTTACACCTACTAATCGTCCCAGTTCTTCTTGTGTCCAATTGCGTTGTAATCTAGCTTCTCGAATGGCTTCTCCCAATAAATCAAGACGCAATTCTTGTTCAAAAGCATCTCTTTTGGGTGTACCCTTTTTGCCAATATGTTTTTCGGTTATGTGTTCTAGGCTATAAGTTTTCATTCTTTGGTTGTTTTATTTTTCGGGTTCTTTAGCTCAAAATATCGAGTTCTTAATTTCTCTGCTTTGTCCAAATCACTTTGAGGCGTTTTGCCTGTTTTCTTGATTAATCCATGAGTTGAAACGACAACAGTATTGTTTTTTTCTGATTTATCCCAAAATGCAAAAAGTCGGTAGTAAGTCTTGTTATAAAGCGTTCTAAACTCCCAAATTTCGTCAGTCAATTTTTTGAAAAGCTCTTTATCGCTAGAAGATCTTGCTTTAGTGATGTTGTAAATGATTTTATCTCTGACCTTCTCGTCAAGGCTTTCAAGGAACTCGGCCGCTTCTTCTAAAAACTCAACATTAAATTTTGGGGACTGCATCAGAGAAACGTTTCAACAAATATGAAAGTTTCTTTATTAGGAAACAAATAATTGGGTTGTGAAATTTATAAGCAAACTGATATTGATTTGAATGAAGATTATGAAAATTTATTTACTGCTGGAGATTCAGTAACCATCATCAAAGATTTGAAGGTACGTGGATCCTCTGGCGTGATCAAAAGAGGCACCATGGTGCGCAATATCCGGTTAACCGATTTCGAAGGCGAAGTAGAGGGCAAGGTGGAGAAAACGATGATGGTACTAAAGACGGAGTTTTTGAAGAAGGCCTAGTTTTTCAAAATGAATAATGGGAGGGATGTAAACTTTGATTTTTAGTAATATCCTTTCCCATTGATACAGTGTCTTATCCCACCTCTAGGGTTTTCCATGTCTCCTTTGTATCTAGGAATGACATGACAATGAAAATGGAAAACAGTCTGTCCAGCAGATTCTCCACAATTCATTCCGATATTGTAGCCATCTGGCTGATGCTTTATTTCGATTAATTCCTTCACCTTGTCAATGGTTGACCATAATTCAGTTTTTTCACTTTCAGTAAGTTCAAAATAATCTTTTCGGATTTGATTACTTATAATCAAAAGATGACCTTGAGAAACGGGGAACGCATCCTCTATGACAAAAAATGAATTGTTTTTGTAAATAAGCCGGTCTGGCTGAATATTGCTGAAATCTTTCATCAAAATGTTCCTTTTAATTCTATTTCAGGTTTCCAAATTTGAATAGAATTGGTCAGGGCTAGGTTATATTGAAATTCTAAAAATCTTCTCCTGCTTTCCTTGGTTGAACCTGTCTGGTTTATAATAGTTTCTGCCAAAGGGTGTTTACTTTCGATGTAAAACTCGTTTCTGTTGAATAATCGTTGAAGAAATCTTTTCTCAGGAATTTTAGCCTTTTTGTGCAAATTAATTTTGCTGTCTGCTAAGACTAAATTCCAAACACCATTAATATTAGCCCCTGTTTTTGCATGGTCTAATTTATTTACGTGAGGTAAAAAATGGTCTACTTCACAGATGTTTGGGGCAAATTTATGGATAGAAATATCTTGGTAGGAATAGAAGCATTTTCCTTTTTGATAACCATTCAATGAATCCCGAACAGAGGAAATGTCAATTCTCCTCATGGAGTTATTTTCAATGAAAAATAGGGACTTATCCTCATCATAACTAACCTCCAATAAATTGGGATTGATTTGCAAATTCCAAGCCGTTTCCACCAAATTCCAACGAGACTCTACTTCTTGTTCGAAGTTTTGGAATTGAAATAATTCTTTAATTTTTAACAAGTTATCGGTTAAAACGATTTCTTTCTTTCCATTGGCAAAGTTTTTCTCATAAAATAAATCAGGAATCACCCCTCCATTGACATTTTGGAACGCATCAATCACGTTTACAAAGCCATATTTCTCCGTGGTATAATAAAGTTCATCTTGGGAGATTTTCTCATGAATAAAACTTCTGCAAGCTTCCAAAAACTTACTTGAATTAGCACTCCCTTGTTTATCGTTTTTCCTTAGATGCTCAATAATGGAGTTGGCAAATGGTATGGATAATTCCTCTAAGTTTAGACTGGTTTTTTCTTTTTCAATTAAACCAATCAATGATTTTGCGAATGCGAATTTGTACGTAGCTGAGTTTTTTCCAAATAGAATAATGGCTCTCCACTGGGATTCTATAGAGGGGTCATTAATTTGGAATGCGGAGGTCATGTTAAAATCTTTGGTGTTTTTAATATAAAATCAAATATAAATAAAGAGGATAAATCAAAACCAGACATGATACAAGTGAGAAATGTCAATTTCTCACTTTACTTGCCATTTAGCTAATTGCTTGTCCACAGACATGTTATATTCAGTTTAAATTTGATTCGATTTCCTAAATTCTTAAATGCTTTTCATTTAGAGTATGGATGAGCAGATTATCATATTTAGATGATATTTTAAAATTTTCATACATAAACAATCCTGATCTTTTTACAGTATTTGCAACACTATCAAGTTCAAATAATTTGATATGAAATTTACCTTTTTTTGACTTGGGAGCGGCTTTCAATAAGACTTTGCAACTTTTAGTTGCAAATAGAATATGCATTTCTCTTTGATCAAAATATGGATGGACAATATTGAATTCACAATTAGAATATGAATTGGACTTAGTAGATATTGTATCTTGTTCACCTTTTAAGTCTACATTACAATGATGACAAGCTAATGCTAAATTTTGTGGCTCAAACATAAATTCGGGATAAGATTTCTTTCCTTTAGGCGCAATATGTTCTCTTTCCAAAGGACCACAATACTTTTCGTGAATTCCACAATAAATACAAAAACGGCCCTGAATTTTTAAAAGTTTAGGTTTAATTGAATTAACAACCGTATCTCTTTCAATTCTCTTAACGGTACAATTACTTTTTATTTTTCCATTCCATTCTCCTCCTTTTAATGGTTTAAGTCCATCAATAACAGTTTGTTCATCTTTTGAAAATTTTATAGACTTTCCTACCAAGTTTTGAAACAAAAATGACTTACTTTTTTTCCTCGACATATTTTTCAGCTTCTTTAATTATTTGATGGAGTGGGTCGCCATTTATATACTGGAATTGTTTAAATTTAGTTATATAGTCATTTATTTTTTTAAAATCCTTTGATCTTGTTGAAATCATTGAAAGCAATTTTCGCAAATCATATTCAAAGTAATGATTTCTAACATTTACAACACCAAATACATCGTAAAGTATTGCCTCAGGAGACCATCCAAATGGTGTATATTCTTTTAGTTCCGCAGTGAAATTCCCATTTTTATTGTTCAAAACAACCACAGAACCAAATGTTTCTTTCAAGTCAGAAAGCAAGAAATGAGAATGAGTTGCAATTAACACGTGGCATCCAGTAAAGCCTTTTAGAAAGCTTTTTAATAAATCAATGTATCTCATCTGCCAAGAAGGGTGCAAACTTATTTCAGGCTCATCAATAAATATGATAGTATTGGATTTTAGTTCAGGAATCGCTCTAAGAAAAGTTATGAGTAAACCAATTTCTCCTGTGCTTGAATCAAGAATATCGTAATCTAAATTTCCTTTTCTAAGTTTTATATATTCATATGTTAAAACATTTAATCGCCTTAATAGAGAAATATATGCATACTCTTCTACAAATTTTAAATTGTTAGTTTCGTCCGATATATTAATCTCAAAGTATCGAGTTCTTTTGCTTGATGAATTTGTATTTTCAATTTTGTTATTTATCAAATACTCATAAAAACCAAAAATAAATTCATCATTGTTTGCAAATCTTTCAATTACATTAGCTTGCTGTCTGTAAAATCCTTGTTTTGAAATGTCTAATAGGTGATTCTTTAGACCTTCAATGGAATTAATATTGTCAAATATTTTACCATTAAAATTGCTTTGACTTGATGTAAATGAATTTTTTAGTGAAATTTTTATTACGGGGTCTATTTTCAAAAAATCAAAAAGTTGTTTAGCCTTTAATACAAATGATTTGTCTTGGAGATTAGTACTAAAAATATCCATCAAATCATTTACAATAGCTCTCTTATGAGTGCTAATCCCTGTCATTCTTGAACCAACATATGCATAGTTTTTGTCTGACTTAGCTTGTTGTGGAAATTTGTCAAATAGGCTATTTGAAATTGAAAGTAGGTTTATTTCTTTTTCTATTTCAATGTTAGTGTAAAATTGTTTGTTTTCAATTGTTTTCGGCTTACCATTTATTAATAGGTTTACATTGATTTTTAAATCTTTAGATTTTAATCTTTGGTTTCTTGCTTGCCTAAATGCATTTAAAACATTAACCAGAAATCTGCTTTTTCCTGCTGCATTGTTACCAATAATTACAGTGAAAAAATTCTTTTCTAAGTTCTTCACAATAGGAGGGCTTACAGGGAAATGTTGCCCGTCAATAGAAACGTTTATAATTCTTACTCCTTTCATTTTAATTATGTTCTATTGGGTTGAGTATTATTTACACTTAATTTAAACGATTTGTAGCACCTTGTAAAGGTGGCTTTTCACTAAAAATGCTGATTTGGAGAACCAAACATTTATAAACAATTCCTAATAGCCAACGGGAGTATCTTCGAAGTACTGAATCGAAATTTTTAATAAAAGCCTATTGGGCGATGTTATGATTTTTAAGAATGAGTTCAATCAGTAATTTAATTTCGTTCATATGTAAAAATAGTTCGTTTATATCCTGTGTTTCTGATTGTAATAAATAAGATAATTCAAGAGCTTTAATATCTTTACTACCTGACAAAGCTTTTGACCTTAGCGAATAATAAGTTTCAAGGTCTCCTTTTGACCAAATAAAGATGTTATTTTCTCTAAGAGTAGTAAGTACATAATTATAATCGTCTGATCCAATTGATTCAATAATTGCAGTCTCTTTATTGCCTTTTGTATAACGCAATTGCATAAAATGCAATATTGAGAGCAAATCTTGATTATCCTTTTCTAATTCACCATTTGAAAATTTTTCAAAAAGACTTTGTAAAGTTTGTGCATCATGATTTTTATCAACACCTTTTACTCTTTCTTCTATTGCTTCATAATTAATTGGTAAAGCTGAAATTGCAGCTTTTATTTTATTTGCCTTTTCTTAAATTTCATTAAGTTTTAAATATTTAATCAGTTTAGGAACTTCATCTTTAAAACAGTCTAAATCCCCTAAAATTAAATATTCAATATCAAAACATTGAAGCATTTTTACATAGATGAGAAAATTCCCTTTTCCATTGACTCGCGAAACAGTTATATTTTGATAGTCGAGTAATTGTTTGTAATTTTTTATTTTATCAACTATTGAAGGAATCAGGTAAACCTCACCTCCTTCAACTAAAACAACTTTATCAGCAAAAAAGAGTTCCGTGTTATTTGACCAAAGAAACCTTTTTAATTCTGTGGTAATTTGTTGTGATATATCTGGGTCTAGCTGCCTAGCAATAGAACAGTTGTGTTCTGAATCCTTATAGACTCTAATTATATTAAATGGTTCAACATTTTTCAGGTATTCAGTTGAATGAGTACTTATAATTAGTTGTCTTGGCTGTTCTTCTGAACTTACTAAAAATTTATCAAGTTCAGCAGATATTACTCTTCTTGCCTGAGGATGAAGAAACAATTCGGGTTCTTCTGCAATTAGTAATGAACTGTTGTTGTGAAAGTTGTTACAATACAATGAAAATAAAGAAATAATAATTGCACTTTGAATTCCTGTACCTTTTTCATGCAATGGCCTATCAATACCGTCATTTACGAATAACTGAACATTCTTGTAAAGTTCATTCTTGGTGTCATTAATAAATTTAAAAGATACCGTTTTGTGTGCGATTGCACCCTCTAAAAGTTTTCTTATATCTGTCGTATCCTTATCGAATACTGCATCAACAAAATGTTTTATTTCAATTGACTTTTCTTTGATTAAATCTTCATATGTTTTGCCTGATTTGGGATGCAGATTGGTTTTATGATTTTCCCAAAGTCCCATTATTAGCTTTCCAAACCAAGTATAATGTACCAGACGTAAATCCTCTTTTTGACTGCGTAATGCACTTATTACTGTTGTTGTTATTAATGAATCTCTGAGTTTTTTTGATAAAAAATTTGAAACCCAGATTCCGTTTTCTGAATCCATGCAAATTATCCCAAAACCCGATTTTTCATCGTCTATTCTTGATTTACTAAAGAATAGTTTGATGATTTTTGCAGATTTCAAAAACACTAAAACTTCATCAGGCGATTTCCATGTGTTTTTAATATCGTATCCACCTTTATTTTGCCCTAGAACTTCAATTTCTGCCCTTTGCTCAATTTCATCAAGGCTTTGAAAAAAGTCAAAGTTGATGGCAAATTCGCCATTTTCTGCTTTTGGGTATAAAGCATTCCATGAAGTAATTTTTGAAAATGCAGTCTTCTTTTTTATGGTTTTAATCAGTTCTTCATCAAAATCTCTCCCTGCTAATTCTGCATCTAAGTATAGATTTTCGGCAATGACTTCTTTACATTCTCCTGTTTCATTATCAACTTCTTCATATGTGTAAAAGTCGTTGTCAGTTATATTTTGATATGTTGGGAATTTTTCACCCACAAGAACTTCAAGTCCTTTAATGATATTTGATTTGCCTGAATTGTTTTTACCTACAATAACGTTTTTGCCATTTTCCAGCCTGACCGTAACATGCTTTAAACTACGATAATTAAAAGCTGAAAATTTTGAAATGTACATTATCTGTAAATTTTTGTGTTTATAATTGTATCGACTAAATCTTAAATTAATGCAACTCAATTAAAATTACCTGCATAAACTTTAAACAGCCTGTGAGTGACGAAAATCTTTAGTATTGCAAATAGCTAATTAATAAATTGCGATAGTATAAATTGAATTCCTACGGGGAAAATATTTTCTAATGTAAGAACAATCCCTACTCTTTTTATATACTAATTATCCAATGCCTCAATTTTCTTGTAAGCAAAAGTTGAAATTCTAAATCGAAAATGAACATTGAAATTTCAGCACATACCGTTTAATACATTAATAAATACCTTGTATGATATAAAATCAGATTTGCATTACAAAATTCTCTCAACGTTCCCAGTATATACGTAGTGGAATTCTCTTTACAAGTAAGTATACAGAAAAATGCAAGAGCATAGGAATTTGTTCGCCATATGTAGGAGAGGTGGAGGTAGTTAAGATATTAGGGTTTATGTATTAGTGATAAAAAATTGGAGAGGGTTTATTCTTCCTCTTCTTCCTGCTCGTCTTGTATAAGTTCTTGGTTTAGTTTCTTGGTAGATTTTACCCCCAATTTCTTTAGGTTTTGGGCTCTAGTTACCAAGTTGCCTTTTCCTGTACTTAGTTTATTGACGGCATTGGCGTGGACATCTTCTGCCTTTTTAATGTGCTTGCCTACATCTTCCATGTCTTGGGTAAAGCTGACAAACTTATCGTACAAATCTCCGGCTTGTCGGGCTATTTCAATGGCATTTCTGGTTTGGTATTCCGTTTTCCAAACCGAGGCAATGGTCCGTAGCGTGGCTAAGAGGGTAGAAGGGGAGACCAAGACAATCTTTCTTTCCCAGGCAAAATTAAATAATGTCGTGTCCTGAGAAATGGTCGCCACAAATCCAGATTCAATTGGGATAAATAAGAGCACAAAATCCGGGCTGTTCAAGTTCAGACCCGTATGGTAATCCTTGGCAGATAATTCCTTGATGTGGTTTTTCAAGGATTCAATATGGGCCTTTAGGGCAATGTCCTTCTCCACACTGCCTTCCTCAGCGCTGGTGTAGCGTTCATAGGCCACGAGGGATACTTTGCTATCAATGATCAGATTTTTACTGTCAGGCAAGAAAATCACCGCATCAGGTTTGATGCTTTCATTGACTTGGTTTCGGGTGACAAATTGGGTTTCATATTCGGAGCCTTTTTTCAAACCTGAGCTTTCCAAAACTCGTTCTAGGATCATTTCACCCCAATTTCCTTGGGTTTTATTGGAGCCTTTTAGTGCATTCGTCAAATCCTCGGTTTTTTGAGTCACGGTTTGGTTGAGGCTGGTCAGGTTTTTGATTTGCTCCATCAAGGCGCTATTTTGCTCAATACTGCTCTTTTGGCCTAGGTTTACCTTCTCCTCAAACTCCTTCAATTTCTCCTTGAGCGGATTCAAGACATCATTCAATTTCACTTGTTGCTGCTCGCTCAATACTTTACCTTGTCTCAGCACAGATTCATTGCTGATATCCACTAGCATTTTCCGCATCTTTTCTTCGTCTGCCTTCTGGCTGTCGAGCGCCTCTTTCATACTTTTGGTTTGTCCTTCCAATAAAGAGACTTGCCCAAAAAGGCTTCGGTTTTCTTGTTCCAGTTCTTGGATTTTCTTTTTGGCTTCGGTTTCATTGCTTTGCCATTTCACTTGATCTTGAGCGAATTGGGCCAATTGGCTGGCCAATAGATTGATTTTACCTTGTAGTAGGAGGTAGGTGATACCGGCTCCTGCCAATATGCCGAGAAAGATGTAGAGGATAGTCATGGGGCAAAGATAGTTGTTAGTTATAAGTGTTTAGTTATTAGGTGGACAATTCAGATCTATTTTATATGGATACTGATTTTGAAGGTTTAAATTAAACGCTTCTTTATATCTAATGTCAAGGTATTTCTTTTTTTGGAGAAAAAAAGAAACAAAAAAACTTAGTTTAAAATACGGTTAATCCTAAGACGAATTCCGCTTTGCGGAACCGATGCTCACTCCGCATACGGCTTTAATTTTTGACGCTTGGCTAAGCCTTCGCAAGGGTCAAAAATGCGCCTGCCGCTTCGCTCATGCTTCGTTCCCATCTTTCGTTGGGATTAACCGTTCAACTTAAAATAAAGGGATTAGTGTTTAGTAGTTAGTGCTAAGAATCTGATAATTAATATGTTCTATTTATCCAAGTAATTTCAAATAAATGGCAGCTCTCGTCGTTCAGCTCCAGCGAAAGGGAATGAACGCAGCGGTAGACGAGGTTTTGACAATGCGCAAGGGCCATGCCGCGTCGGCGTCAAAAGTATAGGCGATAGCGAAGTGAATCCCGGTTCTGCGGAGCAGAATTCGCCTTTGCTGGACGACAATAACCGTTTTTTTGTTTCTTTTTTTTCGAAAAAAAAGAAATACCAAAAGAATCATAAACTAAGTAAAGGTCATTCAGAAAGTATTTTTAATGATTTAGACTGAATGTTCAAAATAACCCTTCGTAGAACAACATATGATATTGGCTTCGAGAGCCTCAGTCAACTGTTAATTTCTGTGATAAGACACAAAACTTCAATTTACACCAGTTGTATGAGTTGGATGAGGTTCTCGAAGCCAAGCATTGCAATTTAAATTGAATGAGCTGTTCGTTCTGACCCCTGCGGAACCTATCGAACAGCACAACATCTAAACACTAATCCCTAAGCACTAATCACTATTTTTCTCCATTCCTATCTGGCATAAAAAAAGCCCACTAGAACCTAGCGGGCTTGATAATAATAACTTGGAGCTTACTTACTTTCCCGGGTTTGATCCCAGTATCATCAGCGGTGCGGGGCTTAACTTCTCTGTTCGAGATGGGAAGA
>NZ_JBPXKD010000023.1:0-291 GCF_054558475.1 Aquirufa sp. Wall-65K1 | reverse complement strand
CCGCAGTTCCTGAAGCGGGAGTGAAAGTGAAAGTTCCTGCTCCAGAAGTTCCTGTGAACCTCATACCTAAGCTTGTCAAGTTCGCTACTCCACTATTGAAATTACCTGCCTGATTTAATATATTATTAGCTCCACTACCTAAGCCGGAAATTGTTCCAGTTAAAGTGGACGTCACTGTCACATTTGTAGTGGCAGCACTAAAGGTTGTTACCGTATTCCCAAAAGCATCTTGTGCCGTTAAGGTATTCGTTCCTGTAAAGTTGCTTCCATTAATTTGTGGACTAGCCAAAC
>NZ_JBPXKD010000006.1:0-171316 GCF_054558475.1 Aquirufa sp. Wall-65K1 | reverse complement strand
GCAATGGTACATATACCGCTACTGTCACTTCTCCGACTACGGCTGGTTCAGGCGTTTTCGTGGCCACATTAGGCGCAGCTCCTGTGAAAAGTGGTACTGGTTCCCAAACTCAATCTACCATTACTTATACTGCTGGTACAGCGAATAAATTAGTCGTTTCTTCTATCTCGCAACAAACAGCTGGTACAGGGTTTGCTGTTACAGTTACATTAACCGACGTAAACGGCAATGCAGTCAATGCTACCGCTGATGGTACAGTTACTCTTACTCGTAAGACAGGTACTGGTACTTTAGGTGGTACGCTTACAGGTACCATTACTTCTGGATCTAGTGCAGTTACCATCTCAGGTGTTACTTATACCAAAGCTGAAACGGGTGTAGTTTTAACTGCAACAGGAACAGGTGCTGGTAGTAATGTAGCAGCCAAAGTTGGTGATTCTAATGCATTCACTGTCGTAGCCGGAACAGCATCTAAATACCTTGTTACCAGTAGCAATTACTCTCCTGTAGTTGGAGCTAATGTAACGATTACAGCACAATTAGTAGATGCATATAACAACCCTGTCAGTACCGCTGGTAAAACCATTAATTGGTCTAAGAGTGATGCTGCCAATGGCTCTTTCTCATCAGCACAAAGTACAACGGATGCCAGTGGTACAGCTACCGTGACATTTACAACACATACTGTTGCTAATACAACAACAACCATCACGGCAACGGATAACACAAGCCTTACGGGTACTACTACAAATATTACAACAGATGCTAGTGGAGCTTCTAAATTAGTGGTAAGTAATATCGCTCAGCAAACAGCTGGCACTAGTTTCGCCGTTACCGTTACTTTAACTGATGAAAATGGCAATGCGGTAAATGCAAGTGCTAATGGAACAGTAACGCTGACACGCAAAACTGGTACTGGTACTTTAGGTGGAAATTTAACAGGTACCATTACTTCTGGCACCAATTCCGTAACCATTTCTGGCGTTACTTATACCAAAGCCGAAACCGGCGTAGTTTTAACTGCTACGGGTTCTGTGGCTGGAAATGTGAACGGAAAAACGGGTGATTCCAATGCATTCACTGTGCTTGCTGGTGCTGCAGATGCTACTGCATCTACATTAACTCCGACTTCAGCAACTATTACAGCCGACGGTTCTACGACTCAAGTATTAACCGTGACTGCTAAAGATGCCAATGGAAATAATGTAGGAGCAGGTGGAGCTACCGTTACCATCACTAAATCTTCGGGATCTGGTACAATTGGTAGTGTTTCAGATAACTCAAATGGTACCTATACGGCTACTGTTACTGCTCCAACAAGCTCTGGTAGTGGTATCTTTGTAGCAACATTAAATTCCAACCCGGTAAAGAGTGGCACAGGTTCTCAAACTCAATCTACCATTACCTATGCGGCTGGTGCAGCGACTAAATTAGTTGTTTCTTCTATCTCGCAACAAACCGCTGGAACTGGTTTTGCCGTTACCGTTACACTAACCGACGTAAACGGCAATGCAGTCAATGCAACTGCGGATGGAACCGTTACTCTTACTCGTAAAACAGGTACAGGTACTTTAGGTGGTACACTTACAGGTACCATTACTTCAGGATCTAGTGCAGTAACCATCTCAGGTGTTACTTATACTAAAGCAGAGACAGGGGTAGAGTTAACAGCTACTGGTTCTGGATCAGGTAATGTTTCTGGTAAATCAGGTGATTCTAATGCCTTTACGGTAGTAGCGGGCGCTGCATCCAAATACATCGTAACAAGTAGTTCAAACTCCCCAGCGGCTGGCGGTACTATTACTATCACCGCCCAATTGGTAGATGCTAATAATAATCCTGTTGCAACTTCAGGTAAAACCATTACTTGGACTAAGAGTGATAATAATGGTTCTTTCTCTCCTACTTCAAGTAATACGGATATCAATGGAACAGCTACTGTAACCTTCACAGCCCATACCTTAGCTGGAACCACGACAACCATTACAGCGACAGATAACACAAGCTTGACTGGAACAACATCCACCATTACTGTTGGTTCAGGTGGAGCAAGTAAATTAGTTGTTTCTACCATCTCAGGTCAAACTGCAGGAACTGCTTTTGCTGTGACGGTTACCTTAACAGACGCAAACGGAAATGCAGTCAATGCTACTGCTGATGGAACAGTAACGCTGACACGCAAAACAGGTACTGGTACTTTGGGTGGTACACTTACAGGTACCATTACTTCGGGATCTAGTGCAGTAACCATCTCGGGTATAACTTATACCAAAGCCGAAACCGGCGTAGTTTTAACTGCTACGGGTTCTGTGGCTGGAAATGTGAACGGAAAAACGGGTGATTCCAATGCATTCACCGTGGTTGCTGGTGCTGCAGATGCTACTGCATCTACATTAACTCCGACTTCAGCAACTATTACAGCCGACGGTTCTACGACTCAAGTATTAACCGTGACTGCTAAAGATGCCAATGGAAATAATGTAGGAGCAGGTGGAGCTACCGTTACCATCACTAAATCTTCGGGTTCTGGTACAATTGGTACTGTTTCAGATAACTCAAATGGTACCTATACAGCTACTGTTACTGCTCCAACAAGCTCTGGTAGTGGTATCTTTGTAGCAACATTAAATTCCAACCCGGTAAAGAGTGGCACAGGTTCTCAAACTCAATCTACCATTACCTACGCGGCTGGTGCAGCAACTAAATTAGTTGTTTCT
This sequence comes from Aquirufa sp. Wall-65K1, assembly GCF_054558475.1. Classification (NCBI taxonomy): domain Bacteria; kingdom Pseudomonadati; phylum Bacteroidota; class Cytophagia; order Cytophagales; family Flectobacillaceae; genus Aquirufa; species Aquirufa sp. Wall-65K1. The sequence goes on along the minus strand of NZ_JBPXKD010000006.1, from coordinate 168,599 downwards.
TCTATCTCGCAACAAACCGCTGGTACAGGGTTTGCCGTTACAGTTACATTAACCGACGTAAACGGCAATGCGGTCAATGCAACTACTGATGGAACCGTTACTCTTACTCGTAAAACTGGTACAGGTACTTTAGGTGGTACACTTACAGGTACCATTACTTCAGGATCTAGTGCAGTTACCATCTCAGGTGTTACTTATACCAAAGCCGAAACTGGCGTAGTTTTAACTGCTACAGGATCAGGTGCTGGAAGTAATGTGGCAGCTAAAGTTGGTGATTCTAATGCCTTTACTGTAGTGGCTGGAGCAGGTGCTAAATACCTAGTAACTAGCAGTTCTAGTTCACCTGCTGCAGGTGCAACAGTAACCATAACAGCTCAGTTATTAGATGCTAATGATAATCCTGTTACAACTGCTGGTAAAACCATTACTTGGACTAAAAGTGATATCAATGGTACTTTCGCTTCGGCAACTAGTACTACAGATGCTAATGGAACAGCCACAGTGGTCTTCACTTCGCACTCCGTTGCTGGTACAACTACAACGATTACTGCAACTGACAATTCGAACTTAACAGGAACAAGTCCGGCCATTACTACTGGTTCTGGAGGAGCTACAAAATTAGTTGTTTCCAATATTGCTGGTCAAACAGCAGGAACGGCATTTGCTGTAACAGTAACACTAACAGATGACAATGGAAATCCAGTCAATGCTTCTACCAATGGAACGGTTACCTTGACTCGTAAAACAGGTACAGGTACTTTAGGGGGAACACTTACAGGAACCATTACTTCTGGTTCTAGTGCAGTAACCATCTCTGGCGTTACTTATACCAAAGCAGAAGCAGGTGTGTCCCTTACTGCAACTGGTTCAGGATCAGGTAATGTCGTAGGTAAAGTGGGAGATTCCAATGCGTTCAGTGTAGTAGCTGGGGCTGGTGCTAAATACATCGTGACTAGCAGCAATACATCTCCAACTGCAGGAGGCGTTGTAACAATTACGGCTCAATTGGTTGATGCCAATAATAATCCAGTGACAACTGCTGGTAAAACGATAACTTGGTCGAAGAGCGACCTAAATGGTTCATTCTCATCTGCGACAAGCACAACAGATGCCAATGGTATAGCAACAGTAACATTTACTACGCATACAGTTGCAGGTACATCTACGACCATCACAGCTACAGACAATACTAACTTAACTGGAACGTCAGCAGGGTTCAGTTCAACTGCCTCTGCAGCGTCTAAATTAGTGGTAAGTAACATTGGAAACCAAGCAGCAGGAACGGCATTCTCTGTAACAGTTACATTGACTGATGCCAATGGAAATGCAGTCAATGCAACCGCCAATGGAACCCTAAGCTTAAGTTTGAAAACAGGTACAGGTACTTTAGGTGGAACTTTAACTGGAACCATGACCGCTGGTTCGAGCACACTTACTATTTCTGGTGTTACTTACACCAAATTAGAGTCAGGAGTTGTTATCACAGCTACGGGTTCAGGTGCTGGAAATACCAGTGGAAAATCAGGAGACTCAAATGCATTCAATGTAACGGCTGGTAGTGCAAATAAATTCATTGTTTCAAACATTACGGATAAAATTGCCTTAAATGCCTTCCCTGTTACAGTTACCTTAGTAGATGCCAATAATAACCTTGTCAATGCCGACGTCAATACTACGGTAACATTAAGTGTTAAAACGGGAACAGGTACTTTAGGTGGCACAATTAGTGGCACAATCATTAGTGGCAATTCAAGTGTAACCATTACAGGTGTTACTTATGATAAAGTTGAAACTGGCGTTGAATTGAAAGCAACGGGTACAAGTGCAGGTAGTGCCAATGGTAAAATTGGTAACTCCAACGCATTTGCAGTTAGTGCGGGAGTTGGCTCAAAAATCAAATTGAGTACACTTAGCAATTATGTTGCGGGTACTACGCAAACGATAACGGCCACCTTAACTGACGAAAATGACAATACGGTTTTAGCTACGGCTAATGGAACAATTACCTTAAGTGTTAAAACTGGAACAGGTACCATTTCAGGTACTTATACTGGAATTATTTTGGCAGGAACAAGTTCTGTCACCATCACCGGTGTAGTTTATAACAAAGCAGAAACCGGCATAGTGTTACGCGCCACTGGTACCGGAGCTGGATCTAATGTAAACGGAAAAGTGGGAGATAGTAATGCCTTTACGGTAAGCCCGGGTCCACTTTATCGCTATTTCATTAGTGGTTTAACCAAGCAAGAGGCAGGTACTGCTCAGACTATTACCATACGTGCATTGGATCAATATGATAACATCATTCCATCTTATGCTGGTATGAAACCGATCACCTTTACCGGAGCTTCGGCAGCCTCTGACCAATATAAGCCTAGTGCAGGTGCCCCAAATAACACTCCTACGTCCATTGGTGGTGGTAATGGCACATTGAATCAAACGGTTAAAAAGACAAATTCAACTACCACAGCAACTACCGTAAATATAAATGCAACTTCTGCAGGTAATATTGTTGTTCAAAATCCAAGTTCGACTAATGTCAATCTAAATGCTACACTTAGTACATCTTTATCTGAATTTGGAAGTACAGTCAACCTAACATTTACCAATGGTATTGCAAGTGCAGTGATTATTCTTTACAAAGCAGAAGTTGCTACCATTTCGGCTACTGATGGGGTGGTAAATACGCCAAAAGAAGGAGAATTACAGGTAGAAGTAGTTAACTCAACCTTTGTTAAATTGGAAGTAACACTCGCTCCGCAGCAAGTGGTAGGTCAACCTTTAGTAGGTTCATTAAAGGCCCTTGACCAATATGGCAACGTAGTGAAAAACTTTGATGCATCCCAAAACAACATCACAGTTGTTGTTACGAATTTAACAGGTAATGTAACAGGACTTTCTGGAACGATTAAATTAACCAGCCCAAGTGACTTTGTTAATGGGGTGGCAGACTTCTCTTTACTTGGAATTAAATACCAAGGTGGATCAGGTAATGGTGGATTTACCTTTACCCCAACTACGGGAGCAGGCGTACAAGCAGAAAATATTGTGGTTGTTGCCGATGACGTGGATGGAGATGGTGTATCTGATGAAAAAGAAGTAACCGATGGTACCGATAAAAATGATCCATGTTCGTACTTGGTGGCGAGTCAAGATTTCTCCAAAACAACCCTTACTTGGAAAGGCTTAGACTGCGACGGCGATGGAACAACCAATGGTACCGATGCAGCTCCATTGAACTCATGTATTGGAGGTATCCCAGGATATATTCCAGTGAAAGGTTCTTTAGGATATCAACGATATTTCTTAGGAGACTGTGATGGTGATGGCATAACCAATGACATGGAATGTTACGGTGGATATACGGGTGGTATTGTTTGTCAAGACTTTGACAGTGATGGTATCCCGAACTCTCAAGATCCTGATTCAGATGGTGATGGCATTTTAGATATCATTGAAAAGAATATTGATAGTGATGGTGATGGTGATGCCAATTACCTAGATCTTGATTCTGATAATGATGGTATTTTGGATTCCATGGAAAGAACTGTTGATAGTGATGGTGACGGAATTCCAAACTACTTAGATACTGATTCAGATAATGATGGTATTATGGATGCTTGGGAGGCTACGAATAGCACTCGTGGGGTTATAGATACCAACTATGATGGACGTGTTGACATCAATGGATCAGCTCCAGATGTAAACGGTAACGGATTGGTTGACTTCTTAGAATCTAATCCAGCTCCAATTCCAGATACAGATAAGGACGGTACTCCAGATTATTTAGATCTTGATTCCGATGGTGATGCCATCAGCGATAAAGTTGAATCTACAGGAGATGCGGATAAAGATGGTAAACCAAATTACCGTGATAAAGATTCGGATGGAGACTGGTTAGGTGATACCGATGAGCGTGACCGTGATAATGATGGTGATGGCACTCCAAATTACTTAGACTTAGACTCTGATGGTGATGGTATTCCAGACGCATGGGAAGGCAAGAGCAAATGCGCTACCTGTGACAATAAAAATGACGACAATGATGACGGATGGGATGATCGTGGTCAATACAAAGCCGTTATTGATACAGATAAGGACGGCTCGCCTGACTTCTTTGACCTAGATTCGGATAATGATTGTATCCCTGATCGTATTGAATTAGGTGGTGATGTGGATGGTGATGAAATCCCTAATTTCCGTGATGAAGATTCTGACGGAGATGGTATTCCAGATAAAATTGAAAGCGTGGTTTGTGAAAGTCCTGTGGATACAGATAAGGATGGCACAAAAGACTTTGAAGATCTTGACTCCGATGCAGATGGAATGCCAGATGCTATGGAAGCAGGAGCTAATCCAAGTGCGCCTATTGACTCTGATAAAGATGGCTTAGCCAATTACCGAGATACCGATTCGGATGGCGATGGCATTATGGATATCTATGAGGCAGGAAGCAATCCAAAATCTCCAGTAGACACGGATAAAGATGGTACTCCAGATTACCTAGACCTAGATTCTGATGGAGATAAAATTCCAGACCAAATTGAAGGTGGTGGAAATGGATTCAAACCATTAGATAGTGACTCAGACGGTATCGAAGACTTTAGGGATTTAGATTCAGACAATGATACGATTCCAGATGCGATTGAAGCGGGCCCTAGCCCAAGCAATCCTTTGGATTCAGATCAAGATGGTAGCTATGACTTTAGAGATGTGGATTCTGACGCAGATGGTTTATCAGATAAAATGGAAGCAGGATCAGATCCAAATAATCCTTTAGACACTGATAAAGATGGTAAAGCAGATTATGTTGACACCGACTCTGACAATGATAGCATTTTAGATCGTTTAGAAATTGGTTCTGATGCCAACAAAGCATTGGATACCGATGGCGATGGCTTACCAAACTACCGTGATACCGATTCTGATAATGATACCATTTTAGATAGCTTTGAAGTTGGCCCGGATGCCTTAATTCCAGCTGATTTTGATAAAGATGGTGTAGCTGATTATATCGATAGCGATTCTGATAATGATAGCATTCCAGACAAGGTAGAAGTAGGACCTAATCCTGCCGCTCCATTAGATACAGATAAAGATGGCGTTTCAGATTACCGTGATACGGATTCTGACAACGACGGCTTATCCGACAAGATTGAAGCTGGATCTGATCCAAACAGACCTGTGGATTCTGACAAAGACGGACTACCAGATTACCGTGATGTGGATAGTGACAATGATGGTATCCCTGACAGAATTGAGGTAGGAAAAGATCCTAATAAACCTGTTGACACAGATGGTGACGGAACGCCAGATTACCGTGATACGGATTCTGACAACGACGGAACTCCGGATAGTATTGGAGCTGGAAATAATCTAAATACCCCATTGGATACTGATAAAGACGGTATTTACGATTACATAGATCCAGATGACGATAATGATAGAATTCCTGATTTATTAGAAGATGATTTGAATTATGGTGCTATGCCTGATTGTGATAAGGATGGTATTCCAAACCGACTTGATCCAGATAATTGTGACACCTTTGTTCCGCAAGGAATATCGCCAAACAATGATGGATTCAATGATAAATTGATCATTCCAGGAATTTTGAACTACCGTAATAGAATCAGTATTTACAATCGTTGGGGAGATTTAGTTTTCGAAACTGAAAACTATAAAAATGATTGGGGTGGAGAAAGTTCTCCTAACAATGTATTAAACATAGATAAAAAATTACCAGATGGGGTATATTATTATGTTGTCGATTTCTTTGGTGTTAAACCAAATATTTCAACTTACGTATTCATAAATCGCACTGCGTTGGATCGTTAACATAACTACTTTAATGCATGTAAAAACGAGGGCTTCAAGTCCTCGTTTTTTTTGCCCCTAAAAAATTGCCCTCCTTTTCTTTTTTATTTCATAGAATTAAACATAACTTTTGAGGGAATATGCAGTTTCGACTCATTAGAAATGAGCAAATCCCATTCATGTTTCTATTCAACTATGAGTAACCCGACACCCAAGAATTTATATAGCCTAATCTTTTTTAATTCAATTACTCCTATTTCCAAGGATTTAAAACAATACCTTTCAGCCCATATGACAAGTCATAGCTTTAAGAAAGGCGAATTAATATGCCAAGCTGGGGACACAGTCAGCCACTTACATTTAATTAAAAAAGGATTAGTTCGTGGTTATTACCAGCATGGGTCAAAAGAAATTACCCAATGGGTAGATTGGGAGAACCATGTTTTCACCTCGGTGGGCGGATTTTTCATGCGGACGCCTTGCAAAGAAAATATTCAAGCTATAGAAGCCACACAAACGGAATCATTGCATTATGACGATTTGCAATATTGCTTAAAGCACTTTCCAGATATGGCAACTATCTATCGAACCTTGTTTGAATTCTACTTAGTTTCAGCGGAAGAAAGAGTCTATATTTCACGGATTCCTAATGCCAAAGACCGATATGACGCATTTTTGGCCTCTGGATACTCCGAAAGTATATCACGAATTCCGAATAAATACATTGCCGAATTTCTGGGAATTAGACCCGAAACATTAAGTAGATTAGGTCATGATCATCCCGATATATCGTAATTCAAAGGGGATTAAATTATTGACAATTATCAAGAGGACATATCAAATTTGAAAATAATTCGATGAGATTGCCATCCTTTGACTTACTTTTGTGAAACCAAATCACAACTACTATTAGTTAGCTAGTTGCTCCGTGTTCTTAATAAATAAACGAAAAAGGAATTTCTTTCTATCTGACAGTAATGTCTAGCCAGTGAGTTTATTCCTTTTTTTATGCCAAAAAGCAACTAATCAGGCCTTATCAATAGCTTCTTAAGCTGCTTGATTTGTTTGGCCAATTCATCCCAAAAAACTGTCCTTGGTTTATTTTAATGTTTCAGTGGTCGCTGTTTAATCATGCCTCCTTTGGTATCTTTTACACTAGACATAACCACAAAAGCATCTTTATCAATTTGTTCAATGGCATTGTTCAGTCGATTAAGTTCCAATCGAGTCACAATGGTATAAACGATGTCCACATGTTCTGATTCCCCCTTTTTCCCAAATCCCTTTTTTCCTGAATAGACCGTAAAACCCCTTCCCATTTCCTTTTGAATCATTTCCTTGATGGCATTATGTTCGCTTGAAATAATAGTCACTCCCATATATTCTTCAAAACCTTCTAAGAAAAAATCCAAGGTCTTGGAAGCAGATAAATAGGTTACCATAGAATAAAGGGCAATTTCTACCGAAAGAAAATAGGTAGCCGCTAAAAAAATACACGCATTTAAACCAATGATGATGTCTCCTATGGTCGTTCCCAATCGTTTACTCAAATAAATAGCCAATACTTCTGTTCCGTCAATCACCGCTCCCCCACGTATAGTCAAACCTATACCTGCACCCAGAAAAAAACCACCAAACAAGGCCACCAATAAATTATCACTGGTTACATCAGGAAAAGGAACAAAGGCCACTACAGCCGCTAATCCAGAAATGGCAAATGCTGTTTTGATAGCAAAGGTTCGGCCCATCACGCGTAAGCCTAATAAAACAAAAGGAATATTGATGATGATCAATAATATGGCCAAGGGTAATTTAGTCACATTCGTGAGTAATAAAGATATACCGGTGGCACCTCCATCAATAAAATGATTGGTCAATAAAAACCCTTTGAAACCAAATGAGGCCGAAAAAATCCCCAAAATGATTAAAACGATATCCTTGAGCAAAGACTGATTGCGGCTTTTATTTGAAGAATGTTTATTTGGCATAGGCTAAAATTATATTTACAATCGGAATAGGCATTAAACTTCTTTATTAACAGCATAAAACCATTCGCTGTTCCATTCTATAATTAAACACTTTTTTCAAAAGCACTAGGCTAACTAGATTGAAACCTAATTCAAAAAGGATCGAACAGAATAATTAGATAATTAACTAAATCATGAAATAACTCAAACCTTAACCTGGGTGGATTTCAACTATGTCAAATATCGTAATCAATAAAATTCACTTGACTTAAAATTGGATTTTTCTCCCATAAATTAGATTAAAATATTCCTAATTTTTACTAAATTAGGGAAATAAGAACCAAAAGACCAATCGAATACATCGCATGAAAAAGAAAATTCTAATTACCCTTATCGTTGTTCTTGTGGGGATACAATTTATCCGCCAAGAAAAAAATGAATCTGATGATCAAACTTTTGCTATCTCCAAGAAATACCTAGTACCTGAAAATGTGAATCATATTCTTCAAGTGGCATGTAACGACTGCCATTCGAATAAAAGTACTTATCCATGGTACCACAACATTCAACCTGTTGGGTTTTTCTTAACGCACCATATCAATGATGGGAAGAAACATTTAAACTTATCTAGTTTCACCCAATTACCTATTGCGGTACAAAACCATAAATTGGAAGAAATTGTAGAAACCGTTGAAGAAAAAGAAATGCCCATGGAATCTTATACGTATTTTGGCCTACACCCAGAAGCGAACCTGAGTCAAGAACAACGTGAGGTGCTAATCTCCTGGGCAAAAGCTCAAATGGACAGCCTGAAGGCTCATTATCCAGCTGATAGCTTAGTGATGAAAAAAAGAAAACAATCCTAAAACAAAAATCATCATATAACTATTTATATGATTTTTTGTACAGAATAAAGGATTAAAATATCTATATTGAAGGGAAAATGTATGGCTACAAAAGCCACTTTTTCCCTTTTTTTGCTCTAGACCTTTTAAATGATGATTAAGCGATGAAAAATAGATTTTTCCTCAGCCTCCTCTTGTGTTTTTCTCTGAGTATAAGTCAAGCTCAAACTTGGATAGATTCATTAGACCGATACGGTAGAGAAGTGTATATGCCTGCCGAAAAATATGTTTGGGATTGGGGGCAAGCCACTTTTCTTAATTCTTTAATTCATGTATATCAAAGTAAACCGGATACAGAAAAAGCACAATACCTTCAATACATTCGAACAGCCATGGATAAAACATACGATGTAGCCAATGGCAAGCATCCCAATGCCATAGCTTCAGGAATAGGCATGGCGTTTTTAGCCCGAGTGAGCAAAGAGGAAAAATACAAAACCAAAGCCCAAGCGATATATCAAGATTACCTAAATGCTCCAAGATCTAAAAATGGGGGCATTTCTCACCGAACAGAGACCGTTGAATTATGGGATGATACGGTATATATGCTCCAAATGTTTCTCATGGAAATGTACCGAGGCACTGGAGATGAAAAATACCTGGCGCATATCTACTCCCAAATAAAGGCACATAGTCAATCCTTAGCTAACCCCAATACAGGGCTTTGGGTGCATGCTTGGGACGATGATGATCAAGATTATGATGATGGATGCAGTATAGTGGGTTGGCCAGATAAAAAGACCCGAAAAAGTAGCGAATACTGGGGTAGGGCAAATGGTTGGGTAACCATGACCTTGGTTGATGTGATAAGCAACATTAGCCCCAAGTCCAATTACTACGAACCATTAAAAAAAGAATTTCTTTCCATCATTCGGACCTTGCCATCTTTGCAAAACAAACAAACTGGGCATTGGTATCAACTCCTTTTGTACCCACAGGACGCCAAAAACTGGGAAGAAAGCTCTTCTACAGCCATGTTTGCTTATTCCATGGCTAAAGGAATAGAATTAGGCCTATTGAATCCTTCCGAATATTTACCTTCTATCCATGCCGCTTACCAAGGCTTAAAAAAACATAGCTTGGTGCAGCCTAAAGGCCCTTACCTATGCCCTAGTCGAGTTTCCGGAGGAACTTGTGTAGGTATGAAAGACTATTATTATGGAAGACCAATCGTGGAAGGCCAAGGCTTTGGCATTGGTTCATTTATCATGTTCGCTCTAGAATACCAAAAAATCGCACGCCACTAATACCATGAAAAGAAGAAAGTTTGTACAAATCGGAGCAATGGGTTTAGGTTCGTTAAGTCATGCCCATTGGGCTTATTCGGCTAAGGCAAAGGAAGAAAAACCAGCCTGGCTTATCCAAATCATTCGACAAAATGACCAAGATTTTCCTCGCTATGAAGCACTTCGAATTAGCGATCCAAAGCAGGTCTATTATGGTGGTTTTAGAGATGGGGATGATATTCCAAATCCACAAACTACGGGTTATTATGTACTGAAAGTGGCCTGTGCCGTCATTAGTCCGGAATCTAGTTTTTACCAATCTCAAATACTCTTAGATAAAGCCATTCAGGCTACACAGTGTTTGCTGAAAATGCAACATCCTGATGGCACCATCGACCTATTAAGTACCAATTTTCACTCGCCTCCAGATACAGCATTTAGTGTAGAAAAGTTGTGTGTGGCCTATGCCCTACTTCAAAAAAACAATGCCGATAATCGCTATACAAACCTGATGAAACCGTTAGAAACGTTTTTAAAGCGTTGCGGAGAATCATTGGTAGTAGGTGGAATTCATACCCCAAACCATCGTTGGGTGGTCTCAGGGGCTTTGGCCAAACTATATCAAATTTGGCCTGACCCTCGATATAAGGCAAGGGCGGAAGAGTGGCTCCAAGAGCATATTGACCTAGATCCAGATGGACAATACACCGAGAAAAGTGCAGGTATTTATTCCGCTATTATCAACAAAGCACTTATAGCCATCCACCATGGATTTAAAAAACCAGCACTGCTGGAGGTAGTTCGGAAAAACTTGGAAATGACTTTGTATTATGTGCACCCCAATATGGAAGTGGTGACAGATGCCTCAAACCGACAAGACAAAGGCGGCATTAATATGTTTGAAAATTACTATTATGCTTATCGTTATTTAGCCATTTTAGATAAAAATCCTCGCTTTGCAGCCATGTGTCGATTGATTGAAAAAGCTTATTTTCCAAGGATTGGCACGCACATCGAAAACTTTTTGGATGAACCCTTTTTATGGCAAGAACTTCCCGCTGGAGAAAGTATCCCTACTCAATATGTAAAATCATTTCCTTATTCGGGATTAGTCAGAATTAGGAGGGATAAATGGGATTCCACCATCTTGGTTAATAATCCCAATTTCTTGACTTTTCATCATGGAAATGCCATTCTTCAAGGACTACGTCTAGCGGCTTCATTTTTCGGGAAAGGTCAGTTTCAATCTCCGGAAATTAAGCAAGTAGGGAACACTTGGTTGCTTCAGCAATCGTTGGATGGACCATATTTTCAACCACATGCTAAAGAGCAAATTGACCCGAGCGGCGATTGGGAAAAAATGCCTCGAAGCAATCGTAAACAAAGTGAAATTCAATACCTAGAAACAAAAATTCAAGTAAAGGAAATCGAGGGCGGTTTGAATATTGACATTGACATGAAAGGAACTGACGGAGTTCCTGTGAGTCTAGAACTAATCTTTCGAGGAGATGGCCAATTTGAAGGAGTTATTCCAAGTGGAAAAGAAAGTAATGCCTACCTATTAAAAGAAGCCGAAGGGAAATACACTTTAGCTGAAGATAGCATCCGATTTGGCCCCGGCAGAGCAGAGCATAAAGCCATCCACTTAAGGGGAGGTTTGCCATTTGCGCAGGCTCCATCTGTTTATATCACAGGCTTCACTCCTTTTTCACATCAACTGTATTTAAGAAAAAATTAAAGCCATTAGGGTAGCCGTTGTCCCTCCAAGGAAGCTACTTTATTGGCTAATTTTTGGCGCATTTGATTTAACACCTTTTTAAACTTTGGCTCATTGGCTAAATTATTTTTTTCCAATGGGTCAGCTTGTAAATCATACAATTCTTCCCGATCTAAATGATCGCGGTATCTGAAATACTTCCATTGTTTGGATCTAATTCCTTCGCTGGAAGCAATGATTTTAACCTTCCAAAGGTGCTCTACTATAAAGTCTTTTCGTGATTTGGCTGGCCTTTTCCCCTGCACATAGGATGATAAATTTTGCCCTTGCCAGGAATTGGGAATCGGCAGACCTGCGAAGCCAAAAATGGTAGGTGCAATATCAATATTCAATACTTCATCCGATATGTCTTGGTGTTTGGAATTCCTAGGATCATATACGATCATGGGTACACGAAGGGAATTATCATACATTAGCCACTTTCCGGCCAACTGCCGTTCTCCCAAAAAATACCCATTATCGCCCATGACAATGATGACGGTGTTTTTATCTAAACCCTTTTCCTCCAGCACCTTTCGGATTTTCCCAATCTCCACATCCACTCCAGAGATCATGCGATAATAACCTTTCACACTTCTTTGGTATTTTTCAGGTGTATCAAATCGCCAATACCAGCGTGTTCTATTTTCGCCTGTTCTAACATATTCTGGCTGTGCCAAAAAATCCGCCTCGGTGGCCATAATAGGTGGTGCAATCGTCACATCTCGGTACAAATGATCTACCTCTGGCTGCCAAAAGTATTGCTGCTCAGAAGGGTCATGTGCATGGGGAGCTGAAAAACTGAGAGATAAACAAAATGGTTTATCCTTGGGGGCTTGGGATATAAAATCCATGGCTTTTTGGCCGGTATATCGACTTAAATGCACCGAATCTTTGCCCAATTTCTTATAAAAATACCCTCGATAATCTTTTAGCTTATCATCACGATCATAACTTTCTCCTTGATCAAATAGACTTGAAAAGCCCGCATAATTTATCCCAAATTTGCCATAAAATCCGGTATAATACCCGGCTAGCTTTAACATGACGGGGTAAGACTGGGCAACATAGCCTGGCTTGATGTCCCCTTGTCCAAAGGTATATTGATGTGTTCTTTCATACATGCCCGTGATAATACTTGCCCGACTAGCCGCGCAAATGGGCGTGGTAACGAAGGCATTTTTGAAATAAATTCCCTTCTTTGCCAAATCATCCATCACGGGCGTTTGAATGATTTTATTACCTGCATATCCCAAAGCATCCCAGCGATGATCATCGGTCAAGATGAAAATGATATTAGGCTTATTGGATTGGGCAATCCCCATCCAAGGCAACATTATTAAGGTTAAAACGAGCCATTTTTTCATGCTTATTTAGGATTTTGGGGATAACCGGTGGATAAATCGCTAATGGGTATTCCTTGGTAATTAACTTTCTGATAAGGAACAGTTTCCGTTTCATCAATTAAATAATTCCATTGTTTGACATAAAAAAGGCCCGACTTAAACTCGTCCTTTCTTTTCTTCAATTCCGTTTGTAATGCCATTTCCATTTGGTTTTGAACTTCTTTCACCGAATCCTGATTAACCAAATTTCGTAATTGAAATGGATCATTTTGATTGTCAAACAATAGCCAAGGTCCCTTTAAATCTTTGACATAAGTATACCGATTAGAAACTAAACCACGGTATTCTCGGCCTCCTTTAGCCCGAGGCCATTGGCCAAAAGGCTGCACGCAAGATATCAGTGTAAAGGCCACATCATCCTTTCTCTTTCCTTGCAAAACAGCTGAAAAATCGTGCCCTTCCACCGATTTAGGGATTTTAATTTGGCTCAGCCCTAAGAGCGTTGGCATAATATCGGGAGTATTTAATAGAATATCTAACTTCTTGCCTTTCCTCCCAAATGCTTTGGGATAATGCAGTAAAAATGGCACTCGAATACTCTCTTCATAGGGTTGCTGCTTATTCCAAGCTCCATGTGACCCTAATAAATCTCCATGATCCGATGAAAAAACGATGATGGTATTTTCGTCTAAACCCTGATCCTTGAGTGCTTGCCACATTTGCCCTACGCAATCATCGATGGCCGTCATGTGCGCATAATAACCACGGGTATCCTTAATGGCCTTTTCTCTATTTTCTGGAGGTACATTATCCCGCAACTTAAGCTCCAGGTTTTCGTACATTTTACGATACTTTTCTGGGGCCGTTTGATAAGGATCATGCGGAGAACCTATGGAAATAAAAAGCATGAATGGTTGGGAAGTAGTAGATTGAGCCTTTAGGTATTTCACCACATCTTCCGACTGAGCGATGGCATCATAAGTCTCCCAAGTTTTTTTAACAGGTGAATCCCCCGAATAATATTCCGAATGGTTGTAATCATGGGTGCATTCCAAAGCTTTCCAATAGTCGAAACCTTGTCGGCGCGTTTCGGGAATATAGGAACTTCGCCCATGTCCATCCATATGCCATTTACCAATATATCCTGTCTGATATCCTGCTTGTTTGTATATTTTAGCGATGGTCGTTCGATTGGTATCGAGTAAGACATCATTCATAAAAACGCCATGGCTAAGCGGGTATTGACCCGTAATTAAGGAGGCTCGGTGGGGGGAACAAACAGGCATTCCAGAAACCGTTTTACGCAAATTGAGGCTTTCTTTTTCTAATTGATCCAAATGAGGCGTTTTTACTTGTTTGTCTCCCGCATACCCGATGGATTGTGCTCGCCATTGATCGACCAGAATGTAAAGAATATTCGGTTTTTTAGGCTGTGCCTGTAAGGAAAAATATCCAAGCATGGAAAGTAAAAGGAGTACAGAATTTTTCATGCAATGGATCTTTTAGGTTTAGGTTTTTATCAAGGCAATAAGAAGTTTCCTTATTGAGATAATTCGCTTTTCAACTGGGCAATTTTGGCTTGTAATGTATTAATCGTATCAATTTTCAGGCCTTTGCTAAAGGTAATTTGATGCGACAAGTCACCATTTTGTAAGGCAATCCATTCATCGCAACCATCGAAACAGACATTGCAAGTTTTATAATTTAATCGAATAAACTGAGACCAATTGACAGAGTTCTTTAATTCCGTCCATTCTTGGTCAGTCAATTTTCTGGTTTTTAAAATCTGTGCCTTAGCCGATTTACGAGGAACATAATAGACATAACGTACCGTTTGATTAGCAATTTCTAAGGTATCTATGCCTGCGCCCCAGCCACATATATAGCCTGCTTTGATTTTAAAATTTGATTCATTCAAAGGGTCAGGAGTGGAATTTTTACAAGACATCATCCATACACCTAATAAGAACACTAAACCTACATTCTTCATAATAATTCAATACTTGATGGATGTAATACGATGAAAGAATAGGTAAAATTGTATCCGTTTTCTTTAATTCATAGCCATTGAGATTACTTTGCCCCAATCAATAATGCCAAACCGACAATATACAACAGCAACATCCAATTGAGCATGCTTTTGGTAGAACTCTTGGCTTTGGCAAATTCCTTCCAAATGAAAATACCCCAAATAGCCGCCACTACCGTAGCCCCTTGGCCTAAACCATAAGACACCGCCGGACCGGCTTTTTCGGAAGCCAAGATGCTTAATGCCATCCCCACAAACCAAATCCCTCCGCCTAAGATCCCCATCACATGGTCTTGAAAAGACCCTTGGAAATAATCCCCAAAAGAAACGGATTTACCCGAAAACGGCTTTTTCATTTGCCAGGTATTGAACAAAAAAGAACTGCTTAAAACTCCCACTGAAAATAAAACTAGTGCGGAATAAGGACTTAACTTCCCTAATTCAGGTTCTACAAAATTCGTGGCCATAGAGGCTGCTACGTATTTATAGAATAAACCCATCAAACAGCCACTAATAACGGACAAGAATAAACCTTTGCTAGATAGCTTTTCGGAAACTCCCTCATTCAGTTGTTTATAGGCTCGGGCATTTAAAATAATGGCCAAAGAAATCAAAGCTACCCCGCCAAAAATCAACAAGGGACTACCTTGTGGAGAGGCCAAATAATTGACCAAAACACCTAATACCAAGGCAATGCCGATGCCCACGGGGAATGCCACGGACATACCCGCAATGGAAATAGCGGCGACCAATAAAATATTGGCTCCATTAAATATTACACCACCCAAAAAAGCAGAAAAGAGGTTTTCTTGGCTAGCTTGGTTTAAATCCGGGATAAAACTTCGACCCTCTTCTCCGACACTTCCTAAGGTCAAGGCAAACAATATTGCCGAAATCAATATCCCTAGCGCATAATCCCAATAGAATAATTCAAATCGCCAATGACTGCTAGTCAATTTTTGGGTATTGGCCCAAGACCCCCAGCATAGCATGGTCACGATGCACAATAAAACCGCGGTCAAATAATTTTCAATGATAAACATGGCGTACTATTTAGAGGTTTATTTCAAATTTCCCAATCGGTAAAACTGCGAATCGGTGGATTTTTTGCCGGGAGCATCATATACTATCACATCCATCATCCGCACTTCCTGTCCTTCTACGGGGTTCAATAGTTTCAAACGAACTTGGTGCTTACCCGGTGCCAAATCGTAGTTCCAGGTCAATTCATGGCGTCGAGTGGTAAAGGCAGTGGGTAATTGAGCCTTTTCCATCAATTTGCCATCGACATATACCTCCATTTCAAAATTATGGTTGGAAGTAGAGGCCCATTTGGCTGTTTCGCCGCGAAGCACAAAACCTTTTCCGCTAAATTCAAATTGGTATTCATCTTTCAGGGCCTTTCCCACACCAATTTTCTGAATCGGATACACCCCATCAAAACTCTTTTCAAATGCCACCGCTTTAGGCGCCTCCACAGGAATAAAAACCTTTTCTCCCACAATTTTACCCCCATTTCTTTCAATATTTAGTAATGCATGTTTGAAGCCAATGCTATACACATCGGTCAAAGAGGTACTTGTGTATTTAAAATCTATCCCTTCTGCTTCCTTTAAACCTTGTTTCCAGTAGGTAGGAATTTTGTCATAACCCAACATCGTTCCCAATATTCCTCCCGCAGAAGAAGGATTGCAGTCAGCATCTTGTCCGCAACGGGTGGTGATTTCCATGGTTTTCGTAAAATCTCCTTGTCCATACAATAAACCAATCACGACATAGGCGGAATTTACGGTAGCATCTATATTAAAAGGTGCAAAAACGCCATCTGGGCAACCAATATCTTGGGCCCATTTCTTCTGCACTTCCAACCAAGTTTTAGTCCAATCATTCGGATATTGTTTATGCCAACGCACTACATCTGAGATGCATTGGTAATAGGCGCTTTGCTTAGGAATTGTTTTCAATGCTTCCTGGATGATGTGAGGAATGTTATTGGATACAAAGGCCAAAGTATAGCAAGCTCCCAAAAATACTCCACCATAATACCCATCACCATAGTTCATGATATGGCCAATTTTATCGGAGATTTTAGAGGCAGCATTGGGCATACCTGGCGACATCAAGCCAGCAAAGTCGCACTCAATTTGGTAGTCAATACAATCTGCATGTGGATTATTTTTCCAATGCCCAGAAGCTGGTGCACCTATTCCATGCAAAATATTATACCTGCCTGCCTGATTAGCATGCCAAAGTGCATATCCTGCCTCCGCATAAGCTTTGGCATGAGAGGCGATGGGGGCATCTAATCCTTCCCTTTCAAAGACCTCAACAAAAGTCAAATCCATATATAAATCATCGTAAAGACCAGCATTTTCTAACATGGTCTTTTTCAAATAGCCATCGTACCAAGGAACGGGTTGGTAGGCATCAATCATGGTGCCATTGTAACGAAACTCCATGGGTCCACCAAAGGTCACTCCTATGGTTTGTCCGGCCCATCCGCCCTTGATTTTATCTTGAAGCGTCTGTTTAGAAAGGACAATCGACTTAGACTGAGACCAGGCTAAAAAGGGTAAAAACATTAATAACAAGCCAAATTTTTTCATGTTTTAGGGTTTTAAAGCAAATTTTTGATTCAAATATTGGTCCATTAAAATTTCAAGAACTTTAGCCTCCTTGATTTTTATACCAACGATGGCATTTGACTTGCCAACTGAGCTGCGAGTAAATCCTTGATCATCTACAGCAATGTGCCGCTTTTCTGTTTGAAATAAATCTGGATGTAACAACATGGCGATGGCCACTGGATCGAATAAAGTAGGTGTCTCCTGACCCCACAGTCGATATAAATCTGTCAGCGCATTGGTCAAGGGGCTATTTTTCTCCTTTAAAAGCCGACGGTTCTTCGCGGAAAGTTTCACTTGAGAAGTTACATCAGTACCAGCATAAGTAATCTTAGCTCCAGAATTTACAAATTGCTGGGAAGCGGGCACATCTACTTTAACATTCCACTCGGCATCAATCGGCTTCTTTTGGTTATAGCCCACATCAAATGAGCCAAACATGGCATAAATATGTTTTGCTTTCTTTAAAATTTGGGGGTCTTTCTGGATGATGTCAGCAAAGTTAGTGACGGGCCCTACCGAAAAAACCACGACTTCGTTGGGGTATTTTTTGATTTGCTCGATGATGAAATCAGCAGCAGGTTTGGCCTGTGGTTTAATTTCCTCAAATCCTTTAGCCCAAGAAAATTGATCCGCATACCAGTTGGCTCTTTTGTCAATATGCGACGTATTTCTTCCCATAAACACCGGAATATGACTTTGTCCCGTATCATACAACATCTTTAATGCCAAACGAGCGCGGTCGTCTGTTCTACCATAACAAGTGGTAATTCCTAAAATTTCCAACTTGTCCTGTTGGGTCAATAAATAGGCCAATGCATAGGCATCGTCAATATCATCTCCCAAATCGCAATCAAAAATGACTTTTTGTTTTTTGCTTTGGGCGTTCAGAAAAAAAGGAACTAATAAAAGAAGTAAGATAAGTTTTTTCATAATTGCTTTCGATTGGGCATGGAGGCTTGTGCTCCTAATTGAGTAACAGATAATGCAGCGGCTTTACAAGCAAAAGCAATCGCTGATTCAAAGGTCATTCCTTCAGACAGGGCAACTACCAATGCTCCATTGAAACAATCTCCAGCGGCGGTGCTATCTACCGCTTTAACCTGCTGGGCTGGCACATGACCAAAACCCTTGGATGTTTTCCAATAGGCCCCTTTGGACCCTCGGGTTATGACTACCCTTCTCACTCCACGGGTTAAAAAATAGTCGCAAGCCTGAGATAAACTAGCTTCATCCATAGGCCGGATTCCTGTTAAAAACTCTGTTTCAGTTTCATTGGGAGAAATAATATCAATGTAAGCATAAATAGATTCAGGTAAGGAACAGGCAGGTGCGGGATTTAAAACAACTGAAATACCCGCATGATGGGCTTTTTCTAGCGAATAAACGACAGTTTCTAAAGGTATTTCGAGTTGAATTAAAAGCCAATTCCCTGCTTGAAAGAGGGAATTCGCCGCTTCAATATCTTGAGGTAAAAGGCGAGCATTGGCTCCTGAGGCCACCGTAATGCAGTTTTCTCCATGGGCATCTACATTGATTAAAGCAACACCCGAAGGTTGTTTATCGTCTTGGCAAATAAATTCGCTATGAATTCCTTCTAGGGCAAATTGTTTGAGGGCACTTTCTCCAAACACATCTTTTCCTACTTTGGCAATAAAATAGGTCGTTCCCCCTAGTCGGGCGGCAGCAACAGCCTGGTTGGCCCCTTTTCCCCCTGGATTCATAAAAAAAGTTCCCCCCAAGACCGTTTCCCCTGGGGCTGGAAGCCTGTCCGACTGGATAACCATGTCGGTATTTGAACTGCCTATAACGATGATTTTTGCCATTATACCCAAGTTTCTTTTTCAATAATTTCCCCTGTGGCTTTGACTTTCAGGATAACTTTCTTGTCGCCATTAGGCAAAATCTCTTCCTTGATAAACCAGTGATCCCCATCAAATTCTTGGTAAACGGATGGTTTTGATAGGCCAACTTGACCACGCCATTCGGGTAATTGCACCGGTTCCCACAATTTTGTTTTCGCTGATCGATAGGCCGCATCTATTATGGCGTTCACTACATAACCATCATAGAAAGTTTCCATGGGACTTCCCCCTTTCTCATAAGCATCAAACATATCGGTAAACATATTGGTATAACCCAGTTCATGGGCTTCGTCTCCAACAGGAAACTGCCAGCCTGAATCGCTCTCTGCCTTTTCGGCCACATAGGATTTACCAGCGCCCGAAGTAAACATTTCAAAACCTGTTCTCAAAAATGAATTGATCCAAATAGTCCCTTCGGTTCCCATTACTTCATCTCGTAGGTCCATTCCTCCACGAAAAGTCCAAGACACTTCAAACTG
The DNA here is from genome assembly GCF_054558475.1 of Aquirufa sp. Wall-65K1. Classification (NCBI taxonomy): domain Bacteria; kingdom Pseudomonadati; phylum Bacteroidota; class Cytophagia; order Cytophagales; family Flectobacillaceae; genus Aquirufa; species Aquirufa sp. Wall-65K1. The sequence goes on along the minus strand of NZ_JBPXKD010000006.1, from coordinate 148,585 downwards.
CCCTATGGCTCCGTTTTCATATTTTACTAATCCAATTGCATGATCTTCGGCATCAATGGGTTTTACTTGAGTATCTGCCCAGCACATCACTTCCACAGGCTTTACATCTTTGCCAATGAAATTGCGGGCAATTTCTATGCAATGGCAACCTAAATCCAACACGGCACCTCCTCCAGCTTTTTGAATATCCCAAAACCAATCTGAATGTGGACCAGGATGGGTTTCTCTGGATTTTGCCCATAAAATTCGACCTAGTGCGCCTGATTGAACTGATTTTAAGGACTTCAAAAATTTAGGCGTATAACAAAGGTCTTCCAAATAACCAGCGAATATCCCCGCCTTTTCACAGGCTTGGGTCATGCGCAGCGCCTCCTCGGCTGTTCTGCCTAGCGGTTTCGTACAAAGCACCGCCTTTTTGTGTTGCACACATAAATTAACGGCTTCTTCATGCAGGTAATTCGGGAGAGCAATTACCACAAACTCCGTAGCTGGATGGGCGATGGCCTCCTCCATATTCGTTGTGTAATGAGCTACTTGGTAATCTTTGGCAAAACGAATTGCTGTTTCTTCTTTTCGAGCATAAACAACACTCACCTGGTCTTTTCCTCGTCGACCCGTCAATGAATCCGCATAAAATCTACCAATAAATCCTCCACCTAGAATACAAACTTGTGCCATCTTATTTTAAATCTTGTAAGGTTATTTCTTTGTCTTTACTTAAAAAATCTGCGTGGTCCACGACCCTTTGTCCTCTGGCCAAAAGAGCCTCATCATCCACTACTTGAACGGGCTCAATACAAGAGGTATGCTTCTCTCTAAAGGGTTTGTTATAAGAAAGATTATAAGCCGAAATCACAGACCAGCGAGCCTGATCAGATAAATTAGCTTCGGAACGATGTAAAATATTACTGTGGAAAAATAGCACGTCTCCCGCTTTCAATTCACAATAAACGAGCTCTGAAATCTTTTCCGCTTCTGTCACAAAATCCATGTCGGCCCCTTGTTGTTCTCCTGCAAATAAATGCTCAAATCGCTGCATTTTATGGGTTCCTTTCAACACTTGTAAACAGCCATTGGCTATAGTGGCATCAGTTAAGGCCACCATGACAGATATCATGGCTTCAGGAAAAAGAAAGCCATTTTTATACCAATAACCATAGTCTTGATGCCATTCCCAAGAACCACCTACGCGAGGTTCTTTTTGCATTACTTTAGAATGAAAATGACAAACCTCGCCTTCTCCTAATAAGGTTTGAACGCCTTCTACTAAGCGCTTACTCCGCGACATAAGCCCAAAGGAATCGTCCCCCGCTGTAAACCAAAGTGTCAGTTTCGTTTTTTTCCCAGATTGATCATTTAAATCAAAAGCTTGATTAACCACAGATTGGTCGGTGGCCACAGCGTATAATAAGTCAATTTCTTCTTTGGAGAAGAGATTTGGCATAATCAAGTAACCGTCTCGATGGTATGCCTCCTTTTGTGTTTGATTTATCATAGTTTAGATTAGATAAAGCTAATATAAGTATTTCTTAAAAAAATCTTATTTTATCTACCCTGATTACTAGAAACAAAAGGAAATTTATTTGACGGCTTCAAACAAAAAAGAGTGGATTTCTTTATTTAAAAAGCTCGGGATGCATTTCGTCCCAAGGTGTCGCATCCTGATATATTTTGGCCAATGCCAAAAGCGTAGCCTCGTCGAACAAGTTCCCCAAAAAACTAATGCTAGTAGGTTTATTCGTTTTTTTGTCAAAACCATTGGGAATACAAACTACTGGGTGGCCAGTCAGATTGGTAATGGCCAATTGATTTCCTGAAAAAAGGCTAGGGCTGATAATCACATCATAATCTTTGAAAAGGTAATTGACTTGCTGCATCAATAGGTAACGATGACGTTGGGCATTAATATACTCCACAGCCGGGATAAATCTGGCGGTTCTAAACTGATTTGGCCAATCTCCTTTTCTTTGCATGGTTAATTCATCATCCACGTTAAAACGAGTCAATTCATCAAATTGGGCAGCGCATTCAGCCCCGATGATGATATCCATCATTTGGAAAGGATAAAACTGATTATCTGGAAATTCTACCGGAACAATGTTTGCTCCTGCCTGTTTGAGAATTTGGAGCACTTTCCATTCATTAGCACTACTATCTTTTAATTTTTCAAAATAGTTTTTGGCATAAGCGATTCTTAACTTTTTGATATCCAATTGATTGGTATAATTAAACGCCGCTTCCGTAGCCGATAAATCTAGTCCATCTGTACCCCTAATCGCATTAAAAACAATTGCGGCATCTTCCGCATTCCTGCAGATCGGTCCTATTTTATCCAAGCTATAACTCAAAGCCATAGCCCCAGTGCGGCTCACCCTTCCAAAAGTAGGTCGAAGTCCCAAAGCACCGCATACGGTAGATGGAGAAACGATACTTCCCCAGGTTTCGGTACCAATGGCAAATGGGACTAGTCCTGCCACTGTGGCTGAAGCAGAACCTGCTGACGAACCTGAGGAACCTAAAGCCAGATTCCACGGGTTTTTTGTTCTACCTCCATACCAATAATCACCCATGGCTAGGGCTCCTAAAGTAAATTTGGCGACTAAAACGGCTCCTGCCTGACGCAATTGCTGATAGACAAATGCATCTTCTTCAATCACTTGCTCTTTGTAAGGCGCTGCCCCCCAAGTAGTTTTTGTTCCTTTGACTGCAAAAAGGTCTTTTAGGCCATAGGGTATTCCATGTAAAAGCCCACGATATTTCCCTTGGGCTATCTCTTCATCAGCTTGCTTAGCCTGTTCCATGGCAATGGATTCTGTCAAAGAAATAAGGCACTGTAGCGTATCCCCATATTTCTTTATTCGATCAATATAAAATTGGGTCAGCTGAACTGAGCTAATCTTTTTGGTTTTGATTAATTCGGCCAAATGGGGAATGCTATAAAAAGCCAGCGATGATTTTCTATTAGGTAAATCGGTACCTGGAGCTTTGGACCAAAGGATGGGCTGTTGGGTTTTATTGACAGTTACACCGGGAAGAAGTACGGTTTGCCAAAGACTTAAGGGAACGGAATTGGGTAGATGAACACGATGTTGTTCTTGGTAAATAGCTAAATTATCTTGCACATCCGACAATAGGGTATCTATTTCCTTGCTAGTAAAATTGAGGTCAAAAATCTTGGCTGCCCCTTCTACATCTTTCTTTTGAATTTTAGAGGACTGAGCCAAGCCCGAGGTAACAAGAAAACAGAAATGGATCCAAAGTATATATTTCGCCATGGGGTAGTCATTAGTTACCATGAAATAAATCAAAATAAGCGAAATAGTAATTTCTAATTAAAAAAATATCAGGATGCTGATTAGAAAAGGCTTGGAATTGAATAGCCCCCCCGCTTAGATTTGTCAACTTAGATTTGTCAACTTTTGAAAAGTTGACAAATCTATGGGCAAACCTTGGGGTAAACCTTGGGACAAACCTTGGGGGGGGGAATGCAGAATCAAATTCAGGGGCAAATCAAGCGGCGAAAGTAGGTTCAATACCTAGATGTAATCAGAACTAGCTTGTCGGCTTCCACCAATCGGGAACTGATGGAACCGTTTGTTGTATACGTTGAATATACCCCTGGCTAAGTGCCGGTAAATTCGCAGCTTGTACATTGGATTGAACCTGAGCCACTGATCTAGCCCCCGGAATCACCACCGCGATTTGAGAATTTTGTAGCGTAAAACGTAAGGCATTCGACGAGAGTCCTCCTGGTAATTCGGCTAAAAAGGCAAGTTTTCTGGCATTTTCAAGCATCCAATTTTTATCCCGATCCGCCATATGAGATCGGTAATCATCCTCTCCAAATTGTGGATCTTCCAACAATAAGCGGTCACTTAAGAATCCCGAACCTAAAGGAACCCTTCCAATCATATCGTAATCTAGATAATCAGGATGATTGAATAAAATCTCCTCAGCCCGACGATCCAAAGCATTATATATCACTTCAATCACTGATCCAAAACCGGCATCCATCACCCGCTTGGCGCCATAAACACTTTTAGAACTTACACCATATTGTCGAACAAGTCCCCTTCGAACCAATTCCTCAAACGGCTCAGGATCATATTGTTCCCAATCAAAATTATCTGGCGGGCTATGCATCAACAATACGTCAATATGGCCTCTGCCTAAGCGTTGTAAACTAGCGTTAACACTGGCATGAAGGTGTTCAGCAGAAAAATCCTGACCTGTACTTCCATCGGGTAAATACACATTCCCAAACTTGGTACAAACAATAATATCCTGCGGGTAAGTAGCCGCTTGAAGCGCTTTTCCTACGATAATTTCAGAAAGGCCTTTGCCATAAGAATCCGCTGTATCAATGAATTGAATACCCGATTCTAAAGCCGTAGCCAAGATAGATAAAGATTCTTGTTCGCTGATTTCACCCCAGCCCATGGCCTTTCCCTGAACCATATTGGGTCCTCCCAATTGCCAAGTACCAAGGCCTAATTTCTGTTGTAAGCGAGTCGAAAAACGAGGAATACCAGCTTTCTTCATGTCCTAAGACAATTGAAAATCTGGCTCTAAAATAATCTTCCCTTTAATCAAGCACCGTTCGCCTTTTTGAGTAGCGAAATAGGCATTTCTGCCATGTAAAATACGATCATCATGAAAAAATGCCGCCTCTCCACGTTCTAATTGAACAGGTAAAACCAAACCAGCATTTATCACTCGAGTTTCTAAAAATTGGTGAAAATCTTCTACCAATTGCAAAGCTTCAGGTGTATTGTCTTTATCCACACAGAAATAGTTCCAGTTGGCCAGCCAACCCAATTCATCCTGGTCTAAAATCTTACGTACTTTCTTATGGCCCGCCTTTTCAAAATTCACCGTAATGGTCATCAAACGCTCCAATAGTCCATCTTGACCGTCAATTTTCAAGCAATCAACCAAATCTGGCAAATCAAAAAAAGTGGTAGCGCCTCCGCGAGCGGCACGCGATGTACAATAAAAAAACTGCAATGATTTCTCATCCCCTAATTCCACATAGGAATCATCAGTATGTAAGGGCTGACGGGTATTACTACTTCTATAACGATCTGGAATAGCAGGGTCATAGCTGATATCTATCCAACGATTGTCCTTTCTTTCTCCCGTAATTAAATCTTCATCCTCATTGAAAGGGGTCCCGATTGAATCCGCAAAATTGATGTAAAACTGCTCCAAAGGAATTGGTAAATTATACCCAGCCAAATGGATTACCTTGTATTGTTTGACCGCCTCTGTCAACTCAGCAATGGTTTCTTGTTCGGTCGTAAAATTAATTTTCTTAAAGAATTTCATACGTAGATATTTCAAATTTGCTACAATCAGAACAATTCAATTATTCCAATTTCAAAGGTACAAAAATTTGTGAACTGACTTTTCTTGCTTGTATGAATAAATTATTAATCGGTCAATGCTTAAGCTCATTCAGGGCTTAGGTCCTAAATCTCGGTAAGCAATGATTTTAATTCCCAAAGTTTTAATGGCATTCATTACTTTTTGACTTGTAAATAAATCTGTTACGCCTTGTCTGTCTACTGCCACTGCCTCATAACCAATATGTGAAATGGCCTTCAGTTCCGCATTATCAAGTCCAGGATGGTCCACAAACACATAGGTTTTCCCTGCTTGTAAAGAGCCAAGCATGTTGATAAAACTATCTATTTTCTGCTCAGATGTCTGATGGGGGCCTTCATAAGTAGCCCGATCAAAAGGGTATTGGGTGTTTTCATAAATCAAGTGATACTCCTTGGCTAAGTTCTTAGTTAATTCATGTACCTCATTGGTGATTCTGGAACAACCCATGTGAGAAGAAATATGACTTATCCATGGGATTTTTTTGATGGCCAATTCTATTTGAGCCCTGAATTCTGCTTCAATATCAGCCAAGGTAAATTTATTATCCACGATAGCTAAGCCTGGATAATTCTTATTGGCATAAACCATGGGAAAAAAATACCCGTCTGGATCTCGTAAACTTTTCGCCTCAGTTAAAGGTCTCCACTTAAGTTTATCCCACTCACTCGTTAATGCCAAGTGTATCCCCACATCGATAGTAGGGTGCTGTTGAAGCATCTGAACGGCCTCAGGAAACCAAGGTGAAGGGACAATAACCTCGATGGACGACTGGATTCCTTTTACAGAAGATTGGATCAATGCCAAATTTCCTGAATGGCTATAACCCATATCATCCCCTCGAACCACGAGGCGAGGAGCTGGGGAGTTTTGAGCCCAAGCCTGAAACGCACAAAAAAGCAATAGTAAAATCTTTTTCATCTTGTTTAAATGAGGATAAGGAAAATTGTTCTGGGAAAAATACCCAAATTTTACGGACATTCGTATCTTGTTGCACAAAAACCTATTTTCCATGTTAAGCTCCATTTTCTTATTTGTCAGTTCCCTCTTCTCGATATTCCCTTCGGATTCGACACAATATCAATTGATTGTAGGTTCGTATACCAAAGCTAAAAACCCCGGTATAGAGGTATTTGATCTGGATATAGCAACTGCCAAAACAAAGGCCAACTATGTAAGAGAAAACCCCAATGCCTCCTACCAAGCCATCTCTGCTGATGGGAATTTATTGTATTCTGTTTCTGAAGAAGGGGGTGGTAAATCTGCCATAAGTGCCTACGCCCGAAATGCCAACGGAACTTTTACCAAATTAAACACTAGCCCAACCCTGGGTGACGGCCCCTGCTTTGTGAAATACCATGAAGCGAGCAAAACCGTATATGTTGCTAACTATGGCAGTGGTTCCCTGAATGTTTTTAAAACTGAAGAAAACGGTCGACTACTCCCGGCTTCTCAATCCTTTTTTTACAAAGGTGCTAGTGTCATTACGGGCCGACAAGATGCCCCGCATGCCCACATGGTGGCCATTGCTCCTGATCAGAAAAGCTTATATGTTCCCGATTTGGGTTCTGACAAAATACATTGGCATCCGATTTTACCTGATGGGACTTTGGCCGAAAATTATCAGTCCATTTCGGTCAATCCTGGTAGCGGTCCTCGCCATATGATTTTTCACCCCAATGGGAATTTGGCATACGTTATTAATGAATTAAATGGCAGCGTTGATGTCTTTAAAATCAGTGCTCAAGGTTTGGACAAAATTCAAAACATCGTTTCTGATACCAGTACCAAAGTGGCCGTCAAAGCCAGCGCCGATATCCATATTTCTCCCAATGGAAAATGGCTCATCAGTTCGAACCGTATTACGAGCGATAACCTGGCCATATTTGCTATTCAGGCTGATGGGACATTGAAAACACTAGCTTATCAGGCAGTGGCAAAAATGCCTAGAAATTTCAGTTACGATCCAAGTGGGAAATGGTTATTTGTGGCTAGTCAAACTGAAAATAAAATTCAAGTCTTTTCTGTCAACCAGCAGACAGGTCTTTTAACGGATAGCAAGCAGGATATTCAAGTCGTAGCTCCCGTTTGCCTTTTATTTACCAAAAAACCTGATAGTCCTGAGGAGCGTTTACAAGCATTAGGAATCAATTTACTTAAACCTAGTACCCCATTGGCGAATTATGTCAAATTTACTCGTGCTGGAAATATTGCCTATTTGTCTGGGCATTTACCCGAGAAGGCTGAAGGAGGATTTGTACTGGGAAAACTAGGAAACAAGCTCAGTGTGGAAGAAGGCCAAGCGGCAGCCAAATTGGCTGGGATAGCATTGATCTCTACCTTAAAAGCTCAATTGGGCGATTTGCGCAGAGTTAAACGCATTTTGAAAGTGACAGGATTTGTTAACTCTGATCCTAGCTTTACCCAACAACCCATGGTCATGAATGGCTTTTCTGATTTAATGGTGGCTGTTTTTGGCGATAAAGGAAAGCATGCGCGTTCAGCAGTAGGGGTAAATGTCTTACCCAATAATGCTGCCGTAGAAGTAGAAATGGTGGTAGAGCTTTACTAATAATCTGTTTTGATGCTTGAATCAAAAGGAGCTTTTAACTGGTAGCCCAGTTCGCCATCTCGTTGATTATCCAAGACGTCCAAACCGTATACAACTTCATGGACTGCCGTGCTATTGTAAGTACCTAATATTCTATCCCAAATAGAAAATATATTTCCGTAATTGGAATCCGTCTGCGGGCGACTTACATGATGATGCACCTTATGCATGTTAGGTGAAACAATCACATAGCTTATTGTGGTATCAAGCCATTGGGGTAAACGAATATTGGCATGGTTGAATTGAGAAAGTACTACTGAAATACTTTGATATATCATGACTAACCACATAGGGGCTCCACAAACTAATACTCCTAGCAAAGTAAATAATGCCCTAAAAACACTCTCCCCTGGATGATGACGATTGGCGGTAGTGGTATCTACCTTGGTATCTGCATGATGAACCATGTGAAATTTCCACATCACTTTAACTTTATGTTCTACCCAGTGGACAAAATAGGCCCCCACCAAATCCAACAACAACAATCCTAGAATTAATTGCCCCCAATTTCCAATTGGAAACCATTGTAAAAAACCTATTTGATTGGCTACCGCCCAGTCGCTTAATTGAACAATCCAAACCGCGAAACCAAAATTGACTAGGATAGTGGTGATGGTAAATAGGAAATTAATCCCCGCATGTTTCCACTTATTATAACGGAAAGACACCAATGGAATGGCATTTTCTACCAACCAAAAAAAGGTAATTCCACCAGCTAAAATAAGTGCGCGGTGGCTACTAGGGATATGATCAAAATAAGAGATAAGTTGCTCTAACATAGGGATATGGTTTTGCCTAAATCTTAACAAAGTAGGTCAAAACCTACTTCAATTCCAAAAGATAAACATCCGTAGAATAAGAATTGTTTAGGTTAAAAAGTAATATATCCCATAGGAAAGAATTAGGCCTATGAATGCCCAAAGCAAACCCGTAATTTTTCTTTTCTTCAAAAATAACAACAAGATTAAACCCGTGGCAGAAATGAAAATCATGAAAATCGCTGAAATATCAATCACCCAAGCCCATGATTTTCCGGTATCTCTTCCTTTGTGTAAATCATTGATTACAGCCATCCAACCCATGCGCGTTTCTGTGAGATCATAAGTACCTGTTTCACGGTCAATAAATACATCCGCAGTATATCCAGGACCTTGAAATGAAACCGAAATTTCAGAATCATCAATTCTAAAATCATTTAACTGACCTTTAATTCCATGGGTGTTTCTTAGGTGTTCAACTACCTCCAATTTGGCTATTTTTGCGGTATCTGCCTGATGTACCCAGGTGACATTTAGTTTTGCTTTTTGTTCCTGAACATCTGACTTTTCAGGTAACCACTCTTGATGGTTCAAGGTTAAACCTGTCACTGAAAAAAACAAAACGATAGCAAAGCTGAACATGGATAAATAAATGTGCAACCATCGAGAGATTTCAGCGGTAGAACGACGAAGTTTATTTGATTTAGGCTTTAATTTAGAATTAGGAGTACTCATACGTTTGGTATAAAGGAGCCCATGATGGCACATGAGCTCCAAAGAAAAATTTTAATCTACTTATTTGGCTACGTAATTTAAAGAAGCACCGGTTACTTCTTCATTTCCCGAAAGTGTTTGTTTTTGATCTTTACCATTGAAATTCATTTCTTGTTTCATCAATTGGTAAGTCCCATGCTCACGAGCGGCTTCAATATACACCGTATATTTTCCTTGTTTGACATACTGACCTGCGTCATTCTTTCCATCCCAAACTAAGGTATATTCCCCAGGTGAACGAGTAGCACTGGCTAAAGAGGCGATATCAATTGCACTTTCTCTCTGGGCGGCATACCAAGAACGTAAATCAGGCAACCATCTTGGCTTATTGAACCATAATGCGATACGTCTAATTGGCTTATGATTTTCATCTTCTACCCAAACGGCTACAAATGGCCGACGAAATCTACCTTCAAAACTGGCTAACTCAAATTTGATTTGTAATTCTTGTTTTTCCGTCCACATTTTCTCCTTTTGATTGACCATTAGGATGTTGGTACTAAAACTAGATGGACTAACACTCGGAGCGCTAGAAGCAAGTAAATTTTTCCAGTTGGGGCTACTATATTCCTCTCCTGATTTCGTAAGAATTAAATAATCTGTATCAGGAATGGCAGCGGCTAGGCGCTCACTTTGTTGGGGAGTCATCACTTGAAAAGCAGTAGACAAAGCACCTGCTGTTACTGCATCAGGATGTACGACTGTGGCACTGATAATATCTGAGGCCGGTTGACCAGTCAAGGGATTGATCACATGTGAAAACCATTGTTTATTGATTTCAAATCCTCTTTGATAATCTCCTGAAGTAGCTACCGCTTTATTTTCCACAATAATTTGGGAATGTGGAGCCGCATTTTCAGCAAAATTACGGGGATCTTTTATTGAAATTTGATCTACTCCATTTCCTTTAATGAGGATATCTCCTCCTACATTTAAAACAATTCCATGGATTCCTTCTGTCGCTAAAGCCTTCTCTGCTGCTTTTTGCATGACATAAGATTTTGCAAACGAATGCAAGCGCAAGGTAGCTTGGCTAGTTTTAGCAATGCTTTGTTCCAATTCATTGATTTCCCAATGTTTCTGTTGGGCTAAGCGGACAGCCGCTTGAATATTCTCTTGAGAGGGTAATTGATTTGCTGCACTGGCTGCTTTCCACACCTGAGTAATTTCTTCCGAGGAAGCATTGATGATGCCTCCTGTTTTTTCATTCCAGGCATCAAATTGTTTTAGTACTTGTAGTAAATCGATTGATACAGGTTTAAATTCTCCTTGACTTGCCATCCACTGATTAAACTCGGTGTTGGAATGATAAGTACCCAAAATTTGACTCAGGCGCTGTACTTCAGCAAGCAGGCTGGCTTCTGCTTTTTTAGCAGCTCCATAATGTGAAGCAGCTATTTTAAGGTCTAAAGATGTTCCCAATAAATGATCCATTTGAGAAACATAGATACCAGAAGATTGGGTAGATGTAAGTTGAGGCGTAGCAACAGAAAGGGCCGCAAGGCCAAGGGATTTTAACATAAGCTATTTCATTAGGGTTTTTTGATGTCGAAATTTAATTTTATTCATTTGTTAGCTCTTCAAAATATAGATAAAGTCCTCTTTTGTGTCTACCCAAAGCAAAAATAATTCCTTTTTATAAACGCGGCTCTGCCCTGATTATTAGACGGCTATCTGTATTTACGTTGTAATTAATCCCCATTTTGTCGATTTTTACGAAAAAAATTACCTCTAAGTCCCATATTCGGGCTGTTATCAAAAAAACTATGAAAGTTAAATCCCTAGTAAGCATTACGTACCTTCTTTTTGTCCTAAGTTTTCAAATTGTAGCTCAAATAGGCCCCAAAGGCAAGATCAAAGGTCAAATTATTGAAAAAGATTCTAAAGCTCCTGTACCATTTTCTAGCATTCGAATATTTCAAGCAGGTGCCCAAAAACTTATTACAGGGGGAATAGGTGATGATAAAGGTCATTTTTCAACGGATGTGGTTTATGGGACTTATGATGTAGTCATTGAAAGCGTTGGCTATGAAACCATTACTCAAAAAGGAATCAATATCAATAAAGACAATCAAACCATTCAATTGGGCGTATTGGAAGCAAAGGCCTCATCCAAAACCTTGGAAGAGGTGACTGTGAAAGGTCAAAAGGCATCCATGGAATTGGCCTTAGATAAGCGAATTTTTAATGTTGGCACCGATTTAGCCAATCGTGGTGCGACAGCCTCTGAAATTTTAGGAAATCTACCTTCTATTCAAGTAGATGGTGAAGGTGCTGTCAAACTAAGAGGAAGTGACAATGTCCGTATTTTAATTGATGGCAAACCATCTACTTTAGTGGGCATTAGTGGATCAGGCGGCTTACAGTCTTTGCAAGGAAATTTAATCGAAAAAGTGGAAGTGATCACCAATCCTTCGGCCCGGTATGAGGCAGAAGGTATGGCAGGAATCATCAACATTGTTTTGAAAAAAAATCAGAATCAGGGCTTTAACGGTGCCATTGAAACGACTACAGGATATCCTGAGAATTTCGGTGCGACAGCCATTGTCAATTACCGCAAAGACAAACTGAATTTCTTTTTAAACTACGGATTGTTTTACCGTAGAACCCCAGGAAGAGGTAATATTTATCAGGAGGTGTATACCCCAGGTCAGACCAATTATTTACAACAAACCTCTCAAAATAACGTCAGGGGAATGGTTAATAATATTCGTGGTGGGGCTGATTACTTTTTCAATGAAAAAACGGTATTGACCGGTTCGTATATTTTCCGAAGAACCGACGTTCGTCGTATTTCCGATTTCCATTATTTGGATTACCAAAAAAGCTTAAGCAATTTATATAGTATTACTGACCGTCAACAGGACGAGAAAGAGGCGGAGCCTAATAGTGAATATGCCTTAACCTTCAAGAAATCCTATGCCCGAAAGGGAAAAGAATTTACCGCTGATTTGCGCTATTTGGATTATTGGGAGAGCTCAGATCAATTGTTCACTCAGGTAGGAAAAAGACCTGATGGAAGTGCATTTCCAGAAAATTCAAGAATTCAAAAATCCCTGAATGATGAAGCAGAACATCAATGGATTTTACAAGCGGATTATGTAAATCCGGTTGGGAAAGATGGTAAAATAGAAACAGGTTTACGTACGAGTTTCCGGGATATGACGAACGATTACATTGTCACCCAAAGACAAGAAACCGGAGAATATACCGTGGTTCCTGGTTTACAAAATAACTTTGTTTATAACGAAAATATTACAGCTGCCTATGCCATTTGGGGTACCAAAATCAAGAAGTTTTCTTATCAAGTAGGTATTCGTGGGGAGATGACAGATATCCGTACGGAGTTATTGCAAACCCAAGAAAAGAATCCAAGAAACTACGCCAATCTCTTTCCTAGTGCCCATTTTACCTATTCTTTGTCGGCAGATAATTCCTTTCAGCTAGGTTATTCTAGAAGGGTGCGTAGACCTACTTACAATGAATTAAGCCCTTTTGTTACATTTTCTGACAACCGAAACTTTTTCTCCGGTAACCCTAATTTAAATCCACAATTCACGGATGCTTTTGATTTAGGGCACGTAAAATATTATGAAAATGGAAGCATCAGCTCGTCCATTTATTATCGAAATACAGATGGAAAAATTGACCGTATTCGTCAGGTTGATGCCAATGGTTTTTCTGTTACATTACCCCAAAACTTCAAAAATGAAGTTTCCATGGGAGCAGAGTTTACAGGTTCTTCTAACTTAAGTAAAGCCTGGAAAGCTGATTTGAGTATCAATATTTTTCGTGCCAAAGCTGATGCCAGCAATATTGACCCTACTTATGTAAGTGACACATATTCTTGGTTTGCGCGTCATACTTCCCGAATTAAATTAGGAGGTGGCGTAGATGCCCAAGTGAGAGCAAACTACGAAGCCCCTCAAAATACCGCACAAGGAACAAGAGGGTATATAGCTTGGATGGATTTATCAGCGAGTAAAGATATCATGAAAGGAAATGGAACATTGACCTTAAATATCTTAGATGTTTTTAGTTCAAGAATCATGCGTTCAGAAACCAGAGGTACTGGATTTTATACCAAATCCGAGTTTCAAGGTCGTTTGACGCAGTTCAATTTAACCTTCAATTACCGAATCAAAACTACCAAACAAGCAGCTAAGCAGCGTAGAAGTATGATGGATGAGGAGTAGATAGATTTACCTAATACAGGTTAAAAGCTCAGGATAAATCTTGAGCTTTTATTATTTCCAAGGCAAATTCTTCAGTTCGATTCCCAGTAATTTTTGACAAACCTGATTCAATTTTTCTTCAGAGGCTTCTAAATGAAAGGTTCTTTGAACATGCCTCAGCGACTGACCGTGATGCAGCGCTATGGCCGGAGAAGAGCTTTCCAATTCATAAAATTTACCCATCTGAGTCCCCGTATCATTTTTGCCATCATTATAGGCATTTAAGGCATCTCCTTGGTAGGGCTTTTCCTGAATTTCCCACATGGAATTGACATATTCCTGATCACCATGATAATCAAATTGAAGAATGGTCAAAATACGATTGGCAGCATCATAACTAGCAGCTAAAGGTACCAGGGCTTTGGGAGGAATTCCCAATTTACCCCTTGAATTGGCATCGGCTTTAAAGTAGAGCATACCCTCTTTTTTGATGAGTCTATCCGCAGGAATCTGACCAAAATAGGCATCATTAATGGCTGCCTCTTGACCTTTTTGATAAGGAATTAAAATGGTGTTTTGATCCGAAGCCTTCATCATACCCAATAACCAAATCGATAATACCCCGCTTTCTTTATTCCAATCTTTCCCCGTATTCTTTAATACATTATCTGTCTGATAGCCTACCCAAGAAATCCCATCCAAGGAGACCTGTAAATGTTTCGAGGCTTCTTCCTGATTTAATAATTTGATTTCTCGATCAAGAGAAACGATAAATTGAGTTCCTGAATAATTCTCTATCTCAAAATCCTTATGAAAAAGGGCCTTTTTCCCGTCGGATTTCACTAATGGATAAGTCTCTGTATCAATGATGGCTGGAGTCTGCCAATGTTCAAAAGTAAAAGGATCTCCTGGTTTAAAATACACTGAAAATTGGCCACCCTCAGGTCCCAACCAGAAGCGTTCCTCGCCTCCGAATGCATTCATATGTGGACCCAATTTCCCCGATTTAATAAGTTCATGATTAATCCAACCATAGCTAAATCCTGCCGCCCCCTGAGAGCTACTAGTCATAACCCGTGCTTGGTATTTTCCTACTATAAGCACTTGTTGATATCCTTGACTTAATAATACGGTAGTAGGCTCGTTTTTCAATAAATCATAATCGTAAGCAAAACTATTTTCTGGGTTAATCATGGTATGGGAAGGCTTAGTAGGTTGACAAGCCATCATTCCTGCAAGGACTAATAAATAATGAACTTTCATAGGTTTTGAGGGCTTGTAAATAGCTTTCAAGTTAATTAAAAATCTTAACGCTGGCAAGGTTCGAAACCTTGACAGCGTTGTCGATAACGAATTACATTTCACCCATATTGTCCAAAATATTGATAATCTTGGAAGCCTGTTTTTTTACCTTTAAAATTCGATATTTCAAGAAAAATCATTACTCATAAATTTAATCTTCAATAGCCCAATTTTCTCCAAATAAATGCCAATAGATGCTTAATTTTGAATTTGAAAAATGATAGTCTTTTTCAAATTATGAAACCTATTTAATATGAAAAAAAACATTTGGATAATAGCATTATCCATGGCTAGCATCATGTCTTGCCAGAGGTCCAACAGCCCTAACCAAATTGAAGCATGGACCTATAAGTCACAACAAAAGCTTCGAATTTCGGCCCATCGTGGAAACTCAGGATTAGCTCCAGAAAACACTTTGGCTACCTTTCAAAAAGCTTTAGATATGGGAGTGGATTTCATTGAGATTGATGTCAGAACCTCCAAAGACAATCAATTGGTTATTTTACATGATGGAACTTTGAACCGAACTACCAATGGTACAGGACCTATTGCCCAATTGACTTTAAAAGAAATCAAACAATTAAAAGCAAACAAAGGCTGGGAAGCAAAATTCCCCGAGGAGCGAATTCCTACACTGGAGGAAACACTTCAATTAGTCCAGAAATGGAATAAACAGAAAAAAACAAAAACGTTTATTTATGTGGATTGCAAGCAGGTGGCACCCAAACCTTTATTGAATTTAATGAAAAAATATCAGCTGGATAAAGAGTCTGTTTATTATGGCGATGATGATTTCTTAGAAAAATTAAGAATGGAAGACCCTAAAAGCAAAAGAATGCCCAGCTTAAATAAGTTCGATGAAATGGACGCTAAAATAAAACGTTTAGCACCTTATGCTTTTGATGTCAATTGGCTTCGGATCAATGAACAATTGGTGAAAGCACTTCATGAAAAAAATATCCGCGTTTATTCTGATGTATTAGGACCGCTAGACCAAGCTGTTAATTATCAAAAAGCGAAAGAACTGGGAGTAGATCTAATTCAAACCGATCATGTAAAATCAGTTTATAGATATTTTTTGGGAAACTAATCTGCAAAATTCAACGTTGTCAAGGTTTGAAACCTTGACAACGTTAGGAAATTTTTACTTTTTAGGCGCTGAAATCACCCCTAAATAACGACCCATCCAATAAGGCAAAAGCCAAATATCTCCTGCACTGTGCTCAGATAAACCATTCCCCCCATTACGATCCATATTGAACTGATTTGCGTTATGGCGCATGATGGGTTTTTCGTCTGGTGGTAAAACTTCTTGGGTTGTTTGACGACGGAAATTATCCGCCACTTTTACTATATCCTTACGGTGGCTATTTTGAATTGCCCAATCAATCATATCCAAAGGGTGTTCCCGCAAATACCAGGCGGCCTCATTTAAATCAAATTGTTTAGTCCCAGTTAATGCCGTGAAAATATTCCATGCTCCCTCTTTCTCTGGGCGCTCTATTTGCCAGTGATCCAGGATGGATTTCTTGAAACTAGCTTTTAAGGTATCATTGAAAGCATATCGGTATAGCCCCCAATAACCTACATAATACATTTCATCATCGGAGTGATTCCAACCATCCGACATGTTTTGAGCATGGGCATCCGCATCCTTTCCAGCACGGCCTAACACACTAAATGGACGCATTAAATTCTCATAATATCCATGTTTTGTTAATAGTTCAAACGCCTTTTGTTTATACTTTTCTTTCTTCGTGAAATGATAGGCAGTTTGCAGCATGGCTGTAATATTAGATGAATTTAATTTCCTATCCCCTACGTTGGTCGGGAAAGCATTAACATATTTGGGATTCCATTTTCCCCATAAAGTTGGCTTTCCGTCGAAGTCAATTAAATACATATCATTTTTCAAGATATGCGACATTAATGTATCAATCAGGACGATAGATCGTTTCTTTAAATCGGGATCATCCACTAATTCGGCCATAGCACCAAAGGCAAAAATATGCCCAATCACCTCATCACTACTCGTGGTAGATTTAAAATCCCACTCAGGATCAGGTGATGGCTGCCAGCGCTCTGGATCGGATAAACTTGAGATAAAACCACGACGCTCAAAGGAACGTGCGGGGAATCCTGGAACTGGAGTTAATTTATATAAACGCTCCATGGCGTCTAATGACTCCCGACAATTTTGCAAGGCTTCTGGATCTTTCGTTACCGCATAACGGAAAATTTCTCCTCCCAAATACATGGATGTCCAAAGTCCATCATTATCTGAATCAGCCAAATATCCAGTACTTAAATTTCCTTTTTGCATACCATCTAAGGAAGCATTAAATCCATTTCTAATATGTCGTTTTCTCACTTGCTCATCATAAAAAACAGCCTTTTCATGCAAGGTCATTTTCTTAAAACAAATTTGTCCTAAACCTCCCGAAGTAGTGATTAACACGGAATTTTTAGGCCCTTCAGCTATGTGCTTAACAACATTGCTTGGCAACCACCTTTCTCCATTATAATAATCAAACTTACCATCTTTCTTCAAAGCAAAAGCGCCTTTGGAAGAACCAAACCAAACTTTATCTCCAATCACTTTAATGGCCGTAATTTCCGTCCAAGGTAATTTTTGTTGCGTTTCGCCCACTTGTTTCAAGGAAATATCAAGCACCTGATAGCCCGAATTAGTCCCAACATAAGCCTTGGTCGAATTTTCTGCTATATCAAAAGCCGTGAATGGTCCACCAGCGATAAGTTTAGAAATACTTCTTGAAGCTGGAGTAAATTGATACAAGCCTTGTTTTCCCAATATAAAATACGTCTGGCTAGATGCCTGATATTTCATATCCAAGACCTGTTCTCCTGATAAATCTCCTTTGAACAAGGTTTTAGAATCTTTCACCCAATGAATACTAGTTCCATCCGAAATTAAAAAGGCAAAGTCTTTACCTCCAACCACTTGATTCGCCTTAGCTAATTCATGTTTTGAATAAATACTACCTGCAAAAGCGTGACTTAAAATGGCCTTATCATCTATCAAAACAAATTGCTTCTGATACGATGTCAATGCTGCCATTCGTTTAGGTGCGCTGGTCCGGTATTTAGTATCTTTTATCAAAGTCCCAGGATACAAAAACTGCCCATCGTGTGGCAAAAGAGTTCCTGTAGATCCAAACAAAATAATATTACCATTTCTATCGAAATAGCTCGCATTTAAATCAATTGACTGATCTTTAGCGAGATAATATTTGACACTATAATCCTGCCAAAAAGGGGTGTCTTGATATACAGGCTGCTTGGCTTTATTTTGAGCCCATGTCAAATGTGTGGCCAATAATAGACACACATACATTAATCCATTTAATTTACTGATTTTCATTTTATAGGTTTAGGTTTAAATTCACTACTCGGATTTGATTTTCTGTGGATCCACGACCACGTATTTGATGGATTTTTGATCTTTCTCTAGGTGAGAAGAATATGAAATATGTAAAAGACCATCAGGACTTTGAGTCATACAAGGATAAGAAAAACTACCTTTTCCCGGAGCTACATTTTCTAAGTAGGTCTTCCAATTCCAAGTTTTCCCTTCATCATCAGATAAAAACAAGCCTAGGCGGTACCGCCCATCAATAATATCATTTCCTAAAAATGCCAAGCGACCGTCTTTCAGCACTAGAAGCTCTACACTGGCGGTATTAGGGATATCTGTTTTCACCGAGGGAGACCAACTTTCCCCTTGATCTGTGGACTCACTCATATGTACTCGCGGAGGATTATCCCCGCTATCACGTAAATATGCCAAAAGGTTGCCATTCTTTTTTTTCACAATAGCCGGCTGAATGGGTCCACGACCGACCAATGGCAAGCTTGGCCGCCAAGTTAGTCCTTGATCATCTGAAATAGCCATCAAAGAGAAATTGAAACCATCGGAATACAAAGGCAATATGATACGTCCATTGTCCAATATGAGCGGTTTGATACGCGTCATCCATCCAAAACTTCTTTTCGCTGGATCTGCACTCGCCTTGGAAATCATTTCATCATATTTCGGAGCATAGCCTGCCCAACCAATATGATGCTCGGGTAATTGTTTCAATTTTTTACTCACTTCACTAGCAAAATCATTGCCTGGTTTTAACAAAATATTGTCTTGCCACTCCCAGACTGGTGCGCCATCTTTGGAATAATTCGTGGATGTCCGCACGCGCAAAACTGATTGTTCCCATTGGTTAGCTTGAACTGCTATCCATACTAAGAACAGTTTATTTTCCCTGTTTAAAAATAGAACCGGATTGCAATCTGGAATATGGGGTGTATCGGCCATTAAAAAGGGTTCACTCCACTTAGAATCCCCATTTTTTAGTCGAGAACCCATTAATTTAACATCGTCGGCAGTTCTTTCTCCACTTCCATAAAACCAAACCGACAGGTAGTCGCCATTAGGCAAACGAACCAAGCTACTTCCATGGACATGCTTGTCTTGTCCTGGGAAAATAAGCATGGACTTGACAATAGCCGAACTTTGAGCTAGTGATTGAAGAGAAATCACTAACAAAACCAATAGTATTTTAATAAATTTCATGTGATTATTTTACTTTTTTACGGCGCTCCATTAACTCCCGGAAAGTACTTAAAATGATACCTTCTTTCTCTATATAGGCCTTTAAATCTGGATGCATTATGGAGTTCATATCAGCTAATCGAGAACCTCCTGAACCACTGATAAATTTAAATTCTTCAGTGATATCACTACTGTGTACGATCAACATGGCTACGCCAGGCTTCATGTGTTCCAATTGGTAAATCCACTGATCTGCTTTGTATTTTCCCCACTCCGCCGGGCTAGGATTACCTTCTGGTTTCCAATCTCCACTATCTGAGTGTAAATCATCCAATACGGGTAATCCTGCTTTCCAAAGCATTTCACCAATCTTCTTGGATTCAGTCACTAAGTCCGTTAAACCAAATTTGGCCATAGGTAAAGGCATTCCTTCTTTCCACTTGCCTTCTGCCTTCATTTTTTTGATATAAGGCTTATTCACAGATTCAATCAACATTTTATTATTACCTCCAGGGAACATAACAGGAATCCCTAATTCCATTCCCACTTTTAAATACCGCTCCAAGAAAGGAGGATAGGCAAATAAGGTACCCATATGTGAATCTAGGTGGGTCGGTTTCCAACCCAAGCGAGTGGCACGTTCTATTTGCGCTCTAATTTCCCTTTCTACTTCATCTGGGCTACCATTTTTAATCACTTGTTCCACACTATGCCAAAGGCAACCATCCCCATCACTTAAGGTAGGTACTTGTTGAAAACCAGATAATGCCGGCCAACGGTAATCCTTCCACTCCGAAGTTAAGGTCAAGTGTAAACCTGCGTCTAAATTGGGGTGGTTTTTTTGGATGTAATGAATAAAACTAGCGGCCCATGGACAAGGCATCATGATACTGCAAGATGTAGCGACTCCCTGTTCTATGGATTTATAAGCCCCTTGATTGGAGGAATAGGACATCCCGCAGTCATCCACGTGAAAAATGACTACTTTTTTACCCTTTGGATAGCCTAATTTTTCTGCGTAAGTAGGTTCTAACTGCTGAGCACCTACAGTAGTAAATACCATGCTGGATGCCACGAAAGCCCATAAAAGTAGTCCTAAATTTTTCATATGATAAAACACAAGGTTTAGAAAAGGGAAATAGCCAAAAATAACTTGGCTAAGATAAATCAAAACGTTTTAAATTTTACTTCGTACTAGGTTTTGGACTAGCTTGAATTAGTTGTAAGGCCTGGTCCATATAAATTTCTGCGGTCATTTCACCTAAACTAGTACGGGTGACATAATCATAGCGTTTGAAGCTATTATAGTCCACCTTGGCCAACATATATCCAAAAGCGTCATTGGTAAGTCCAAACAAAAAGGGCATTTTAGTAGCCATGTGACGTTTTACATAATAACCTACATTGGGCAAAGCCTCACCTGGAACCGTTAAAATCTGTGCGGGCCCAATGTTCAATAGATTCAATTGTGTACTAACCGTATTAGGTTTTTTGTATTCGTATTTCAAAGGTGAATTTGTCAAAATATAGCGCATAATTTCCGAATCCACAGGAAGTTCAATCATTTTTGATGTACAATAAATGGAAGGAGAATCTAAAACAGGGGCTTTGTTTATAATTCGTAATGCCTCAGCAGCCAACAACTCCCCTATCCGAATGCATTCCTCCCAGGTATTGGCTTCTTTTTGATTACTTTGACCTTCTTTCCCATATTCCAAACGGGTATCTGCTGTGACCATACCTCCTTGGGCTCCATTCATAAACAGAGCCACACCTCCTGCTTGGGCTTCAATTCTATCGTATAAAGGTCCGCATAAATCCGGACTTAAAATGCCTCGACCACTTCCGAGTACTTCTGGGTGAACGGCATAATTAACTAAGGTAGCAATGGCCTTCCCTTGGCGGGCACCCGAAGTAGCAATGGCCTGAATAACCCCACAGCGTGGATCATATAAAGCAGGAGCATAATAATTATAGGCAATCTTTCCTTTTGCTTCCTCCACATTCACTTTTAAAGCAGCAGGTTCTAATTTTGATATGGCTTCATTTACTGCATCAGCAATTTGCTGAACGCAAAAATCTAGGTATTTTAAATCGGCATAATTTTTTCCAGTAGCATCTGGAAAACCATAAGCATCTGGGGCGGAGTGAGTATGCGTAGCTCCAATTAATATATTTTCTGGGGCAATTCCCTTGATAAGGGCTCTGGATTTATTTCCAAGAACAGAGGTCCAGCCTAAATTATCAACATTGACAATCGCAAAACGGGTATTTCCTTGTTCAAAAACCATAGCACGGGCAAATAAATCACCCTTCTTTTCTAAGCTAGGTTTTGGAGTGCCTATACCCCCCGACACGGGAAGTAAAGGGTTTGGAGTAATAACTCGAACGGCTGCCCCCACCCGTAAGGTTTGAGCAGTCGCTGGAGTAAATAAACTTAAAAATAAAAGTATTAAAAGGTTTAGAGGTGTATATAGTTTCATTGGTTAACAGAAGATTAGAGCATCTAATTTTTTGAAGGGCCTCCCGAGAGAGGCCCCTTAAAATTCTTAATATGGCTTACCCGTTCCTTGGATTACCCAAGGCTTAGACCAAGCACTGTTTTTACCATCAGCCTGTGAATAATTAGTCACTTCTAATTTATCCAAAGCAGCAGATGTATTTTTTGCATTGATACGTAACTCATCCTGCATGTAATAGAAACGAACAGGAATTGCTTGACGCTTTGCCACAGGACCCGCCTTTAATTCTGGGAAACCTGTACGACGGAAGTCGAACCATGCCTCCGTAGCGGCAGTCCAGCTAGCAATCCATTTTTGCTCAATCACTTGCTTTACTGTTCCTGCATACGCCACGCCAGCATTAGCCAAATAAGCTGAAGCAGTAGAACCTACTCCCCAAGTAGTCAATGAAGCTTTTACTCCATTTTCATAGAAAGTTTTGGCATCACCTACTGAATAGCCTTTTAATGCCGCCTCCGCTAAGATAAAGTTTACTTCCGCTGCTGATACTAAACGAGCTCTCAACAAAGGTCCAGAGGCATTTTTGTACATAGGAGCTAAGAATGAAACGTGAGGGTTAAACGAGGTTTGACCTGGTGTAGGGTTCATGTTATAAGCAGATGGTAACTGAGAAAAAGAGGTAGGTAAACCTACATATTCTTGATCCGTATCTACTTTAGAATTACCTACTACATCAGGAGACAAATAACGCTTTCCGTCAATGATCTTATCTGTTTTGGCTGGAAGACTTGCATCAACTACCAATGGAATTTCCACTTTAGCAGCCCAAATTCCTAAACGAGGATCTTTAACTGTTTGTAAATATTCCACAAATGTATTCGCCATTTTGATACGACGGTAATTACTACCACTCACATCATATACTGCATTAGCTGGCCAAGATGTACCATCTGATGTTCCTGGAAAACCCATGGTTGCATCGTCAGAGTTAGTCAAAATCACAGGATAGTTCGCTGGATTTTTTGCAATCTTCTCAATACCCGCTTTAGCTACATCAGGTTTCTTTGCAGAAATACGCATGTAATAACGTAAAGCCAAAGAGTTGGCTAATTTACGCCATTTAGTAGGATCACCTGAATAAATCACATCCACGTTATCCACGATGTTCGAATACTCGCTTTTTTGCTTAGATAACAAGGTATTTGCTTTCTCCAAATCCGCTAAAATACCCGTGTAAATAACCTCTTGAGAATCATATGCAGGTAGGATATTATCAGCTCCACCCGTTTCTCCTTTCAAAGCATTCGTATAAGGAGCATCTCCCCAAAGGTCTGTAATCAAACCAAACATAAATGCTTTATTGACTAAAGCCACTCCTTGTTGGAATTCCCAATTCAAGGCTAGGGCACGGTTATACAATAAGTCGTTATTACGTAAAATATCATAGTAACCAGACCAACTTTGGTTTCCACCCCAGTCATAATCATTATGACCTGATGACCAAGCATCTTTTTGCGTATGTTGAACCACACCTGCAATATCTTGATATCCTAGGTTTACATAAGCCTTGGACATTTCTGTTAAAACAGTTGGCATAACCAAATTAGGATTTACAACCTCTGGCTGAACTCCATTTGGATTTATATTCACTTTTGTCAAGTCTTCACAAGAGAAAAATACTCCGGTTAATAGGGTGAAGGCGACAGCTTTTATTAATCTTATTTTCATGATTTTAATGTTTTAAGGTGCTTTGATTAAAATGTCAAACCAAGTTTAAATCCTACTGGGATAACCCAAGGAGTAACATTATAGCGCTCAATTCCTTGCTTAAATTGGGTTCCCGCTTGTGCTCCTGCTTGTGGCTGGAAAGCTGTTTCAGGATCTATACCAATTTTAGAAGCCGTCCATAAAATGATATTACGGCTATAAACAGAGAAGTTAGCACTTTGCAAACCTAAGCTCTTAACAAAATTACTTGGTAGCTCATATCCTAAAGAGATCTCTCTCAACTTCACGAAAGAAGCATCGAAAGTAGCTGCACGAGTAAAGCTCCATGGATAATTATCTCCGTATGGTAAAATACGGGTATTAGGACCACCTAAATTTTCCTCATAACCTGTAATGTTTCCTTTACCATCATAAATGGCAATTACACCTGGGTTAAACACACCATTAGGATAGGTTTTTCCTCCATATTCAAATGGGTATCCACCATATTCCTTAGTAGGTCCACCAACGATTGGGAAATAACCATTTTGGTTGATGCGGATATATTTATCTTGGTTAGCTACTAAAAAATTACGTAATGCATCTCCCGTTAATCCATTTGGATTAATCAAGTTGTCTAAGAAACGTTGAGATTTCAAATCAGACTCTCCATAACGATAAGTTTGAGAAACAAAGTCCCCACCACTTCTCCAGTCGAAAGTCATATTTAAACTAAAGTTCTTATAAGATAAAGAAGTCTGTAAACCTAAAATGAAATCTGGGTTAAAGTTTCCAATCTTAGTACGTGTATTACTAGCGTTCACCGACTGCCAAGAACCATCTGAATCCAAGATTGGATATCCATAATACTTAGATGATTGATCTTTTACCGTCACAATTTCCGCATCGTAAATATCTCCAATCTTATCTCCTACGTAAGTCCATGCACCACCTTTAGCATCTGTCCAAAGTGTATAGAAATTCAAACCTTGTGAAAGCTCTTTAATCGTAGTTTCGTTCTTGTAGAAGTTAGCTGTTAAATCTAATCTCCAGCCATTCTTGTCGATTGGCGTTCCACCCGCTGTTATTTCTATACCCTTAGATACTAACAAACCTGCGTTGATGTTCTTCGAAGTAAAACCTGAAGAAGAAGGTAATGTAGTCGGGATAATTTGGTTACGATTTTCTACGGTATAATATGTTCCTGAGAATCTCAAACGATTTTTGTACATCGTCAAATCAGCTCCTAAATCATACGAAGTAGAAATTTCTGGCTTCAAATCTGGTAATAAGATAGAACCTGATTTTCCTAAACGAGTTAAAGAACCCCATGCCTCAGCATTTTGAAGTGTATTGATCAAGGCATAAGGATTGGTATCATTACCCACTTGCGCCACACCTGCTCTTACTTTCAATAAATCAATCTTGTCATTTGGAATAGCAAATGCTTCATTCAACAAGACACTCAAAGAAGCTGATGGATAGAAATAAGATCTATTTTCTACTGGCAATGTACTTGACCAGTCGTTACGAGCAGTCAAATCCAAATAAACCATGTCCTTATAGCCAATGTTCGCCATACCATAAGCACTGTACACCACTTTCTTAGTCTGGAAACTAGAATAGTTGATATTCGTGTTAGCAATGTTCTGTAGAGTAAATAAACCTGGAATAATCAAGCCTGTACCTCCTCTAGAAGATGTGTTTACGTCCATCGTTTTAGATGTTCTAGCATTGGCTCCCACGGAGAAAGATAATTGGAAATCTTCCACTGGCTTAGTCCAAGTAGCTAAGAAGTCTACGTTACGCTCATAGCGGTCTAGATTCATGATACCATAGGCACCATTTTTTTCACCAGTATAGGATTTAGAAATTTTTGTCTCGCGTGTTTCACCATAAGTATCCAAAGCATAACGAGCCATGAAACTTAATTCTTTCGTGATCTGGTAGTCTAATTTAACATTACCAAAAGCACGATTACGTTCAAATCCATTTTTCACTTCATAAGCTAAGAACCATGGATTATTATAATTTCCAATAGCCTGAGATTTCTGTTGTAATCCCTCTTGACCTGGAACCCAGTAATCTTTCAAATCCATGATGTTGATGTGCGGAGAAACGGCATAAGCCCATTGCAATGGGTTAGCTCCTCTTTCACTAGCTGGACGGTTATTGGAGTTATTTCTGCTCAAATCAATGTTAGCGCTCAATCTCAATTTGTCTGACAATTTGAAAGATGAAGCGGCCGATAAAGAGTTCTTGAATAAATCAGAACCTGGAATAATTCCACGGCTAGACATGTTAGAGTAAGTCAAACGATAGTTGGCTACATCATTTCCATTGGTCACAGAAACACCGTTTGTAGTGGTGATACCTGTTTGAACGAAATTTTTAATATTGTCGGCATACGATTTCAATTCGGTAGGAATTTGTTTTCCATCGGCTCCCTTAGGACTATTCCATTGAATAGCTGTGTAACCTTTATCTAACTCAGGTCCAATACCTCCAGCAGATCCTTCTTCTATCTTTAAAATTCCTCCTGGATATGGGTTATTGTCTGGAGTAAATGGAAGTACACCCGTTGCAAACTTCGAGTGCATTTTCAAAAATTTGAAAGGTTGATCAAATACGGTATTTGAAGTAATATTTACCGTCATTTTCTTTGCCTTTGCTCCATTTTTAGTGGTGATTAACACCACACCATTTCCTGCACGTGAGCCATATAAGGCCGCCGCACTTGGTCCTTTCAATACAGATACACTTTCTACGTTCTCCGGATTTAAGTCAGAAATTGCATTTCCATAATCCACTCGGTTATCATTACCAATTTGACCTACGTTATTCAAGGAGTTAATTACTGGCACACCATCAATCACAAACAATGGCTGGTTGTCATTACTCAATGATTTCGCACCACGAATGATCATACTAACAGAAGAACCTGTACCTCCTGTAGAGTTGATACTCACACCCGCAACCTTACCAGATAAAGAGTTCAAAACGTTTTCGTTTACAACGCGGCTGATATCTTTTCCTGCCACTTTACCTACCGAGTAGCCTAGCGACTTTTCTTCACGCTTGATACCCAAGGCTGTAACTACCACTTCATTTAGTAATGCAGTGCTAGAAGATAATGAAACGTCTAATACACTACGACTTCCGATACGAATCTCTTGCGTATCAAAACCTACAAATGAAAATACCAAAACAGGATTCGTTCCATTCACTTCTATGGAGTAAGCTCCAGATGAATTAGTGGTTGTTCCTTTCGTAGTTCCTTTCAGTGAAATATTTACACCTGGAACTTCCGTACCATCCTGACTGGAAGTAACCTTACCAGTAATCAGTCTGGACTGAGCGACAGCAGCTGAATAGCACCCGGCTATCATGACCGCTACAAATAGAAAATGCCGCAGCATTTTTACTGTAAAATTTAATCTCATAATTGAATTGATTTGGTTAACAAAAGATATTAATCGGTAAACAGGTTTAAATTTTTAACAAAAAAATGCATTAAAATGGATGAATAATTAAATAAATTTGTCAAATAGCACAACTATTCTAGCATAATAGCTCCAATACCTCTAAATTAACAACTTTAATAATTCAATGAAGGCTCATTTACTTAAAGTTTCGAACCAACCACTGCGTTCATTTAGTGTTCGTCGGGACATAGTTAATTACTTTTTTAACAAGTATCATTACCATCCGGAAATCGAATTGTTATTAATTGAAAAAGGAACTGGAACCCAGTTTGTGGGTGATAGTATTCAACGATTTCAAGATGGCGATTTACTCTTAATTGGCTCCAATTGTCCACACTATTTACGAAGTGATAACGTGTATTTCCAAGGCGACGAAGACCTAAAAGCTAGCGCTCTGGTTATCCATTTTAACCCTGATTTATTTGGAAATTCATTCCTTAAACTACACGAAAATCGCTTTATTTTTCAATTATTAGAAGAAGCTAGAAAAGGAATCCGCATACAAGGTGAAACCAAAAAACAAATTATTTGTCGGATGAATTCTATCCTAGACAATGAAAATGATAACCTAGTTTTACACTTGTATCAAATTTTAGATCTACTTTCCATGAGTAAAGAAAGGGAAATTCTTTCCATGGGTATCCTAGAAAATTCTACCAGCGAAAAAGAAACAGAACGCCTAAATTTAATCTATAATTACTCCGTTAAGCATTTCAAAAGAAAGATTAGTATTGATGAAATTGCCAGCATTGCCCATTTAAGTCCCTTGTCATTTTGTCGGTATTTTAAGACCAAAACCAGGAAAAACTACGCCAGCTTCCTAAATGAAATACGGGTTGAATACGCTTGTAAATTGATTAAGGAAAATCAATTTCTGGTAACCCAAATATGTTATGAATCGGGCTTCAATAATTTCACCAACTTCAATAAAGCCTTTAAAAAAACCACTGGTAAAACTCCTTTTCAGTATGCGAAGGAATTCAATTAATACCTGAATATTCTGTTAACATTTTCTAAACCTATCAAACAATGAACAACAAAAAATTATTATTATCTCTACTGACAGTAGGGATGTCTTTAGGAACGGCATGGGCTATACGTGGCCAGTTTGGACATGAACATGGTGCTGCCTGGGCTGGTTCCATTGGGTCCATCGCAATTTTACTAGTAGCCAAACGACAAGACTGGTTTTCTAAGGCTTTTCAAATTATCGTTTCGGGAGCTATGGGTTGGGGAATTGGTGGCGTGATGAGCTATGGCCTGGTGGTAGGTTACGGCCGAGATACAGAATTTATCAATGTCTATTATGGCTTAATTTCCCTTTTTGTTATCGGAGGGCTTTATGGTTTTATTGGTGGAGGTTTATTTGGACTTAGCCTATCCAACTCAAGTAAAAGCCCAGTTGCCTGGCCTCAGCTTTTAGTTGAAATGGTTGTTGGAGCTATCTTATTTTACTTTTTCATCATCCAACAATATGAATGGCTAATGACTCCACCAAGAGATGAATCTTGGGCAGGTGTTTTAGGAATGGCTGCCGCACTTACCTGGTTTATGTTTCGCACCAAACAATATTCCGCCCTACGGGTAGCGCTATTTGCCGGACTAGGCGGAGGCTTTGGTTTTGCTTTTGGTAATTTCTTACAAGTATTAGGACATGTTTCCGAAATAAAATTCAATTTCTGGAATGTGATGGAGTATTCGCTCGGTTTCTTTGGTGGAATAGGTATGGCTTATGGTACGTTTACTTCCCATTGGGAAGATACAAGCGAGGAAAAGTATACTAAACAATGGTTTCCTATACTGATGTTAGTGCTGATTATTCCCTTTACCATGTGGCAACAAAATTTCCGTATGGACCGTTTGGAGAAAACCATTACCCCTTTACTCCAATCCTCCGATCAGGCCATGGAACTATCGGTTCGATGGGATTCCCTATTATTAATCCTATTTGCTGGAATATATTGGATCAATGTGCATGCCAAATCCAAGTCCTTAACCTATGAGGATATCAGAAAATTCTTCATCGGTCATTTTGGTCTTTACATGTTATTAAGCATCATGATCACCGGGGCATTCTTAAGTACCTACCGTATTGAGCAATATTTATACCTTGTCAATTTTGGTATCATTTTATATTTACTTAATCGCGTAGACCTTAGCTTTGAAAATTACTCTATTTCATGGAAAAGCTATGCGAAAAACCTAGGTATCGTCTTGGCATTCATCGCCGTATTGGCATTTATCGCTTCCAATTCGCACGATGAAATCAAAAGTTCTCATAAACGATTTGGACAAGAAATTCCACTTGAAACACCTAAACCATAACATGAAACAAATCCCTCACCTTCTTTTGGGAATAGCCCTCTTAGTGGCTATTCCTTCTTTTGCTCAAAATTTTACCTGGCCCCAAGGTAAAAAGATGGCATTGAGCCTCAGTTTTGATGATGCCCGTGCTAGTCAGGTAATTCATGGTACACAGCTGCTCAACCAATACGGCGTAAAAGCTACTTTTTTCCTTAACCCTGGTGCCATGGAAAAAAACTTAGCAGCTTGGAAGAAAGCGGTTGCTGCAGGACACGAAATAGGGAACCACAGTACTTCCCACCCTTGCACAGGAATATTTACTTGGTCTAGAAGCAATGCACTAGAAAACTATACCCTAGAAAAAATGGAGAAGGACATATTAGATTGCAATGTTTCCATCGAAAAGAACCTCGGGGTAAAAGCCGAAGTTTTTGCCTATCCATGCGGACAAACCTTTATTGGGAATGCCGCTCAAACGCAAAGCTATGTGCCACTCATAGCCAAGCATTTTTTATTAGGCAGGTTATGGAAAAGCGAAGCGCCCAACGACCCTACTTACCATAATTTTGCTCAACTGACGGGTATAGAAATGGATGGACAAGATTTTGAACAAATCTTACCTTTGATTGAAGAGGCTAGAAATTCAGGAAAATGGTTGGTATTGGCTGGTCATGAAATGAATGAGTCGGGTAATCAAACTACCCGACTCAGTATGCTCAAAAAACTCATGGAATATGCCAATAATCCAGCTAATGGTATTTGGATTGCCCCCATGGGAACGGTAGCCAAATTCATTCAATCACGCTAAACTAATGGCCCAAAATCCAGACTTTTTACCATAGGCAAAGCCAAATAATCCTGGATTAGTTTATCCAAAGCAGAGGTTTCCTTCGGCGTTAATTTACCTACATCACGGCGGGTAGCTAAACGAATGGGGAAGCCTCTTTTTTGTAATACATATTTAGCACTGGTTGGATAAACCGTATGCATCACGTCCATATTGTCGATAAAGAACTTTTGTACAGTGGCCACTTGATCTTCTTTTCCAGGTGTATTAAAGTTGGCACATAGCCAAGCGATCAGCTCTGGAAAATAATTCCCTTGAATACAAGACAATCCCATGGCACCTGCCTTTAATACAGAGACAGCATGACCCATGTAGGCATCGTATAAACCAAAATTATAACCCTGAGCAGTACGAATACGTAAGGCAACCTTAGCTAAATCCAAGGAGGTGTCTTTATGATATACCAAACGTCCTGACGGTAATAAATCTTCTAATACCTCTTGACTAATCAAGCGCTTGTAAGGTACAGGGCACTCATATATGCCAAAGGGAATTCCTGGTGTCAAATCCATGAAATGGTGCATATGCTTTAAAAACTCCGCATCTGACTCATCTTCCTTCACCATCAAGTTATTTAATACAATCACAGCATCCACTCCCAAAGCATAAATAGCTTTAGAAAAATCTGCCATTTCCTCGATACTATCTCCTAGCGTTCCCGTAGCCACTACTGGCACTCTTCCTGCTGCCGTTTTCACAACAGTTTCGACTAAACTTAAGCGCTCTGCACGAGTTAATTCATACATTTCGCTCGACAAACAATTAGCAAATAGGCCAACTGAACCTGTTTGAATATACATTTCCGTTAAACGGGCTATTCCTTCCAAATCCAAAGAATGGTCTTCTTTGAAGCTACTTATCATCACGGGTACGAAACCCTTCGGTAATTTCTGCTGCATCATTTTTACTTTTTACTAACAAATTTTTGAACAAGGCGACCGATTAATATGATGGAAATGGTCCCCAATACGACGGTCATTTTAGAATCAAAGGGGCTTCTATACGCTTCTGGGAAACTATCTTTAAAAGATATCCAAGCAATGATGGCCACGCCGGCAATGGCCCCAATTTTGGCCGCCAAATTTTCCACATGTTTTGATAAAAAACCTAGTAAGAAAATCCCTAACATACCCCCTGCAAATATCCCTGATAATTTCCACCAAACATCTAAGAGACTTTTGACGCCTATCATGCTAATGCCAAAGGTGATACCCAATAAGCCCATAATCACCGTAGCGATATGCAATACTTTCAATTGCTTAGCTGCTGGTAAATCCTTTTGAACATACCGTAAATAAATATCCTTTAAAAATACGGTAGCCGAGCTATTCATACCGCTACTCATGGTACTCATAGCTGCTGATAGCAGAGCCGCCATCAATAAACCCAACAAACCTTTTGGAATCTGTGTCTTCATGAAAAATGGCAAAACACGATCCCCATAATCAGCCGGTTTTAGGGCATCTAGGGCAATACTTTTTTCAGCGGAAACCTGCTGCTTTAATTCCAAAATCAAGGCTGGATTTTCCATGTAAAAAGTATAGAGCGCTGTTCCAATAAAAAAGAACAAACAAGAAACTGGAACAAAGTAAAATACACATAACCAAATGCTTTTAGCCGCTTCTTTGGCATCTTTTGCTGTATGGTATCGCTGAATGTAGTTTTGATCAATTCCGAAATTGGTCAAATTGATAAAGAAACCATACAACAAAACCACCCATACGGAACTGGTGCTAAAATCTGGATCAAAACTTCCTAAACTAAATTTATCATCGCGAATCCCAACTTCGATAACCTTGGAAAAACCTGTTTGGTAAATAATAATACCAACGATCATCAGTGCACCCATGGTTTTTAAAATGGCCTGAATTACTTCCGTCCAGATAACTGCCTCCATGCCACCTAGAACGGTGTAAAAAATGATGCATAAACCAGAAACGATGATAATCAAGCGCATATCTACACCCGTAAGGGCATTGATAGTCAAGGCAATTCCATAAAAAATAGTACCCATCCTGGCCAATTGCGTCATGATGAAACAGACCATGGCGTAGGTCCTTGCCCAGGCTCCAAAACGTTTTTCTAAGTGCGTATAGGCACTAACTTCTCCCGAGTTACGGTAGAAAGGAACAAAATACTTGGTGGAAACCCAGGCCGCAAATGGAATGGATAAACTAAAGACAAAAGGATTCCAGTTTGACCCAAATGATTTCCCAGGGTCACCCAAAAAAGTGATGGCACTTAAAAAAGTAGCGTAAAAACTTAAACCTAAAGCCCAGCCAGGAATTTGGCCTGAAGCCGTTGTAAATTGCTCGGAACTATTATTTTTCCTTGAAAAATAAATACCTATGGCCACCATGCAGAGCAAATAAACTACAATGATGCTAAGATCAAGAATAGGTAGTGTCATATTACAAAGTGATCACAACGTGCTTAATCTTCTCTCGCTTCCATGTATAGGTAATATGTATCTTACCATCTTTCGTTTGGATCACTGCTGGGTAGGAGAATTCAGCCTTAGGCTCTGTTTCTAATACAGCCAATTCTTTCCAAGTTTTACTATCCGAAGAAATTGCTACGTTTAGAGGAGAACGTTTACCTCCCCATTCTTGAGATTCTTTAGTCACATGGTTATAAACCAATACTTGACGGCCATCCTTTAAGGTTACTGCATCAGTTCCAGAATTGGGATTTGGAAGCGAAATGGCCTTTAAAGCTGTCCAGGTTTTACCTTGATCCGAAGAAAATGCCTCTAAAATAAATCCATTCTTACTCCGACAAAGAATTTGTAAACGTCCGTCTTTTAAAAACAAGACACTCGGTTGAATGGCAGAAAACTCTTTTCCATCATTTATGGCATCGGTGCGTGACCAGGTACGACCCCCATCTTTGGTCATTTCAAAATGAACGCGCCAGCCATTGTCCTCTGAACTAGTTGGACAAAGCAAGGTGCCATCCTTCAACATTACAGGCTTATTTTTAATCGGACCTAAAATACCGAGTGGCAATCGTTCAGCATTTGACCAAGTTATACCGCCATCTTTCGAGCGCTTAATCATACCCCACCAATCTCTAGGGGTAGGTCCTTCTTTATAGAATAATAATAACTCTCCTCCTTTTGAGGCAGGCATTTGGAATAAAACGGGGTTCCAAAGGGGATAGCGAATGGTACTATTTTGAACCCCATTAGCTACTTCTACCGGAGCCGTCCATTTACCATTCACCATTCTGCTCACCCAAATTCCTACATCTGGATTACGCTCTTCGGTTCCTCCAAACCAGGCCGTAACTAAGCCTTTGGGGGTCTCTTCAATGGTGGAGGCATGACATTCTGGAAATGGCGCCTTATCGTAAATAAATTCTGAGCTAGTAATCTGCGCGAAAGCTCCTTGACCTAGCACCATAAGTGCCAGTATGTATAAAATTTTCATAGTTAAATAGGTTCAATGGAAAGCGAAATTACACTATTTATGAGAAAATCACCCTTTTTAGCTAATTTTTTGAAAAAAAGAGTCTCCAAAAAACGAATTTAAACTTATGAAAATACCTTCCTGCAGCCAAAAAACGTATACTTAACGGATATCTTTAATTTGAATTCCTGACAAAACTTGAAAGCCATTTATACGTAAAATCTTCCTCTCACCTTCTATATTATTACCAAAAGTCTTTCTTTTATCTTCAAAACCTGCCAATAAAGTTGTGTAATGCTGCCTAATTTCCCAATGTGCAGGCACATATAAAGTAGTCCCTCCCATGATTTGAGTTAATTCAATACTTGCCGATTCTCCTTCGAATGAAACTTGGCTAAAATCAATTTCCAAACCCGCTACAATGTTGGTCAAATTGGCTCCTTTAAATTCTTTGCTCGTAGCCTGAATAGTGCTCGAATTAAAAACTACGGATACCGCTAAAAATGGGTCATCATTGATAGAAAAATGGGTATTTGATTTATCAAATGAAAAGGAATCATTTTCCATGTCTGAGCCGGATGAGTCCTTATTTTTCTTACGGTTCGACTTCTGAATCAAAGAAATCCCGACAATGATAAATACGATAGGTAAGGTATACTCAAAAATATCAATATCCATAAATTCTCGGTCTACCAAGAAGGCCCCGCCTATTAATACTGGCCAAATCCAACCAGTCCTTTGGAAAGAACTACTAATACCAGAAACTAATCCCACAATGATCAAGATGACAGGCCAAGTAAATAGCCAATCAGGGAATAAGAACCAGTCAGCCTGCCGAATAAAAAATACGACACCAACTAATAGGAATACAATACCTACGGTACTGCTAGATTTTGAAGTAGATTTTTTGCTCATGATTTTAGGGTATACAATTATTTTAACAAGTAAATCAAAAGGATTATTTCCTTCATCCAATTTGGGATAAACGGATAAAGCAGCTAGGTGAATTGTCAAAATGACGGTGTAACATGCTGACAAAGACCGACAAAAGACAACTATTTATACATGTTGATAATAAAATCTAGCATATTGTATAAATTCTGTTTTTTGTTTGATTTTGAGACTCATCAAAAATTAATAAATACACTAACTTGCGATAACTAAACCTATAAAACACCATGCGTAATTTATTATTCATTGCTCTTTGTCTCAGCATTTTCGCTTGTTCAACTGAGAAAAAGAATGCTCCCAAGCTGTCCAAAGAACACCAAAAAGCCCTTGATGATTTTCAAATCATGGAAGGATTTGAAATTGAAATGGTCGCCGCAGAACCCTTGGTAACTGATCCTGTAGCTATGGAAATAGATGAAGATGGCAACTGGTTCGTATTAGAAATGCCAGGTTACCCTTTGGACTTAAGTAAAACGGGACAAGTGCGTAAACTTATAGACAGCAATGGTGATGGCTATCCAGATAAATCGGAGATTTTTGTGGACAGTTTGACCCTTCCCATGGGAATTATGAAATGGAAAAAGGGAATCATCGTGGCTGATGCTCCTAATATCCTCTATTTCGAAGATACCAATGGCGACAATAAAGCGGATAAAAGAGAGGTCATCTTAACTGGGTTTTCTTTGTCCAATCCCCAACACAATATGAATACGCCTAAGTTTGGTCTTGACAACTGGATTTACTTAGGCCACTCTGGATCCATCAATTCCTTTGCCTATGAATACCTGTTTGGGGATAAAGGAAGTGACATTCGCTATCCTTCAAATCCAAAGGCAAATATTCTTCCCAAAAATGGTAATGGGCGAAATGTGCGCTTCAAACCAGATAGTTTTGGACTAGAATCCATGTCAGGAGAAACTCAATACGGCCATACCTTTGACCCTTGGGGCCATCGATTTTATACGGATAATGCCGATCATTTATACCATGAAGTATTGGATGCTCGCTATACCAGCACCAACCCAAATTTAGTTATACCAGAAGCCATGGAAAAAATCCCCGATCATGGGGATGCTTGTGAGGTATATCCCATTTCAGAGAATCCCAATCATCAATTATTAACCGATGTGGGAGTCGTGACATCAAGTTGCGGCATCACCTGGTATGATGGAGGTGCATTTGGAAAGGATTTTAGTCAAGTGACTTTTGTTGGCGAACCAGTACATAATTTAGTCCATGCCGATATCATTGATTCGAAAGGTTCTACCTTTTCTGGCAAAAGACTATTGGAGAAAAAAGAATTTTTAGCTTCCAAAGACCCCTGGTTTAGACCCGTTAATTTTTATGTAGGACCTGACGGGGCTTTATATGTGATTGACTATTACCGACAATTGATCGAGCATCCGGAGTGGATGTCGGAAGAAGTGAATAAAAGCGGAGCCTTGTACAATGGTAAAACCAAGGGACGCATTTATAGAATCACTAAAAAAGGAAGGACAGGAATGAATTGGATGAATGAAACACGTTTATCGAAAGAATCCTCCGAAAAGCTGGTGGAGCTTTTACAATCCGACAATGGTTGGTTCAGAAAGACTGCGCAGCGCTTGTTGTTCCATCGCAAAGATGTCTCGGTAGCACCAGCTTTACAAGAAATCATAGCCAATAAGGAGGCAGAAGCCAGTGTACCGGCCTTATGGTTATTATCTGATTGGGGTAAATTGACTCCAGCAGATTTGGTGGGAGCATTAGGAAATAAAACGGCCGGGGTGCGTGAAAACGCTTTAAAAATTGCCGATCAGCATTGGCATTTACCGGCTTTCGCCTCCGATAAAGCATTGACCCAATCTATCATAGAAACCGCTAAAGATACGGATGCCCGCGTTCGTTTTCAATGGCTTTGTTCTTCTGCCTTTTTTACTTTTCCAGAAGCCGTAGCTCTGAGAAGTATTATTTTGAATCAAGATATTGACGACCATTGGGTGGGCGTAGCTGCTATTGCCGCATCAAAGGGCTCAGAATTAAATTTGTTAAAAGGAGCGATTGCCAACTTTGGGAATAAGCCTTCAGAGGGAAAAGAAAATTTCTTTGCCTATGCCGCAGCGGCATTAATGAAAAAGCAAGACATAAGTTTCTTAGCATTAACGAGCGATTTACAAGTAAGCAATGATTGGTGGCAGGCAGCTTTACTTAAAGGTTTAGCTTCCTATGCTGATTATGCCGAAAAGAAAATTAACTTGGATGAAAAGCAAAAAAATGCCCTCGCTAAATCCTTCATGATTTCCCCAGATGCTAAGATGCGCCATGCCATCATAGCGGTATTTAAAGCGGTAGGTTTACCGGCAGATAAAGCATTTGCTAAAGAGGTTTTTGCTAAATTTTCAGGCAGTCAAGATGCCAAATTCCAGGAGGATGCCTTAGCCTTATTAAGCTTGCCAAAGGATCCAGCATTCACTAGCAAATTAATTTCATTCATTCGTACTTCTACCAGTGAATCCATTCAATTGGCTAGTATCAAGGCGCTCCCTAATCAAATATCTACTCAAGAAATAGCCCAGATCAATCAAGTATACACCAAGATGAAAATGCCTTCTCGTAAGGCTTGGATTCGGTATCAAATTGTGAATGAAAAATACATGATTCCACTCTTGAAGGAAATTGCTAATAAAAATATCCCTAAGTCAGATTTGGAGTGGCCTCAATTGGTAGAGCTAATGAATTCGTATGATGCCAATATCCGAAAATTAGCGCGTGAGGTTTTGGCCATCAGTGAGGATAGAAAAGCCGTTTTACAAAACTATTTACCTGCAGCTGATATGGCAGGAAATGCGGC
The DNA here is from genome assembly GCF_054558475.1 of Aquirufa sp. Wall-65K1. Classification (NCBI taxonomy): domain Bacteria; kingdom Pseudomonadati; phylum Bacteroidota; class Cytophagia; order Cytophagales; family Flectobacillaceae; genus Aquirufa; species Aquirufa sp. Wall-65K1. The sequence goes on along the minus strand of NZ_JBPXKD010000006.1, from coordinate 111,017 downwards.
AAAAGGCAAAGAAATTTTTAAGAGCAATTGCACCGTTTGCCATCAAATCAAAGGGGTCGCTGGAGTAGCATTTGGGCCAGATTTGTCAACGTTGAAAAGTAGAAATGCGCTTTCAATTATTACTGAAATTATCAACCCGAATAACTCCATCGCTGATAAATATGGCAACTGGGATTTACAATTATCCGATGGTACCCGACTATCCGGAATTATAACTTCTGAAAATGATAATTCCCTAAGTTTAAAACAAATGGGTGGAGCCGTACAGGTTATCGAGAAATACCGCATCAAGTCAAGAGTCGCATCCAAGGTTTCTGCCATGCCAAATGGATTAGATGCCAATATCAAACTTCAGGATATGGCTGATTTAGTGGCATTTATCAAAGGAATTTAAACCGAAAAATGACTAGGGTTGCCAGCGTTTGGAACGCTGTCAACCCTGTTACAAAAACAAAATAATCGAATTTTTTATTCAAGAATCTGATATATTTGGACATTCGCTCTATTTACCTATTAACTGATAATGATGTCCAAAACAGCACTAGCATGTATCGCCCTATTATTGGCATTTAATGCCTTTTGTCTCAAGCCTAAAAAAGAAAAATGGGTTTCCTTATTTAATGGGAAAGACATCAAAGATTGGACTGTAAAAATATACCACCATGAAGTGGGAGATAATTACGGTCAAACATTCCGGGTAGAAGATGGCATGATTAAAGTGCGGTATGACCAATACGACCATTTTAATAATCGCTATGGGCATTTGTATTATAAAAAACCGTTTTCATACTATAAACTCCGCTTAGAGTATCGATTTACGGGTATTTGGAGAAAAGATGCCCCCGATTATACCTTAAAAAACTCGGGTGTCATGTTCCACTCTCAAGACCCCAAAACCATGCCAAAAGAACAGGATTGGCCAATTTCTGTGGAAATGCAATTTTTGGCCGGCTTAGGCGATGGAAAACCTAGACCCACAGGAAATATGTGCTCACCCGGAACGGATGTATTTTATCAGGGTAGAAAAGATCCGAGGCATTGCATTAACTCTAGTTCTAAGACCTATGAAGGAGATCAATGGGTAAAAGCCGAACTCGTAGTACTAGGAGATTCCTTAGTAAGCCATTATATCAATGGAGAAAAGGTATTGGAATATACCCAACCTCAAATTGGTGGAGGTGTGGCCAATGGCTATGATCCTGCGATCAAAATTGATGGAAAATTATTGAAAGAGGGATATATTGCTCTGCAAAGCGAAGGCCAAGAAATCGATTTTAGAAATATCGAAATTCAAGTTTTACCCATTCCAAAATCCAGAAAAAAATGAGGCTAAAAAAGACACCATTGCCCTGGATATGTTTACTTTTCATTTGCTCATGGAGTAGCTTACAAGCTCAGCTATTTGATGCCTCCGTCAAACGAGTGCTTTTTCTAGGTAATAGCATCACCTATGCTGCTGGTTATGTGCAGGCGATAGAAGCTTACCACAAAGCCCATTTCCCCCAACATAAAATTGAATTCATCAATGCCGGTTTACCTAGTGAAACCGTCTCAGGCTTGTCAGAAGAAGGACATGCCGATGGGCGATTTCCTAGGCCAGATTTACACGAAAGATTGGACCGTGTGCTACTTCAAACCCAACCCGATATTGTTTTTGCTTCCTATGGCATGAATGATGGCATTTACCTGCCTTTGGATTCCCTTCGTTTTCAAAAATTTAAAGATGGCATTACTTGGCTACATGCCCAAATTGAAGCTCGGGGTTCTAAAATCATACACCTGACTCCCGCCCCTTACGATGAATTATTAGGGAAAAAATTAGGCTATGCCCAAGTACTAGATCGCTATTCAGAATGGCTCATCCAACAAAAAAACTGGGAGGTGATTGATGTGCATTTTCCTATGAAGCAATACCAATCGAACCAACAAAAGATAGACCCAAATTTTGCTTTAGCGAAGGATGGTGTTCATCCGGGAGATTTGGGACATTGGCTTATGGCCCAACAAATTTTATTTCACTTAGGTCAAAAGAATATACTTCAATCGAACTCCATCCTCCAAGCTTTATCGAATCTGAAAGACCCTCAGGCTTTCTATCAACTCATTGTGCAAAGACATAATTTGATGAAGGATGCTTGGCTTGGCTCAACAGGACATCGGCGACCTGAAATGAAAAAAGGACTTCCTTTGATGGAAGCCCTACAATTATCTTTAGCCATAGACAAGCAAATAGACGCGATGCTCGCTCCTTAGTCCACCATCAATTGTTCGAACAAAAATAATTGTGATGATTTAGGGTCAACAATCACCCGAACCGCTTCCATATCCGCCTCTCCAAAAACTTGTAAACGCGTAAAATTCAATATCGTCGACTTCTTATCTGGCATCAACAATGGCTTCTCAATAATCAAGCGATGTGAATCTCCATTGATCCACAAAACAGGCTTTCCATAGGCACGGGTTAATGCTGTTAATTTCTCTACAATTTGAGTAAATCCGGTTGGAACAGCACCATGGTAAAACATGTCGGCCTGTGTAAAAAACACCAAACCTTTCTTATTGCTCGCCTTCGCAAACACTTCCTCCAACCACGCTTGATTGGCCTTTTCGCGATCATTAAATTCCGTGTTATCGGCATTTCCCCCTTTCAAATTATTGTTTGAACCCACTAAGTGAATCGTCGCGAATTGTATACCGCCATATTCCCAAGCATTATTTTCCACATAATTAGCAAAAGCAGGATTCTCAGACTGAGAAACTAATTTAATCTTCTTCTTCCCAAAGCTTTCCTTCTTAGCAAAAAACACTTTTCTCAGTTCTTTTAAGCGTTCATTGGCATCATATTCTCCAGCAGCTTTGCGGTGACAATCCGTCCATTCGTTATCACCAGGTGTATATACCAAAGGCTGATCAAAGGTTTCAAAATACTGATGTATTTTATAAAAGTACTCCGTAGAGCATGGGGTAGACCCGGATTTAATGTCTCCCACATGAACACTAAAAATAGGTTTCTCTTGATTTATCTTGTTGATCACTCCCTCAAACCTAGCATAGTCTTCAGGCAATTTATAGGGCATATCTCCAAACGCGATGAAATCAAATTTTTTGTTTTGAGCGAAAGCTCCCAGACACAGCAGTAAGCTGAAAAGGAATGTTGATAAAAATTTCATAAGATAGGTTTATGTTTTTTGCTTTACTTTTTCAAAAGTCGCATCATAATCTTCGCGTAAAGTTCCCATAATCCGGTCCCAAAACAGCAAATACAAGCCATAATTTCCTTTAAAATATTTATGATGCTGGTTATGACTTACCGAAGTATTAATCCATTTGCCAATCCAAGTTTTAGAAAAACCTGCTGGATATAATTCCCATCCCAAATGGCCATAAGCATTGTAAATGATGGAGAAAAAGAAGAACAAATATATGTGACTTTGATGCACTGGAATCGTAAAAACAAATAGGACAAAAATGCCCGTTTCTACGATAGATTCCAAAGGGTGAAAGGCATAAGCCGCCCAGGGCGAAGGGTTAGTCGACAAATGATGTACTTTATGGACCCATTTGAAAATACTTGGATGGTGCATAATTCGATGAGCCCAATAGAAATAGGTGTCGTGCATTAAAAACATCAACAAATACGCGAACCAATAATAGCCCCAACCCATCTCATTCATTCGGTCATAAAGCGTCGTATAGGGCCTTACGGCTGGGTTTTGTACAATGAAAATGGGTACGGCCGCAAAAAGAATTATGGTCCCAAATGAATAAGCCATTTCACGCAAATAATCCTTGTTAGCAGGAAATGCAGCTTGTATTTTTTTACTGGATAAGGCCCTCCTAAAAAGGACATAGAAAATCAAGAAGTATACTCCTGCCACCAAGTAATATCGGCTACCTATACTCAAGGCAATTTGAAGAAATTTTTCTACGCTCATAGGTATAATTTTGCCTGGTAAAAATATGGAATTCAAGCCGCTTAAAAAACTTTGCCAGTCCGAATTCAAACTCATCCTGCATATTTTTACATTTATGAAACAGAAAAGCCTAGATTAGCGTTACTATAAAGCTTCCCAACCCCATGACATGAGTCAAGAAAATAAAAGAGCCTTCTATTTTAAAATCTATGAGCCTGAGAATCAGAGCCCTTTCGATAAGCTTTTTGCTATTTTCAAAGAGCTGATTGTGCATACTTCAGGTGATTTGGATGAGGCGATCGACTGGCTTCGGGAATTAGATAAAGAATATCAGCTAACGGATGAGGCCTATACCATCGACGATTTCATTGAAGACCTGAAAAAAAGAGGCTATATACGGGACGAAACGAAGGAAGATGGGAGTTCGGGTTTGGGCATCACCGCCAAAACAGAGAGAGCCATTCGTCAACAAGCGCTGGATACGATTTTTGGTGACTTAAAACGCAGTGGGTCAGGAAACCATAAAAGCAAACATCCCGGTAGTGGCGATGAACATACGGGTGAGTTTCGTGAATACCGTTTTGGCGACAGTTTAGAAAAAATTTCTTTGACAGAAAGTCTACGCAATGCCCAGATTAATCATGGCATGGACCAATTCCAACTCAGCGAAGATGACTTGGTGGTCGAAGAATCCTTACATAAATCTCAAATGAGTACCGTGCTGATGATAGACATCAGTCATAGCATGATTTTGTACGGAGAAGACCGAATTACCCCAGCCAAAAAGGTAGCCATGGCCTTAGCCGAACTTATCACAACACGCTACCCTAAAGACACTTTGGATATTTTGGTCTTTGGCAATGACGCCTGGAGTATTTCCATCAAAGATTTGCCCTACCTCAAAGTAGGTCCTTACCATACCAACACCGTGGCAGGCTTACAGCTCGCTATGGATATTTTAAGAAGAAAAAGAAATACCAATAAGCAGATTTTCATGATCACAGATGGTAAACCCAGCTGTGTGAAATTACCGAATGGGGAGTACTACATGAATAGCAATGGCCTAGATGAGTACATTGTTGACAAATGCTATACCCAAGCTCAGCAAGCCCGAAAATTACATATTCCTATCACCACATTCATGATTGCTCGGGATCAATACCTGCAACGATTTGTGAATGAATTTACCCAAGCCAATCAAGGCAAAGCCTTTTATACAGGGCTAAAAGGATTGGGAGAAATGATCTTTGAAGACTACGAAACGAATCGAAAAAAACGCATTAAATAAAGCCACATGTCCATGAACAACATTGCCACCTTAGGAGAGTTAAAAAAATCAGGTTATACGAGTAGAGGAATCAAAGATGAATTAAGACAAAATTTGATTGCCAAAATAAAGTCGGGACAAACTCCGTTTGAAGGAGTGCATGGTTTTGAACACACGGTTATTCCTGAGCTGGAGAGAGCTATTTTATCTCGACATAACATTAACTTACTTGGCCTACGTGGACAGGCGAAAACCCGGTTGGCACGGTTGATGGTCACACTTTTGGATGAATATATTCCTTTTGTCAGCGGTTCAGAAATCAACGATGATCCCTTTCAGCCGATTTCACGTTATGCCAAAGATTTGATTGCTGAAAAAGGAGATGCAACATCTATTTCATGGTTACACCGTGATGAGCGATTCTTTGAAAAATTAGCTACCCCTGATGTGACGGTGGCCGACTTGATAGGGGATGTAGACCCAATTAAAGCAGCTAATTTAAAGCTTTCTTATGCCGATGACCGAGTGATACATTTTGGGATGATTCCTCGGGCTAATCGCTGTATTTTTGTCATCAATGAATTACCCGATTTACAAGCCCGCATTCAAGTGGCTTTATTCAATATTTTACAAGAGGGTGATATTCAAATCCGTGGATTCAAATTGCGCATGCCTTTGGATTTGCAATTTATTTTTACGGCGAATCCAGAAGATTATACCAACCGTGGTAGTATTGTTACTCCTTTGAAAGACCGTATTGGTTCTCAAATCTTGACACACTATCCTGAAAGCATCGAAATTGCCAAAACCATTACGGCGCAAGAAGCCAAGCTAGAAAAAGAGCAAAAAGATCGAGTATACATTCCTGATTTAGCCATGGATATTTTGGAGCAAATCAGCTTTGTGGCAAGAGATAGTGAATTTGTAGATGCCAAAAGTGGTGTAAGTGCGCGCATGAGCATCACCGCATTGGAAAACTTAATGAGCGCTGCCGAAAGACGTTCCTTGAGAGCTGGAGATGAACATACTTCTTTGCGATTATCGGATTTCATGGGCATCATTCCATCCATTACAGGAAAAGTAGAGTTAGTGTATGAAGGCGAGCAAGAAGGGGCAGCAGAAGTAGCCCAACAGCTAATCAGTCAGGCGGTGCATCATTTTTTCCCCAACTATTTTCCTAAGATTGAGAAATTAAACAAAAAGGATTTAGTGAGCCCTTATGATCCTTTATTGGAATTTATCTTCACGGAAGGCGGTGTGGTGATTACGGATGATTGTCCAGATGCAGAATACCAAAGTAGCCTTGACTCCATCAAACCTTTGGATGATTTATTGAAAAAATACATCCCAAAAGTCAAGAAGGAAGACCGCTATTTCATGAAAGAATTAGTGCTTTGGGGATTATCCGAATACCGTAAATTGAGTAAGGAACGTATTACGGAGGGGTATCAGTTTAAGGATTTGCTTTGATAGAATGTAGAATGGAAAATGTAGAATGAAGAATGTCTTGAGTCTTGTCCTGAAATAGGTTGATAGTTTAAGTATTTCTGGCAAATTCAAATTACAGGATTTTATTGCCTAATTACCCTCGTTTGTTCCAAAAGATTTTAGGGGATCAATTTGAAACCATTTTAGAAACAGAACGATTTAACTAGGGGAAAATGTTCAATTATGGCTTTTGACCAATCTAATTAGGGAAAAGATATTCTACATTCTTCATTCTTCATTCTAAACCCTAACCCCTAATAACTAATAACTCACCACCTGCCCATCTTTCAAAAGTCGATCTTTCAATAGCGAATAGGGCACTTGCTGCGTACTGGTTTTTTGCTGAATAGCCAATACCGCTGCGGTGGCTGCAGATTGTCCCAATATCATAAAGACGGGTTCCATTCGGATGGATCCATAGGCGATGTGCGAGCTAGACAAACAAACGGGTACCAATAAGTTCTGACATTCCTGTTCTTTGGGGACAATGGAGCCATAGCTAATGGAATAAGGTTTATCTGGATGCACTCCAATATCTCCCTCATTTTGGACATAGCCTTCTGCCGTCACAAAGCGCTGCGCATTGTGTGAATCCAAAGAATAAGAACCCATTCCAATCGGTTCTTCAATTTTAGTTTTTCCCAAGGCATCTGCTTCTTTCATCACGTATTTTCCCAACATTCGGCGGGCTTCTCGCACATATAATTGATGCGGCCAGCCTCCGTTGTCCTTAAATTCATCCTTCGCCAATCCCCAAGTTTTCATGCGTTCCTGAACCTCTGATGGCACCCTAGGGTCATTTTGCAAGAAATACATCAATCCTTTTTGGTATAATTCATGTTCTTTAATGATGGCTTTTCTGCGGGCATAACTTGCCTCTGGATAATCGTAGTTTTTGCCGATAAAATCCGTGCTAAATGGGCCATGGTTATTGGTATCCGTCTTTCGATTCGGAATCGCGTCAAACTTATCAAAGGTTTCTCGCCAACCACTTTCAAAGACCCGGGCATACAAAGTATATCGATTCGGGTCATAGCCTGCTGGCTTCGGAAAAGCAATGCGGTTATCTGGATGATTGCTTAAACACATCCTAAAGCAATAAGCCTGAATTTTATGATCACCTGAGCCATTAGGACCCGGTTTTTCGGTAGAAACCTCTGGCAATAATCCACTGCTAGGGTCATTGGCAATCACATATGGGCTAATTTTGGATTTGAAATAATGCCCATGCTGAAATACTCCCACTTGTACCCCATTCCACTTTTCTCCATACACCGAATTGGCTTCCCTTCCAACATGGTATTTCACTCCCGCCAAGGCCATCAAGTCGCCTTCATAGGTGGCATCAATGAACATTTTACCCACAAAATGCTTCTTAGACAAAGTTGCCATCTCCTGAATTTTGCTGTCTTTTAATCGGATGCCTTGTTTACTGCGGTCCAACCATTCGTCACGCAATACTTGAATTTGGTACTCCTTCACCAAATCCTCAAATACCCGCTCTGCGGCATGGGGTTCAAAAATCCACATGGTTCTATTTGCCCCATCCATGGCCACTGTACCTTGGCCTTTATTTCCATATTGCGACTTCTTTTCCCAAAGCCAGTTCTCTTCTTTTTGATAATGTTGGTAAATTCTTTGATAAAACTCCCTCGACAAGCCTCCAATCACTTCTTTATTCCCCGTATCCGAAAAGCCTAATCCTCCAGCTGTTAAGCCCCCTAGATGTTTATCTGGCGAAACCACAATGACACTATGCCCCATTTTTTTTACTTGAACCGCCGCTATGATGGCCGAAGCATTTCCTCCATAAATAATGACATCTGCGGTATAGGTATTTTTCTGCGCCCAACTAGGCATGGCAACCCAAGTGAACATTAATGCCAAAAGAAACCTGCAAGTTTTCATTGAAAATTCGTTAGAAATTGAAAAAATTAAGCTAAAATCCCCTTCACTATTTTTCCGTGTACATCGGTTAGTCGAAAACGACGACCCTGGTATTTATACACTAATTGCTCATGATCTATTCCCATCAAGTGCAACAAAGTAGCTTGAAAATCATGCACATGCACGGGATCTTTGACTATATTGTAACTAAAGTCATCAGTCTGACCAAAGCTTGTACCTGCCTTAACTCCTGCTCCTGCCATCCACATGCTAAAACACTTAGGATGATGATCTCGACCATAACCCGTTGGTGATAATTTACCTTGCGAATAAACCGTTCTACCAAACTCGCCACCCCAAATCACCAAAGTATCTTCTAACATCCCTCTTCGTTTCAAATCCATGATCAAAGCGGCCGTAGCCTGATCCGTTTGCTTACATTGGTTCACAATGTTTTTAGGTAAACTATCATGGTGGTCCCAGCCTTGATGGTACAATTGAACAAAACGGACATCCTTTTCTAAGAGCTTTCTGGCCAACAAACAGTTGGCCGCAAAGCTTCCTTTGTCCCGACTGTTTGGTCCGTATAAATCAAACACCTCTTGCGGTTCATCTGAGACATCCATCACCTCGGGTACGGAAGTTTGCATTTTGAATGCCATCTCATATTGAGCAATGCGCGCATCTACTTCCGGATCTCCCCAAGACTCATTTTGTAATTGATTCAACTGTTTCAAATATGCCAACATTTCCTGTCGATCTTGCCCATCATATCCTTCAGGATTCGACAAAAACAAAACGGGGTCTTTACTTGACCTAAACTGAACTCCTTGATGTTCGGATGGCAAAAAGCCATTTCCCCACAGTCGAGCATACAAGGGTTGATCTTTAGAGGCATCCTTTGAGACCATCACGATAAAGGCGGGCAAGTTTTGATTCTCCGAACCCAAACCATAACTCATCCAAGAACCGATGGATGGCCGACCGGGCAATTGGTGTCCAGTTTGAAAAAAGGTAATAGCGGGATCATGGTTGATTTGTTCCGTAAACATGGATTTAATGACACATAATTCATCCACCACCTGAGCTGTATAAGGCAATAAATCACTCACCCAAGTTTGGCTTTGTCCATAGGGCCTAAATCCATAGGCTGATGCCGCAACGGGCAAAATCGCTTGATTGGCGCTCATGCCAGTTAAACGTTGTCCTTTACGAATGGAATCGGGTAAATCCTGACCCATTCGCTTACTGAGTTCGGGTTTATAATCCCAAGTCTCAAACTGTGAGGGGCCTCCACTCATGAATAAATACACCACGCGTTTGGCCTTGGGGGCAATTCTGGGCAATGCCTGCATGATTTGCTCCTCTATGGATTGTCCATGTGCCTGATTTGAAGCCAAAAGGCCATTTAACGCGATGGCGCCAAAACCCATGGCGGTCTTTTTCAAAAAATCTCGTCGGTCTAATCCCCGATTAAGCTTTTCTAAATCAGGATGCGATAAACGAAATGGATCGGTATGTCTATGTCCCATAATTTTATCGTTTAGTGATGCTTGCGTCTGAATTCATAATAGCACTAGCTACTACAGCATTTGCCGCCACTAGATTAGCATCCAACTTTTCATTTATTTTCCTCATACCAGCTAACAACCAACCTTTTGCTTTGCTTGAATCCCGCTGAAAACGAAGCAGGCTATTCTTTTGCAAATCAATCAATAAGGTTAATTCCTTCTCTGAAGCTTCTCTACTTGTCAGCTTTTTAAAGGTGATTTGAATCGCTTTCTTAATGTCATTTTCTGTCGCCATTTGTTCGCCCAATACTTTAGCCGCTTCTAAAAAGGTAGGATCATTTAAGCCTACCAAGGCCTGTAAAGGTGTATTGGTTTTTTGTCGACGGACCAAACAAGAACTTCTAGATGGGGCATCAAAGGTGGCTAACGTAGGGTTGGGCACAGAGCGTTTCACAACCACATACAAACTCCGTCTATATACCGCCGAAGTGGTGTCTTGCTTGTAATGGGAACTATTGATTTCCCATAAACCATCTGGCTGATATGGATACACACTTTTTCCTCCAATTTTATTGACCAATAATCCACTGGCCAATAAGGCATTGTCCCGAATCATTTCCGCACTGAGTCGGACTGAAGGCCCTCGGGCTAACAAGCGATTTTCCGGGTCTTTCTCCCTTTGTTCTGCAGTGGCTTTGGAGTCTTGCTGGTAGGTTTCAGACATCACCATTTGCTTCATCATTTGCTTGATATTCCAACCTGATTCTCGGAATTGAATCGCTAAAGCATCTAGTAACTCGGGGTGAGAAGGCATTTCTCCTTGATTCCCAAAATCTTCTGAAGTTTTAACTATTCCCGTTCCAAAGAAATTTTGCCAAAAACGATTAACTGCAACTCGGGCAGTAAGGGGATTATTTTCGTGGGTTAACCATTGAGCCAAACCTAGTCTGTTCTTCGGGAGATTAGCTGGAAAAGGTAAAATTTTATTGGGCGTATTAGGGAAAACTTCTTCTCCCTTGGCATCGTATTGACCCCGCTGAAGTAAGAACGACTTTTTAGGTTGGGGCATTTCCTGCATGATCATCACTTCCTCAATTTTCTCAGAGGAATCCGCTAGGGCCGTTCGCCAATGTTTCAGTTCTTTGGCCAGCGAAACCTGTGCACTGTCCAAATTTTGCTTAAAATAAGCCCTAAAAGTCTCGCCTTGATAATTGGTCCATTGGTCTTGAGATTTAAATACAACATCCTTCCAGGAAGACTTTTGGGCCAAAACTTGAACTTCAAATGGTATCAATTCTCGGTTGTAAATGGCCACTTCATCAGCCTTTCCCCCTTTGAAACCAAGTCCACGCCACCAGCCTCCAATTTGTAGTCCTAACTCATTTTTTGAAAAATAAATAATGTCCTTATAAAGTTGATCAATGACGGTTTCCATTTCCGACTTTTGACCATCCACAAATAAATTAAAGCCCGAGGCTTTAGAAGATCCATCATAGGTCAGGGCCAAATGTATCCATTGGTCTTTAGGAATATCCATTTTCATCACTTTATTGATGGCATTAGATGGGGCCGTATGAGCCATATTTATCTCCAAGCGATTGTTTTTTAAATAGACATGAAAACCTTTAAAATTGTACAATCTTTCCGCATTACTCTTATGAAAAATAACCCCTTCTTTCATGTCCTTGGGGATATTAACCCACATTCCTATCGTAAATGGTTCAGACTTTCTAAAAACCCCAGATGGACTTAAATCCGCGTAAATATCTCCATCAAAAGCCAATCCTTGACCTTGCTTTCCTTTCACAAATATAGGTTGATCTCCAGTCTTCCCGGATTCTCTTTTGATAACGGCTGGCTGCTTATCGTTCAACTTATTTTTTAGAGAAGCATCCAAATCAAAATAGGCTACCAAACCTTGTTGAGGAATCAAATCCTGAGCTAATTTTTCCTGTCCTTTATTTTTAATCCAATGTTGAAATGGAGCATTGGAATCTGCCATCTGATTCATTTTTTCCTCCGCAGTATGAATCTTGTTCTGAATAAAATTCAAAATCGCTTCTTTTTCTTTGGTCGGCAACATCAGTGTTGGTGTAGGCAAATCATCCGAATATGAAATTTGACCTGCTTCACGAACATTATTAAAAAAGCTAAAAAGCTCATAATAGTTTTTCTGAGAGATTGGGTCATATTTATGGTCATGGCAACGAGCACATCCGGTAGAAATAGCCATGAAAGCTTCACCAAAGGTATTAGTCCGATCGATGACATATTCCGTTTGAAATTCTTCCTCGACAATCCCTCCTTCCGTATTTTGAGGATGATTTCGATTAAAACCCGTGGCAATTAACATCTCCTTGCTAGGATTAGGCATTAAATCTCCGGCCAATTGTTGATGGATAAATGTATCATAAGGCATGTTATTATTGAATGCCTTAATAACCCAATCGCGGTAGGGCGACATATCTCGAATGCGGTCAACCGTATAACCATGGGAATCAGCAAAGCGTGCTAAATCTAACCAATCAACAGCCATTTTTTCTCCGAAATGGGAGGAGGCCAACAAGCGGTCCACCTGTTTTTCATACGCATTAGCTGATTGATCAGCTAAAAAATTATCGACCTCTGACAGGCTTGGGGCAAGACCCGTCAAATCAAAAGATAGTCTTCGGAGTAGCATAGCTTTGGAAGCCTTGGCATTCATTTTCAAGGATTCTTTTTCCAATTTTGCCTGTACCCAATAGTCGATTACATTCATCCCTTTTTTATCTTCAGGGATAGTCTGTTTCATCGGTTTTACAAAGGCCCAATGAGGTTTATAAACGGCACCATCTTGAATCCATTTTAGGAGTGTTGCTTTTTCTTTAGCCGATAAATTAAGGTGCGATTTAGGACTGGGCATCACATAGCTTGGATCTTTTGAAAGGATACGGTGAGCAAGCTCACTTTTCATCAGATTTCCAGGAGAAATGGCCACTTTATTGGGGTTTTCGGGCAATTTACCATAGGCGTTTTCAGGCAAATCCAGACGTAATCCAGCCTTTTGTTTTGCTTTATCAGGCCCATGACAAGCAAAGCACTTATCCGATAAAATGGGTTTGATATGTATGTTAAAATCCAAAGCCGCAGGCAGCTGGCGGTATTCCAAAGCCACGTCGGCAGGTAAAGGCAAGCTTTTAGGGGGCTTGGCAGCCATCAATAAGCATAGAGGAAATAATAAAAACCAATACCTTTTCATAATCTATTTTATTACTTTCAATCGATTTGTATCGGGTGGACTAAAACTGATTTTTCCTTCAACAATGGTAAGATCAGGTCGGGCAGTTTTCAAAGCCACTAAGCCTTCTTGGCTGAGCTTACTTTGCCAAATATAAAGAACTTTTAATGCCTTCATAGCAGTCAATGCCTTTATACCTTGGTCAGAAATAGCTGTGCCATAGAGATTTAACTGTTCTAAATGCGGCAATTGAACTAACCGCTCTAAATCTTTATCTTGAACATTACTTTGTTCCAGATTCAATTGTTGGAGATGGGTAAAATTCAACAATTCCTCCACTTGAATATCTTTCCGTTTAGTCAATTTCATGACTAAAACATTGTGTTGGATTTTTTTGGCAGCTTGCCAAATTAGTGGGTCAAGATTTTTGACATTGACAAAATTCAGACTTAAACCTGCTGGGTGGCTTGCGGCAGGGCTAACACTCAAACCATGTGCTTTTACTTCCAAAATATCTGCTGGCTCGGCTGCTGCTAGCTCCATGGTTTTTGGTATATCCGATGCATGCCCTGATATATCCGATGCATGCGAAAAAAGATCCGATGCATGCCCTGATATATCCGATGCATGCATCGGATATGCAGTTGCATGCATCGGATATACTCCAAACGGGGCACCAATTTCAATCCATCTACGGATGATGGCAATCTGTCTTGAAGTAAGCTGTTTTTTACCTGAGGGAGGCATGTGTAAATCATCGTCTTCGGGTAATATCAAATAGCTATATAAATGACTTTTTAATGGATTACCTTCCCACAATATTTTACCTTCTTTACCTCCTTTTTTGATAAATGCTTCTGTATCTAAGCGCAATTTCCCTTTTTGCTTTTTGCTGGAATGACATTGAAAACAATGGCTTTTCAGAATCGGTAGGACCTCATCTTGAAAAGGAAAATACTTCGCTGAATTCACTACCTGAACACTGGTATCTATCGTAATTTTTTTTTGGGCAGAGTCCAATGACTGAAGCTTTGTCTGGGTATTAGAGCTTGTCTTTTTCCGTTCAAATAAATAGTTTGCTCCATAGGTCAGCTCTCCTCCTAAATGACCTGTGATGGCTAGCGCTAAGAACAAAAAGAGACTAATAATTTTTTGATAGGCTTGAAAGAAATAAAGAATAACAGCCCCAAAACTTGTTCCTATTCCCCACCATTGGTGTAAAGCCACTTGGGAAGCTTCATAATCACCTGAAATTGATAAAATATACCCTGAAATGGAGGCTAGGATAGCCGCCAATGCCCCTAATAAAACTAAGGTAGTAATGGAAGACTGGTAGTCTACTTTTCGAATCGCCTGTATCCAAATCATGACACAAGCTATGACCAATATCCCAATGGGAAAATGCACTAAAAAGGGATGTAAATGGCCGAGCAACTCCATCATGTTTGGCAATTATTTATGGTCCAATAATTCCCTTCTGGACCAAGCCTCATCCATGGGTCCTCCCGTAGACTTTTGACCTTTATGCCTCCAAATTCCGTCTTGTATCTGAAACTCAAATGGTAGCTTTTTGCCAATACTAGAACTAGCCTTGGTAAAAAATACAATCTCTTCTGTATAGGTATTTCCTTGTGTGTTGTAATAACCTCCTCCTGTACCAAAAAATTGTTTGGTTTGAACGTTGTAAGCTATCCATTGAAAGGCTTTTCCTGTATGGATTTTCATGGTTCTTCTAGGAAAAAATGGGTTGTTTCTACGTGAAAGAACTTCACCTGAAAAATTTCCTACTATAATCCAAGCCCCCTTCATTTTACCTGACTCTCCCTTTTCGTTAGGAATGAACACTTGTTGGTCTAGCAGCAATTGGCCTTTTTTAATTTGGTATGAAAGACGTTTATTTTGACCTACTTGAAGAGAATCTTTTGAATTCCATTCTTGCAAAATTTCCAATTCTTTATGCTTTGATTTATAAGTTCCGCCCATGGTGGAAATCAATTTATGACTATTTGTTTCAAATTCGGTGATACTAATAATTTGATCTGTCACTAAAATCCAAGTTGAAACATCGCCTTGCGAATTGGACCATGAACCTTCCAATGAATTTTGGGCAAAGGCGGCATTGGACTGCAAGAAAAATGTCCAAGCCAAAAAGGCGAGTATTAGCTTTTTCATGAGGAGGAAATAGGTTTTAAATCTGGCCTAATTTACAATCTTTTTCTGAATCCCCTAGCCTTAAGATTGATGAATCCGAATAGAAAGATGGTTAAAATTTTCCTAAATTAGCTATTTCAATTACTGCATCATGGTCAACCAATTTCAACAAATTTTTGAGAAAAAAAACGACACGACTGAAAGCCTCCCCAAGGGAGAATATGAAGCTTGTATTTTTAAGCAATGTGACTTGGCCCAACAAGATTTATCAGATTATTCCTTCATCGATTGTCATTTCCATGATTGCAACTTAAGTTTAGTAAAAATAGGAAATACCAAGTGGCAAAATGTATCCTTCAAGGATTGTCGTTTACAAGGTTTACATTTCGAATATGCCAATCCATTTTTGTTTGAAGTTCATTTTGAAAACTGTTTTTTAAATCTTTCGTCTTTCTATCAAAGACAAATGAAAAAGGCTCAATTTCAGCATTGCTCATTGCATGAAGTTGATTTTAGCCAGGCCAATTTAAGTGAGGCAAATTTTGTAGATTGTGATTTTTTGAATGCACAATTTGATCAAACTAATTTAGAAAAAGCCGACTTCCGAACCTCCTTTCATTTTGATATAAATCCACAGAGCAATCGGATCAAAAAAGCCAAATTTTCCAAAAATAGTTTGGCAGGATTATTGACCAGTTTTGGTATAATCATTGATTAAATCGGCCATGATTTTTAGGTGATGGTGGGTATGAATTCTCAAAAAATAATGCGTATCAGCCAAGTTCAAATCTCCAAAAATAAAATGATGGAAATAGGCGTTGGGGGGTATCATTTTCATCTCTTCTACTAATTGGTAGACCTTAGCAATCTGAGCTTGAATATCCGATAATTGTTGATCCGATTCTTGATCCGATACATGTATCGGATTCGCTTGTATCGAATCGTTTATTTGATTGTTATATGAAGGATCAACTATCAAAGGCGCTTTCACTCGCCCTCGAGGAAATTTTTGAGTAAAAAACACCCAAGCTCTTTTCCAATTAAATACCCAGCGATAAGTATCGATATCCGATTTTTTCAAAGCACTGACGATACTAATAATGACTAGTAAACTATGCTCAATATGCCAGCCAACAGATCCTTTAGAGATTTGTTCATTTCTTACCTGCATATAGGCCAGGTTTTTTTCTAACTGTTCGATTTGCTTCTCTAATGATTCCATGGATCTTTTTTGTAAAGATGAAGTATTTGTTGATCTCTTTCTAAACTGCGTTCAAAAGTTAGGCCTAAACGAAATAAGAGACTAATGGAACGAACATTATTTTCCATGGTAGTAGCGAAAATAGGTGCCTTGTGGCAAGCAAAATAATCGTCCAATACCAGCTTAGCTGCTTCATAGGCATATCCCATTCCCTCGTGTAAGGGTAAAAACGCAAAACCAATATCCGGTTGAGGCAAATAATCTCTTTGAACGAGAGAAATGATTCCAAGGGGAATGTGAGTTGAGTGGAGAAATACCACCTGATAATGAATGGCTGGATTATCCCTTAATTTGACACAAAATGCTTTTGCTTCTTCTAAACTGCGTACCCCGCGATCACCGATAAATTCAAAAAATCCAGAAGTATTGAGTAGTTCCAGAATAAAGGGGGCATCATCTAGAGCTAGCTCCTTGACATATAATCGTTGACTTCGCAAAATCTTGACACCCATAAGCAAAGGGATGGGGCACCATATCCCCAATCATTTCCTAAAGAAAATGAAAAATATAGTATGGTTTATGAAATAGAAAGGAGAAAATTATACGGCTTGACTAAATTTTAAAGTAGCATGCTCATCCGATAATAATTTTAGGTCAAAAGCTTTACACACGTTTCGAACAAAATTAGCTCCTAAAGTGGTCAAGATTAATCCTTGGTAATCCCAATGAACCAATCCATCTTCTTCTAATTCGGCTAAATAGGGAAATGAATACGTTTCTAATAGCGGAATATCCTCTGATCTAAATTGGGTCTTCCCATTGCAAGCAATATCCAAAATATATTGGCGCATGGCTTGATCCGTCTCGCTTAAAAAATAACCTTTGAATACAGCTAGTTTTCCTTGTTTTACCTCTTCATAATAATCATGAATCGTTTTTTTATTTTGAGCAAAGCCATAAAAAACATCACTAATACTAGATACTCCCAAGCCCAACACCATACCCGTTTGCTGAACGGTATAACCCATAAAGTTTCGGTGCAATCTCCCTTGCTCTTTAATTTTATACATGAGGTCATCTGGTAAAGCAAAATGGTCCATACCAATATCTTGATAACCTTGCGCTAAAAAGAGACTTCTCCCCAATTGATATAATGCTAATTTTTCAGCCGCAGAAGGTAAATCATTTTCGTCGAATAAACGTTGTCCTCGACTGGTCCAGGGCACATGGGCATAACTATAAAAAGCTATTCGGTCGGGACGTAAAGAAATGGCATCTTGAATGGTTTTTTCTATACGATCAATGGTTTGAAGGGGAAGTCCATAAACTAAATCAATATTTACTGATTCATATCCAATTTCTCTAGCCCATTGAACCACCTGTTCCACATTTTTTTGAGGCTGAATCCGATTAATCACCTGTTGAACTTCTGGATTACTATCTTGCATTCCAAAACTCACCCGATTAAATCCCAAATCAAACAAGGTCTTTAAATGTTCGTAAGTGGTATTATTGGGATGGCCTTCAAAACTAAATTCATGCTCATCAGCTACCTGAGAATCAGACAAAATAGTCTGAATTAAGCGATGTAAATTAGCTGGTGAAAAAAATGTAGGGGTGCCTCCTCCAAGATGAAACTCCCTTATGAGCGGGGTAGCCGTCATTTGTTGACGGTATAGTTGCCACTCTTGCAAAACTACCTCGATGTATTCGTCTTCTACTTTGTGGTTAGTGGTAATGCGTTTATTACAACCGCAAAACGTACACATACTTTCACAAAAAGGCAGGTGAATATAAAGGCTGATTCCTTGTGTTTCATTGCATGCTGCAAAGCGCATTTGAAAAGCGGATTTCCACTGATTTGGGTCTATATCATTATCCCAATAAGGTACTGTTGGGTAACTGGTATACCTGGGAATTGGAACATTGTATTTATTCAGCAGGGTAGTATCTATGGCGCTCATGTATCCGCATTTAATTTTGAATTTATCAACTCCAATTTAATGGGGCCTAATTGGATCTAAAAGGTATCTGTGAGACCAACTTAGTCCTAACTAGGTTCTGCTATTGTTGTCTCAATGACCTTGTCCTACTGATTTATTGTCCTACTGATTTATCATCCTACAGATTTGTCAACTTTTGAAAAGTTGACAAATCTAACGTTGACAATTCAAATTAGACAAATCACCAAGTTGAATAATTCAAGTTGACAAAACTAAGCAGATCTCCCGAAATGAATCATGAGAAAACTACCAATTACTTGATAAAATACTGATATTAATCATGTTCTGCAGCCTGCCTAAGGGTATCCATAAAAACTTCTAGGGGCTGTGCACCGGGAATTCCATAGCGACGATTAAACACAAAAAAAGGCACACCTTTTAATCCCAAACTAATACCTTCTTGTGTATCTTGTCTTACTCGATAGGCCAATTCATCATTCTCCAATGCCGCTAAAATGGCCTCTTTTTCTAATCCAACCGATTCCCCTATCGCTACCAAATCCGACTCATTAGCCAAATTTTTCCCCTCCACAAAATAGGCTTCAAATAGCTTTTCCTCTATTTCGTTATCCTTATTTTGCTCCTTGGCCAATTGTATTAGCTGATGCGCCTTCATCGAATTAGCCACTACCATTCGATCAAATTGATAATTCAATCCTACTTTTTCTGCCATTTCGGCAACTTGTTGGTGAATCTCCTTCGACTTCTCTACACTAATTCCTTTACGATCTGCTAAATATTCGTAGACATTGACCGGTTCATTAAAATGCATGGGAATGCTTGGGTCAAGTTGATAACTTTTCCATTCAATTTCTATGGGCGTCTTCGACTCAAATTGTTCTAATGCTTTTTCTAAATGCCGCTTCCCGATGTAGCAAAAAGGACACATAATGTCACTCCAAATTTCTATTTTCATGCTGATTTGTTATTATCTCAAAACCGAATTACGAATATAAAATTTCCGATTCGAATATTTAAGTAACTTAAACTCGACAAATTTGATTCCATCTTTCAAATCAATCTGGTTATGAAACTTTTTCCAATTAATGTTGGCCATTTTTACCTATTCCTATCCATCGTAGGGGGTTCGATTACTTTTTATTTCGTCTTTTTAGGCATGCAAGAGCAAAACGGCTATTTTGATGTCAGCCAATTTGTTCAAAGCACTTGGACAAGCTATTATGCAAAAAGCTTAACCTTCGACTTTTGGACAGGAACTATGGCAGGAACATTTTTCATGATTGTCGAAGGCCTCCGATTACAAATGAAAAAAGTATGGTTATTTATCTTATTTACATTTCTCATCGGATATGCCTTTGCTTTCCCCTTGTTTCTCTTTTTTAGACATCAGAAAATAACTCCTCAAATTGCCTCATGAAATACTGCCTTTACTTACTCTTACTGTTTACTAGTTCCGTGTATGCTCAAGATACTTTATTGGTGCAGCATGTGGCCGACTTCCCAATTGACGGCCAAGCGAGTCATCCTTCCTGGCAACAAAGCAACTGGTATACTTTACCAGCCAGAAATGAACTAGCCAAGAATTTGGACAGTCGATTTAAAATTTTGTACTCTGACAAAGGAATTTACGTGTATTTGGAAGGCCAGGATGAAAAAGTTAGCACAAGCTATCAAAACGACTTTGAAGATTTATACCAAGCCGATGTGTTTGAAGTATTTTTTCATCCCAATCCCTCAGTGCCTCTCTATTTTGAATATGAAATCAATCCCCTGGGGAAAGAATTGGTCTTAATGGTACCTAATTTTCAAGGCAAATTTTACGGATGGTTACCTTGGCATTATGAAGGGGAAAGAAAAGTCCAAAAGAAGGTATCCCTCAAACATATATCCG
This sequence comes from Aquirufa sp. Wall-65K1, assembly GCF_054558475.1. Lineage (NCBI taxonomy): Bacteria > Pseudomonadati > Bacteroidota > Cytophagia > Cytophagales > Flectobacillaceae > Aquirufa > Aquirufa sp. Wall-65K1. The sequence goes on along the minus strand of NZ_JBPXKD010000006.1, from coordinate 90,526 downwards.
GTACCAAAGGATTATGGTCAGCAGAATTATTTATCCCTTTTTCCTTATTAAGTCCACTCGAAAATATACCTGCCAAAGCCGGAATGACTTGGAGAGGAAATTTTTGTCGGCTCGACTATGATACAGGTAAAATGGCTAAATGGTCTTGGTCTCCGCTTCCGGGTACCTTTCATGACTATAAAAAATATGGGGTCTTTTTATTTAAATAATTCTCGGCCCCCAAGGCCTTATTTTCCCAACATGGGAAATAAACGACGAATATCTTGTTCCGTGGGTTGAGTCCCGTACTCACATATTTCAAATGCCTCTACATATTTTGCTTGATCAGCACGCGATTTTCCATACCACTTTTCCAAGGTTTTTCTTACCTCTGGATTGGGAGCTTGAACACGTTTGGCCAACAAATATTCTTTGTGCTTGGAAGGGTCTTTAGGGACTTCATTTTCATAATTTCCGATCCATGGCAACCACTCATAAAACTGAGATTGGTGAGCATCTAAACCAGCCAATTTTTTTTCTATGACGGGAGTTATGTCCACCGCAATATCCGCTTGAAATGGGTTGGGCTTTTTGAAATTATCTTGAAAATATAAGAATACTGGATTTTTTCTCAATGGTTCCACATCAGGGGCCACATTAGGTACACCCACCATAAAAGCAGCATCTTGAACTAAAACACCTGTATATCGATGATCCGGATGGTAGTCATTCGAACGCGGAGCAATCACCACATCGGCCTTCCATTCCCGAATTTTTCGGATGATTTGCAAACGAATTTCTAGATTTGGTAAAAGCTCCCCATCATGGTTATCCAGCACATCATAAGATACCCCCAAGCGACGAGCAACTTCCTTCGTTTCTGCTATCCTTCTTTTAGCCAACATGCCTCCTCCTTCCGTTTGGTGACCTGCGTCTCCATTGGTAACTGATACAAATTTAACATGATGGCCCATCGCAACAAACAATGCAGCCGTACCCCCACTTTTAATATCACAATCATCTGGATGCGCACCAATCATAATAATTTGCAATGGCTTATCTTGTCCAAAGATGGGGCTTAAAAGCGCAAAGGCTAATAAAACACTACATAAAATTCCTTTTTTCATATGTTCAACTGTTTATTTCGTCATAAAAGTCCAAGTGATATCTGGTAAATATCCAAAATTTGGTTTAGGATCAACTCGCTTAGGCCAAGGCTCTAATTGTCCATTTGTTCCCTTTTTTACCCCTAGCTCCGTCCAAGTATAAGACCCCTTTTCAAAATTAAATGTCCGGCCATCATCATCGTAAATTTTCCAAGTACTGGCTTTCTGACCATAATGTCTAATTTCTAATGCAAAAGACTGTCCGTCTTTAGGGGCTTGTCGGTGCACAGGTACCATGGGTATCATGGCTCCATCTTTGACAAAAAGTGGAATCTTCTCTAGGCTTGGAGTAATTCTAATTTTTTGATTTTCTCCCACTAATTTACCTGTATAAAAATCATACCACTTCCCTTCAGGCAAATATACATCCCTACTTTTCTCTCCAGCAAACATAGGGGCAACCAATATAAAATCTCCCATCATGTATTGATCCTTGATGTCATTTTTAATACTCATCCCGTAAGGATTTTCCGTAGCATCTACTTTACCTCGGGATCCAATAGGTTTAAACCCAAAGCCATCCACCAAATTCATTGCCCTAAAAGGAGGTTTTCCTTCAAAACGATATTGCGCAAAAGTGGTATAGAGGTAGGGCAATAATTGCATCCGTAAATTTGCGACATCATTTACCGCCTGTGAGACCTCTGGAAAAGACCATGGTTTTGTTCCATCGGACCAGGCATTCAACATCGCCATGGGTGAAAAACAAACAGATTGCATCCTTCTAACCCATTCCTCTGCCGATTTTGAAGCCCTCACCTCAGGAGTCCAAAGCACGCCAATAAAACTAGAATTTACTAAGGCGGTTATAAAATCCTTATGACTGTAATAGTCGTTGTAAATCACATAGGGCAATCGACTTGCTCCTGCATTAGACGCACGGATTAATCCATAGGTTCTTTTATTTTTTTCTTTAAACCAAGAGTTGGTCATATCTTGAACCATCAAGCCATAGATTTGCCGCATTTGCTCCGCACTTGTCCCGGATGGGAAGGTGCTTACATCTGGCCAAATCCAGTTATCATAACCATCTACTTCATCAATTTTATAACCCCCTACACCCAAATCCAAATGGTTTTTCACAAAATGATCTTTCACTAATTTTCGAGCCTGTGCCATGGTAAAATCAGGAATAATACCATTCCAAACCAAGTGGGACCCCGTGTATTTTTTGATTCCTGCATATAAAGAAGACTTGGGTGAAACATAGGGATTCATCCAAAGATTAGCCGATAAACCCATACCTGCTAGGGTATCTAAAAATGCCTTAGGCCTAGGAAAACGGCCAGGATCCCATTCAAAGGTGCAAGGATAAGATGAGCTATGCCAACCTGGTTCAACCCCAATAAAATCAAGGGGGAATTGATTCGTCTCAAAGCTTTTCGCTTCCTTGATGATATCATCCTGACTAAATAAAGTGGGTACTCGCTGGGTAAATCCTAAGCCCCACTTAGGTGGCAAATAGCCACCTCCATTAAATAAATTATAGCGCTGTACTGCCTGCATGGGTGTAGGCCCTGCAAAGACATAAATACTAGCGCCATCGGCAGGAATCAATACTTCTAGTACGTCCGAAGGAGGCTGTGAATCCCAGTTTTTATCCGAATTTCTATCTTGAATCGCTGGTGGGTTTTTCGCATCTACACGGACATTTGAACCGGCATATACTGTCATATAGGCCGCAGCATCTATTAGCACCCCGTAACCTTTGGACGAAACATAAAAGGGTACTGGAGCATGGGTTCGTCCATTATCCTTACCCCCATAATGATCAACATGCAAATTTAATATTCGTCCCCGTTGATTAACCGTTTGAAAATTTAACCCCAAACCAAAAACTTGTTCTTCCTGACTTAATGGAAAACGGAGGTAAATTTTATTATTGAGGCGTTCGATCCTAATATCCGATTTGGTCAAAGGAAAATGGGAGCTTGGTAATATTTTCAAGGCCTCATGAAGTGCATGAGCACCAGCTGCCTGCAATAAACTGATATGATGGGGATTCCCAATGTGGGTTTTCCAAACACCTGGCTGAACTTCCTTCCATACATTGGCTTTTTGGGCAAATAGGCTTGAAGCAAAAAGTACAGCAATACTGACACTTACTAATTTAACGAATTTCATGTTTCAAAGGCTTAGAGTTTCAAATATGTCTAATTATTCATGGAAGTACAAATACCCAGGATTAGGTGAAGTGATTTGAAGGAAATTTACTCCTTGATTCAACAAAAAACCTTTCCTAAAATTATCCGCCATTTGTCATAATTTATGGTTCAATTAAAAAATTGACCTTAATTTGACATAAAAATAATTTCCATGAAAACCCTACTAAAATTAGAATCCTTGGGCTTATTTGCTTTGAGCATTTGGGCTTATCAAGAATTTTTTCCTGAACAATGGGGGAAATTCGCTTGGCTAATTTTAGCCCCTGATCTTTCCTTTTTAGCGCTACTTATATCCAAAGATTTAGGCTTAAAAGCTTATAATCTTTTTCATCATCAAGGCTTAATCGCCTTGGTGATCATACTTGGTTACTATCAAGAACCCTTACTATTTCAAATAGGGTTAATTTTCATGGCTCATAGCACCGTGGATCGGGTTTTGGGATATGGATTGAAATTAGAAAATTTGGAACACACCCATTTGGGATGGATAGGAAAAAGTAAATACAAAAATCATGAGCAGTAGGCGCATTGAAGAAATCCGGAACTTTGGTCCCTATACGATTGGGATTTTACATCAAATTGGAATTTATACCGAACAAGACTTGCTATCTACAGACTATCCTAGCATCTCTCAAAAGCTCAAGGAAAGAGGTATTCAACCCAATTTGAACATATTTTATGGGATAGAGATGGCGATTCAAGGTAAGGTTTGGACAGAAATTAGCGCTCAAGAAAAACAAGAAATCAAACGAATTTTAGGAAGACAATAAGAGGCTTTTGCCTAAATATTTAGAGCAACTTACCTTCATTTTGCCATTTTTAATGTAGTTTAGAACTATCGAATCGACGAATCAATTAAACATATGGAAACAAAATATTTATTACATCACGTATTCTTTTGGTTAAATAATCCAGACTCCTTGGATGATAGAAATAAGCTAATCGAAGGCCTGAATACCTTGAAAGGCATCGAAGCCATCAAGAAAATACATATTGGGGTTTTAGCCTCCACCGAAAAAAGAGAAGTAGTTGATACTACCTGGGATGTATCAGAATTGATGTTCTTTGAAAATGAAGTAGATCAAAAAATTTACCAAGACCATGCCATTCATCAAGATTTTGTGAAAAATTACGCTCATTTATGGAGAAAAGTAGTAGTCTTTGATGCAAAAGACGTGTAATGCTTTTCATGCAAGAGACTTGATTGACGCTTATTTCTAAACCATTTTTCATGAAAAAAACCTACTGGGCAAGCTTGCTCCTCTGTTTGCTTGGAATGACTTTTCAAGCGTATAGTCAAGCCTCACCTGCTGACTATTTATCTGACATCAAACTAGAGTTGAAAAAGGAATGGCCTAAAAACCGTTTGATAAATTTAGTGTTTCATGGTCATTCTGTACCTGCTGGCTATTTCAAAACACCTCAAGTTAATACAATAGGTGCATACCCCTACCAAGTTTTAACTTTAATTAAAGAGCAATATCCCTACGCAACAGTAAATATCATCAATACTTCTATAGGCGGAGAAAATGCCGAAAAAGGCGCCAGCAGGTTTGAACAAGAAGTACTTGCTCACCGCCCTGATGTCATTTTTATTGATTATGCTTTAAACGATCGGGGAATTGGTTTAGAAAGAGCCAAAATAGCCTGGGAAAAAATGATTCAAAGCGCTAAATCCAAAGGTATTAAGCTAATCCTATTGAGTGCATCTCCCGATCAGCGTGTTGAGATCAAGGATACTGCATCGACTTTAGACGAGCATGGAACACAAATACGAGAATTAGCAAAAACACATCAAATCGGTTTTGTAGACAGCTATGCCTTATTTCGTTCCCAGGTGCAGGCTGGTGTAGCCATCACCGATTTAATGTCACAAGTCAACCACCCCAATGAAAAAGGTCATGCCCTAATTGCCAAGGAGCTAATCAAGTTTTTTAAATAATGGATTTAAGACGTTAACGGAAAATGGCTTTCTCTTTAAAAAGCTATATTTCCCAATTTGAGTTTTTATATGAGGTAATACAAAGTCTAATTTTTAAAACTATACCCAATAAAAAAGGAATTAAAGGGCTAAATACCAAGGTGAATTCTATATTTAAAAATAAAACGATAATTTTGTCTTTGATTCTTTAAAAATAAGCCAAGCTACATGTCAAAAAAATTAATGGTTACTGGTTCTTTGGGACTAATTGGTTCAGAAGTGAGCGAATATTTCTTAGAAAAGGGCTGGGAAGTGCACGGAATAGACAATAACCAAAGAGCCGTATTTTTTGGTTCTCAGGGTGATAATTCGACCAATCAAGATCGATTAGCAAAATTTGGCGAATCCTATCAACATCATACCATCGATATTCGCGACCGTCAAGCTGTCTTGGATTTAATACCAAAAATCAGTCCAGACGCGATTGTACATACTGCAGCACAACCAAGTCATGACCGGGCTGCATCCATTCCATTTGAAGATTTTGATACCAATGCGGTAGGTACATTTAACCTGTTAGAATCCCTACGTAGATACAGTACTTCTGTTCCCTTTGTTCACTTATCAACAAACAAAGTGTATGGCGATGCTCCTAATTTCATCCCCATGAAAGAATTGGAAACCCGCTTTGACTATGATGATGCTGCTTATGAACATGGTATTTCGGAAAGCTTTAGCATCGATCAATCAAAGCACTCCCTTTTTGGAGCTTCCAAGGTTTCTGCAGACATTTCAGTTCAAGAATATGGCCGCTATTTTAACATGCCAACCGCTTGTTTAAGAGGAGGTTGTTTAACTGGACCCAACCACGCTGGTGTTGAATTACATGGATTTTTAAGTTACTTGATTAAATGTAATTTGGAACAAAAAGAATACACGGTATTCGGTTATAAGGGCAAGCAAGTAAGGGATAACATTCACTCCTATGATGTAGCTCGTTTCATCGAAGAATTCATCAATGCCCCTCGAGTAGCAGAAGTATACAATATAGGTGGAGGCAAAGCGAATTCAGTTTCTATTTTAGAAGCTTTCCAAATCATTTCTAAGATTAGTGGTATTCCGATGAAGTATAAATATGATGAGACTAATCGAATTGGAGATCATATTTGTTATTATTCAGACCTTCGTAAAATGAAGGCTCACTATCCAAATTGGGATATTACTAAATCCTTGGAAGATGTATTCCAAGATATTTACAACCGTTACATGGAAGCCAAGGCAAAATGAAAATACTCATCACAGGAGGTTGTGGTTTTGTCGGCTCAAATATAGCGGCTCTTTTCAAACAGCATCTTGTTGATTGTGAAGTATATTGCTTAGATAATTTATCCCGAAGAGGATCAGAATTAAACCTCAATAAAATCCTCCCTTTGGGTGTAAAATTCGTTCACGGCGATGTCCGAATTAAAACGGATTTCGATCGAATCCCAGCAGTAGATGTTGTCATAGATGCGGCAGCTGAACCTTCAGTGTTAGCAGGTAGTCAAGCTGGGGAATTAGAATACTTAATTGATACCAATTTAAACGGGACCATCAATACCCTATATTTTGCTAAAAAGCATCAAGCAGCCTTCATATTTCTTTCCACAAGTCGGGTATATCCTTACAATAGTCTATCCAACATCCACTACCAAACCGAAGCAAAACGTTTTGTTTTAAGCAAGGAACAGGCCAATGAAGGTATAAGTGAAAAAGGAATTGCTGAAAATTTCCCTTTGGCAGGCTTACGTTCATTGTATGGAGCTACCAAACTTTCTTCTGAGTATATCATTCAAGAATTCGCCCATAATTTTGGAATACCTACGGTCATAAATCGATGTGGCGTATTAAGTGGTCCCTATCAAATGGGTAAAATTGACCAAGGGGTAATTGTTCTTTGGATGGCTAAACACTTTTGGAATAAATCGCTCTCTTATATTGGTTTTGGAGGAAATGGTCAACAAATACGTGATGTACTTCATGTTAAAGATTTATTCCGACTGGTACTTTGGCAAATACAGCACCTAAATTTACATCACGGTCAAATATTCAATGTAGGAGGAGGCCTTGAAAATAGTGTTTCTTTAGCTGAATTAACGGACCTATGTGTTCAGATCACAGGAAATACCATTCCCATTAATTCTTCGAAAGAAAATCGCCCCGGTGATCTTCCTATTTACATCACAGATAATAGTCAAATTACAGCATTCAGCGGCTGGAAACCTGAAATTAGTGTCTCTACATTGTTGGAAGAGGTACAAGTTTGGTTTAATCAAGATCAAGCATTTCTTCAACCCATTTTATCCTAAGAGGCATGTCGCAGCTGAGTATTGTCATACCCGCTTATAATGAGGAAGGCTCCATTGTTGAAACATTAGAGTCTTTATATCAGGCACTTCAGCAAGCTGAAATTGATCATGAAATTGTGGTAGTAAATGATAATTCCAAAGATCAAACCCTGTCCATTTTGGAAGACTTACAAAAAAGTATTCCAAGTTTAACCATTTATACCAATCCTGGACCGAATGGATTTGGTTATGCCATACGTTATGGTTTAGAGCGCTTTAAAGGAGATATTGTAGCGGTGATGATGGCTGACTTGTCTGATGACCCCCAAGATCTTATTGCTTTTTACCGACTAATGGTCGAAAAGAATTTAGACTGTGTATTTGGTTCCAGATTTATCAAAGGAGGATCAACATATGATTACCCCAAGCATAAATACATCATCAACCGACTGGCAAATACCTTGATTCGAATATTGGTAGGCATTCCTTACAATGATTCAACCAATGCCTTCAAAATGTATCGAAAAAACACCATTGAAGGACTAAAGCCATTTTTATCCGCTCATTTTAATCTTACTATTGAGTTGCCACTAAAAGCCATTATTCGAGGATATTCTTACGATGTTTTACCCAATTCTTGGCGTAATAGAAAGGCTGGTCAATCCAATTTAAAAATTAAAGAAATGGGTAGCCGTTACCTGTTCATTCTATTGTACATTCTCATTGAAAAATACCTTTCAAGAAACGATTATTTGAAAAAATAATGCTGACTATCCTTCCCACATCCATGCGATTATCGGAAAAATTGGCCTGGTTTGTGGCGATAGGCGGGATTTTGTTTTTTCACTTTTATCGACTTCAAATATATACCCTGAATTTCCCCAATTGGGGCGATGATTATGCTTTTTTAGAGCTCATTCACTACGTGAAAAACCATCGTATTCAGGAAAATATCGCCTATATATTTCACTTTCATAATGACATACATCGCATTGCCTACTCCAGAATTTGGGTATTAATGCAATATGCTGTTTGGGGACAAGTCAATTTCAAAACAGGCATTCTGCTAGCCAATGTTCAGATGATCTTGATTTTAATTCCTTTTCACCTTTTTATTCGTAAAATCAAACGCTCTCCCTGGCATTTGTTTGGAATTGCCTGCCTACTTTTTTCCCCTTTTGGCAATTTAGATAACTTCAATTTAATAGGCGTTTTGCAGCATACCGCTTCTCTTCTGTTTTTAGTATGGATAGCTTATGGCTTATTTTATGCGGAAAATGCTTGGTGGACAATCGTATTAGCGCTTTGTTACCCATTCGTTTCCACAGAAGGCGTCGCTTTTTTACCGATAGTTGCCTTTGTATTATGGACAAAAAAATCTCGATTTAGCCTTCCTTTTAGCCTATTAGCCCTTGGGGTAATTTTCCTATATTTTCATGATTATGTTGGAAACTCTTCAGCAGTTGCTCACTTTTCATGGATACTCTTTAAAGGGCTATTTATCTTTTTAGGAAATTGGGTATTGCCTGTTTCAGATTCATTTCGAATTTGGATCAATATATTGGCTGGTCTTTTGGTATTGCTCTTTTTTACTTGGAAAATATTGGGTTCATTCCGAATCCAATTATCGTTCCCATCCATACTATTTTTGCAGATTTTGGCCACCGGATTTCTAATATGCTATGGACGAGCAGGAATGGGTGATTTAGAGCTGATCACCTTATCTGACCGCTTCTTATTATATGGGAATATCATGTTAATGGCCATTTATGCTAGTTTGATACTTCAGAGACAGGATGCACTTCGACTTCCATGGGCCTTATTATTATCAGGAGCATGGATGGTCGCTTCTTATTTTATTGCTAGAAGACCTTTACATGAAATGAATCTCAGATGGAAAGCGGATGTAATGGGGGCCTATTTTTTTCAAAGCTCTTCAGCTTACCCTTGTCCACCCCAAACACTTCAATTATTAAACGAATCTTTTTTCGAATTTGATAAAGAGGAAATTCCCCCATCATTCCCAAAATTTGTTTCACAAAAATCGGGAGGAATCACCCCAAAAACCTATCGTTTTCAACAAGGCCGATTATCTTTGTCATGGAATCAATTACCAGAAAAAAATAAGCCTTGGGATCAAAGGTTCATTGTTTTAAAATCAGAAGAAGGGCAAAAAAATAGCTTTTATATTGGCCCTTTAACCAATGACCTGAATGAGCGAACAAAATACAGTAATATATTGATTTACAATACTTTGCCATTAAAGCACTTTCAAGTATATTTACTTAATTTACCACAAAATCAACGAGCAACATATCAGTATTTAACTCCACTAACAATTACTAATTAAGGACCACTCCTCCATAAATGCCTTACTTACCGCGTTTAAAACTTATTTCTTTTTTTATTGGATTAATACCCATTGTATTTTTCTCTTGGTCCCTATTTAGCTTTTCCATCAATATACCTTGGTTAGATGATTTTGAAGCACCCATGACCATTCGTGCCTGGTTTGCACATCCCGATTGGTATGATCGCTTAAAAATGATTTGGTTTCCTAATAATGAGCACCGAATCGTTACCCTAAGATTATGGGTGATGGTTCACTATTTGGTATTTAACCAACTAGACCTAAAGGCCTTATTATTAACCTCCCACCTATACCTCATCATCATATTCATTTTGCTTTGGTTTAATTTACCGGCTAAGGATCGCTGGTGGTATTTTCTACCCATACCATTCTTGTATTTAAACTTTCAATACCACTTAAATACGTTTTGGTTCATCGTTTCCATTCAACGAAACCTTGTTATTGGTTTTGGCTTTTTGGCCATGTTTTGTTTAAGCAAGAGGAGTAATAAATTGTTTTTAACGGGCATCATATGTACCATGCTAGCCTGCATGTCTAATTCAGACGGTTTATTATTTATCGCCTCCGGTGGAATGATTTTGTTAACCGCATTTGAATTAAAAAAATTAGCCATATGGGTAGGAGTATTTGTCATTTTTCTGACACTATTTTTCTGGAATTATCCTAGTATGGGGGCAAATCAAAATGGTTTATTATATTTATTAGAACACCCCTGGCAGAGTATTCAAGGCTTTTTTGTGTTTTTAGGTGGATCGACTGATTATTTTAATGAACAAGATTCTTCAATTAGATTAGTCTTTAGTTTTACGATGGGATTACTCTTATTCATCCTTATCATTTTAGGCTTTCGTCAATGGGTTTTTGTCAAAGAACAAAAAACATTTCCTAGCTTATTAAAACGATGGACCTCCCATGAAATGGCTAGTTCAAGTCAACTTTTTCTTGCCGGATGTCTAACTTTTTGTCTATTAAACGGTGTATTATTGGCGATATTAAGGTCAAAATATGGTCCATTTGTTTTCTTAATTGGGAATTATAAAATAATTGCCACCTTGGCCATGTTATTGGTCTATGTAGTTTCAACCCACCTGGTAACCTCTATATTTACGACCAAATGGATACTTCCTATTGCTGTAATTTTTTGGCTTAGTTCTATTATTACCTATTACCCAGCAATAAAAAATCGGAAAGAATTTCTACTTCAAGATTATCAATTATTTATTCATCAAAAACAGGGACTTGGATTCAGTAAGGAGAATGTCAAAAAATATGAGCTCCACCTTATGATGGTTGATATGCTACATAAAGGTGAATTTATTCCTTCTATTAAGTAGTTGATTTTCTGATAGTTTTATCAATAAATTGATTGGGTAATCATAAAAAAATACCTAATTTCCCCTTAACGTTGTCAAGGTTTAAAACCTTGCCAACGTTGCCGAACACACCCTTTTAACTTAATCAAAATCCTAAAATATTATGAAATCCGTAAAACTGATTCCAACATTCGCATTGGCCTTTTTATTTTTATTTGGAGGCTTAAATTTTTTCTTTGAATTTGTTCCCACTCCTACTATGTCAGGAAATCAAGCTGTGTTTTTTAACCTGATGGTTCCAACGGGATTCATGAAAGTGGTAAAAATTTTAGAGATTGTTGGTGCCGTATTATTACTGATTCCTTCCAAAAGAGCTCTTTCCTTACTAATTCTGAGTCCAATAGCAGTCAATATCTTGTTATTAGAATTATTAGTTCTAGGAGGTTTGGGCGCAGGTCCCCTGTTAATTATCCTTATTGGAGTTATTGCTTATCAAGAATTTGATAAGTTTAAGGCCTTATTGTAGCCTATATTTAATCCGATTTATTGTCCAACAAATTGGACAATAAGCCAATATTTAAATTCGTTCGAACAACGTTGTCAAGGTTTTGAACCTTGACAACGTTGTTTTAAAATTCTTATTTTCCCAACAAATATTGCTTAAAACTAGCGTAATCTGTGCCAAGTGATTGAGCCACTTTTTCTTTACTTAACAGCGAAGATAAACGTTCAGGAATAGGTACTTGTCGATTTAAAGTAGTTTCAACCGTTGGTAGGAATTTAGCATAATGGGCCGTAGACAATATAATTCCTGTGAACTCGCCTGGATTTTCTTTTTTGAATTGTTGTAAACCATCATAAGCCACCGCCGTATGTGGACACATAACATATCCCGTACGGTCGTACACCTCTTTCATCCTGGCTTTGGTTTCTAGGTCGTTAGTAAAATACCCTTTCACCAATTTTCTTACTGATTCCCACTTTTCTCCTGCCAACAATTTCATCCTGATAAAATTTGAGGGATTGCCTACATCCATCGCATTAGAAAGAGTCTCAACACTTGGTTTGGCATGGTATTCTCCTGATTGTAAATATTCAGGAACAACCTTATTCTCATTGCAAGCTGCCACAAATGCTTTAACAGGTAAACCTAGTTGGTAAGCAATTAAACCCGCACTCAAATTTCCAAAATTTCCACTGGGTACACTGAAAACAATCGGTAGTTTCAAACCCTTTCGTTTTGCTTCGGCGTAGGCAGCAAAATAATAAAAGGATTGAGGAATCAATCGTGAAATATTAATGGAATTGGCTGATGCTAGATTAAACTTTTCTCTCAATTCCTCATCTAAAAAAGCTTGTTTTACCAAACTTTGGCAGTCATCAAAAGTTCCATCAACTTCTAATGCTTGCACGTTTCCTCCTAATGTCGTCAATTGCTTTTCTTGAATATCGGACACCTTTCCTTTGGGATATAAAATGGTTACTGATATACCTGGAGTATTAAAAAATCCTTGGGCTACCGCTCCTCCCGTATCCCCTGAAGTAGCCACTAAAATTCGAATCTCTCTTTTAGATTTCAGTAAATAATGGGACATTATGGCCGCCATAAAACGTGCGCCAAAATCCTTGAATGCCATAGATGGTCCATGGAATAATTCCAAAACTTCTACATCTTTTTCTAGGCCAAATATAGGGGCATCAAAAGTCATAGACTGTTGAATAATTCCATGTATTTCCTCTTGGCTTAAATCATCTCCCAATAAATGTTGGCATACTGCCTCTGCTATTTCTTGAAAATTTCGTTCTTGAATCGTTTCAAAAAATGAAGCATCCATTTTCTCAATCGTCAATGGCATATATAATCCATTATCAGGCGGCAAACCCCTAAATATGGCTTCTTCTAAAGATACATCTGGACTTTGATGTTGTGTACTGTATAACTTCATCACCTTTTTATTATGTAGGTCAAATAAATTAGACCAAATTGTCGCTAATACTTCAATACCAGCTTATTCCCTTTTAATCGTGGTAAAACTGGGTATACATCCCGCTCCAAACAAAAATTAATATCCTTTTCAATACCCAAACCTAGTAATCGATTCACATGAGAGGATCCTTTTACAGCTTGGAATAAGTTAGATGAAGCCTCCCGGTAGGTCCCTAAAGCCATCATGGCGGCATCATCTGCCACTCGATAGGTCCCTTGTAATAAATCAATCAAAGCTCCTGCAAATAAAGTATCCTCTAGATTAGGTTTACCTTTCCAGCCTGCACACACAATTAATGCATCACCTTCCCAACTTTGCAATGCCTCCGCCACTTTTGAAATATTTAAAAAAGCCCCCACTAAAAGTAATGGCGATTTTCTAGACTTTCGAATTGCCACGGTACCATTCGTAGTGGTTACACAAATCTTAGACCCCTTCACTTTGTCTACTTGATAGCTAAAGGGTGAATTGTCAAAATCAAATCCCTCTGGAGTTATACCATTTCTTTCAGCCGAAGTCAAATAGCCCTTGGAGCCATAGGCGCTACATAAGTCCATTTTTTCCACTGGAATTATCTCCTTCGCCCCATGGGCAAAGGCCGTAACCATGCAGGATGTGGCCCTAAAAATATCCACCACCACCACCGCAAGAGTAGGAACATCATACAAATGAATGAGTTCTGGCGACAAACAAACGTCGATTTTTCTCATATTATCGCTAAATAAATGGCATTTTAACAATAACCGCCTTCAATGATTTATCACGAATCTGTACAAATATTTCTGTGCCCACCTTGGCATATTCCGCTTTCACATATCCCATACCTATGCCCTTAGATAAATTAGGTGATTGGGTGCCAGATGTTACCTCACCAATAGCATCGCCCGACTCATTAACAATAGGATAATGCTGACGAGGGATTCCCCGATCAATCATCTCAAATCCCACTAATTTCTTTTTAGCTCCTTCTGCCTTTATTTTAGCATGAATATTCGAAGCGATAAACTCTTTATTAAATGAAGTAATCCAGCCCAATCCTGCCTCAATAGGTGAAGTAGTGTCATCGATATCATGGCCATATAAGCAATAACCCATTTCTGTACGTAAGGTATCTCTTGCCCCTAAACCAATCGGCTTTATACCCAAATCAGCACCCGCCTCAAATATGGCATTCCACATTGCTAATGCCTGCTCATTTTTCACATAAATCTCAAATCCTCCTGCACCAGTATACCCCGTATTGGAAATAATTACGTCATCAATGCCTGCCATTTGACCTATTTTAAATGAATAATAGGGCATTGAAGACAAATCTACATCTGTCAATTTTTGTAAGGCTAGAATGGCCTTTGGCCCCTGAACAGCAAATAAACTATATTCATCACTCTGGTTGGTCATTTCCACTCCAAAAGTGTTGTGAGAAGAAATCCAATTCCAATCCTTTTCAATATTGGAGGCATTGACCACCAACATATATTCATTTTCCTTTATACGATAAACCAACAAATCATCCACAATCCCCCCTTGGTCATTGGGTAAACAACTATACTGCACTTTACCATCTACTAGTTTAGATGCATCATTGGAACATATATATTGAATTAAATCCAAGGCCTTTTCTCCCTTCAAATAAAACTCTCCCATGTGACTCACATCAAATACCCCAACCTGCTGACGCACACAAATATGCTCTTCAATTAAATTGCTGTATAATACAGGCATGTTAAATCCTGCAAATGGAACCATTTTTGCCCCTAAGGCCACATGGGTATCGTTCAAATGAACGCGTTTTAGTTGTTCTGACATATTTATTCTCGATATAAAACTTGTAATACGGTTTGCCCTACAGCTTGTAAGGTTTTAGGGTCTATAATGGACATATTATCTCCATGGGTATGATGATACGGTCCAAAAATATCTCCCATACTTCCGGGAGCTTGGGGACGCAAATCAATAATATCAATCATCTGAATTTTGGCCACCTCATTGACGGCCGTATGGTCATCCGTAATTCCGGGTCCCTCCTCTTGTATAAATAAATGACCAAAGCCTAAATCTGCTGCCGCTGACCAGATGGAGCGAACAACGGTAGGCGCATATTGCATGGAACCATATTCCTGAGGAAATACCGCTCCTTTAGCTCCCACCATGTCCAATAATATTCCATAAAACGGTCGGTAATTATTAGGAAAAATATGCGCAGCCCAATATTGAGAACCTAAAGCCCAAGTATTTTGAACGCTAGTCGAAACACCATGTGGTTCACCCGTATCCTCTAAATCAAAAAACAGAAAATCCACTCCAACAGATGGCTTTTTGGAGGCAGAGCTAAGTTGTCTGGCTAATTCAATCATCACACCCACGCCACTTCCACCATCATTTGCTGCATCTATAGGCTCATTCTTTCGAACAGAATCCTTATCAGCCACCGCTCTCGAATCCCAATGTGCTGCCAATAAAATACGCTTACCAATCCCTGGCTGAAACTGCGCTATAATATTGGTTCCTTTTAACACTTTTCCTTGGTAGTTGGTAGCTGTAAAAGCTTGTGTACTCACTTGTAAACCGTATGATTTCAACTTAGCTATGATCCATTCTTGGCATTTTTGGTGCGCATCGGTACCGGGAACTCTTGGACCAAAATTGACTTGTTGTTGGATATAAGCGTAAGCAGAATCCGAACTAAAATTCGGGGTATCAACTAATTGTACAGCTGCAGTTTGTTCTTCACTCGCTTTATTGATACCCTGAAACCAATAAACTAGGCCTGAGAGGATAAATACAAGCAACAAAAGTAGAGCAACCCTAGATCGATTCATGAATAATTGGGAAAAACAAGCCCAAAAGTACTAAATAGAATTAGGATTAAGGAATGAAGCCTAGGGAATTAATCCCCAGAAGAAACATTTTCTTGAAATAGCCACTTTATGCTTACACCCTTTTGTTCAATCAGGGAATTTCTCCGAAGGAAAGGAAATAAACAGCTGATAATCATTCTAAAACTAAAAACCCGTACCTTCGGGTAAGTTTTAAATTTCAATTTTATGCCAACTTCCCCAAAGGAACAACGTTTTTTGGCTAGTTTACAAAAAGACATCCTAGAGTTTTTTGAATTAAACGACTACCGTTCGTATTCAATTAACCAAATTCATAAGGCTTTTGCCATTCGAGACCGTAAAACCAAAGAGCTCTATGCTGATTTGGTCCAAAAACTAGTCATTGAAAACCGGTTAATCCGTCAATCGGATGGTAATTACCGTTTCGATAATGAATCTTTTCAAATTGAAGGCCGAGTAGACCATGTCAATGCCCGATTCGCCTTTGTTATTCCTGATGATGGAAGCAAAGATGTATGGGTAGCTACGGCTGATTTGATGAATGCCAAAGATGGTGATCGAGTTCGAGTGCAAGCTAGAAGACCTTCTGAAAAAAAGAAAAATGATCGCCCAGAAGGTGAGGTTGTTGAAATTTTAGAGCGTAAATCATCTGAAATTGTGGGTGTCATTCAGGTAACTCCTCACTATTCTTTCCTCATTCCTGATTCTAAAAAAATCTATGAGGATATCTACATTCCTAAAACAGAAACCTTGCAAGCCAACCACCTAGATAAAGTGATTGTGGAGGTAACTCGTTGGGGAACCCCGGGTAAAAAAGCGGAAGGGAGAGTAATTAAAATTTTAGGAAAAGCAGGGGAAAATGAGACAGAAATGCACTCCATTTTAGCCGAGTTTGGCCTGCCCTACGAATTCCCAGAAATGGTTGAATTAGCCGCAGAAGCTATTTCCACCGAAATTTCTAAAGAAGAAATCAAAAAAAGGAAGGATTTACGTAAGATTCTTAGTTTTACCATCGACCCCAAAGATGCCAAAGACTTTGATGATGCCATTAGTTACCAAAAATTAGCCAATGGAAATACGGAAATAGGAGTGCATATCGCGGATGTTTCTCATTATGTAAAACCGGGAAGTGTTTTGGATCAAGAAGCTTTCAGAAGAGCCACTTCCGTCTATTTAGTTGACAGGGTAGTACCTATGTTACCCGAAAAACTATCCAATGGATTATGTTCTTTAAGACCTCATGAAGATAAATTAACCTTCTCCACGCTTTTAGAGTTTGACCCCAATGGCATCATTGTCAAGGAATGGTTCGGTAGAACGGTCATTCACTCGGATCGCCGCTTTGCCTATGAGGAAGCGCAAGTTTTAATAGAAAACGAGGGAGAAGAAATCGATGCTTACGAGCCTGTCATTAAGGATTTAAATCGAATTGCTAAAAAGCTACGTGAATACCGATTTAAGCATGGTTCAGTCAATTTTGAAACCGTTGAGGTGAAATTTGAATTGGATGAAAATGGTACACCTTTGGCCGTTTTCCCAAGAGAAAGAAAAGATGCCCATAAGTTAATCGAAGAATTCATGTTGATGGCCAATAAAAAAGTGGCTGAGTATGTTCATGAATTGAAAAAAACGGAACCCAGAAATACCATGGTTTACCGAGTTCACGAGGCTCCTGATCCTGAAAAATTACGGGTATTTTCTGCCTTTGCTAAGAAATTTGGTTATCAAGTTTCTACGGAACCCAAACAAGTTTCCCAATCCTTTAATGCCTTGATGGAAAATGTGGAAGGGAAAGCAGAAGAACATGTTTTACAAAGCTTGGCTGTGAGAACCATGTCCAAAGCCCGCTACAGTACCGATGCCATCGGTCACTTTGGCTTAGCATTCCCATTCTACTCCCACTTTACAAGCCCCATACGCCGCTATCCCGATGTCATGACGCATCGTTTACTTCAATTGTATTTGGATAAAGGCGCCTCCCCAGAAAGGGCTCCTCTAGAAATTCAATGTAAACATTGTTCAGATAGAGAAAAGCTAGCTGCCGATGCAGAAAGAGCCTCTGTAAAGTATAAGCAAGTTGAGTATATGTCCTTGCATGAACCCCAGATTTTTGATGGTATCATCACTGGAGTAACCGAGTTTGGAATCTTTGTAGAAATAGGGGAAACCTCCTGTGAAGGCTTAGTTAGAATGGTTGACCTAAATGATGATTATTACGATTTAGACAAGGAAAACTACCGAATTGTAGGTAAATCCAACGGCCGCGTTTTCTCATTTGGAGATGCCGTTAAAGTAAAAGTACGAGATACCAATTTGGCCAAAAGAACCATTGACCTTGAGTTAGTCGGAATGAAATCAGGGGGAGATCGATTTGGTAATAACCGAATTAGGAGAAGAGAAGGTAGGCCCGCTAATGTAATTCCACGAGGCAAAGACCGTAGAAATAATATTGGTCGAAAAAGAAGATAGGTTGCTTCTTCTTAGGACTGGGAGAGATTTGTCAACTTTAAGATTTGTCAACTTTCTAAAGTTGACAAATCTCTGCAAAAGTATCCTTTAATCTTGAACCATCGGAGATGGACGTGTTGTGTGGTATAATTCATACCAATCTTGATGATCCAATTTAACTTTAAACGAATTCACAATATTTCGAATGCGCTTTTCCTCTAAGGTTCCAATCAGAGGTAAGGCCCCTAATTTCACAATCCAAGCAACCGCAATGGATTCAATATTACTCTCATATTTTTCCGCCATTTCCACCAATTTCTTGCGGACTTTTAAAGCCAACTCATCTGTGCCGTGCTCGATGCGGCCTCCCGCCAAAGGGGAAACGGCTAATGGACGCATGTATTTTTGCTTAACATAATCCAAAGCTCCATTATCTAAGGCAGAAGTATTCAGTAAGTTTAAATCTATGTGGTTTGAAACAACAGGTATCGACAAAAACGATTCCAATAATTGATGCTGATAAACAGAAAAATTGGAGACACCAATATTTTTTACTTTACCCGCACTTTTTAATTTCTCTAGGGCCAAAACCGTACTTTCTAAATCAGACAATGGGTCTAATTGATCCAATAAAAATACGTCCAGGTAATCTGTTTGTAGATTTCTCAAAGAATTTTCAACACTGGAGGTAATGTGCTTGGCCGAGCTATCCACATGGCTCACACGAATCTCAGGACGAGAAGGATCTGGAATATTGACGCCACATTTAGAGAATAAAACAATATCACTACGTTTAAAAGATTTATTGGCAAGGACCTTTCCAAAAAGGCTTTCACAGCTGTACTTTCCATATCGGTCAGCATGATCAAAGGTGTTAATGCCTAATTCCAAACACAAATGAACAATTTGGTCCATGTCTTTTAAACTATTGGCACTTTCCTTTTCCCATCTCCAAAAACCATAAATAGCTGGAGAAACTTTCGGACCGGCGTCACTCAAATAAATCTTTTCCATAATTCTACGATAATATAATATTAGATGCTGCTAATAAATTTTTCACCAAAAATGTTGCCTGCGTAGGGGTCCCCTCCTCGGCAATGCGAATGGTCTGAAGGCCGGCCCGCATGCCCGCTAAAATATCCCTTTCATGATCTCCCACCATATATGATTGAGACATATCAACTTCATATTTAGCCGCCGCTTTCTCTATCAACAAAGAACCCGGTTTTCTAGTTAATGAAGCACTATCATGTAATTCATGATAAGGGCAATAATACAAATCATCCAAGGCTCCTCCACTAGCTTCTTGAAGAGCATCATGAATTAACTGAACGTCTTTTCGTTCGTATATCCCCTTGGCAATACCACTTTGGTTGGTAATCACAATTAATTTATAGCCTGCTGCTTTCAATGCTTTCAATGCCTCCACAACCCCCTCAGGAATTATAAAATGACCAAGATGGTAAACATAATCAACTCGGTCTACATTCAACACACCATCCCGATCCAAAAAAACACATTTATTGCTCATACTAAGCTAAACGAGCCCAAGGAATACGACTTAAAATCAACAATAAAGCTATACCAAATAACAACCAAGCATTTTTATGTTTTTGAGCATCAGCAATCGCTTTTTTGTTTTTTGAATAAGCTACTGTTACTAAAATAGCTGCCAAAATATTAACGGTGATATGTTCAACCGCAATTAATCGGATAGCAGGATCCTTCATCGCCGCTCCAAAATCAGCAAATGCCGCTTGGGTAATTGGACTAAATACAAAATACAATAACAAGCCAATCAACAATTGAGTATGAACCGAAATCAAGAAAAATAAACCTGATTTTCTATCAGACTCTGAAAATGGTGCCCCTGATTGAGCTCCTTTAAACCCTCGGTAAATTGCTAGAATTCCTAAGATGAGAACTAGCCAACGTAAATACGAGTGTACATTCAATAAAATAGCATACATAATATGGTAGAGTTTAGTTATTTACAAAGATACAAATTCCCCTAAGATGCCCCACCGCTTTCAAATTAATCCTTGAATTTTCTTTACCTTTGTCTTTTTAAACTAGAAAATATGTCGAATCCATCCAAATTAGGAGCCGCTGTCAAGGCGCGTTGCCCTCAATGTCATGAAGGCCGAATTTTTACTCATAAATGGTGGAATATTTTCAAGTTCAGTGAAATGCACGAGCATTGTCCTTCTTGTGGTTTACGCTATGAAGTAGAGCCTGGTTTCTTTTTTGGAGCCATGTATATTTCTTATGCTTTCACAGTGGGAATTATGATTGTTGGGGGTGTCATTATTTACAATTTCTTTGGCGACCCTTCAGCCGAAGGCTATATCATTCCGATTACATTAGTTTCTTTACTCATGGTTCCGTTCAATTTCCGAATGGCTCGTGTGATCTTCATTCACTTGTTTTCCATGGTTAAATACAAACCTGAGGCAGCAGGTTCTTCAAAGGCTAACTAATGAAAATTCTGGATCTATACATTCTGAAAAAATTTCTGAAAACCTATGTTTTCGCTGTTTTTCTGATTGTATTGATTGTCATGGTGATTGATTACACCGAAAAAATCGATGATTTTATCCGTAAACAAGCTCCATTGAATGAAATCCTTTTCGACTACTACCTGAATTTTATACCCTATTGGGCTAATTACATCAGTCCATTAATGGTTTTTATTGCCACCGTTTTCTTTACCGCTAACCTGGCGGCTAAAACAGAAATCATCGCTATTTTAAGCTCTGGAGTGAGTTTCACACGACTCATGCGTCCCTATTTAATTGGATCTGGCATTGTTGCCATTGGCACTTTCATTATGATTGGATGGATTGTCCCCAATGCCAATAAAATCAGAGTACCTTTTGAACATAAATACATCAACAATACCTATTTCTTTGATAAGCGAGATGTTCATATCAAAATTGCACCCGAAATCTATGCCTATATTGAAAGTTACGACAATAGCACTAACACAGGTTATCGCTTCAGTTTAGAGAGAATCGCTGACAATGAAATCAAACAAAAGCTGATGTCTGACCGAATCTCCTGGGATTCTGTTCGCAAAAAATGGACCATTCATGACTACCGAATTAGAACCTTGGAGGCTGGTAAAACAGGTATCGTATTTGGCACAAAAATAGATACCACGCTTAATCTTTTTCCAAAAGATTTCCAGAATAAACACTTGTTACATGAAACCTTTACCCTACCTGAATTAGAAAAACATATACAGTTAGTTCGTTCAAGAGGTGCCGATGGAATTGAAATTTTCTTGATTGAAAAATACCTTCGTTTTGCCAACCCTTTCTCTGTAATCATTTTAACCATCATTGGGTTTTTAGTTTCTGCACGTAAATCTCGTGGAGGAGTGGGCTTTCAAATTGCTTTAGGTTTCTCCTTGGCCTTTGTCTACATCCTCTTTTTCATGATGAGCAAAGGTATCGCCGAAGGTGGTGGAATGCCTCCGCTACTAGCCGTATGGTTACCTAATATCATTTTTAGCGGTATTGGTGTTGGTCTCTATTATACCCTTCCAAGATAATGAGACAAGCTCCTCGATTTGTTGACTATTTGAAGATTCACTTCATTGTGCTTCTATATGCATTTACGGCCATCTTAGGAAATGCTACTCAAGCCAATGCCCTCAGTATCGTATTTTTTCGTTGCGTGATTAGCTCTGTCTTTTTAATGGGTATCCTACGTTTTCAACAAGTAGCTTTTCAGGTCCCCAAGAAAATTCTGTACCAATGGATTTTAAATGGACTTTTCATCGCTTTACATTGGCTTTTATTTTTTGGTGCGGCTAAGGTGTCAACCGTGGCCATGTGCCTAGCCGGATTGTCTACTCAAACCTTTTGGACTAGTCTCCTTGAGCCTTGGACCAAAAAAGAAAAAATCAAACGAGTTGAGGTTTTTCTAGGTGTCTTAGTCATCATAGCTTTAATCATTATTTTCTCTGTGGAGCAGGCTCAAGCTTTAGGACTTTTGATGGGTATTGCCTCAGGTTTCTTTGGTGCGCTTTTTTCGGTGATAAATGGAAAATATACCCACCAATATGACCCTCGGTTAATTACCGTTTATGAAATGATTACTGCAGGCATCATCACAGGAATCGTATGGATTTATGGTTTTTCAAGTGATTTGCCACAATTTATACCCCTAGGAATGGATTGGCTTTGGATTAGTATTTTGGCCATTGTTTGCACCGTATATGCCTATACCGAAACCATCCGATTATACCGCGTTTTTTCGGTATTTTCCATCAATCTTGTCATCACCTTAGAACCCGTGTATGGCATTTTACTAGCCGTTTTTATCTTTGGAAGTAAAGAAATTATGCATTCAGGTTTTTACTGGGGTACATCGCTTTTGGTTATGACGGTGATGATTCATCCTTTCTTGATAAAATCAGGTAAAAAAGAGTAAAAAAATTCGCATATTGCCTTTTAATCAAACGCATGAAGCCTTAAACTTCATTCAAATTATTAATTATACCATCTACTATGAAAAAATTCAACGTTGCCATTGTCGGCCTAGGTTTTGGTGCCGAATTCATCCCTATTTATTTAAAGCATCCATTGGCTAACATGTATGCCATTTGCCAAAGAAACGAGGAAAAATTGAATTCAATTGGTGACGCTTATGGAATTGCAACTCGGTATACCGACTTTGAAAAACTCATCCAAGACCCTAACGTGGATGTCGTTCATATCAATTCCCCCATCCATTTACATGCCCAACAAACCCTTCAAGCATTGTTAGCTGGTAAGCACGTAGCTTGTACGGTTCCTATGGCCACTACCGTAGAAGAATGTAAGGCCATTGTGGAGGCTAGCCGTAAAATGGGGAAAAAATACATGATGATGGAAACGGTTGTTTATTCACGTGAGTTTCTTTACATCAAAGAATTATATGAAAAAGGTGAATTAGGGAAGATTCAATTCTTGAAAGGTTCACACCAACAAGATATGGATGGATGGCCAGATTATTGGCCAGGTTTGCCTCCTATGCACTATGCAACTCACTGCGTAGGACCTGTGGCGGGTTTACTTCGTTTAGAAGCTGAATATGTTTCTTGCTTTGGTTCAGGAACCATTCGCGAAGAATTGATTCAGCATTATAATTCTCCTTTTGCAGTAGAATCAGCTCATATCAAATTCCGTAACTCAGACCTTAGTGCTGTTGTATATCGCTCCTTATTTGACGTGGCCCGTCAATACCGTGAAAGTTTTGAAGTATATGGTTCTAAGAAAAGTGTGGAATGGCCTTTGATAGAAGGTGAAGAACTTGTAGTACATACGGCCAAAAAACCTGAGCCTGAAATTCCTGAAAAAGTGGTAACTCCAGATTTCGCGCATTATTTACCTGAGGAAATTCAACGTTTTACCACCAAAGGGGTATACGACGAAAACGAAAATACTCACCTATCCTTTACCCAAGGCGGAGGCCATGGTGGTTCACATCCCCATTTAGTCAATGAATTTTTACAAGCATTAGCACAGGATCGCGATCCATTCCCTAATGCTCCTCAGTCGGCCAACTGGACCTCAGTGGGTATTTTAGCCCACGAATCCGCTCTTCAAGGGGGTAAGATCATCGAAATCCCTGAATTTTAATCATTATTCCCTTAGGCAAAACGTCACATGAAAAAATTTACTTGTTTCCTCTTATTATTGGCTGCATCCTTTCAGCTTTTGGCACAAAACCAAAAGCCTAGAAGGCTAGAAATGCTATTTTTAGGTGATCGTGGTCATCATAAACCCCTTGACCGCTTTCCTTCTTTGCAGTCGGCTTTAGGTGTCAAAGGCATCAACTTAACCTATACGGAGTCTCTGAAAGACCTAAATCCAAGCTATTTAAATAAGTTTGATGGTTTGATCATTTTTGCAAATCATGATTCTATTCCAAAACCCCAAGAAAAGGCTTTGTTGGATTACATCAGTTCTGGTCATGGATTGGTCGCCTTACACTGTGCCTCTTTCTGTTTTAGAAATTCTCCGGAATATGTAAAAATGGTTGGTGGACAATTTTGGCGCCATAAAATGGATTCCATTCGCATCCAAAATGTTCAAGCGCAACACCCTGTTTTAAAAGGTTTCCCTGGAATTAAAACTGTGGATGAAACCTATTTGCATAGCCAATTACAAGCCGATAATAACGTGATTCAATCCCGTATCATCGGTCCAGAACAAGCCAAAGATAAACCCGGCCAAGCGACTGAACCCTACACTTGGGTACGCTCTTATGGTAAAGGAAATGTCTTCTATACGGCTTATGGTCATGATGAAAGAACCTGGGAAACTGTAGGCTTTCAAACTTTAGTGGAACAAGGTATTTTATATGCTGTGGGTAAGGACAAAGTTACGCTTTTAGAAAATTTGAAATTAGCCCCTTTGGCTTATCGTGAAGCTAATTTGCCAAACTATGAAAAGCGTCAAGGACCGCAATTACAGCAGTTACCTTTGAGCCCAGAAGAGTCGGTCAAATACATCCAAATTCCTGTTGATTTTAACCTAACCGTTTTTGCCGCTGAGCCTGATGTTATGCACCCTATTGCCATGGCTTGGGATGAAAAAGGTCGCTTATTTGTTTTAATCACCAAGGATTATCCCAATGAACGAAAAAATTCAAGAGGTAGTGACTACATTTTAATGTGTGAAGACACCAATAAAGATGGCAAAGCCGACAAATTTACCCGTTTTGCGGAAGGTTTAAGTATTCCAACGGGTATGGTCTTCGCCAATGGCGGCTTAATTGTTTCTCAAGCACCTCATATCTTATTTTTAAAAGATACTGATGGTGATGACAAGGCTGATGTTAAGCAAGTGATTATTACAGGTTTTGGAACAGGTGATACCCATGCGGGACCTTCGAACTTACATTATGGTTTCGACAACTGGATTTGGGGCTCAGTGGGTTACTCGGGTTTCAAAGGAAAAGTGGGTAGCGATTCTCTCAATTTCGGCAATGCCTTTTTCCGTTTCAAACCTGATGGGTCCAAAATGGAACATGTGACTAACACCTCTAACAATACCTGGGGCTTTGATTTCAATGAAGCAGGTGATGCCTTCGGATCTACTGCCAATAACTCGCACGGCTGGTATATTCCGATTCCTCACAAAAATATCTGGCAAGCTCCATTTTCATTCAATGGAAGTAAAAGTACCGATACCCACAAAGACATGAAACCGATCACGAAGAAAGTGCGTCAGGTAGACGTTTTTGGCGGTTTTACGGCAGCAGCAGGTCATAATTTCTATTCTGCTCGCTCTTTCCCTAAAAAATATTGGAATAAAATCGCTTTCGTATCAGAACCGACCGGACACGTTGTCCACCAAAATAAGATGGTGAAAACGGGAAGCGACTATAACGATGAAGAAGCATTTAACCTATTAGCTGGTGCCGATGAATGGGTTTCTCCAGTATTTGCTCAAGTAGGTCCGGACGGTGCCGTTTGGATTGCAGACTGGTATAGTTTCATCATTCAACACAATCCTGTTCCTAAAGGATTCTCCAACGGAACGGGTAATGCCTATGAAACGGATTTACGTGATTATACCCATGGACGTATCTACCGAGTAGGTTGGAATCAAGCTCCTGCCTACCAGCCTATCCAATTATCTAGAAATGATCCGGCAGCTTGTATCAAAGCCTTATCAAACAACAATTTATTCTGGCGTTTACATGCACAAAGGTTATTAGTAGAGCGAGGTAAAAAAGATATCGTTCCTGCTTTATTGGCACTTATTGCGAACAAAAAAGTGGATGAGTTAGGCTTAAATGTGGGAGCTATTCATGCCCTTAGAACTTTAGAAGGCTTACAAGCTTTGGAACTTCCTACCGTTAAAACGGGTCTCATTAAAGCTTTATCTCACCCAAGTGCTGCTGTTCGTAAAAACGCAGTACAAGTGTTGCCTAGAACTGACGCTTGGGCCAAAGTCTTGGTACAAAAAAATGTATTGAATGATGCCGATACCTTGGTGGCTTTACATGCCGTATTAGCTAGCATAGAAATGCCTGAAAGTCCAGCATTGAATAAAGCCATGGACGCAAAAATTGCCAAGGAACAAAATAACCGTGATCGTTGGTTACCAGAAGCATTTTCTGCTTGGACAATGGCTAAGGGTGGCCAAAGAATGAAGGATTTCATCCTTAGCGAAGGAAAAAGAAAACCCGTAGCTACAGCTGAAAAAGTAGGCAAAGAGTTATCTAATCCAAGTATAGATGGCCAAAGCACAGGACTAGATTTAGTGGTAGCTGAGGTTCAAATAAGAGGAGGACAATTCAAACTAAGAGAAAACAGCTCTTTTGTCATTCGCATCAAAAATAAAGGAGATCAGGCCTTGGCCAAGGGAACGGTTTTACCTGTATTCTTAAAGATTGAAGGTATGGGCCGTCGAATTGATATGGAATCCTTCACCTTTACGGATGGTGTGGCTCCAGGAGAAACGGTTTCTGTTACTAAAAATACCAATGGCCCATGGACAGGTAATTTTGGTTGGACGGCTGATGTAGCAGGTTCATACAATATGGAGATTCAGATTGACAAAACAGGGGCATTGCCAGAAAGTGTTCGTAACAATAATACTTACCGCAAAGCGCTGGAAGTAAGTGGACCTAGCTCATTGAATGTCTACATGATGGAAAAGGTCTTCCGTGGTGGAGCATCAACTTGGTCAGGAGATGAAGTAGTAAATGCCTTGAAGAGCATTGAGATCATCGAATCGCCTGCCTTTGGCGCGGCATTAAAAGGAGCATCTGCTACATGGAATGCCAAAAAAGATCCCAAATTGTCAGCCGATAATTTGGCCTATTTCAAAAAAATTGGCGCATCCATTCGTCCTAGCGACTTCGATTATTACGAGCGTTTAGCGGCCACTTGGAAAATAGAAGTTGCCACTAACACGGGCTCTGCCAATGTAGTAAGAAAGGTCATCAAAACGGTCAAAGAAGCTATGCAATTTGACATTCGTGAATTCAGTGTTCCTGCAGGAGCTAATGTGGAAATCATTTTTGAGAATATCGATGCCATGCAACACAATTTGGTGATTGGCCAAATGGGAAGTCAAGAGAAAATTGGTTTAGCAGCCGACAAGATGATTACGGCAGCCGATGGAGCACAGAAGAATTATATCCCGAATATCCCTGAAGTGCTTGCTTACACTGCTTTAGTAGATCCCGATGGAAGAGCTAAATTGGTATTTAAAGCCCCTAGCACCAAAGGTAATTACCCGTATTTATGCACATTCCCAGGTCACTGGAGAATTATGAATGGGGTGATGAAAGTAGAATAATCCAATAGCAAATAAAAAGGAGCGGTGCATGTGAACTCATGTACCGCTTTATTTTTTCCCTACCTTTGTGCTATGAAATTTGAGATTCAATCCACAGATGCCCATTCTAAGGCAAGAGCAGGTAGCTTAACCACCGACCACGGTACTATTCAAACCCCCATTTTTATGCCTGTTGGCACAGCGGGTACCGTAAAAGGGGTCCATATTTCTGAATTGACAGACCCTATTAAGGCCCAAATCATACTTGGAAATACCTACCACTTATACCTTAGACCAGGCTTGGAGGTTATAGAAGCTGCTGGAGGATTACACAAATTCAATTCTTGGAGCGGGCCTATCTTAACGGATTCGGGTGGTTATCAGGTTTACTCCTTGGCTGGAACAGGTAGAAAAATTGTGGAAGAGGGAGTCAAATTTAAATCCCACATCGACGGAAGTACTCATTTTTTTAGTCCAGAATCTGTCATGGACATTCAAAGAACCATTGGCGCCGATATCATGATGGCCTTTGACGAATGCACGCCGTATCCATGTACCTATGAATACGCCCGCAAATCCATGGAAATGACCCACCGCTGGCTAGATCGTTGCATTGCTAGATTCGAGGCCACAGAACCCAAATATGGCCACAATCAAGCCCTATTCCCGATCGTTCAGGGAAGTGTTTACAAAGATCTCCGTAAAATATCGGCTGAATACATTGCAGAGAAGGGCGCATTTGGAAATGCCATCGGAGGATTATCCGTTGGAGAACCTGTTGAAGACATGTATGAAATGGCGGATGAGGTAACTGATATTTTACCTAAAGACAAACCCCGTTACTTGATGGGGGTAGGAACACCCGCCAATATTTTGGAAGGTATTGCCTTGGGAATAGATATGTTCGACTGCGTGATGCCCACTAGGAACGCCCGAAATGGCATGATTTTTACTACCCAAGGAATCATCAATATTAAAAATGAAAAGTGGAAATCTGACTTTTCTGTCATAGATCCAGCCTTTGCCGATACCCTTCATGGCCAATACAGCAAGGCCTATGTTAGGCATTTGATTCGCTGCGAAGAGATGCTCGGAGCAATGATCGCCAGTGTTTGTAACTTACGTTTTTACCTCTGGTTAGTAGGAGAAGCGCGCAAAGAAATCCTTCAAGGAAATTTCACTTCTTGGAAAAATCGCATGATTCCACAACTAATGCAGCGACTATAATCAAGGAATTGGTAAAACTTTTGATTCTTTGAAGGTCGATAAAATCACCATGGTAGAGGTAGCAGATACCTCTTCTATTTCATTGATTTTTTCCAACATGAGTTTCTGATAGGTGGAGATATCTTTAGAAATAATCTTCAACATAAAATCGCCTGCTCCCGTCACGTGATGGCATTCAATTACCTCTGGTATTTGATTGATTTGTCGAACAAAAGACTCGGTCACTTGCTTCTTATGACCTGTTAAAGTCACTGTAACAAAAGTAGTTACACCTAAACCTACTTTATCACGATCTACTTGTGCGTGGTAGCTTTGAATGATTCCAAGACTTTCTAATTTCTTGACACGTTCCAAGGTAGGAGCGGGAGAAAGTCCAATTTCCTTCGACAATTGGGCGTTGGTAATTTTGGCATTTTGTTGCAAAATTTCCAGCAATTTGTGATCGGTTTGATCTAGCTTTGTGATGTTCATGGAATGTTAGAAAAAACAAAATTATAGAATATTTAAGGGAAATTTACGTTTCCCCTTGCATAAATAAGCAAAGGTTCTTAATTTTGCCCCACGAAAATGCGAAAGTAGCTCAGCTGGTAGAGCGCGACCTTGCCAAGGTCGAGGTCGCGGGTTCGAACCCCGTCTTTCGCTCCACTTGGAAGCACCCCACGGTGCTTTTGAGTTTTACAGGGCCGCCTGGGTGGTGGAACTGGTAGACACGCAGGACTTAAAATCCTGTGAGCCGAAACGCTCGTATGGGTTCGATTCCCATCCCAGGTACGATAATCGACAAAAACCCTTCCAAGCAATTGGAGGGGTTTTTTGTTGCTAAAAAACCAAATACTTGCCTAAAAATTTTTGCCATTATTATTCTTCCTGAATTCCTTTTAACTTGGTATAAAATCCAAAGAACCTTTTGACCCATGAAAAAAAGTTTATTATCCCTCCTCTTAATTACCATCAGCTTAACCCATTACGGGCAAGTTCTTTCTCCTGTCATTAAACCGCATCCTAGTATCGACAACCAGCGATTGGCCTATGTAGATACAGTTTTGAAACAATATGTAGACAAAAATTGGTTGACCGGCGCCGTAACCATCGTGATAAAAGATAATCAAGTAGTTCATTATAAAGGTCATGGATACCAAGATTTAGCTTCTAAAAAGCCCATGCCAGCAGATGCCATTTTCCGAATTATGAGCCAAACCAAAGGCATTACCAGCGTAGGCATCATGCAATTGTACGAAAAAGGAAAATTTAGCCTTGATCAGTCCATAGGTGATTTCATCCCTGAATTTAAAAAGCCCAAAGTCATTCAAGATTATAATCCTGCTGATACCACTTTCACCTACATCAACGCTAAGAGAGAAATCACCTTTCGCGATTTGTTAACACATAGCTCTGGAATAGGATATGCTGATATCGGTTCTGAGCGCATGAAAGCTATTTATGCTAAAGCGGGTGTTCCTTCAGGCCTAGGGACTTTTCCTGCCAATCTTCTGGAAAAAATGAAAATTCTTGGCAAATTACCTTTGGAACATCAACCCGGTGAAAAGTTTACCTATGGCCTCAATACGGACTTATTGGGCTGCCTCATCGAAGTCATAAGTGGCCAAACATTGGAAGAATACCTACAAAAAAACATCTTTGAACCGCTCGGAATGAAAGATACCTATTTCAATGTTCCAGCGGAGAAAGCGAGCAGACTTCCGGGTGTTTATACCGAAGATGCACAAAAAAAGATTATCGCTTGGGCCCCTAATTTCAGAAATATTAACCCCAATTATCCCCTAGATAAAAAATCCTATTTCTCGGGTGGCGCAGGGCTTTCTTCTACCGCTTTTGACTATGCCATTTTCCTTCAAATGCTTCTCAATGGAGGCAAATACAATGGAAAACAGATTTTAGGAAGAAGAACCGTTGAACTTATGGTAAGTCCACAGCTAGATTTCATCCAAGGTGGAGCCGATAATTTTGGACTAGGCTTTTCTATAACCTCAGAAAAATCCAGCCAATTACATGGGAGAAACAAAGGTTCATTCAACTGGGGAGGATATTATGGTACGACCTATTGGGCAGACCCTAAAGAAAATATGATTTGTCTCATCATGACGCAGCATACTCCCAACTCACATTTTGATTACAGCAGAAAGGTAGAAAATGTCATTTATAGCAGTTTGATACGCTAGGATTTGTCAAGCTCGAATTGTCGCCGTAGATTTGTTGACTTAGATTTGTCAATTTTTGAAAAATTGACAAATCTTGGTTTCATATCATGCAAAAAATTGTCCTTACCATTTGCTCCATTAATTATTTAGCACAAGCTAAATCATTGGGCGATTCTCTTCTACAACACAATCCAGATTACTCCTTTTTAATAGGATTGGTTGATCGTTTGGATCAATCCAGCATTGATAAATCCCAATTGCCAACCTATCCTTTGATTGAACTCCACAGCATCGGAATAGAGGATTTGGATGAAATGTGTGAGAAATATAATATCACCGAATTAAACACTGCCGTGAAGCCATTTTTCATGGAATATGTGTACAATACCTATCCAGAAGCCGAAATACTACATTATTTTGATCCCGATATTTTGGTTTTTCAAGCCTTGAGCGAAATCGAAACTCCTTTAAAAAACCATAGTTTAGTTTTAACTCCTCACATCCTAAGCCCTTACCCAGACACCTCTCGTCCGCAAGAAACGGATCTATTGAATACAGGGATATTTAATTTAGGATTCATTGGTACCAAACGTAGCCCCAATACCCTAGCTTTTTTACATTGGTGGAAAGAACGCCTCCGCGATCAATGCTACATTGATTTGGCCAATGGTATGTTTGTCGATCAGTTATGGGTGAATTTTGCCCCGGTTTATTTTGAAGATGTATTTATTAGTAGGCATTTAGGCCTCAATATGGCTTACTGGAACCTGCATGAAAGAACTTTAACAGGTGAAAATATTCCCTATTCTGTGAATGATGCCGTTCCACTCATCTTTTTCCACTTTTCAGGTTATCATCCTGAAAATCCAACCGAAATTTCCAAGTACCAAAACCGCTATACCTTCCAAGAAAAACCGGATGTAGCGACCATTTTTGACCAATACGCACAAATTTTGATAAAAAATGGGCACGAAATATACAAGAAATTTCCTTGTTTTTACATCAAAACACCCGTGGCAAAACCAAGAAAACGTTTTTTACGGGTTAGAAAATACCTAAATTTACCCTTCCAAAAGGTGATCAACTTCATTGATAAAGTTCAAATTTAATCGACCGAACTTACCTATTGTTTAAAGCAAAATCTAGACTTAAATAGTTTATTGATTTCACCTTTCCCAGAGCCCATAAGGCATGTTCAAGCATGGAATAGGAATTGAGCAAATCCTATTGATCATTACAAAATAGCAAATTCCACACGACGGTTCATTTGTCGGCCTTCGTCTGTAGTATTGTCTGCCTTAGGTTTCGTTTTACCATAGCCCTTGGTTCTTATTCGGTCCGACTTAACCCCTGCGTTCAACAAGTAGTTTTTAACCGCGTCAGCGCGATCTTGTGATAATTTATTATTTAACTCGTCAGAACCCGTATTATCCGTATGTCCTGATATTTCAATTTGTAAAGAGGCATTTTCTTGCATTACCTGAACAATGCGCTTCAATTCCGGATCAGATTCAGGTGTCAAAGTCGCTTTACCCGTTTCAAAGAACAAGTTATTAATCGTCATGCTGGAACCTTTGGCTATTGGAGCCATTACTAAGTCACGCTCATCCAATTCCAGATAACGTCCACGTAATTTGCTTAAATCGATGTTGATAGAACTAGGTAAAAATCCTTTGGCTTTGGCAGTAATACCATAATTAACTCCATAAGGTAATACTAATTTATACAAACCCGTCTTAGGATCGGGTTTAGCAATACCAATGGTTTTGCCCGTTTTTAAATCCTCATAGCTGATATTTGTCTCATCTGGCACCTTACCTGTCTGAGGGTCCAAAACTCGACCAGAGACTAAAACAACGGCCTCTGATTGCTCGCTAGATACCGATCGCGGACTACCTTTAACATCTTGTTGAGCCAGTATAGGTTTATCCTCCACTTTTGAATCAACTGGCTTAACTGGAGCTGGAACCTCAGGTTCTGCTTCTATCGCAATCCGAAAGATGTCTTTTTTACCCAATGAGGCTTTGGAGGATAAAAAATAGGCATAATCCCCTTTAGCTGACAAGCTATAATAGGCGTCGTATTCTTCTGTATTGATGGGTCCTCCCAAGTTGATAGGCGTACGCCAATTCGTCCAACTATTATCCAACCGTTTGGACATATAAATATCTTGACTTCCCTGTCCACCTGGCCTATCCGAAGAGAAATATAAGGTTTTCCCATCTGCCGCTAAAAAGGGCGTTGTTTCCGAAAAATCGGTATTGATGGATTTACCCAAATTTTTCGGTTCAGTCCATTTGCCATCATTCAAAAAACTCACATATAAATCATCCCGGTCGGAATTCTTTTTTTCAGAAAAAGCTAACAAAAGCGCCTTGCCATCCATGGTCAAATAAGCATATTCATTTTTCCCCCGACTCAGTTTTTCATAATTAGGAATATCTAATTTTTCCGGTATGGACCAAGAATTCAATGTCTTTTTGGAAATAGAAAAGCCTCGTGTTTCATAATTCCCCTGTACATAAGCCCCTTTCAATAAAATGGTTTGCCCGTCAGGAGAAATCGACAAAATCGTATTGTATTGGTCGCGATTAAGTACATCGGGCATTCTTTTGGCGGTACTCCAAACATCCCCGATTCGTTCACTATACCAAATATCCTGCGAGCCCGCTACCGTTTCTGAACCTGCTGTACCATATTTATTGGATGGATGATTTTTTCTTCCAAAAAACAAGGTCTTTCCATCGGGAGCCATGACCGGATTCAATTCCGAGTAATCCGAATTAATGGCAGAACCTAAGTTTTCCGGCAATTTTTGGGCTTGGCTGTCCAAAAACCCAAGGAACAAAAAGAAAAAAATCACATATTTCATCATCCTCAATGCGGCATTATGCGCGATATATCCATTTCTTTTCCATCTTCTCTGGCACATATTCCATCATCCAATCGGCCAGTTTTGTCGCATCCGATTCCACATGCAAAGCAGTCAAATTTCGCTCCTTTAAAAAGCCTTCGTGAATCATATGCTGCAATTGTTGCAACAATAAGTCATAATATCCTGCGGTATTGAAGATAGCAATGGGCATTTGGTGTAAGTCCAACTGCTTCCAAGTTAACATTTCAAATAATTCATCAAAAGTACCAAATCCGCCTGGCATGGCGATAACCCCATCGGCCAATTCAGCCATCAATTGCTTTCTTTCATGCATGGATTCCGTCACATGGCAGGTCTGAATGCCTAAATGCTTGACTTCCCAAGGTTCCATAAAAGAAGGAATAACTCCTATTACCTCACCACCTAATCGAAGGTATTCATCCGCCATCACCCCCATTAAACCTACGCTACCTGCACCAAAAATAATGGTGCAATCGTGCTTTTTAAGTTCTTGGGCTAAACGTTTAACTTCTTCTTCATACACGGGATTATTACCCTTCGAAGAACCACAGTAAATCAATATTTTTTTTGACATATTAAGGGATTAAATCCTTTAGGGCTTCTGAAAATCGTACAAATCTAAACGAAAAACCCGCTTCTTTCTGTATCCGATTCGAAGAAACTAAATTTCCTCCTGTAACTAAAACGGCCATTTCCCCTAAAAGCAATCGTAAAGCAAAAGCAGGAACAGCCGGTAAAAATAAGGGCCTATGCATGGCATGAGCCAATAATTTATTCAATTCAGACTGACGAAGAGGTTCAGGGGCTACGGCATTATACACTCCTTGCATCGATTTTTTTTGTAAGGCCCACATAAACATGCCTATCAAATCTTGTAAGTGAATCCAAGATTGCCACTGCTTTCCTGTTCCAATATCAGCTCCAACAAACCAACGAATTGGTTTTTGCAAAACTGGCAAAATTCCTCCACCATTACCCATCACTAGGCCTATTCGGAATTTAACCACTCGAATACCTATGGCCTCTATTCCGTCCAAACTTCCTTCCCATGCTTGCGTGCATTGTGAAATAAAATCATGGCCTGGTTCGGTATTTTCCTCACATAATTTCTCACCTGTATCCGCTCCATAATAGCCTATACCAGAGGCAGAAATAAGCGTTTGAACTTGATTTGGATGCTTTTTAAGCATTTGATATAATAATCGAGAGCTCTGTACCCGAGATTGAATTAACTCTTCTTTTCTTGCATCTGTCCAGCGCTTTTCCGCAATTCCGGCTCCAGCCAAATGAATAATAGCGTCCACTCCGACCAAAGCGCTACTCTCCATTTCTCCCTTGGCAGGATTCCAATGAAAATCTCCGCCTCGGCGAGATAAAATGACTACCTGATGACCACTTTCCCGCAACTGCTTTTGCAATGCTTGCCCAATAAAACCGGTACCTCCTGTGATCAGTATTTTCATCGAATTAATTTCCTTTCTTAATAGCTTGATAAATTACCTCATTGATGCCCGTACGAATATTCAAGTCGCTAATCTTACTATTATTTCGGGTTGGATAAACACGATTCGATAAAAAGACATAAACTAAATCATGGGCCGGATCTATCCAGGTATAGGTTCCGGTAAATCCGGAATGGCCGAAGCTTTCCGCACTAGCTGATGCAGCGGCTGAAATACCCGGTTTTCTGCGATCTGGTTTATCAAAACCTATTCCTCTTCTCGAATTTTCATCTATAGAAAAAGGATATGATGTCCAGGTTCTCATGGTTTCATCCTTGATGAACTGTTGGCCACCATAATATCCCTTTTGCAAATACATTTGCATCAATTTCGCTAGGTCATTTGCATTACCAAATAAGCCTGCATGCCCACTAATTCCATCTAAAAGAGCCGCACCTTCGTCGTGCACCTTTCCATGAATGAGGGTTTTTCTAAACAAGGAGTCATATTCGGTAGGTACTATTCTGTCCAAAGGGAAATGTTTATCGGCTTGGTAAACCAAGGTGCTAGCGCCCAGTGGTTTATAAAATGTATCGGATAAAAATTCAGTCCATTCTTTGCCCGACATACGCGGAGAAACCTTTGGTAAATAGTAATAAGAAAGATCTGAATACACATATTCTTTCTTGTCTCTCAAAGGGGAATTTTTAATGGCATTAAATAGCTGAGTAGATAAACTGGCATGTGCCCATAAATTATCTGTAATCTTTACAGGATATTCTTCCGAATATTGATAGGAAATCGTTTTAGGTTTCCAGCGTGTTGCCTCAGATTTAATATCAACACAACTATCCCATAGCATTTTAAGCTGCGATTTAATCAAGGCCTTCACCCGATCTTCCCCTTGAGTCTTAGTTATAAACTTCTCCACCACGGTCGTTTTCATCTCTTTTTTGGCAAACCGCTCATTAAACTTTTTGCTATGAAAAATCATGTCAGTACTGTCTACATATTCCTGCCAAAAAGGAATCCATGCTCTTAATCTAGCTTGATGAGTTAAGACATCGATGTATTTCAAATTTGATTTATTCGATGCTTTTAAATCGGGAATCAAAGCAGCCATACCTTCTTGAAGCGAAAACTTGCCTTCATCTTCCCATTTCATTAAGGCGGGAATAGATGTAGATATTTTAGTTATGGATGCTAAATCAAAAATATCCGATTTACGTAATGGGGTGGAAGATTCATAGGTTTGATTTCCAAAGGCTTTGTGGTAAATCACTTTTCCCTCTTTGGCAATTAAAACAACAACCCCAGGGGCCCCTTTAACTTGAATAGCCAATTTGGCCAATGAATCCACATTCTTTTGTAGGTATTTTCCTGACAAGCCTACTGCCTCAGGTAATACATTATATTGCAAACGAGCTAAGGTAGGAGTAGAAATACCCATACCACGAACATATTTGGCATTGAGTGTCACCGGAAACTTCCCAGAGGCTGGCAAACCA
Organism: Aquirufa sp. Wall-65K1; assembly: GCF_054558475.1. Taxonomy (NCBI): domain Bacteria; kingdom Pseudomonadati; phylum Bacteroidota; class Cytophagia; order Cytophagales; family Flectobacillaceae; genus Aquirufa; species Aquirufa sp. Wall-65K1. Next base: position 53,492 of record NZ_JBPXKD010000006.1, on the reverse strand, counting down.
CCAAATATGATTTCAGCCGCTACTTCTTGTTGAGCAATGCCATCTTGGTACATGGTAATCAAAGCCGCAGCTTTCTGCAAAGAATCAAACTTATTCAAAGTAAAAGCATTTCCTAAATGAACTACAACTGTTTTATTGGTAATAAAACGATCAACTAGGCTTTTTATGGGAGCTTTAAGGCTATAGTTATTGGCAGGACGAATGGATGTACCATGAATACCTAAAAGTACTAGGTCATAAGCATTCAATTTCCCTTGCGTATTGCTTATCGTAGTATCGGCACTGGTTTCATCCAAATAAAAATGATCCATTTCCATGTAGTTTTGTGCCATTTTTTGGAACTCCGTAGGGAATGTACTTCCATAATTTGCCTTGCCAATGGCTAGGGTTGCCACCTTTAATTGATGTAAATTTCGCAGAGGAATGAGGTTGTCAGTATTTTTCAATACCGTAGCTGTCTTTTCAGCCAACTGTTTATTCAATACTTCCGAATGAATGGGATTCAAATCTTCCACTAAATTCTCAATAGTAATGGGTTGATATTGATCTAAACCCGCCCAAGCTTTGGCATTCAAAATTTTCTTGACGCGGAAATTCAAATCTTCTTCGGTTAATTCTCCTGTGCTAATAGCTTTTTTGATGGCATTAAATGCTGAAGGAACATCCACAAAAGTTTCTAAAATATCATTCCCTGCTAAAATAGCTTTTACGTTGGCCGTTCCTTCAGGAAACATTTTGGTAGCTCCTTTCATATCCATGGCATCGGTAAATACTAATCCTTCAAATTTCAATTCATCTCGTAACAAACCTTTCACGATGGGTTTTGAAAGCGTAGAAGCCAAGCTAGCGGTAGTGTCTAAGGAAGGAATGCTCAAATGTCCGACCATGACCCCCTGTAAGCCTTTTTGGATCAATTCACGGTAAGGAAATAGTTCCAAACTATCCAATCGACTACGGCTATGACCCAATAAAGGCAAATCGTAATGAGAATCTGTCCCGGTATCACCATGTCCTGGGAAATGTTTGGCCGAGGTTATAATTCCCCCTTTTTGAAGACCTCGCATATAAGCTAAGGCCTTTTGCGTGACCAGGTCTCTATCTTCCCCAAAAGAACGGAAATTGATGACCGGATTATTGGGGTTATTATTCACATCCACCACGGGAGCATAATTAATGTGAACTCCCATTCTTTTACATTGCTGCGCTATTTGGAATCCCATTTTTTCAATCAATGCGTCATTTCCTTGCATGGCTCCAAGCGTCATTTGGTAAGGATAGCGGACAGTTGAGTCCAAGCGCATATTTAAACCCCATTCTAAATCCATACCGATGAAAAGCGGCACTTTGGACATGGCTTGTAGCTTATTAACCAATCTAGCTTGATGGGTAGGGTAACCAGCAAAAAACACAAAGCCGCCCACGTGATAATCTCTAACGATGGAATTTAATCGGGCTGTATCATAGATGGGTCCAGCATTTCCCCGAGGCATTAATACTTGGCCTATTTTTTGATCTAAACTTAAGGAGGCAAAGACGGAGTCTACCCATTTCTGTTTGGAATGAGGAAATAAACTGGACTGTGCCCAAGTAGAGGAAACAATGAAAAGGAAAAATATGAACAGAAGACTTGTACTTGTCGCTTTGTTTTGAAGTTTCATGGAAAGGTCGAATTTGTAAATACCATTTGTGAAAATACGGCAAAAGCCTGAATCTTTGGGGCTTTGGGATTGATTTTTCGTAGTAATTTTTCTTAAGCCAGAAAGGAATTGTAATTTCGCACACCAAAAAAGATGAACGTATGAGAAAAAAGATTGTTGCAGGAAACTGGAAAATGAATAAAACAGCATCAGAAGCTGTTGCACTAGCTGCAGAAGTAGCGGAATTAGTAAAATCAGAAGTACCTGCTAGCGTACAGGTGATTATGGCGCCTCCGGCATTATTTATATCAGAAGTAAATAAAGCGACAGAAGGCATTGCCAATTTGTCTTTATCGGCACAAAATTGCCATGAAAAAGCATCGGGTGCTTACACGGGAGAAATTTCTGCTTCTATGTTAGCTTCTGCCGGTGTACCTTATGTTATTTTAGGTCACTCAGAACGTAGACAATATTTCCAAGAAAGTAATGCTCAATTAGCGGCAAAAGTAGATGCTGCATTAGAGAATAAATTAACTCCTATTTTTTGTTGTGGAGAAAGCCTTGAATTACGCGAAGGAGGTGATTTTTTAGCCTTTGTGGCACAACAATTAACGGAAAGCTTGTTCCATTTAAATGCAGAGGCCTTTGGTCAAGTAGTTATTGCGTATGAGCCAATCTGGGCTATTGGAACGGGTTTGACGGCATCTTCAGCTCAGGCTCAAGAAATGCATGCTTATTTACGTCAGCATATTGCTGGAAAATACGGCAAAGCTGTAGCGGATGCTTGTTCTATTCTTTACGGCGGAAGTTGCAACGCACAAAACGCGGCTGAATTATTCGCATGTGCAGATGTGGATGGTGGATTGATCGGTGGTGCTTCGTTAAAAGCAGGCGATTTTATCACCATTGCGAAATCATTCTAAAAATTTGTTTTTTTTTCTAAACCTTGCCAGCGTTTTAAACGCTGTCAAGGTTAACGATTATCTCTCGATTTTCTTGTCCAAGAAACTGATTTATGAAAGTTATCGCTTTTGATGCGGATGATACATTATGGGTTAATGAACCCTATTTCAGTGAGGCTGAACAACGCTTCTGTGAAATGATGGAAAATTTTCTGCCAATTCATAGCACTTCTCAAGAGCTTTTTAAAACGGAAATGGACAATTTGGATACCTATGGCTATGGCGTCAAGGGGTTTATGTTGTCAATGATTGAAACAGCCACTCGAATTTCTAAAGGAACAATAGGATTGGATGGAATAGAACGTATACTATCCATTGGAAAGGAACTAATTCATAAGCCTATTGAAATTTTACCTGGAGTAGAAGAAGTTTTAGCGCAATTATCACATAAATACCGGTTGGTGGTTGCAACAAAAGGGGATTTGCTAGATCAAGAAAGAAAATTGGCCAAATCTGGATTAGAGAAATACTTCCATCACATTGAAATCATGTCCAACAAAAGAGAGCATGATTATTTAAAACTTATTAATCATTTAGATATTCAAACACATGAATTCTTAATGATAGGCAATTCATTAAAATCCGATATTTTGCCTGTTCTTGAAATTGGTGGGCACGGTATTCATGTTCCTTTTCATACTACTTGGGCACACGAGCAAGTTTCACATCAAATCGTTCATGAAAATTTCCGAGAAGTGAATGAAATGCTTCAAATTTTAGATTTTTTCTAAACCTTGCCAGCGTTTTAAACGCTGTCAAGGTTAACGAATATCCTCTTATTTTCTTGTCCAAGAAACTGATTAAACTCCTTCAGCAACTACTTCCTTCACTTGAGGCACCATTCGTGTCATCAACGCCTCAATTCCAGCCTTTAAGGTCATGGTAGAAGAGGGACAACCCGAGCAAGACCCTTGCAATAATACCTTCACTTGACCCGACTCCTCATTAAAGGAATAGAATGAAATAGCTCCTCCGTCGGACTCTACAGCTGGCTTTACATATTGCTCTAGGACTTCCTTAATTTTGGCAATGACCTCTGATTCATCGGCATCAGATTCTGAAATGGCACTTTCAGGCAAACTGAATACGGGTCTTTTCTCTTCAAAATACTTTTTCAAAAATTGCTTGATGCCGAAAAGCTCATCTTCCCACAATACATGCTCCGCCTTTGTTAAGGTCACGAAATTACTGGTGATAAATACACGCTTTACAAAATCAAAACCAAATAGGGCAACTGCTAAAGGCGAATTTTTCTCCTTTGTTAAGCCATCGGCTGGTTGAGTATAATCAAAAGACATCCCATCAGGCAATAATTCCACATTGAAAACAAATTTCATGGATTGTGGATTGGGTGTTGACTCCGTGTATATATGTATATGTGAATTCAGCATAGAATTTTTATTTAACTCAACAAAGGTAGGTCCTTTTTGGTTTCAAACGCATAAAAAAACCTGATGTGAAAACACCAGGTTCTTTTTTTATCAATCAGACAAATTACTCAGCTGCTGGAGCTGCTTTCTTTGCTGGTGCTTTCTTTGCTTTTGGAGCAGCTTCTACTAGGGCTTCCGCAGCAACTTCAGCTTTAGGAGCTGGAGCCGCTTTCTTGGCTGGAGCTTTCGCAACCGCTGGCTTATCTGCCGCCACTGCGCTAGCAGCTATTGGCAAAACGTGAACAAAAGAACGACCTTTAAATCCTTTTTTGAAGGTTACAACACCATCAGACAAAGCAAATAAAGTATGATCCTTTCCTACACCTACATTTAATCCTGCATTGTGAGCTGTTCCTCTTTGACGAACAATAATGTTACCTGCGATAACTGCTTGGCCACCAAATAACTTAACGCCAAGTCGTTTACTATGCGATTCGCGACCGTTTTTGGATGATCCGGCCCCTTTTTTATGTGCCATGTTGTATTATGTTAAACGTATAAAACGTTGATTAAACAATTATTTTAAAGAAATTGACTCGATCAAAACCTTCGTCAAATCTTGACGGTGACCATTCATTTTTTGGTAACTCTTTCTACGCTTCTTCTTGAAAACCAAGACTTTCTCGCCACGAACGTGAGCTACAATTTTTCCTGTGATTTTAGCTCCCTCTACTGTAGGGGCTCCAACGGTCACATCTCCGTCTTTGTCAACAAGTAATACCTTGTCGAAAACCAGTGCAGCGCCTTCCTCGCCCGCCAAACGGTGGGTATAAACGGAACGGTCTTTTTCTACTTTAAACTGCTGCCCGGCAATTTCTACGATTGCGTACATTCTTTTATGTATTTAAGTGAAACAATCCCACGAGGCTAGGAATACCTTTCAAAAGCCTTTTAAATGGGGGTGCAAATATAAAAAGTTATTGGCAAACTTGCAAGTAAGCCCTTGATTTAATTGTGATTAATACACAAACTCACCGAATTCACTCCGAATACTTAGTTTCTTTTTTTCTGAGGATTCCACTCGACCAATAATTTGAGCCGGAATTCCAAAGCTTTGAGAAATCCGTATTATCTGGTCAGCATATATCGGATTCACATAAATTTCTAAACGATGGCCCATGTTGAACACTTGGTACATTTCTTGGTAACTAGTACCGCTTTCTTTTTGAATCATCTCAAACAAAGGCGGCACAGGAAACAATTGATCCTTAATGATATGAACCTTATCCACAAAATGCATCACTTTAGTTTGTGCTCCACCTGAACAATGCACCATACCATGTAAATGCGGACGTAATTCCTCTAAAATTGCCTTTACCACGGGCGCATAGGTTCTTGTTGGAGACAGGATTAACTGACCAACATTCAGTGGCGTTCCTTCCACCGCTTCTTCTAATCTTCTCGAACCAGAATAAACTAAATCGCGAGGAACCTGGGGATCAAAGCTTTCTGGGTATTGACCCGCTAAATAATGTCCCAAAACATCATGGCGGGCAGAAGTCAACCCATTGCTTCCCATCCCTCCATTATACATTTTTTCATAGCTTGCTTGGCCATCTGATGCCAAACCAATAATGACATCTCCCGCTTGAATATGCTCATTTGAAACCACATCCGAACGTTTTAATCTGGCCACTACGGTACTATCTACAATGATTGTTCTCACCAAATCACCGACATCAGCTGTTTCTCCTCCCGTACTATAAATACCAATTCCATTCTCTCGCAACATCTGAAGGACCTCTTCTGTTCCTTGAATAATCTCAGAAATAACCTCTCCCGGAATTAGATTTTTATTTCGACCAATCGTACTTGACAACAACATATGATCCGTTGCACCCACACAAATAAGGTCATCTGTATTCATCACCACGGCGTCCTGTGCAATCCCTCTCCAAACCGATAAATCACCCGTTTCTTTCCAATATAAATAGGCTAATGAAGATTTGGTACCCGCTCCATCAGCATGCATGATATTGCAATATGCCTCATCTCCACCCAACATATCAGGAGAAATTTTGCAAAATGCTTGAGGAAACAATCCTTTATCCAAGGTAGATATTGCCTTGTGTACATCATCCTTTGATGCAGAAACCCCTCTTTGTAAATAACGTTCTGAGGACATAGGTTACGCTAATTTTAATTGTGCAAACTCTTTGGCAAAATAGGTTAATATGACTTGAGCTCCCGCTCGTTTGATGGACAACAAACTCTCCAACATCGCTTTTTCACCATCAATCCAACCATTTTGGGCCGCCGCTTTAACCATGGCATATTCACCTGATACATTGTAGGCTGCAATGGGTAAATGACTGTTTTCCTTCAATAAGGAAATAATATCTAAATAAGCTAAAGCTGGCTTTACCATTAAAAAATCCGCCCCTTCCATTTCATCTAATTCCGCTTCAATCAATGCCTCCCTACGGTTCGCAGGGTTCATTTGATACGTCTTTTTATCCCCAAATTTTGGCGCAGACTCCAAAGCATCCCTAAATGGCCCATAAAATGCCGAAGCGTATTTTGCCGTATAAGCCATAATGCCCACTTGTGAAAAACCCGCTTCATCCAAAGCCTGACGCAAAAACCCAACTCTTCCATCCATCATATCCGATGGACCGATTAGTTTACTGCCCGCCTGCGCTTGGGCTATGGCCATCTTAGCTAAAACGGGCAATGTCTCATCATTCAGAATTTGACCTTCTTGAACAATTCCATCATGCCCATCTGAACTATATGGATCCATCGCCACGTCAGTCAATAAGCTGATTTCAGGAAACCGTTGACTGATTTGATAAATGGATTCGGTGTAAATATTCCCCTTTTTATAACTCTCACTTGCCATAGAATCCTTTTTGGATTCCGGGATTTGAGGAAATAAAGCAAAGGACTGAATACCTAGTTTGACACAGGATTCAATTTCCGCTAACAACAAGTCTAATGTAAACCGGTATATTCCCGGCATGGAAGAGATCTCTGTTTGAGTTTTCTGACCTTCCATGACAAATAGCGGAAACATCATATCTTTAACAGATAATCGATTTTCCTCTACCATGGAACGGATTACGGCACTTTGACGATTTCTACGAGGTCTTTGCAACATGATTGATCCAATTAAGCTGCAAAGTTACAGAATAAATATTAACCCCGTTGCTCCAATTTTGCACTCAACTCGCTAATCTTCTTTTGTAATTCCAGAATTAGTCGCAATGATTCATCAAATTCCTTCCGCATAACAAAACTGTAAGCCTCACCGGGATTTACATCATTCGTATTGCCAATGGTCAATGCAGGCTTTTCCATTAAGATTTCTCCTAAATCAAACTCCAAGACCTCCGCAATTTGCTTCATCCTTGATAAATTCGGATCTGTCTGACCCCGCTCAATTTTAGAATATGAGGAAGTAGATATATTCAATTTCATCGCCACATAATCTTGGCTATATCCCTTATCTGATCTAATTTTTCGAATGCTTTTTGCGAAGTCTTTCATCGCAGTAAAATTCCAAAAGAATTAGAGGATTGCTGTGTGCGCTATATGACATAAAATAAACTTATACGACATTTACAATCATATGGCGACAAATTTTATCATTTATCAATTACTTGATAATCCCTTGAAGCCAATTCTGACAGTCTAAATTTAATTCTCCATTTAGCTGATTCAACAATAAACCCCTTTCCGATTTCTCCATCTTCAATCCCACAAATTCAAATAACTCATTCAAAGGTTCTTCCAGTGGTTCATTCCCTTCTACCCAAATCCTCCAAAAATCAGTCAAACTTCCTTCATAAACCTCTTCCACAATTCGATAAACATCAGATAAGGTATAGCCTAATTCCTTTCTTCCAAAGTTTTCATTCATTTGAATCATCACCTCACGAATCGATTTGCGATGGGCAAATTTCTTACGAATCAGCAAATCTAAGCCTAGGGCCACGATAGCTCCCTTATAATAAATGGAAACCCTTTTTCCAGGAATAGCCTTTCCATATCCATCCAACCACAAATCAATGGAACTCTCAATCAAAGATTGTTGAGATGCCCCATCGCGTTCAAAATGTAATTTCAAATTGCCCAAAAGGGATGCTAAATATTCTTCTGTTTGATATACCCCTGAGGCCACTAAAAACCAATCTCCCAGATAAGTAGTCACTCCCTCCACAAACCAGGCCGTCGGGAAATATACTTCCTCCGCATAATTATAGGGGAATAACTCCTTAGGACGAATGGTAGCAATGTTCCAAACATGAAATAATTCATGCGAAGCCAAACCGATTAAATCATCGTATAAATCGCGGTCCGGAGGACCTAAAACCATCATAGTGGAGTTGCGATGCTCCACTCCATGGTAAAATGCTTCCTCTTTAATCCAATGTAAAAAACGGTATTCCTTTACAGGAAAATGTCCCATCCAGGCTAATTGATAAGCAGAAATTTTCCGATAAGCCTCCAACAATTTCCCTTGAAAAACATTGGGAGATCCTATCCCTTCAGCCCAAAATTGACAATCTCCCTGTTTCCAAGAGTATTTGTTTAATTCCAAACTGCCTATCCAAGGCGAATCCACTAATTCACGGTAACTCGATGCGCTCCAAACTCCTTGTTGACGACTTATCAAAGACGTGCACACCTCCCAATCCTGCGGAATATCTACCTGAACCTCGCAAGCATTATCCTCTTCGCCTGGCACGTACATTAAGCAGTTAATGAAATTCAGATATAGCATCTTTGAGGTAGAAATACTTCCTCCGGCATCAGCCTGATTAGCATAATACGCATATCTGACCTCCACAACCTGATCATGCTTCCCTTGAAATTCCCAAGCAGAAGTTCCTTTTTTATGTAATGGAATTCCTTCTCCTGCCTGATTAAAAGCTCTAACTTGAGGAATATTCTTAGAAAAATGCTGTGCCTGGTATCTTCCGGGTCGCCAAATAGGCAATTGAAGCAGGCAAAGTCCTGAACTTGTTATTTGAAATCGAAATACAATGTTCAAAAAATACTCCTCTCTTTCACAAGGTGTTACTCGATAAAATGATATATTCTTCATGATGCCATCACTTCTTGTAAAACTTGCCACGACCGAATCTCACCAATGGATTCCATGTGAATTTGATAATAATGCAACATGGCTGCGACCAATTCCTTTCGCTGTAATTTAGTCATGGAAACGGCTTTCCCATAACCAGAGCCAATTAATTCATCCAAAATAGGAGACAGGCTCCTTATTTTTTCCTCTCCAATCCATGGATTCATTTGACTAAAAAATTCAGTGGAGCTACTTGATCCAAAGCCTAAATAAGCTGTCAATTCCCATAAAAATTGAATATGAAAATTTTCTACATGCGCTTCTGCTATATCTAAAAATTGGAAGGACTCTTCTAAAAAATTAAATAATGGAATATTCTCTTCTTCTTCTTTTAAAACCTTTCCAAGCACTTCACTTAAAAATAGCGCAATACTCGACTTAATGATATCAAATGGAATTTGCTGATAAGGATAATAACATTTGGCCTCCGAAATACGATGAAGTCCTTTACCGGGTTTATGATAAACCTCCAAATCCAGCAAAGTCATTGGCTGGAAAAGGGCCATTTTATGTTTCGCTTTGGCTGATCTAACTCCATTTTCGATGTAAGAAGCTATACCAAATTCTGCTGTATAAATCGTAATCAAGAGGGACGTCTCACGATAACGCATATTATTGATCACCAATCCCCTCGTTTTCCGCTGCATGAACTAATCAATCTTATTTTCTTCCTCTAAGCTTAAGCCTACTTCCAAGGCAATTTTATTTAAAATAGACTCGATTGAATCCTCTTCCTTAAATTGAATCGGTTGACGAAACTCAACCTCCAATTGGGTATTGCGCATTTTTAATAATAATCCTTTTTTATCAAAGGCTCGTCTAAATCCATTTATCCTAACGGGGACGACAATCGGGTTTGTACTTTTAATTAAATGGGCTGTTCCCTTGCGCAAAGGGGCAAATGCCCGTGTAGTTCCCTGCGGGAAACTTATTACCCAACCAAAACCCAAGCCTTTTTTGATTTTTTCAACTGCCTCTAAATCCACCTCTCTTTTGACATTCTCTCCTTTCGCTCTCCAAGATCTATTCACTAAAATAGCTCCCGCCTGAGCAAATACTTTAGGCAAAATACCATCATCCTTCATCGTTTCAGCCGCCGCCACATAGAATAAATTGGATCGAGGAGCTAACAAATAAATGGGGTAATTTACCGAATTTCTAAAGCCCCATTTGACCGAAAAAAAGATATGATACAAACAAATCACATCCATAAAATAGGTCTGATGATTGGATAAAAACAAAACGCCTCGCTCCGGCAATTCATCCAAATACTCCGTTCCTTTAATCTTAGTCTTATTGTACATCACCAGTCGGCTGTATGTCAAAAAGCCCAAAACAACCATAATTATACGCTTGAATACAATTGGATTACCAAATGGATCTCTTTCACCAAGACCCAAGGTGTCCATAAATTGAAATAAGCGCGTTAATTTTGATGCCATATTAAAATCCTCCGGACTTTGTTTTCGGTTTAGTTGTAGGTGCTGCTTTTGGCGCTGCTTTTGATTTCGGAGCCTGCTTTTTCACAGGAGGTTCTTGCCTATACAAGGTTAAAAACTTCTTAACAAAAACAGCCTTCTCGTCGCTTGCCGCTTCTACCACACGAACTTCTCCTTCTTTTTTATCTTTCTTTTCATTTTTAACAGCTTCTCTTACCGCTGCTAAAAATTGATTATCAGAAGAATAAACCCCTAACTCTCCGTTAAAATACGCAAAATAATACCAAAGATCTTCGGATAATTCCCAATATCCATAAAACTCTTCTTTGCTTGGTTTCTTGATTACTTCCATATAACCTTTTAAAGTACTATTTACATCCACCGGACCCACATTCACCAAAGGAATTCCCCCAATGGAGTAAAAGGCACTTAAATTGGGTGACCAAGCCCATTTCACCGCAGAGAAATTGATAGATTTGGTAAACTCTAAGGAAACCTTGTCGAGCGCTAAATGGTTTTGGTCCATCTTAGATTTAATAGCTTCGGGTATGGCTTTACCTAGTACCTGCTCAGCTCGCTTCAAATAATCATCCCGCATTTCTGGTTCATCTGCCGAGGCAGTACTTAAGCCTTCCTCCAAATTATATTTCACAATGCGATCTCCCATAATTTTTAAAATAGTAGGAGCAAATGGAAACTGTAGACTAGTCCAAGTTTCTAATCTAGGAATCAAGGTATCCGTCGACATAGAAATTTTACCAAAAGAAGTCAGTAACTTATTACCCGTAAACAACTGAACAGCCCCTTCTGCTTCTAACCTCTTTTGTTTGACATATAACTTCATGTCACTCTGTTTACCCTTCACTTGATAATAATCTTTCTCCTCAAAAACTTCCCCCTCTGCAGAATACAAAACGGGGTCTAGGTCATCTGACTGTGGACCTAAAAAGGTTGGATATAATTTATTGTCTGCATTGATGAATATACCCGCTGTGACAGGCCTTCCAGCCTCATCGCGAAGACTAGGACTTAACTTTAAATTAGGCGATTCTCCACCTTGATTTTCAAATGGAATCCAGGCGGCTTTAAAATTTGACAAACCGATGACTGGACGAATAAATCCTTTGAAATTTAAAAACTCTTGATTGGACTTAAAAAAAATTTCCCCCTTAAATTGTTGATGAGCAGATAATGCCAAAGGTACTTTTTCGCTTAATACTGCCTCCGCTTGAATGTACTTTTCTGCTGCTTTTTTAGCCGTAGCGGCCTCCTCCATAAAAGCGAAATTGCGCATTTTGATCTTTGTACTATCCCCTGAAGCACGAGGTAAAAGATAGATGGCTTCCCCTTTCCAGCTATCTGCATTCGCTTCGGTAACTTGTAATTCACTAATGATATGCCGCGAATTTTCAGGATCTAAAATGGCTCTTGCTCCCATAAATGGCTTAAACTGTCCATCTTTTTGTATCGCAAAAATTCCCTTTGCTGGGTAAACCACGGCTGGGCCTATACCCACTTGCTTAACTCCTCCCAACTGTAACAACTGTGCCTTTAAATCATAATCTGCCGTACTGGCCCGAATAAGCCCTTTATCCGAAAAAGCTATTTTCTTTTGTAAAGTCGTAGAATCTTGGCTAAACATGGTGGAGTCCGCTGACCATTGATTTAACTCAAATCCAGACTTGCCAGAAAGCCTAAACCGCTGAGCTGCCAAATCCCAAGTCGCTTCCGAAATGGTACTTTGATAACCAATAAAAGGAAATAATAATATGCTATTTTCATCTGATAATTCCTTTGATTTTTTTGCCCGCATGTTTACTTTTTGAGTACCCATAACCGCTTCTACCGAAATAGCTTGCGCAAACACAGATGGCTTAAATAAATTCATCTGTCGACCAATCTTTACATCGCTTAAATCACTTTGCCAGGCATTCGCTCCAAAGGTAAAATGCTGCGAATTAAACACTCCATCGCCATAATAAACCTGACCTTTTCCAAACACCTTCTTTTGATGAAAACCTAAATTTCCTGCCAACTGTATTTGATTATTAAATAAACTGATACGGTTTTTCTGAGGATAAATCCATAAACTATCCACCGCAGGATACCAATGTAAGGAGTGAAGCCCAAAACTTGCCGAAGGAAAGGTATTTTTCCCTTGATAGGAAGTCACTAATTTTCCATCAAGGCCTTTAGACACCAATGAATCTGGATAAAAAGTGGAGGTCTTGGAATTGGAACTTAAACCCCATATCGACAAATTTCCTGAAGCATGTAAACCCTCTCGATCCATCAATAATACTTCATTTAAGCTAAATTTTGCTTGGTTTTTGTAAATATCGATAGGACTTTTAGCCATATATTTAAATCCGAAAGATTGATCTGGCATTAATTCCAATTTGGTTTTTAATACCGGAAACAAGCCATCTGAATAGAAACTTCCATCAAATGTGATGTCTTTCAACAATAGACTATCCAATTCAATCTTTGGAACTTTGAAATAATATTTTTTGCCGTATAAGCCTTGTGCCCTCCATGGTTCATCAAAATAAGTGGTAACCCCTTTGGGTATGATTAATTTTGGATACGCCGCTACACCCAATCGTCCAGATTTATTATTCGGTGGGCTTAATTGTAACATCCCTGATTCATACTTAAAATGCCCACCTAGCTCTCTCGTGCCCAGGGAACCATCTTTTAATCTTGGTAAAAAAGTAATGGAGTCAATTTTGGGAAAGTTGACCGTAAACTCGGCAAAATTAAATTGAAAATTGGGCCCTCGAAAACGATAGTTACCAACCTTAATTTCTCCATGAAAATCAAAATCTCTACCTTTAGTAAAGACGATTTGCTTATTCTGAGGCACAAAATTAGCTTTCAAAGAATCGGATACTCGAATTTCATCAATACCCCGAACAATCAGCCTCTGTCGACCTAAATCTAAACTAATATTGGCAGAATCCTTTTCAATCATGTCGGCAAAAGAGGCCACATAAAAACGGTCAAAGTCCTTTTTTTCAAATTGTACCAAAGCGTAATGACGACCCATTTTGGTAAAAGATACCTGGTCTGTATCCGCACGGTATTGAATATACCCCGCATCTCGATACATCATGAATCCTGATTTCAAAGAGGCATATTCTTTTTTGTATTTCAGTGCTATCTCACTTAGGTACACTTGAGGGCTTTTTGTTTCAATTATTTGATTGTACAAAATCCGCAAAGGATTGTAATTCAATATTCCCTGTAAGGCTGTAACTCGACTTTCTTCAAAATAATCAAATGACTCTACCCAGGCAGGAACTTGATTTTTACCCGACAACCTGAAAAAGTCTACTTTCTTCGCTTGGGGATTTAAAACCGCCAAATCGGCTGATATCCTAACTTGATGATAAGAATCCTCAAATAGTAAGCGCTCCATCGGGCCTCCGTCTATTTTTCGAATATGCAAAAGGTCTTGAAGTGGATACCAGTTAGCCCGAATGCTAGGATGCTGCAAGGTGTCTCGGCTTCCCATATAGGCCGCAAATTGCCCTTCTGGAATGCTTACATTTCCTTCGGCGCTTAACCACATCAATTTTGTTTTTATTTGGGCAAGCAGCTGTTTATCTGACAGTACCTGAAAGTAGGCCAATTGAGTACTCGAAGAAATCAAGCCCCGTTTATCTCCTAAAATCCAGAGTCGGCCATTGGCCCGCCACGACTTCTCTTGAATAGGGGATGACATCACATCTAGGGATCGAAATTCAAAGGGGAAAATAGTTGTATTTGCTTTTCTTTTAAGACTAAGTTTGCCTTTTCCTGCAAGGTTTTTATCTAGTTGAACCCAATCTCCCTCCAAGCCCACTAGCTGCCCTTTTTTAGGAAGTATCTCAAAAGACCTAATCTTCCATGTAGCATCTAAATACCCCAGTATTCCTCCCGGAATCTCAGCATCGGTCCCTTTTCCTATTTTATTTACAACCGACCATTGAAAAGTCTTTGGGATAAATTGAATACTATCTCGGCCCGTTTTATAGCTTAGTTCTGGAAATCTCCAAAGTAAAACCGGGCCTCCAATCTTCGTTTCCATCAACCAATTTTTATCGGAGGCATTGGGGGCAACCAGTTCTGATGTACCAGGAGTATCCCATCCATCATCTTCTTTAACTTTTTGTCCTAAGGAATCTGCCAGCAAAACATCACTTGGCCAGGTCACCAATATCCTTCCCTTTACCTTGATGGACATAGCTGCTAGTCCGGGAATTTGTTGATTAAATTGCCAGTTTTCAAGAGTTTCGACCAGGGACATGGCCGTCCGAAAGTCTTTCTTTTCGACCAACTTTTCCCATACCTGAATAAGACTTTTTAGGCCATCTGCATCATCAGATAATTGTACCGTACATCGAATAAATAAATAAGCTAATTGAGGGGATTTAAAGCCCACGGCTGGCATTTTTTTTACCAATTTTTCAAACTGGTCTTGTTCTGCCGCATTCAAATTGGCGAATGGCCATTTGGCCATCCATAAATCCCCAATAGCCGGAGCTTCCTTATTTCTACTTAGAAGCATCCAGTTTTTAACCTCTGTAGAAAAATCTCCTTTCGAATTAGAAAATTTTTGCGCCTGGGTGGATAAACTTATCCCCAAGCTGACAAAAAGAAAGAAAATTAGGGCTCGAAACATATTCAACTAAACCTAGGGATAAGCAAGTAAAAATAAACAAAAATTTAGGATATTTGCGGTAAATAAACCCATTATGCAAAACGTCCTTTCTCTATTTAATCGTATAAAAGCCTTTGTTTTTGATGTGGATGGAGTCATGACAGATGGCCAAGTACACGTACTAGAAACGGGCGAACACTTCAGAAGTTTTTATATCCGAGACGGATATGCCATTGAAAAGGCCAGACAAGCGGAATATCAAATGTGCGTGATCACAGGGGGAAGTCACCCCGGAGTTCAAAAAAGATTAGAAAACCTTAAATTTCAGCATATTTATAGCAGTTTAGGCGCCTCTAATAAAACAGCGACTTTTGAAAAATGGTTACAAGAAGTTGGGCTGCAAGAAGATGAAGTTTTATACATGGGAGATGATGTCCCAGATTTAGAAATTCTCTCTAGACCAAATATTCTTAGTACCTGTCCATCTGACGCCATACCAGAAATTCATCAAGTTGTTAAATATGTTTCTCCTTTTAAAGGTGGCCATGGAGCCGTAAGGGACGTCATAGAAAAGGTGATGAAACTTCAAGGAAAATGGCCTAATTAATACCATTATGGCAACAATCTTAGCAGTAGAAGGTCATTTAGCTCAATTCGGAGAACATGTGTGGTTAGCCCCTAATGCTACGGTAGTAGGAAATGTTTCCATAGGAAAACATGGAACCGTTTGGTTTAATGCAGTCATTCGTGGGGATGTCAATCGAATTCAAATTGGGGATTATAGCAATGTCCAAGATGGTGCAGTGATCCATTGTACCTATCAAAAAACCGAGACAATCATCGGAAATTATGTCTCCATTGCACATAATGCCATCGTTCATGGCTGCACCATAGAAGACCGCGTTTTGGTAGGAATGGGTGCCATCATCATGGATGGAGCCTATGTGGAATCAGGATGTATCATTGCAGCAGGAGCTGTAGTCACACAAGGTATGCGCATTCCTTCTGGAAGTATTTACGCGGGTAATCCTGCCAAATTTTTAAAACCTGTCAGCGAAGAGGCCGCTGAAGTATTCATGCGTACAGCCATGAATTATGTTAAATATGCCAGTTGGTTTGAATAAACTATTTAGCCCGAAATTAGTAGCCCTTACTCTGGCCAAGTAATCCCTCAGCTAATATTCGATCATTGGATAATCGTGGAACCTTATTCTGTCCCCCTAGTTTACCTTTCGACTTCATATATCGAATAAATGAATCTTTTTCCAAAGATTGAATCACTAAAGGCTGTAGGATATTTCCTTCAATAAGATCGCGATAATATATGTTTTGGCGCTGCATGGATGTATCTAAGGTCTTTTGAAATAATTCCATATCCTTAGGTGCTTCATCAAATTCCATCAACCATTCATGGTGAGGTAATTGGCCATTTAATGGATTAACTTGCGGAGCCACCGTAAATTCCACCATTTTTGTTTCTGGGCAAGCCTCCATAGCCTCTTTCATGGCTAATTCTACCTCCTCGGCAATGACATGCTCACCAAATGCTGAAATAAAATGCTTGATTCTTCCCGTTACAATAATCCGATATGGATCCAATGAAACAAATTTCACCGTATCTCCAATAGAATATGACCATAAACCCGCATTGGTGGTCATCAGCAAAGCATAATTGACCCCTAACTCTACTTCGGATAAACACAAACGAGTTGGACTTTCAGAAAAATAAGTATCCGTTGGCACAAACTCATAAAATATTCCAGCATCTACCAATAACAATAAGCCTTCTTCACCGCTTGAATCTTGAAAGGCAATAAACCCTTCTGATGCAGGATAGGTTTCTACGACATCTACTCTTCTTCCTATGGATTGCATTAACTTATCTCGATAAGGCTCGAAGTTGACACCCCCGGTAACAAATACTTGAAAATCAGAGAATAAATCTCCTATTTTTTTACCTGATTGGGCCTCCAATCGATCGAAATACATTTGAACCCAAGGCGGAATCCCGGATATCAAACCCATACGCTGATGGATGGTTTCTTCCACGATAGCACTTAATTTTTCTTCCCAATCCTCGATACAATTTGTAGCATAGGAAGGCAATTGATTGGTCCGTAAATAGGAGGGGACATGATGATTTACAATACCCGATAGTCGGCCCGTTGGAACTCCATTCTTTGTTTCTAGTTCTGGAGACCCCGATAAAAAAATCAATTTTTGATCCAAAAACGAAGCATTCCCACTTTGATGCACATAATGCAGCAAAGCATCTCTTGCGCCTAAAATATGAAAGGGCATAGACTCGGAGCTGATAGGAATGTATTTGGCCCCTGATGTCGTTCCTGATGTTTTGGCAAAATATGCTGGTTTTCCTGGCCAAAGAATATCCTTTTTCCCAGCTACCGCTTCCTCTATGTAGGGTTTGATATCCTCATACTCAAAAATGGGAACTCTCGACTTATATTCCAGGTAATTTTGGATTTTATCAAAGCCAAAGGCCTGACCAAAAAGCGTAGATTTCGCTTTATTCAAATTAGCATTCAACCAAAAATACTGCTTATCTATGGCCTCGGATGGAGTCATCCGATACTTCTTAACTACCCAATGGGCAAAAGGCTTGGCAAAAAAAGAACGAATTCCCATAGCTCTGACCAAATTATCATTTAAAAATACCCTTGGGATCTGGCATTTTTTCCACGAGTTGTTGAGAAAAATTTAAATCCAATTGCGTCAAATCCAATGATCGACATTCATGAAAATAACTCCATGCTAACTCATATTTTTCTTGTAAAAATGCCACTTGACTCTTTTTCATCCAAGCATTGGCATTCGTTGGGTCTTCTTGTAATGATTGGCTTAACAGCGCATCAACCTCCTCCAAATTACCGCATTCCATATTTTTCAAATAGCAACTCAACTTTACAATCGCATAATCCACCCGCATGATACTCAACTTAGGGTTGATTTGTAAACCCTTTCCCAAAAGCTCTATGGCAGCAGGAAAATCTAGGCGTTGAAAAGCGATGACACCTAAACCCCAATAGGCCTCAACACTAGTAGAGTCTAAGGCATGAACTAAATTAAAACGATAGGTCGCCGTGTCTAATTTTCCCTCAGACACATATTCCCAGGCTCTTTCAGATAAAAATTTGACCCCTTCTGCCCGATTCGGAAAACTTTGATCGACACTATTAATAATTTGAGTAACCTCTTCTTGATCTTTCTTATTTAGTGGCTTTTTACCAAATAATGCCTGATATCGAGGTATTCGAATCAATGAATCTGCTGTCATAGCTGCCATTACAGGCACCGACAAACATAATAATATTCCTAATAAATAGGCTTTCCTTCTTAGCATCATATCACAAATCTACCTTTTCTTTTTAATGGAGGATGTATTTGAACGAAATTTTGATGCATTTTTAGGTTTACTCTTTGAAGTATTACCTTTGGAAGTCCCCTTAGAAGAACTTTTAGCGCCTAATTTAGCCCTGGGTTTATGTTTCTTTTCATGAAAAGCCCCTTTAAATTCGGGATCTTCTCTTTTCCGCTGATCATCTACCGCACGCAACATATCTTGCTGCTCTAAAAATGGCGTATCTTCTTCATAAATCCCTGATGGCAAATGCTCTATCTCAATTTTTTGTTGAATGATCGTCTCTATTTTAGCCCAATGGTAACGCTCTGCTAAAGTCACAAATGTGATTGATTCCCCAATTTCTGCTGCTCTACCCGTCCTACCTATACGATGCACATAATCCTCATAGATTAAAGGCACATCAAAATTGATGACATGTGAAACTTTAGGTATATCTATTCCTCTAGAAGCCACATCTGTTGTTACCAAAACACGAACCAAGCCTTCCCTAAATTGTTGCATGGCATTAATTCGAGTATTTTGTCCCTTGTTTGAGTGAATAACCCGAACTTGAGCCTCCGACAAAACCTTTCTAATTAAAAACTTTTCCACCTGGTTTGCCACTTCCTTACTTCTACAAAAAATCATAACCCTCTCGAAATCAGGATTTTGTAAAAAATATTCCAAGGCATTAATCTTCGTTTTTAAATTGGGTGCCTCATAGACGTGCTGTTTCACCTGGCTAGCTGGAGTAGCTTGTGGGGTTATTTCAATTTTATGAGGAAACTCCAAAAACTCATGTGATAAGTTTTCCACTCGCTCGGGAAAGGTGGCAGAAAACAAACCATTTTGCCTTTTCTTATAAGGAATCACTTCCAAAATTTGACGAATCTGAGGCATAAAACCCATATCCATCATTTTATCCGCCTCGTCCAAAACCAAATGTTTCAATTCCTTGACGATGATTACTTCCTTTCGATATAATTCTAAGAAGCGACCTGGCGTAGAAACAATGATATCAACACCATTTTCAATAGCTTGAATCTGGGTTTTAGGGCCTAAACCACCATATAATGCCAATAAGCGCAAATCCGTAAATTGGGCCAAAGTCACCATAACCTCATAAATCTGCATCACCAACTCCCTAGTAGGCGCTAAAATCAAGGCCCGTGGATTTTGGCCTTGAGCATATTTACATTGCATCAAAAGAGGCAAAACATAGGCTGCCGTTTTTCCTGTACCCGTTTGCGCAATACCCAAAACATCATGTCCCCCTAAAAGTAAAGGAATGGCCTTTTCTTGAATGGGTGTTGGTTCTTGATAACCCAAGGCATCACATGCTCTTTGTAATTGTGGGTTCAATCCCAAGCTTAAAAAATCAACCATTTCGTAGAAAATTATGCCTACAAAGGTAGCTAAATTCATTCGATTTAATGGAAATGCCTGAATAGGAGTCTATTGGCTACTTTCCTAGTTCAATCCTTCCATTATTTCCCTAACTTTGGGCGAATTATTCCAATAGCTTGACTACTTCGACCCGACATTGGCTTTCTAGAATATGCATGGGATTGTCCACTTCCTTTCTCGTGGGATCTGCTTCTTCCTTATTTTTATGGGGATTAGAAAAAATTTCCGATTATCGCTCTGAGCATCTAGGCCTTTTATTTACTTTACCAATTTTGGGAGCTTGCTTTCAGTATTTGGCTAAGCTCCCCAATTCCTCTTTTCAATTGGGGACAAATGATCTCATTGATCGAGTGAACCAACAAAGGAGTGATATCCCATGGGGATTGGGACCATTCATTTTACTAGGTACCTGGTTAAGCCAAATTTCGGGTGCTTCGGTTGGGCGTGAAGGAACAGCTGTTCAAATGGGAGGTGTTGCCTCCTACCAAATTTCCAACTGGCTTAGTTTGGAAGAGTCGGACAAAGTTGATTGGTTACGAGCTGGGATGTCGGCAGGATTTGCCTCGGTCTTCGGAACACCCTGGGCAGGTTGCCTTTTTGGATTAGAAATTTCCAAAGTCGGTCAAATTTCCTTTCGAGCTATTTTGCCTTGTCTTTTTTCCGCTTTTGGTGCCAATTGGGTGAGTCTCCACGTGTGGGGCACAAATCACACGATTTATCCTACTGTTTTTTTACCTGAAATTTCTTTGGCTTTTTGGGCCAAATTAGCAAGTATAGGCCTATTTTTAGGCGTTTTGGGCTGGGTGTATTCGCGTTTAGAATCAATTATTTCAAAAACGTTCGCCCAATTACCTATGCATAACATTCTCAAGGGCATTCTCGCGGGCTTGATTTTACTATTCATTTTCCAATTTCCTATTTTTCATGAAAGCATAGGCTTGGGTGCTTCGTATTTACTTCGCCCTTTTGAGTCCGGTGATACCGCCAACTTTGCCTGGAGTAAAACCTTAGCCACAAGCCTAAGTTTAGGTTTAGGATTTAAAGGAGGGGAAGCCACTCCATTATTTTTGATAGGAGCACACGCTAGCAGTGCACTACATGAAATCATAACTTTACCTCTTCCATTGTTGGCTGCTCTTGGTTTTACTTGTTTATATACCGGCCTAGCCAAAACACCACTTACTGCCATTGCCATGGGAATAGAATTATTTGGCTCGGATGCCTGGTTCTGTTTCTTCCTTTGCACCCTTATCGTCATGTATATTTCAGGCAAAAAAGGTATTTTCAAAAAACAAGCTTGGGCAGATTGGGTCCCTAAACCATTATACGAATGATGTTTAATTCACTATTTGAACAATACGAAAGCTTTCAAGAAAAGCGCATTTCAAATCGTAGATTTCCTGAAAAAATATGGGATGATTTATTCCAAGAATGGTCCCAATCTCCACTTTTTAGCAGCCGAAAATTAGGGGAAACTTTTGAAGGAAAAGATATTCAAGAAATACGCTTTGGCCAAGGTCCAATCCACATAGCTGCTTGGTCTCAAATGCATGGAGATGAAGCAACGGCTACGATGGCTTTAGCTGATATTTTTCTTTTTTTATCCTATAATTTGAATAAATGGTTTGAATTCAAGGCAGAATTGCATCAGAAAGTATCTATATTCTTTATTCCTAGACTAAATGCGGATGGAGCAAATAGGTGGACAAGGGAGACCGCCTTGGGCATCGATATGAACCGAGATGCGAGAACCCAAAGCAGTCCAGAAGCAAAAATTCTTGCCCGCTGGTTAGATGAAATTAAACCAATTTTTTCATTCAACCTACACGATCAAAACCGTTTGTATTCAGCTGGTAAAACTCCCCATCAAACACATATCGCGTTACTTGCTACAGCAGGTGATGAACATGGAACTTGGACTGCTTCTCGCTTGCGAGCGGCTAAAATAGCGAACCGAATGGCTCGACATTTACAAGCTTACTTGCCAAACAACATAGCGAAGTGGTCTGATGAATATGAGGCAAGAGCATTTGGAGATTTTGCTCAGGGAAAAGGCTATGGATTAGTCCTGTTAGAATCGGGAGGAGCAGGGTGGGATTTAGAAAAACAGTCCTTGAGAAAATACAATGCCTGTTTATTATTGGATGCTTTTTACTCCATTGCTACTGAATCTTGGAGAACAGAAGAAACCCATTTGTATCAAGGTTTACCTACCAATGAAAGACAGATCTTTGATATACTCATTAAAAAAGCTCCTTTAAACCAACATGAACCTATTTACAGGGCAGATATTGGATTAAATATCCAAGAAACAGCGAAAGAAGATGGTTCTATCGAATATGCGTGGATTATTGAAGACTTAGGTGACTTAAGTCCTTGGTATGGATTAACGGAAATCGACGGGGAAGCGTTACATTTGCAAACAGAAAAAATGCTCAAGAAAGAAGGAGTATACCACCATCTTGTTTTAACTAAAAACAATGAAATAGCATTCGATCTCAGTAATTATACTCAAAAAATTCAATCATAATATGACATCTTTACCAGTTATCATCATTGGCGTTAATCCGTTTGCTTTAGAAGTAGCTTCCATTTTTCAAAAAAACGAAGTCGTTATCTATGGTTTTTTGGATGATGATCCAAAGAAAAAAGATACTCAAATTGGAGAAATCCCTGTATTAGGAAGTACAGAAGATGAATCCTATTGGGGCTTAATTGGTAAAAATTGTGGAGTATTTGTCGCATTAGAAAACCCAACCGAAAGAAAAAAGATGATTGAAACCATTATGGAAGATCGTCAAGTAAAACCTGTCAATGCCATTCATCCTTCAGCCATTATTGCTGATGTTAAAAACCTAGCTTATGGCGTATATGTAGGTGCTGGAGCGATCATTCAGCCTGAGGCAAAATTGGCTGATCATTGTATCATTGGGGCAGGTGTCATTGTGGAAACCGGAGCACTTATTGAAGAATACGTGCAAGTTGGCGCAGGATCTGTCATTGGTAAAGAATGCAAATTGGATACCAATTGCTTTATCGGCATCCAAAGTACCATCGTAGGAAGTATTAAAATCGGCAAAGGAGCCACAGTAGGAGCGGGAAGTGTGGTAATAGAACCCGTTGCGGCCTCAAAAAGAGTCTTCGGAAATCCTGCTAAATTGATGTAATTCGATCGATATTTTTTTCTTCTACCATTTGTAAAAAATGGTAGCGTAGATATAATTGGGCAAGCGTTACTACATCCTCCACGCAATAGGCTGCTATTTTACCTAAATCTTTTTCCAGGTAATAAACGCCATGTACTTTATCTCCTGTCAAATTCGTTTTTGAGCCAGGAATCCCTAATAATTCTGCCAATAAATCCAGAGAAATATAGACCTTCCTATCGCCAAATTTCCATAACTCCATGGTATCTTGATGTAAAACTTCCCAAGGCTTTTTCCCTTGTAATTGTAAGGGCCTAGGAATTTCCAAGCCATTCACCAGCATCCTCCTGCATAAATAGGGAAAGTCAAACTCCTTTCCATTATGAGCCACCAAGGTTAATTCCCTTGATTTGTACGTATCATTAATGAATTGTATAAACTCCAACAGCAAAGATTTTTCATCTTTATTGGCAATAGTTTTCACCTTCAAGCAAAGTTCTTTCTCTTTATTTTGGTACAAAAATCCCATTCCTATCACTATAATTTTGCCAAATTCAGCAAATAAAGCAGCACGGTCTACATACAATTCTTCTAGAGCTAGATTTTGGGGATTTGATATATTCTTCGCTTTTTTTAGCCAAAAGTGTTTCATTTGGTCTGAAAGTAGGGAAAAATTAGATTCTCCAGAGACCGTCTCAATATCAATAAATAACGTGTTTTTAAAATTCTTTTTAGGCTCCATATTGCTTTAAGATTTGGTTAGGTTTAATGTTTCACGTGAAACATGTATCAGCTTGCATTCAAATAATTGACTAAAGTGCGTTAAAACCTTAGATTTTACTTCATCAATAGCCACTTCTCGTCCTAGTTCTTGTTGTAAAGAGGTCACACCACGGGTAGCAATACCGCAAGGAACAATATGCCCAAAATAACTTAAATCTGTGTTTACATTAAATGCGAAGCCATGCATGCTAATCCAGCGCGAGGCTTTAACGCCTAAAGCACAAATTTTGCGGGCATTTTCAGATTCATGATCAATCCAGACGCCCGTTAATCCATCAATTCTTCCAACCACTAATCCATAATCTTGACAGGTAAGGATAATTGCTTCTTCCAGCATACGCAAGTATAAATGTATGTCTGTGTAAAAGTTCTCTAAGTCCAAAATGGGATAACCTACCACTTGACCTGGCCCATGGTAGGTTATGTCTCCTCCACGGTTAATCCGATAAAATCGTGCACCAATGCTGTCCAAAAAAGGTTCTTGCATCAACAAATGAGACTCATCTCCACTCTTACCCAGCGTATATACATGTGGATGTTCACAAAAAAGCAAATAATTAGGCGTCTTGTCCACCCGTGATTCCCTTCGGTTAGTCAATTTTATTTGAGCAATATGATCCAAAAGCCTTTCCTGCAAATCCCAGGTTTCTTGGTATTCAGACAAGCCCATATCAACAAATTGAATTTCTTTATTCAGCATCTTATATTATCAAGTAATTATTGAAAATAGATATTATCCACTTTATACCTTGCTTCACAAAGATACAAGAATGGCAAAACATTTAAAGCTCGGCCAAAAGGCTGAAAGGGTAGCGGAAGACTATTTACGAAGAAATCACTACCAAATACTTGATAAAAATTACAGAACAGGAAAAGCTGAAATAGATATCATCGCTCAATTCCAACAAACCCTTGTATTTATTGAGGTGAAATCGCTGCGAAGAACACGCTTTGGTTATCCTGAAGAACATATCAACCAGCATAAAATCAACATGCTATCAGAAGCCGCCAACCAATATCAAATCGATCGAAAGTGGGAAAAAGAGATCCGCTTCGATAGCATATCCATTACTTTTTTGCCACAAGCTACCAAATTAGAACATTTCGAGGATGCTTTTTTGTAAATTAGCTCTTTGAAAGAGAAACCATGATACAATTTTGCTCAGAAGAGATCGACTTTAACCTGCCGCAAAAAAACAGGCACAAAGCTTGGCTTAAAGCTGTAGCACAGCAAGAACAAAAGACTATTGGAGACATTAGTTATATCTTTTGTTCTGATGACTACCTCTTAGAAATCAATAAAACATACTTGAATCATGATACATTGACAGATATCGTGACATTTGATAATTCAGAAAACCCCAAAAAATTAGAGGGAGATATCTTTATTTCGGTTGATAGAATTCAAGAAAATGGCCTAAAACTTGGAACAGAAAGCAGCGAATTACAGCGCGTGATGGTTCATGGTTTACTCCATTTAGCTGGATACAAAGACAAAAAAAAGGAAGACAAAGCCATCATGACAGCCAAAGAAGATTACTATTTGGCGCAGTATTTTGAAGAACAATAAATGTTTCACGTGAAACAAAATAGAACATGCAACAACAAGCATACGATGTAATAGTAGTAGGAGCGGGACATGCCGGTTGTGAAGCAGCACATGCTGCAGCTCAAATGGGATCTAGCGTATTGCTAATCACTATGAATATGCAAACCATTGCACAGATGTCCTGCAACCCCGCCATGGGAGGTGTTGCCAAAGGGCAAATCGTGCGAGAAATAGATGCCCTTGGTGGTATGTCTGGAATCATATCAGACAAAACCATGATTCAATTTAGAATGCTGAATCGTTCCAAAGGTCCAGCTATGTGGTCACCAAGGTGTCAGTCGGACAGAATGAGATTCGCAGAGGAATGGAGGCTGGCTCTGGAGCAAAATGCTTTGGTAGATTTTTGGCAAGATTCGGTTCAACAACTCCTCATTAAAGAAAACAAAGTAACAGGGGTAATCACCCGAATGGGAATAGAGTTTAAATCCAAAACCGTAGTACTCACAAATGGTACATTTTTAAACGGATTAATACACATAGGAGAGAAGCATTTTGGTGGAGGAAGAATGGCAGAACCTATGGCGCAGGGATTAACCGAACAGTTAGTTCATTTAGGTTTTGAATCAGGGCGAATGAAAACGGGGACGCCACCTCGTGTAGATGGAAGAAGTCTAGATTATACTGCCATGGAAGAACAAAAAGGGGATGAAAATCCAAGCAGTTTTTCTTATTTAACAGAAACACCAATACAAGAACAACGCTCCTGCTGGATTACTCATACCAATACAAAAGTACACGAAGTATTAAGAAAAGGATTTGATAAATCACCCATGTTTGCTGGGAGAATAAAGGGCCTAGGACCGAGGTATTGTCCTTCTGTAGAAGATAAAATTAACCGATTCGCAGACAAAGACAGTCACCAAATATTTGTAGAACCAGAAGGGTGGAATACAGTAGAAATATATGTTAACGGTTTCTCAACTTCCCTGCCAGAGGAAATACAATACGAAGCCATTCGACTAATACCTGGGTTTGAAAAAGCAAAATTATTTAGACCTGGCTACGCCATAGAATACGATTATTTCCCTCCAACCCAATTACTAGCAACACTAGAAACCAAGCTTATTCAAGGCCTATATTTCGCCGGACAAATAAACGGGACTACTGGTTATGAAGAAGCTGCTTGCCAAGGTCTCATGGCAGGTATCAATGCCCATCAAAAAGCACAATCGTTGGATCCATTTACGCTTTCTAGATCAGATGCCTATATCGGTGTTTTAATCGATGATCTCATAAATAAGGGGACAGATGAACCATATCGAATGTTCACCTCAAGGGCAGAGTTTCGTACGCTATTACGCCAAGATAATGCGGATGAACGATTAACCACAAAAGGTTTTGAATTGGGGCTTGCCACCAAAAAACGAATGGATAAATTCCAACAAAAACAAAACGATGTAACTCGCCTATTAGAACATATTAAAACCCATAAAATAAAACCCGACGAAATCAATTCCTGGCTAGAAAGTCAAGGAAGCTCTAGTTTAAGGGAAGGGACACCCATTATTAATTTACTTAAACGTTCTGACCTAAGTTTCTCTACCTTATTAGAACACCCCTTAATACAAAATGTGAAAGAAAATTATTCACAAGAGGTAATCGAACAGGCAGAAATTATCGTTAAATACGAAAGCTATATTGAAAAAGAAAGGCTCATGGTTGATAAAATGAAAACCATGGAAGACTTAAAAATACCCGAAACATTTGACTACGATAGAATTAAAACCCTTTCCACTGAATCTAGGATAAAATTAAAATCCATTAAACCACAAACAATTGGTCAGGCTAGTAGAATTTCTGGTGTTTCCGCTTCTGACGTTTCTATTCTACTTTTATTTATGGGTCGCTAATTATGGAAGAATTACAAGAATGTCCAGCTTGTTTAAATAAAGAATTTACATTCATTCTGAGTGCAAAAGATTATACCGTTTCAAATCAAACATTTCAAATTGTAGCATGTAATAGCTGTAACCTACAGTTTACAAATCCCAGACCGAAATCAAGTGAAGCTGGGCCCTACTATCAATCTGAAAACTATATATCTCATAGTAATACGGAAAAAGGATTCATTAATCAACTTTATCAAAAAGTAAGAAATATCACACTTCGGTTAAAAACAAATTGGATAGAACCCGAAAAAAAAGAAGGCAAAAATTTACTCGATGTTGGTTGCGGGACCGGCCATTTTTTACAAGCTTGCCAGAAGCGAGGTTGGAATATTCACGGCATGGAACTAGATCCTGCAACAGCTAGCAAAGCAGCTAAGATGACAGGAAAAACGATCTATCCACAATTGAACAACATCCCAGAATCAGAAAGTTTCCAAGTAATCAGCCTTTGGCATGTACTAGAACACGTCTACGAAATACATGACTACTTTAAATTCTTTAAGAAGCATTTGGCACAAAATGGAAAATTATTTTTGGCTTTACCTAATTGCCAAAGCTACGATGCCCAATACTTTAAAGAGCACTGGGCAGCTTATGATGTGCCCCGGCATATCTACCATTTTACTCCAGAAACCATACAATCCATTGCAAACCAGTATGGCTTTTCACTAAAAGAAAAAAGAGGATTAATCTTTGATAGTTTTTATATTTCCCTCATGAGTCATCAATACCAAAGTGGTTCCAAAAAAATCATCATGTCCTTTATCATTGGTTTAATTTCCAATTTAAAGGCAAGTTTAGGTGGGGGAAATTATTCAAGCAATTTATACATTTTTGAACATGCTAAGTAGGCTTAAAAACTTGGTTCTATTCTCGCTAATCTCAGGATTGTTCATTACGCTAATCCTTCAGGGTTGTGCGCAAATGGCCAACCCTCCAGGGGGAAAAAAAGATACATTAGCACCCAAAATCAGTGAATCTATCCCTCTCAATAAAAGTAGAAATTTCAAAGGCAAAAGAATAGACTTGACTTTCAATGAATATGTAAGCATCAGAAACCTAAGTCAAGAATTACTAATTACTCCATCGGTTGGAACCTATCAAACAAAAATTAGGCCCCAAGGCTTAAGTATTTTATTAGATAGCACATTGAAAGACAATACAACCTATACCTTCAATTTTAGAAATGCGATAGAAGATGCTTCTGAAAGAAATGTAGGAAAAAATATAAAATTGGTTTTTAGCACGTCGAAAGATATCGATTCATTACAAATTAAAGGGAAGGTCTATCAACTACTAAACCAGAAGCACCCCGAGAATATATTAGTGGCACTTTATCCATGGAATGACTCCCTTTCCATTCATACGAGTAAGCCATATTACTTTGTAAAAACAGATACATCAGGAAACTACTTACTTGAAAACCTGGCAAAAGGTAAATACTACATGGCCGCATTTCATGATGTAAATAATAATTTGCTCTATAATTCAAATAAAGAATCTGTAGATTTTATCTCTGAAAAGTTCCTAGATTTAATATCAAACGTGGAACAAAATTTCGCAATCAGCTTACAAAATCAAGATTCACTAAAACTTAGCAAAACTACTGCATCAGCTAAAACCGTTTTGTACGAATTTAATAGAGGTATTAAAACCATACAAATAAAAAATCCTCCTAAGGCAACCCTATATTATCAGCAAGAAGAAAATAAAAATATCCGCTTCTACGCTTTAAATCAAACTAATGCTGATACCATTTTTATTCAAACAAGTATTACGGACTCACTCAATAGAACCTACCAAATACCCTTAAAAATTAAATTCAGAGAACCAATAAAAAGAGAACGAGTACAAAAAATGGATTTGAATTTTGAAGTAAAACCTGCAGCAGGCAAATTACTATCTCCAGTAGATTCCATTCAGATAAAATTTCCAAAACCCATACAACAGTGGGTTTCTACATCAATGCAATTTAAAACAGAAGAAGGCGAAATACATACTTTACCGGACCAAGCATTTCAATGGAATCAATACCAAAATAATCTAATCATAA
Organism: Aquirufa sp. Wall-65K1; assembly: GCF_054558475.1. Classification (NCBI taxonomy): domain Bacteria; kingdom Pseudomonadati; phylum Bacteroidota; class Cytophagia; order Cytophagales; family Flectobacillaceae; genus Aquirufa; species Aquirufa sp. Wall-65K1. Next base: position 24,042 of record NZ_JBPXKD010000006.1, on the reverse strand, counting down.
AAAATGCCTATTTACCGAGCAGAACTAGATTTGAATTAAATATCATAAAGAATGCATTTGTTGGAGTTGAGGCAGATTCTAGTCAAGCATATTCACAAAAAATGGAATGGCAGGACATTGAGAATTATGGCAGTATTGACGGCAATATTTCCAACCCACAAGCAGATACTAATTATATTGTAGAATTACTCAAAGCTGATACTTTTGAGCCGTATATGACACAAAGCACTAAAAAGAGATTTGAGTTTATTCACGTGGAACCAGGTATCTACCAAATCCGCGTAATTGGTGATCTTAATAAGAATGGAGTTTGGGATATTGGCAATTTTAAGCTGAGAAAAAAATCAGAACCAGTCTACTTCATTGATGGCAAAATTAAACTAAAGGCAAATTTTCAAATTTCTGATTTGTTAATAAATACACAAAAATAGTGTGGATAAGATGTGTATAAGCTGATAAAATAGTGAACATCTAAGGAGGAAAATGTGGAAAGAAAATATTAGTAAAAAGTTGTGGACAATTTTTACCAGTAATCCACAAAAAAATCTGAACTTATCTACATAGATAACATATACATAAAAAATATATTTGCCTAATTATCAAGTATTTAAATATCAAATTAAAGCTTATCCACTTATCCACATCGAATAACAATAAGAAACAAAAAGAAGATTTATAAATTTTTTATTTTTTTTAAATAAGTCATGTGGAAAACATTTGCTAAATCTTTTTTTATTCTCTTCATAATCATATTGGGGAATGTTGATTCTGTCAATGCATCAACTTTGCTTAAAAGTCCTGATTCTTTATTTGTTGATCGATTACATCAAATTGTTAAAATTAAGAAAGAGAAGAAACGGATAAAGCAGTTGGATGATTTATTCTTAAAAAATCTAAATAATGGTTCTTTTTTAACATTTTATTCATTTAATGAAATACTTAAAGAAAATTTAGCACCGCTTTGGATTAAGTATTGTGGACAAATTGTTGATAAGTCTTTAAGTTCTCAGGGCTTGGAACTAACAAAAGACTGGTTGACTAATTTGAAAGACCAAGAAATAGCGAATCGTGAAGTAGAGCAAATGTTGGTTGCTTTGATTCAAGCAAATCCTGATCAGGCTAATCCAGTTGAATTGATCATACATTGGTATGCATTAAATCAACAATGGGAAAAGGTGTGGTTACAAAGAAAAGCTTTGGATATTCGATTTAAGTCGGGTGGAAAAGAAGTGAGTGATTTTGGGATTGCTTGTTTTCAGCGTCAGCAATGGACTTTGGTTAATCAAATATTTGAGTACTTAGTTAAAACTTATCCTCGTTCTCCGCAGCTGTTAAATTGGAAGCAGTTATTATTGGCTTCTAGAGAGCAGAGTATTCAAAATAAAATGGTGATTGAAAAAACGGAATTTTCTAATTTGATTCAATCCTATCGAGAATTGAGGAAGGATCGGGGAAATAATGCGGGTACGGCGGATACTTATTTATCAGAAGCCAGAATTTTTCTGTATCAACTGAATCAATTGGATTCGGCAGAAAAGGTATATCAGAAAGGAATTGAATTAGCTGAATCCAATTTCAATTTACAAGCCCAAATGAAATTGGAGTTAGGTGATGTTTACTTGTATGCTGGAAGGAAGTATGACGCTTTAATTCAATACGCGCAAGTCGAAAAATTGGTCAAGGATTCGCCTATTGCATATGAAGCAAAATTAAAAACAGGTAAGCTTTATTATTATACAGGAGATTTTGAATTAGCGAAAGCCAATTTTGATGTACTAAAGCAAAGTACCCAGAAAGAAATAGCCAATGACGCTTTGCATTTGAGTTGGGTTATTGAGGATAATTCAGGGATTGATACCCTAGAAACGGCATTAAAATCATTTTCAACAGTTCAGTGGTTATACGAACAAAAGAAGATAAAGGAAGCCGATTTAGCATTGGAACAGTTATTTAAAAGTCAAAAAGGCCAAAGTTTAGAAGATGATATTCTGTATTTAATGGCTCAAAGAGCCTTAGAGAAGAAAGAAATGAGTCTAGCTATAAAACTGTTTAAAGATATATATGATCGCTTTGACCAAGACATTTATGGGGATGATGCATTATATCAATATTTAAAATTAACGGGATATAAGGACAAGGAATTAGTCCTTCAATTCGTTAACAAGTATCCGAGTAGTATTTATTTACAAGAAATAAGATTGAACTTAACTAAACCATAATGGTATAAATTCCGTCCTAAAAAATAGACTAAATATCACATTTTCTCAGACAGATTTACCTAACTTTGATTTGAATACACTAGAACCTTACCATACATATGAAACATGCTTCATTAACACGCGTATTTGATTTATTAGATGTATACAAGACTTTCCATAAGTCGGATCTATTAAATAAGAAAGAGGATGGATATTGGAAAAATTATTCGAATACAGACACATTAGAAACGATAGAGCAATTAGCCCTAGGTTTGTGGAGTTTAGGTGTTAAGCCCGGGGATAAAATAGCTATTATTTCAACCAATCGTCCTGAATGGAATTTCGTTGATTTTGCTGTGCAAGTACTTGGAGCTGTAACGGTCCCATTATATCCTACCATTACGGTGGAAGATTATGCATATATATTTGAGGACTCAGGAGTCACCTTTGTTTTTGCGGAAAATGAGGAATTATATTTAAAAGCCAAAGAAGCCGCTAAAGACAACTCTAAAATTAAAACCATTTATACGTTTGATCCGATTTCTGGAGCAAGTTTGTGGACAGAGCTTAAAGAATTGGGTCAAGGGCAAGATGCTAATGTTTTAGAACCCATCAAAGCGTCGGTTCAGCCGAATGATTTGCTTACTTTAATTTATACCTCAGGTACAACTGGGAGGCCTAAAGGTGTTATGTTAACCCATCATAACATTATCAGCAACGTAAAATCATTGGATCGTGGGGAGTTTTTCCAAATCAACTCCTTGGATAAAGTATTGAGTTTTTTACCGATGTGTCATATTTATGAGCGGACGAACATCTATTTGTACATGTTTTATGGGGTTTCTATTTATTACGCGGAAAACTTAGATACTGTTGCAGAAAACATAAAAGAGGTAAAGCCAGCCATGTTTGCTACTGTACCCCGGTTACTTGAGAAAGTATATGATAAGGTTTTAGCTAAAGGAAATGAACTAACGGGATTTAAAAGAAGCCTATTTTTTGCAGCTATTGATTTTGGTTTAAAATTTGATCCCATGGAGAAATTGGGATTTTTGGATAGCATCAAATTAGCTATTTTCAGAAAATTGATATTCAGTAAATGGCAAGAGGCATTGGGAGGAAATATACGAGCCATCACCTCTGGCTCAGCAGCCCTTCAACCTAGATTGTCTCGAATTTTTTGGGCAGCCAACATTCCTATTGCGGAGGGTTATGGTTTGACAGAAACGTCACCCGTTATTTCTGTTTCAAAAATTAGCCCACCGGATTTTAAGGTTGGCTGTGTAGGAACACTTTTGGATTGTATTCAATTGAAGATTGCCGAAGATGGAGAAATATGTGTCAAAGGAGACTCTGTTATGCCTGGGTATTATAACAACCCAACTGCAACGGCCGAGGCAATCGATCCAGATGGATGGTTCCATACGGGTGATATTGGAGAGTTGGTTGATGGTAAATATTTAAAGATAACAGATCGAAAAAAAGAAATATTTAAAACATCGGGAGGAAAATACGTGGCTCCTCAATTGGTAGAAAATAAACTAAAAGAGTCCGCATTTATTGAACAATGTATGGTAGTTGGGGAAGGCCAAAAGTTTCCTTCGGCGCTAATTATTCCTGAATTTAATGCTTTGCAAGTTTGGTGTAAACAGCAGGATATTGCAGTGGGTACCCCTGAAGAGATGATTGCCCATCCTAAGGTAATAGAAAAGTTAAACGAGGAGGTTTTAATGACTATGGCATCTGTTGCACGCTATGAGCAAGTTAAAAAGTTCGTTCTTTTACCTAGATTATTTACTATTTCAGACGGGGAATTGACGCCAACCTTAAAATTAAAACGCAAGGTGATTGTCTCCCGATATGAAAAACAGATCCTCGGACTCTATGATTAGGCAGGTAGCTTTCAAGCTATCCTAATGAATAATTTATCGGCTGCACTCGGAAATTTTAGTAATTTTACGTGTTAAACGTTAAAAGAAAGGGCATTTTTGCCTTTCTTTTTTAATTATTGAATCGAAATTTTATGTCTCAAGCACAAAAAGTGGCTTTAATTACCGGCATCACAGGACAGGATGGCGCGTATTTAGCTGAACTTTTATTAGGTAAGGGTTATCGTGTTCACGGAATAAAGCGTAGAAGCTCCTTGATCAACACGCAACGCATTGATCACCTTTACCAGGATCCTCATGTAGATTCCTCAAATTTTCATTTACATTATGGAGATTTAAGTGATTCAACCAACATCATTCGAATCATTCAGGAAGTTCAGCCAGATGAGATATATAATCTTGGTGCTATGTCACATGTAAAAGTATCATTTGACGAGCCTGAATATACGGCCCAAGTAGACGGAATAGGAACATTACGAATTTTGGAGGCGGTGCGCCTATTGGGATTGACTCAAAAAACAAAGATATATCAGGCCTCTACGTCTGAGCTTTATGGTTTGGTTCAAGAAGTTCCACAATCTGAGAAAACGCCTTTTTATCCTCGATCGCCTTATGCTGTAGCTAAGATGTATGCTTATTGGATAACGGTGAATTATCGAGAGGCATATCAAATGTTTGCGGTAAACGGAATCTTGTTTAATCACGAATCTCCCTTGCGTGGAGAGACTTTTGTAACGCGTAAGATTACCCGTGGAGTTTCTCAAATTGCTTTAGGCCAACAAGATAAAATCTATTTAGGAAATTTAGATGCCAAGCGTGATTGGGGCCATGCTAAAGATTATGTGGAAGCAATGTGGTTGATTTTGCAACAGGAACAACCAGAAGATTTTGTGATAGCTACAGGAATAACGACTACGGTTCGTGATTTTATCATTATGTCCTTTAATGAAGTAGGAATTGAATTGGAATTTAAAGGAAGTGGAATAGAAGAAGTGGCCTTGATTAAGGCGTGTCATAATCCTTTGTATCAAGTAGAAATTGGTAAAGAAGTGGTAGCTGTCGATCCAAGATATTTTAGGCCCACGGAAGTAGAGTTATTAATTGGGGATCCTACTAAAGCTCAAACCAAACTGGGTTGGACATTGAAATATGATTTACCTGCTTTAGTTAAGGATATGATGAGTTCTGATATTCAATTGTTTTCGAAATAGGATACTATTTAAAAATTCTAGTAACGTATCAGAGGATAAAATAAACCTGATATAAATAATAATATGGCCTGGTATGCCTTGTATACAAAATCTAGAGTGGAGAAAAAAGTTGCCTTGCGACTTAAAGAAAAAGGTATAACATGCTATTGTCCATTAACCAAAAAGAGAAAGCAGTGGTCAGATCGTAAAAAATGGGTTGAAGAGCCATTGTTTAAATCTTACGTTTTTGTGGATATCGATTTGGCTTTACAGAGTAGTGTAGTTCGACAAATCAACGGGGTGGTTAATTTTGTTTATTGGTTACAAAAACCTGCTGTTGTTCAAGATTCAGAAATTAAAGCCATACAAAATTTCTTATCAGAGCATAGTGATGTAGAGGCAATAGGCAAGCTGGTAAATATTGGTGATTTTGTAACATTAGATACAGGTGCTTTGGCGGGTCAAAAAGCAGAAGTTGTAGGTTTTAAAAATAAGCATGAAGTGCGGCTTAGGATAGATAGCCTAGGCTTTGAACTTGTCGCTTATATAAATCAAAGTCAGTAATTTCAATTTTTCAACTATCTTTGAATGAATCAAATTAGCCATATGAATCAGTTAAAACAGATGCTTGTTAGGAATTTAACGGTATTTATCTGTGTATTCATGTGTGTAAATTCCCTTTATGCCCAAAGGAAAATAGCATCTGATTTCTCCATTGGAATGGGGGGTACCCTAGGAGGGGTCTATAATCCACTTTGGTTAAGAGCTAATCAATATGGACTTGTCCCTGCATCGGGCTCATATGGTTTTTCTGCATTTTCCCATCGAATGGAATATCGCCCTAAGAAACAAGTTGATTGGGCTTATGGATTTTCTTCTCAAGTTAATTTAGGAGAAAATAAAGCAGATGTCTTTTTTCCAGAAATGTATGTAAAAGGGAAAGTCGGAATTTTTGAACTAGTAGCAGGCCGACAAAAACAGATTTTTGGTTTGGTAGATTCAACGCTAAGTTCGGGTTCTTACATTTGGTCAGGAAATGCACTTCCATTACCCAAAATAGAATTACAAGTTAAAGAATATTGGTCTCCAGGGTTTTTGAGGGGTGTTTTGGCTTTTAAAGGAAACTACTCCCATGGTTGGTTTGAAAATTCACGGGAGGATGTTAGAGATTTTTATCTACATCAAAAATCCTTTTATGGCCGATTTGGAAAGCCTACTTGGAGGGTAAAATTTTATGCTGGTTTTAACCACCAAGTTCAGTGGGGAGGGAAATTAAAATATGCGGACCCTTATAATATCTCTGCAAAAAATGGAATAATTCCATCTGATTTATCCACCTATGTATCAGTAGTTACTGGTAAATCCAATGCCGTTAAAGGAGATACTGCCACCTATGGCTATAATGACGGTTTTAATCGATCAGGGAACCATTTAGGAACAGTTGATGTGGGAATGGAAGTCGAATTGAATCAAGCTAAAGTTTTTTTCTACCGTCAAAGTATTTATGAAGACGGATCTCTGTATTATGGCAATAATATCACCGATGGTTTACATGGATTGGCCATCACCAGAAAAGCAGATCAGGGATTGATTAAGGTGGTATTTGAATATTTGAATACCACATCTCAAGGAGGTAAAGTATTTAATGATACAAGTAATTTAAGAGGTTTTGATAATTATTTAAATAATAGTGTTTATCTAAGTGGTTGGACATATTTTGGCAAAGGGATAGGTGCCCCATTACTGACTTTAGATGCTGAATCAGACTTGAATCCAACGAATAGTATATATTTTGATAATAACCGAGTGGAGGCTTTTTATGCGGCGGGAGAGTTTGTTTTCGGAGAAAATAAGATTCAACTAAGAGCTAGTTTATCCAATGCTATTGGTTGGTTTGGGTACGAATACATTCCGGTAAAAAAACAGTATTCTGCCGGTTTATTGTGGCACAGATCCATAAATATTTCAGGCTTTCCGGAAGCCCTGTTAAAAGCAAACCTTGGTGTAGAAAAGGGAAATTTGACACCACCAACTATTGGTGGAAATTTAGCGATCAGTTTTCCTTTGAATTAGTCTTTAGCCAAAGAATAAGTAGCTAACAAATATGGCAGTTATGATTCCCGCCAAATCTGCCGTTAAACCAGCCCAAAGCGTGTAACGTATATTTTTTACCTGCACAGATCCAAAATATAGGGCTATCACATACAAAATGGTTTCAGCCGAACCCTGGAAAACACAGGCAAGTCTACCAACAAATGAATCTGCTCCAAAGGTTTTCATGGTATCAATCATCATGGCCCGAGAACCACTTCCACTTACCGGATGCAATAAGGCCGTAGGCATTGCATCAATAAATCGAGTATCCAAACCGGATTGATTTACTAGCCACTTCATTCCTGCAACAATAAAATCCAATGTTCCTGAATTACGTAGACAACTGATAGCAACTAACATACCTACCAAATAAGGAATGATTTTAACTGAGGTTTCAAATCCCCCTTTGGCGCCTTCCACAAATGTGGAAAAGATGTCTATTTTCTTCCAAAAGGCTGCCACGATAAAACTAAGTATGAGAGTAAATAATAATCCATTGCTGAATATCTTGGATTGTATTTCAATTTGTTCTTTACTTAATGAGCTGAAATAAGCTAATATTCCCCCAAAGAATAGGGTTAAACCCACGAGCCAAGTTAATAATACCGGTTCCAACAAATTGATTTTTTGCTTGATAGCTACAAACATTAAGCCTACTAGAGTGGCGGCATAAGTGGCCATTAAACAAGGAATAAAGACATCAGAGGCATCTTGAGCCCCATAGATGGCCCTCTGGGCCATGATACTTAATGGAATTAATACAGGTCCCGCACTATGTAAGGTCAGAAACATGATTTGTGCATTAGATGCTGTTTCTTTGCTCGGATTAATATCTTGTAAGCCTTGCATGGCTTTCAGACCAAACGGGGTTGCGGCATTGTCTAAGCCTAATAGATTGGCGGAAAAATTCATAATCATTTGACCATGAACGGGGTGATCTGCAGGAATTTCAGGAAAAAGTCGAGTAAAAAAGGGACGAATTCGTTTTGCTAAAAATTGTATGGCGCCTGCCTTTTCTCCAATTTGTAAGATTCCCATGAAAAAAGTCATAACTCCCGCTAAGGGAAGGGCAATTTTCATGACCGCCATTTCAGCGGAATCGAACATTCCATCTACTAGAATTTTAAATATATCGGTGTTTCCAAAAAACAAGAACTGAATAATAGCAACCACAAAGGCTACACCAAAAAACAGAAACCAAATCCAATTTAATGCCATACAGAAAGGTTTGCAGAATGCGAGCCCTGCCTAATTAAAATTTGGTTAAATTTAGGGAATTTCTTGATTTTTATGAGCTATTCTTTTTCTACTCCCCTTGTCTTTGCCTTTAGCTTGATCCTTCATTCGCTCAATGCTCAGCAAAAACCCTGTTATTATGAAGAAAAAATGAGAAGCCAGGGTTTAGTAGAAGTGCAGTCGGAAATTAAACAGGTTTTAGTTCAATTGAAATACGCTACCACCGATAATTTTATGCATCAAAATGTCTATGGCTGTTTAACCAAAGCATTTTTACAAAAAGAGACCGTCGCTAAACTAGCTATTGCACAATCCTTGTTGGAAAAAGAAAAACCGGGTTACCGTCTATTAATATATGATGCTGCAAGACCATTATCCAAACAATGGGACCTTTGGAATGCTCTTCCCCAATACCCACCCAATATTCGGAAAAATTATGTGGCATCTCCGCAAGAACATTCCATTCACAATTACGGAAGTGCAGTTGATTTAACCATCGCAGATGAACAGGGTAAAGCCCTTGATATGGGAACCCCTTTCGATTACTTTGGAAAGGAGGCGTATCCCAAGGCTGAGAAGGAATTAGCAGAGAAAGGAATTCTTAGTAAAGAGGTTATTCAAAACAGACTTTTATTGAGAAAAGTAATGCAAAAGGCTGGTTTTTTGCCAATCGAATATGAATGGTGGCATTTCAATGCTTTTTCTCGGGCTGAGGCCAAGAAAAAATTTCAAGTAGTTCAATAAGTGGGATTTATCCTTTTGGCTTGCCGTTTATCCAAAATGTACCCTACGCACCACCTAAAAATAGTAACATTGTGCTAAATTCTTTTCAATAGCTATGTATCGGAAATCATTCCCAACAATTGTCTACCTTTTTGCATTGCTTTTTACCTTCGCTTTTACAGCTCAGGCACAAACGGCTATTCAAGGAAATGGTACACTAGTAAAGCTTAAGTTGAATCAAGCTGTAGAGATTGCATTACAACATAATTTGAATGTTAAATCGTATCAAGTTAGTATGCAAAATGCGGAGCTTCAATTTCAGCAAGCAAAGTATAATCAATTGCCATCTTTGACTGGAAATATCAATCAAGCGGCAAGTTTTGGACGAAGTATTAACCCATATACCAATGGATATGATTCAAGGAATATTAATTACAATAACCTTGGGTTCAATGCTAATGTGCTTTTATTCAATGGAGGTCAACTGAAAAATAATATTCTACAAACAGAATTCAACTTAAAGGCCACGCAAGAAGACTTACAGTCCATTCGGGAAAATATCTCTTTGCAGGTTGTCTTATCTTATTTGTCTATTCTAAATGCGGAAGACCAATTGGCTATTGCCAAAACCCAGACTGAGATTACCAAATTGCAAATTGAAAGAACACAAAAGTTGGTCAATGCTGGCTCTGTTGCCATTTCTACCTTATTAGACTTAAAAGCTCAGTTAGCCAATGAGGAATCCAATGTAGTAAGTTTTCAAAGTGCCTTGGATATTAATAAATTAACCTTGTTACAATTATTAAATGATTCCGCTATAAGCCAGTTTGAATTGGAGCGTATTCAAGTACCCGTGCCCAATTCTTCAGCCTATGAATTAAGTATTGCCGATATTTATGCCAAAGCTGTGGAAGCACAACCTTTGGTTCGTGCAGCGGATTTTAGAGTGCAGGGAGCTGCAAAAAGTGTAGATGTAGCCAAAGCGTTTCGTTTACCGACCTTAAGCTTAAATGGAAGCTGGTCTGCTAACCAATCCAACGCCTTGAAATCTGTTCAGGTTTTGGGAACTCAGGAGGTTACTTTAGGTAATGTGAATGTAGGTGGAGTAAACTATCCACTGACAACAACACAACCTAAATTTGGAGAGGGATCAACGGTAGGCTATTTTGATCAGTTGAATAATACGCAAAACAAAGTTGTTTCACTGAATTTAAGCATTCCTATTTTTACCAAATATCAAAATAGAACCCGTGTTTCTCAAGCTAATTTGCAAAAAGTTAATGCTGAGATTGAAGCCAATAAAGCACGCCTAACTTTACGTCAAAATATTGAACAAGCCTATGTCAATATGCTCAATGCAGCAAAAAAATATGAGGCTGGAGTTACCCAGGTTTCAGCATTAGAAGAATCATTTAGAGCCTCAGAAAGTAAATTTAGTGCAGGTACTATTGATTTCGTTAGTTATAATTTACAAAAGACAAACCTTGACAAGGCGAAACTTTCTTTGGTACAATCTAAATACGATTATGTTTTTAGAACAAAGATTTTAGATTACTATCAAGGTAAAAATTTAACATTTTAATTTTCAATAATTTTAAAAAGATGGCAAAGAACAATAGCAAGCGGACGTGGTTGTTTATCGGAGGGGGAGTAGTTGTGATATTCTTAGGTTTATTTTTAGCCAAACAGCAAGGATGGATTGGTAAGGTAGATCCAACGGTGGTGGAATTTGGTAAAGCCAAAAGAGAATCCATTGTCGAAAAAGTATCGGCATCTGGGAAAATTCAACCAGAAGTTGAGGTTAAAGTTTCTCCTGATGTGTCTGGAGAGATTGTTGCCTTGAATGTTGCAGAAGGTGATTCTGTGGTTGCCGGTCAAGTTTTATTGAAAATTCGTCCAGATAATTATGTGTCCTTATTGGCTCGTGCGGAGGCACAGTTGAACGCCATGAGAGCAAGTATGGAACAAAGTAAGGCCGTTTTAGCTCAGAGTGAAGCACGATTGAGCAAGGCAAAAATTGACTATGATCGTAATTTAAAATTACATAACGACAAAGTAATCTCTGATGCTGATTTTGATCAATTCCAATCGGCCTACATGGTGGCTAAACAAGATCTGGAGTCAGCTAAGGCCAATGTAAAAGCGGCTAGTTTTAATGTGAAGAGCTCTGAGGCGGCCTTAAAAGAAGCCACAACTAACTTAACAAAGACCACGATTTATGCTCCTCAAAGTGGTATTATTTCAAAACTAAATGTGGAATTAGGAGAGCGTGTGGTTGGTACTTCACAAATGGCAGGAACGGAAATGTTACGCATTGCTAATTTGAATAACATGGAAGTGAGAGTAAATGTCAATGAAAATGATATTACCCGAGTAAGTTTGGGAGATACGGTGATCATAGATGTAGATGCATTTACTTCTTCAGAGCGCAAGTTTCAAGGGGTAGTGTATGAGATTGCTAGTTCAGCAAATCAATCGGGTACAGCAACTTCGGTAACGACGGATGCCGTGACGGAGTTTGAGGTTAAGATTCGTGTTTTAAGAGATTCTTACCGTGATTTAATCAAGGGTAAATTATCGTATCCTTTGAAGCCAGGTATGACGGCATCTGTGGAGATATTAACGAACCGCAAAGACAATATTTTAACGGTACCATTGGCAGCAGTTACTACACGTGAAATTGGTGCAGAAGTAGCCCAGAAAGACGGCAAAGATGCGCCAGGTGGTGCTGCCGAGCCAGCGAAGGAGGAGACGGCTCAGCAAAGCAAAAAACGCAAGGAGAAGATAAAAGAAGTGGTATTTATAAGTGAGAAAGGTAAAGCGAAGATGGTTGAAGTGAAAACGGGGATATCTGACTTCGATAACATTGAGATTATCTCAGGATTGAAAGAAGGCCAGGAGATTATTTCAGGGCCATATGCTACGGTGGCAAAGAATTTAAAAGAGGGAGAATTAGTGAAAAAGAAGGATGCCAAGGCAGAGGAGAAGAAATAAAGTAAGATTTTAAGAAAAAAATAGGTGTTCTTATTGCATATGTGCATACTGACACCTATTTTTGCAGTCCCAAAAGGATATAAATTCCTTCTTAGCTCAGTCGGTTAGAGCACATGACTGTTAATCATGGGGTCCCTGGTTCGAGCCCAGGAGAGGGAGCAGTAATTAAAAAGAGGTCATTTCGACCTCTTTTTTTGTTTAAAAACCATCATATCTTTCTGTAAAGACATATTTTTTGTGGTTGCAACTTTTTCAATTTCAATACCTTGTTTTTCTTATAAGCTGCAACCTTAAATCACAGGTTTGAGGAAAAATGTGGTCCATCGAATCAAAAGAAAGTTTTAATATTGGAATTTGTGGTTCGAGGTCAGTAGAGGTTTTTTTGGGATGTTACTTTAATAACACTGATGGTTTATCTATTATTCCACAAACTAATACAAGTGATGCTGTTTCAGTATCATCTATAACAAGGGTAACCCTATCTCCAACTTTTAAATCTGCATTGGTTGCTGGGCCGGCCGAATTTTTAATGGTAGTTTGTGTAGTAAGTTTTATTATTTCTCTTTTACCATCTCTTCGCTCTAAAGTAAAATAGTTTTTCCCAATAGCTGTAATAACACCAGTTCCTCCTGTCCCATTACATAAATCACAGCAATTATTATTAACAGCACCGATGGGGGTATTTATTTGTTTTTGTTCATTTATAGTAGGTTCTAATCCAAAAGGCAGATGAATTAATTCATAAGATGTAATCACGTAAAGGGAAAAAATGGTCACCAGAATAGTAAAACTAAGTCCAGTTGCTACTTTTTTAATAGGCTTTGAAAATCCTGTGTAAAGATTGAATATCCCAAACCCGATGATTACTCCTAATCCGTTTAAGATTACATCATCAATATCAAAAATTCCTATTTCTAAAAAAAATTGGGTGGATTCAACGACTAAACCTGAAGCAACGGCTAATACAACTACTTGTTTCCTGTTGAAATTTGAAAAAATATTCGGCACTAAAAATCCCATCGGAACCAATGCCACTATATTACCTAATAAATTTATAAATGCGATTAAAAACCCTTTTTCTCCAAGCAAATATGGAAGGATAGATTTGAATGGAATAAGGTTAGGAGGCCCCTCCTGTGTTCCACCAAAATTTAGTCTTAATTCACCAATTCTAATAAGTGCTACATCTTTGAAGACCAATACCTTAATTAAAATAAACAGATACCCAATTAAAAGTAAAAGAGGAAATAAGTGTTTTTTCATAATACTTAATATTTTCTGTGAAATATAAACAATTTCCTAATTGTCACATACTCAATCATCGCATTATAGTTGCATCTTTCGTCTGTAAGGGGAGCAAACAGGAAAGTCATCAGAAATGGTGACTTTTTTCGTTTAAACTCTATCTCTATTTCCTTTATTCATCGATTTTCTTGGTTCAAGCCCAGTAGAGGGCTTAGTGTTTTTTGACTATTTTAGTTGAGAGTTATACCTGTGGTTTTCAAATTGTGCCAAGAATGTGCCAAGAGTTGGTTTTAGTCAATCCGGTTTCAACTTTTTAAAGAGAGAAATCATCCTGTAAATTGGAGGAAGTAAATGTCGCTTTCCAATGATAAAAATTAATGATTTATCCCGCAAATCTCCTAATAGATGAATTTTGGATTAGTTAATCAGCCATAGCCCTTGGGTGCTTTCTGACCAAGACTATTCATAGCAATACGGGTTAAATTAGTTGATTTCGCTCATTTCTTCCCCCAAAATCATTTACTTATTTTTAAACGGAAACTCAACGCTCAAATACTCCCAGCTCAATTTTATTTTGCCTTCGTTAGCATTGGTCGGCATTACTTCATACGTAAGGGCTTCAACTAATTTATCGCTTTTGAAGGGTTTTACCTTAATTCGGATGATGTCATTTTCTTCTTTATAATCGTCCGATAAGTGCATATCCCACGTTTTACTCAAAATCAAAGTCCACGTTTCTCTATCAGGAATAGTAAAAAATCCATATTTACCTTTTGTAATAACTTTACCTTCAACCATTATATCATGACCAAAATCTATCCAAGTAGCTTTGTGAGCTCCCGATGACCATACTTGATTGAAGGCAACTAAACCATTCCAAATATTCCGCCCTCTCACACTCGGTGAACCGTATTCTATATGTACATGATTTGTGCCTACCATTGCCATTGCCGTCATTTTTGGACTTTTGGGCTTGACTGCTGTTTGACTGGTATCGACTTTGGGTTGATGGTTTTGGAGTTGGGCAAAAACGCCAATAGGTAATGTCAACAAGAGGTTTAAAACAATGTTTTTTTTCATGATTTTGTTTTTTATTGAAGTTAAATTATCTCAATAGACAATTAAAAAGTTTTTAGTAAGAAAAAGTTATTCCAGCACCCAATCCCATATCACTATCATAATGTGATGTAATGCCCATGTTTTTGTTTACGATGTAACGAAAACCTGCCATGTATTCCTTATCGGTGTTAAGCATAAAACTCACTCTAAGTCGTTTGGTAATAGGCATATCTTCTCTCATAAGTTGAAAACGAATATTTCCATCCTGATAGATTTCAGCTTGTCCAACAATGAGTAATGGCAACGTGTAATTTACGCCGACTGTAACAAGACTTCTTAGGTCCTTACTATTTGATTGCCCAAATAGATTTGTTTCCTGTTCATCTATTCCAAACTTTCTATAACGCCAATCAAAGCCAATAAATGGCATTAACCACTGCATTTTCCCAACATATCTACCAATATGTGTTTCTACCTCATATCCGTGAAAATCATGATGGCCCAATCGCCATTCTGAACCAATGCTCCACCTCGTATTTTGTAACATGGCCATTCCATCATTACCGTTGGTTGCAAAATCATTCTCAGCCATAAAATGAAACTTGCGGTCGTCTGCAAACAGTTTCCGTTGCGCTAGTTTTGGATTAGGAATCAATGGATTGGGCATCTGATTTTCATAACTTAATACCCTACCCATTCCGCTCATCATATGGTACAAAATATGACAATGGAAAAACCAATCACCTTCAACATTGGCGTTAAATTCTAATGTATCCGTCTCCATCGGCATAACATCCACAATGTTTTTTAAAGGAGCATTTTGTCCTTGACCGTTAAGTAACCTAAAATCATGCCCATGTAGGTGCATCGGATGGCGCATCATGGAACCATTGTAGAGAATAATTCTAACATTTTCTCCTTTTTTGATAAGGATTTTATCGGCTTCTGAAACGACCCTATTGTCTAAACTCCAAACATATCGATTCATATTACCGGAGAGTTTAAAGTACAATTCTTTTACTGGAGCATCCTTGGGCAATGCTGTTATGCTAGGGGACTTCAGCATGGCATAATTCAGGGTAACAATGTCTCCCAGTGCATTGGCATTATAACGATTGGGGTCATTGTCATCTTGTTTTGGCTTAGCATCGCCAGTTATTTCAGGATACATCACCACATTCATATCCATTTGATTTAAACTCATGGCCATACCCATATCATTCAATTCGCCATTCATCTTCATCATGTCATTCATCATCTTCATCCCTTCAAAATACTTTAATCGGGGTAAAGGTGATTTCAACTGTTTAATTCCATTTCCAATATAAATGGATGCTGAATTAGTCCGGTCTTCAGTCGTTGCTAAGAATTCATAGGCAGTCTTATCTGCTGGAATAGTAACAATAATATCATAGGTTTCTGAAACCGCAATAATTAATCTATCAACTTCAACCGGTTCCACATCGTTCCCATCATTTGCTACTACTGTAATTTTACCCCCGGCATAAGTCAGCCAAAAATAGGATGATGCACCCCCATTTGAAATTCTTAGTCTGACCTTGTCTCCACCTTTCAACTCATTTCCTGAGATACTTTTAAGCTCAGAACTTGGTTTACCATTCATGAATATTTTTTCATAATAGACATCGCTAACATCCATCGCTAACATCCGCTTCCATTCACTTAGCAACTTAGTTTTAAAATGACCTGCTGATATTGCTTCCCCATAACTTTGAACAGAGTTTTTTCTCAATGCGGGATAATCATTGGCATTATGAAGCATCCTGTGAATATTCTCGGGTTTGAGATTGGTCCACTCACTCAGTACAATAGGAAGCGTTGGTAAGTCATCGATTCCTTTCCTAAAAGAGTCGTCGTTCGGTCTTTTTAACATGACAAAATTCCCATACATTCCTATTTGTTCCTGCAACCCTGAGTGTGAGTGATACCAGTGGGTACCATTTTGAATGATTGGGAAACGATAGATATGGGTTGTATTTGGCCGAATGGGCATTTGTGTAAGGTTGGGAACCCCATCTTCTTTATTGGGTAAAAATAGCCCGTGCCAATGTAAAGAGGTTTCCTCCTTAAGTAGGTTATGAACGTGTATTTCAGCCGTATCACCTTCGGTAAATGTTAAGGTTGGCATTGGTATTTGACCATTAACTGCAATCGCTCTTTTTTCTTTGCCAGCAAAATGCACTAAAGTGTCTTTTACGTAAAGGTCATAGCGAACAACTTTTTGGGCGAAAACAGTTGTTGAAAAAAGCACAAAAACTGTAATTAAAGTATTCGTTTTAAAAAAAACGATTAAAGAGTTTAATTTCATGTTACATTGACTAAGAGCCATATTTTTAATAAAGGGGCTCATTAATTTATTGTTTCAACAGTTTTACCACATCCCAACATTTTAGAACCATAATAGGGGTTTTTAACGATATTCTCCTTACTCAACCAATTTGCACCTTTTCCTTTATTAGCCATTGGACAAAATTGATAATATGTTGGTGTCTCTTGTTTTGAGACTTTCATCACCGAATACATGTTTTTAGATAGAGATGTAAAGTGGTCTCTTTGATGGCTGGCATCTTTGGTCTCCGAAATATGTTCCGCATCAAAAATCAAATCTTTCATCACTTTCATCCATTCTACATGTTCTTCATTCGTTAAATTTTCCATTTTAACTGCGTTTATAGAATTTAACAGCAAAACAGCTTTGGTGGCTGCCAAGCTACCATCCGTTTTTACCAAAGCATCTTTCACTGCAAAATAAGAATCGAAGACCTCTTTTAGTTGCACTCCTTGTGTTTTTGTTACTAAAATTGGCATGACAACTTTTTCTTCCACATCAAGACTTACAGCTTTTAATTCTTCAACTTTTGCAACAACTTTTCCTGTCCGTTCATATTGGCAACAAATTTCAAGTTTAGCATAAACATTGTCAGGAGCGAGAAATTTGTCGCTATCATAACCTGCCAAACCAATTCGTTTTAGAATTTCATCCTGATTTGTTTTCTTTTCATCATAGGTTATGAAGGCCATTTTTGTATCCTTATTCCATTCCACCTGAACAATATCCTTTACATTGGCCGCCGATTCGATGGTCTTTTTACAGATAGAACAATTTCCATAAATGTGAACAGTTTCTACCTTGGCATTTTTAATTTCTGCAAAACATGTCGAGATGGATAGCAATAATGTTATTGCCATCAATAATTTTATTGATTTCATTTTTTAATAATTTTACGTAAAAAACAATTGATTTTTAAAGCAATACTTTGCTTCCGATAAGACAGACCAATGGCTGTCAAGGTAATAAATTAACCTATATTGGGGGGTGTCCAAATGTAACCAAAACCTGATGAATGGTAAGTTTGGTTATAAAACGATTTTACTGAATTGCGAGCTGTGAATGTATTGATATTGAATTTTACTAAAAAATCAGGTATTACCAATGTGGAGAAAGGTGATGGGCAACTGCACGTAGAATTATCACAATTCCCTCCACAACTGTTCCCTTCGTTTTGTCCGGTCATTTTGTGTTTTCCGCAACAATTATCTTTATTAGATTTCTCAGGTTTTTCTTTCAAACAACATGATTTTTCTTCTTTAGTGTGCTTTGTTCCACATGCATAGGATTTTACGGGTGTCGTAAGACAGCCAAGAATTGTAATTATGAGCAGTATTTGGAATTTTTGCAGCATATATTTTAAAACGCTTAAAAGTACGAATTTGTTTTAAATTCTAATATTTAATTTTTCCAAAATCCAATATTTCATAATACTTCATTCAAATTAAATAAAGTGCTGTTTTATTTCATAATTAACGATATTGTCTGCTTTTATAATGAATGAAAAGGTGATGAATGTCATATATCGAAATTAATTCAACAATATTTATATTTATATGGTTACATTTGATTTTAACAATCTAAATAAACAAATCATGAAAAAGTCATCGTTTATTTTTTCCATTGCATTCGTATTGTTAAGCACGTTTTCAGCTTTAGCCCAACAGCCAAGAGACAGCAAAGGCCACTTGATTTTAAATGCCAAGGGAGATATTTATTTTGACGGTGTAAAAACCGGTACCGTATCAAAAGATAAAATTATTAGTGATTCGAAGGGAAAAAAATTAGGGTTTCTTGGAGCTAATGGAATTTTAAAGGACGAAAATGGGAAAATGATGGGAAAAATGGGGAAAGACGGGAAAACCTATTTTGATGAAAAAGGGAATATCATTTTTACCATTGAGGATTTCGATAAAGAAACTTGTAATATTAAAGATGCCAAAGGGGCGGTTATCGGAAATGTTCACAAATCA
The DNA here is from genome assembly GCF_054558475.1 of Aquirufa sp. Wall-65K1. Taxonomy (NCBI): domain Bacteria; kingdom Pseudomonadati; phylum Bacteroidota; class Cytophagia; order Cytophagales; family Flectobacillaceae; genus Aquirufa; species Aquirufa sp. Wall-65K1. The sequence goes on along the minus strand of NZ_JBPXKD010000006.1, from coordinate 5,091 downwards.
TTAAAAGGAGTTGCCTGTGCTTTACACTGTTTCCAAAACCAAATGGATATGAAAACACATTCCAAGCATTAATGAAAATAGAATAAGTTAAAGACTATTTGAGGAGTATTTTTGACAATTTCGGCTGCAACATTCCACCTATTAAGGGAGCAAACAGGAAAGTCATCAGAAATGGTGACTTTCCTGTTCGCGCCTCTTATTGACAAATGTGGCATGAATAATAAAGTAATTATATCCTTGCCAAATATCTATTTCGTTTATTTTTTATAATCATTTTCAGTTCTTTTGGGAATTATAATACAATCCTCGTTAATGAATTTATATCCGTGTGTACGCATCATATCTTTCTTAATATTACTAATAAGGTCTGGGTCATGAGATTCCTCTGCTGGTCTGTAGAGATTTTGAAAACCATCGTCGGAAAAATAAGCCATATTAAATTCTCTAACTAAAGTATCTATGATATAAAGAGCATTATTATTGTAGCCATATCTGGCTAATTCACGTACGTTTTCGTTATCCTCATAAGAGGTAGATTCACCATTAACGCTGACCATTTGTGGATATATTCTAAGAACATTACCATATTTATCTTCAAGAAATTCATTATTTTTTGAATCTTTAACTATTCTAATATCTGTATTAGAAAGAATTTTACTCTTAGGTATTTTACTTGAAATGTAATAAACTGTACTCATTGTTGTTTTTATATTTTTAAACTTTATTATTCAAGAGCTATTAATTTTTAATTTCTTATTAACTCCTTTTCAAAATAATAAAGAAAAAAAATGAGAATACGAAACGGTCTAAGAATTTTTATTTGAAGAAGAATAAGGGGGATTTGACTACCTTTAATTTTAAGTAAGTTAGCCTAATCGTCTAAATCATCAATATCGTAGTCCTCGAGATTGAGTTCAAAGTCTTCATCACTTAAATGAATATTCCTTCTTAGCGGACCGGTATAGAACATGTTTTCATTAACAAATTCAATGTGTTGATTTTGGATTGCTGAAATTATCGATAGATTAAAAATAAGTTCTTTCAACGAGGTACTTGTAATTGCTACCAAGTCATTTTCTTCCAGTTTTAGTTCTTCCAAAACTTTAAAGAACAGAGTTTCAAAGTATTTTACCTCAGGAATTAGTCCAAGGTTACTTATTACTGATGGTGCGTTCGTATCGGTGAAAGTTATGTTTATCACCTTCAATTTGGTTAAATCTTCCTTGTTGAAATTGTCGTCTATTTGAATTAATCCTTGTAATCTCATTTTCGTGTATTCTTTACTTTCAATTCGTTTATTATGTTCTGAGATAACCGCTCAAATTGGGATTCTGATAGAATGATTTTCTTCGAAATAGTCTTAGTCTTGATGGTATTTTTCATAAATGTCCTTTACTATAAATACCGGAAAAAATGCCAAAATTTTTGAAATGAGATTTCACTTTAAAAAGTTTTCTTTAGGATTTTAGAGGATTAAGTTCCCTTTTGGATTAAAATTTCTGGCAGATTTTTATTTCCATTAAGTCATTGAAATGGGTTTTAAAGGTAAAATACCCCTTTAAGCAATTTCGGATACGGGGACTGCCGGCACCACCTCCTGCAGGGAAGAGGGGGCCAAGTTACAACGTCCGATTGCTGGTTCATTTTACCGGGAGTTTATTAATTATACTTGTTCCCCGTAACCTGATTAAATAGAATCTGTTATTAAGTTGTAAGAATTCCCAATTTTAACGCAGTCTTTTTAACCTTCATGATTGTAGTTAATGATTTCTTTTCCGTGAGTCCTGAGATTTGGCGAATACTAAGATTTCGTTTCAGAAGTTTCACCACATCCTTGTGATTAGATAAAAAGTCTTCGTCTGAGACTACCTGTCCTTTTTTTCGTCCTACCTTTCCTCCATTTGCCAAGTAATTTCTGTAACCAGATTGAAACCTAACTTTTGTTGTCTCTGCCTCCATGGTCGCTACACTGGCTAAAATCTGAACCATGAACATTGTCATTGGATTGACACTTTTGTCAGGGTTAAGTGTCTCCAAGTTATAGTTTTGGATATAAAGTGAGACTTTCCTGTCTATGAATGTTTGTATTACTGATAACCCTTGCAATACTGAACGCGAAATTCGCGAGAGCTCACTGGTTAGAACCTTGTCAATTTGAATATGACCATCAATCCCATTATCAATATCATTTAAGAGTTGATTCAGCACCGGTCTATCCTCGTTCTTCTTGAATCCACTGATTTTCTCCTCATAGATGCCGACCAAATTGTAGCCGAGCCTTTTAGCGTATTCTTTTAGTTCATTAGTTTGTCTGTCTGTATTCTGCCTGTCACCTGTTGAGGAGACACGTGAAAAGATTACCACATTTACTTGTTTGCGTTCCATATTATTTCTTTGAATTGATATGGGCTAAAATACAGCGCATTATTGACCTGCCGGAGCAATCTTCAAAGAATTTTATGGAACACTTATATTATTGGAACGAAACAATTAAATTGAGAATTCAAACACTCCTCAAATGGCAAAGAAAAAGGTTGAAGAAAATTTAGATGCACTGATTTTCATTGATACTAATATTTTTCTTGATTTCTACAGAATTCAAAACGCAAATACTTCATTGAAGTATATTGAGGAAATTCTTAACCATCTTGATAAAATTATAGTAACAAGTCAAGTGGAAATGGAGTATAAGAAAAATCGTCAAAAAGTTATAAATGACGCTTTAATAGAATACAATAAGTCAATACCGAATAATGGAGGTGTGCCACCATTAATAGTTCAAGACTACAAATCAACAAAAGCCTTACCTGATAAAATCAAAAGTATAATCAAAAGTAGAGAACAAATAACCAAACGGTTAGAGAAAATTATCCAAAGACCTGAATCAGACAAAGTTTATGTTTCTCTAAACAAGTTATTTAAGTTTAAATCTATAATAAACCTTGATAGGGATAATATGCAGAGGTTTAGAATTAGAAAACTAGCGTATAAACGGTTCATTTTAGGCTATCCACCAAGAAAATCTACGGATAATTCAATTGGTGATGCAGTCAACTGGGAATGGATAGTAGATTGTTCAATTAGGACAAATAAGCATATAATTATAGTTACAAGAGATACAGACTTTGGTCTTAGATTGAATAAAGAACTATTATTAAGTGACTGGTTGCGTCAAGAATTTAAAGAGCGTGTTTCGAGAACAAGAAAAATAATAATTACAGATAAACTTGCGAAAGCCTTTGAATTAGTAAGAATACCGGTTACAAAAGAAATGAAAGATGAGGAGGAAAATTTATTGAATGAAGATTCTCCAATTAGTCAAATAGATTTATTAAATGATAAAAGTGGATTATTTAGATTTAGTCATGATTTTACGAAATTGTATGAATATATCGATAGAGCCAATAAGTCTAAAAAAATTTAAATATTTTAAAAATTGGATAGAGTTTCGAACATGGGTCAATTCCCACCTGGCCAATTTACGGCAAAATCTATTCTATTTTAGACCCTAAATTGTGGCTGGTGATACCAACATCCCAAATTTCATTTTTTTCACCTGTTGGAAGTTACACCTATGGCCGGTACGACAAAAACCTCATTTAAATTACAGGAAGTGAGGTCTAATTTCTTAGCAATTTCTTAACATTGAAACCTTAATTGGCCCTTCCCTTTTTTATCCATTTTCGATATATTTATTAAAAAGGTAAGAATTAGTTTGTAGTGGAGCTGATTGATACCATAAAGATTTAAAGTACTCCCCCTCATTATAGTAACCGCCCACTACCGGTGAAATAGTGAGGGATTTTTATTTACATGTTTTCTTATTTCAATGGTGGTATTAGAAACATTTACCCAAAAAGACACATCGACTTACCCACACTGGTTAGGTTGATAAAGAATAATCCTGAGAAACTTAAAATCGAAAAGGTTCGAGAACTTAGAAGGACCGGATTGGATTATTCAAGCACTAAGAGTTATTTACCTTACATTACACCCAATTGTTTGGTAAGGATTCGGAATCTAAAAGAATCGGACTACAATCTGATTGCACCGTCATCGTACATCTACTTTGATATTGATGACTATCCCAATTCTCAAAAACTAAAAGACCGGTTCATTAAAGAATATCGTCACATAGCTTCTCTTATATGTATATCATGTAGTGGAGGTGGGATTTCTATCTTCTTTAAGGTATCAAATCATCTTAAGAATGAAAATGACTTCCTTATAGCTCGGAAATACATAATTGATAACATATTGGTTAATGAAAAGATTGATACCAATGCTGGTGGTATTGCACGTGCTATGTTTATATCCTCAGACCCTGATTTATTCAATAACTATGAGAATGAATTAGACATACCAGTTGAATTATTTAAAAAGGGAAAGAATAAGGTAGATAACTGCCGGTTGGAAGATAAAAAAACTAAAGTACAGAAGATACGTATCCATTGTGCACCCCAAGAACCATTTATCCCAATCCCAATCAAAGAGGTTTTAGAACAATTGATACTGGAAACTCCAGTAAATGTAGTGAACCCGGTAGTAGATTATAATGAAGTCAATTACGTTGAGATACGTTTTCAATATCTAATAAAGGATGATTTGAAACATAAGACGTTTACCAGTATGATTCATAAGCTACTATTCCTTAATCCTGTTGCTGATAAATATTTATTCCTATCATACCTATATCATGTGAATGAGGAATATACCGGTTATAAGAAGATGGAGCTAAGAGAACTGATGGGATTATTTGAAACCGTATTGTACAAACCCCTTATTACTTGGACACATTTGTAGAAACAGTTGTGTAATAATTGCTTGTTTTTTCGTTCAAATTTTGTTTAAGGTATTGATAATCTTGGTTTAAAACATCACTAGTTTCGTGTTGGTTTTTGTACAAATTTTGTTCGACACGTTTTTGGTTTGTGATGTGGATATGCTGATCCCATTTTTCGCTCGGGGTCATTTTGATTGCTTTATGGAACCTGCGGGTGTTGTACCAGATCGTGTGAGCGAATATAGTTTGTTTGGCATCATAGTATCCCGTGAACTCGTAACGGTCGATTACTTCTCGTTGAATGATGG
>NZ_JBPXKD010000005.1:0-186044 GCF_054558475.1 Aquirufa sp. Wall-65K1 | reverse complement strand
CCAACACGAAACCAGTGATGTTTTAAACCAAGATTATCAATACCTTAGACAAAATTTAAACGAAAAAACAAGCAATTATTACACAACTATTTCTACAAATCTGTCCAAGTAATAAGGGGTTTGTACATACTGGAGCAAGTAATATATCACTATCTCAAACGGAGTTCGATTTCATGATTAAAAACAAATACATTAGTAACCAAGATATTATAGGGAAAGATATATACAGTTTGGCAACAGGCGATAGCCATACTTCTCGCACCATACTATTTAAAAAGGTAGAAATTGGTGGATTAACCTTGGAAAATGTAAAAGGGTCCTTTTCTGAAAATCCGAATGCAAGTTTACTTTTAGGTCAAAATTTCCTAAGTCGATTTGGAAAGGTAATTATTGACAATGAAAAGAAGCAATTGATATTAATTAACAACTAAATAAATGATATAAATTTCATTTAGAATAAAACAAACAGAATAAAAAATATCATCCAACTCGAAGTGGAAGTGTCCCTAATTAACTGACTATTTAGGGTTAAAGAAAAAATCTGACCAAATAATTCCTACTCGTAGTAAGGCAATACATATTGAATAAACCAGCTAGGTAAATGATCCGTCTTTATCTCTAGATCCCCTTTATAAAACTCAGCAATTAGCTCGAATTCTTTCCCAGAATTGTCAAACAAATAGGCTCGATAACATAATGGCAATATTTTGTGAAGTAATTCCAGACTTCTTTGATAGCGTTGAATTACTTTATCTTTCGGAACATCATGTTCACCTAATACAACTCGATTGGATATCCTTGATATATTGACTTCTGGTTTATCTATGCAAACAAAATAAAGGTATGGGTTATATCCATTTCGCTTCATTTCAACAATCTCTGAAATTTTTGAGGGATGGCTCATCACCGTTTCAAAGCTGAATGATTTATTTTGTTTTACCAAAAGATGACGAATGAACGATGCTATGAACGAACCTTCATAACTATGTGAGCCTTTCGAATAATCAACTAAACAATTTTCCTTGATTTGTAAATCGATATTGTGGCCCGAAGCCGTGGCTTTTGCAACCAAAGATTGAGCATCGTGAGAAGAGGTAAATTCTTCTAATGTCTCTTGAGTTGCATTTAACCCTAGTAATTGTAAATCGATAAGTGATGATTGATTTAACCTAGATTCAATTTCGTCCGCATTTATGAAAATGCCTGCCTTTTCCTTAATTTCTTGTTGAATTCCTCGGAATAAGCTACTCTTCCCTGATCCATTAGGACCCGCAAAAATCCGAACTCTCTTTTTACTTGCCATGTAAAACCATCCCCTTTTTCAAGGAAAGTTTAGTAGGATTTCTATCTACCAAACCAATCTTAATTTTTGATCCATTCGGCAGTTCTTCATAAACTACACCCTTTTCAATATAGGTAACTACTAAATCCATTGCCTTGGAACGTCGAACAGCATTTTTTCCACATGTTTTCCCAACCTTAACCAAGAGATTTGTTTGGGCTACATCTTTTCTAAATATTCTATTTTTCATGACGAACAAATTTAACAATTCAACCAAATATAATAATTATTTGTTCAACCAACGGTATTTGACCTAGGTTTCCACTATTTATAATAGTTAACAAAAAATCATTTAAAAATAAACAAAGTCAGTTTCACCATTAAGATACATTAGCAAATAAACTAGCACAACATTCATTTTTAAACAAACGTAGATTGCATCAAAATTCTCAAAATGTTTGTTTAACTAAATCCTTGATAATTTTATTCTATTGACATTCGATCAAAAACCAATGGACTTTAAACTAGGGCCAGAAAATATTTGAAATAACCAAAAAATGAATACAATGACAATCGTGGGTTATTTTCTTTTCAAGGTAGGTCAAGCTTGTTCCATTTTTTCCTAAAAAAACATAAAACCACCCTATTGAGGTGGTTTTATGGTTGAAAATATAAAAAGTGATTTGTCTTTCATACCTCCGATAGAACTAAGAAAAAATTAGCTTGCTTCTACCCTGGAGCGAAAGCTTATTTAAATATCATTTGCGCAAATTCGGATAAATAAACTCGCCAATTAGTCCACGTATGTCCTCCGCCGCTTTCACGGTACACGTATTTAAATTGGTGCTTATCCAATGTATTGCGCATCGTAACCACACTCTCTATCAAAAAGTCTTCTTTACCGCAGGCAATCCAGTATAATTTTGGGTTGGCCTTTTTTAAATCCTCAATTTGTTGATCTCTTTTAGACACATCTACCTTCACGCCAAATCTACTCATATCCGCAAATCCCATACTCATTACCCCGATATAATTAAATAAATTAGGGTTCTCGAAAGTGGTATTGATGGTTTGTAAACCTCCCATACTAAGCCCAGTCAATGCCCTGCTTTCCTTGTTTTTCTTTACCCTAAAATGATTTTCTATGTAAGGAATTACATCAGCCACTAAACTTTTTTCAAACAACATACTTCCCATTCCTCCAACAGGCAAATCTGAAGTCGGAATCACTGGACTAACTACATTAGCTGCTGCCTGATTAGGATTACCGTTGGTCATCACCACAATCATTGGCTTGGCTTTTCCGGAATTAATTAAATTATCTAAAATATTGGGAGCTACACCTAAGGTCGGCCATGCCTCCTCATCTCCCCCACCTCCATGCAATAAATACAGCACCGGGTAAGTGTCTTTGGTATCATCATACCCTGGAGGAGTATATACCTGCATTCTACGTGTCAAATTCAAGGACTTAGATTCATACCAAATTTGGCGAACACTTCCCTTAGGACCTGTTTTTGCCCAATACAAATCAGATGCTTTTCCTGGAATGTATAATAAACTTTCTGTACGGAAGGTGCCATCTCTAGCTACCTTTAAATTGGCCGGGTCTAAGGTTGTTACTCCATCCACAATAAACGTATACCCATATAACTCTGGCTCTAAGGCCTGAACCTTTGTGGTCCAAATTCCATTGCTGCCTTTTTCCATTTCAACTAATTTTCTGCTAGCTCCTTGTCCATTGGCATTTGGTACCATGGGCATCCAGTTTCCAGATAATTTAACAGATGTTGCCAAAGGCGCCTTTAAACGGAAAATAACATCGTTCGTGGAAGATATTTCAGGTGAAACCAATCGCTCCACTTGCCCAACCTCTTGAGCAAAAGTTTGAATTGAAATAATTACCAAAAATGCGGTAATCATGGATAATAAGGATTTTTTCATTGACAATGGTTTTAAATTGAACAGATTTTATTGAAATATAATGAGAACATATGGCAATAGAATGAAATTGAGATTGACTACCTCATTTCCATGACAAAGGGGCTTAAAATGATGATTAAATGGTCATCTTTCTCTTAAAATGAAATCCTATTTCCAGCGGCTAAATCTTGAGAATAATGCGGGTCTCCCAATAAAATTTTGGAAATATTTTGTCCATTTTGCCTTCCATATATACCTTTAGGTGGCAATAACTATGCCCTCATTTTACTCCTATATTAGGCCAATTTTTAGATAAAAATCTTACATTTATACATCTTAAAATCCTGTTACTTTGAACTTATAAAATTTGATTTCAAAGTCCAATCTCCTCTAACTAGATAATGCTCCTAAATCATCCGAAATCAAAAAAATACCCAATAATCCTTTTCCCCTTTTTTATTCTAATTACCCTATTATATGCTTGTCAAAAGCCAAGCAGTCATCAAATAACCGAACTTTTTTCCCCCAACAAACAATTAAAATTCCAGCTCTTTGCCGAAAAAAATCAGCATTCTCTTCAATACAATATAAGCTTTCGTGATACCACGCTACTAGATAAATCAAGCATCTCAATGGATCTGGAAGGGCAATCCTTTGATCAATTAACTATCAAGAATATCAAAGCTTTTAAAGTAGATACGCTCTTTTCACCTGTTATTGCCGCGAAACGTAAAATCTTCAGAGACCATTATAATGGCATTCTTATCAACTTTGAACAAGCATTGGCATTAGAAATTAGGATGTATGACGAAGGATTGGCTTTTAGGTGGATAAGCAAGGCAAATCATGACTTAAAGGTGCTCAACGAAACTTTTGAAGTAAACCCTGTTAGTGATGTAAGCCTTTTTTATGCCGCATATGAACAAGATGCCAGCGATTCTCCAGGATTTATCAATTTTATAAAAAGAAATATTTTACTTGTCAGCAACTATATCAAAGGGAAAAAAGCACCCGCAGAAAGTGCTTTTGAAACTCAATATCAAAACAAAAAGCTCTCAGAAATCAAAAATAAATCTTTTCTATTTGCCCCTGCTCTTATCCAGACTGCCAATGGAAAATACATCGCCATCGGTGAATCGGATGTGACAGATTATCCGGGTATGATTTTGCAAAATACATCTCAAAATAAAATCTCAACAACCTTTTCAGCCTATCCACTTAAGGAGGAATTCCCAAAAGATTCCACCAATTATATGAAACAAGTTCATGTCAGTGAATTTGCCGATTATATAGCCATCACCCAAGGAAAAAGAACCTTTCCATGGCGTGTACTCCTGGTTACAGATAACCCGGCCACGATACCCGCCTCAGACCTTATTCAAAAGCTGGCCCGTCCTTCAGCATTAAAAGGCGATTTATCCTGGATTAAACCAGGGCAAATCACAGATGAATGGCTAGTGAATATAAATCTTTTCAATGTAGACTTTAAAGCAGGAAAGAACACAGCATCCTACAAATATTACGTTGATTTCGCTAAGACGTTTGGATTGGAATACATCATGATTGATGAAGGCTGGTACCTGAATGGCTCCCTCAAAAATTTAAATAAAGACATCCACATTGATTCCATTGCAGCCTATGCCAAAGAAAATGGCGTTGGACTTGGCTTATGGTTTAATGCCATGGTGCTCAATGAAAATCTGGAAGAAACATTGAAAAAATATTCCTCAATGGGTGTTAAAATAATACTCATCGACTTTATCAATCGAAATGATCAAAAAGCCATGAACTATTATGTTAAAATTGCTGAGGCCTGTGCTAAATATAAGCTGATGTTGAATATACATTCTGCCCCAGCGCCAGCAGGATTTGAAATCACCTATCCCAATGCCATCACAAGAGAGGGCGTTATGGGTTCTGAATGGAATGGTTGGAGTCCATTGGTCACCCCCAATCATGACCTCACGATACCCTTTACCAGGATGTTTTCTGGTTCATTGGATTATGAACCAGGATTACTTGAAAATTCCGCTGAAAATGGTTTCCAAAGCATTCCCGACAGACCCATGTCGCAGGGAACGCGTGCACACCAAATGGCTATGTACCTGATTTATGACAGTCCACTTCAATACTTCGTTGGTAATCCTTCGCAAGGATTTAAAGAGCCCGAATTAATGAAATTTATTGGCAATATCCCCACCACTTGGGATGAAACAATTGTCCTGGAAGGTAAACCCTCCGAATATATTGTAACAGCAAGATTAAAAGACGGAATTTGGTATATAGGAGCATTAAACAATTGGAAGGAACGAGAATTATCAATTGATTTATCTCAATTAAAACTCAAAAAATACCGATTGTCAAGTATCAGCGATGGGATCAATAGCCATCGATATGCCTCCGATTATGTCCTGACAAAAGGTATTGGCAATGGAGATGATAAATTGAAAATCAGACTAGCCAAAGGGGGAGGTGGATTATGGCGACTTGAACCTGAAAGACCCCAAATGTAGGATTTAAAAAGGAATGATAAATCTGCTCAAATCTCCCATTCATCCTAAGACAAGACATGAAGAATAAACAAAGGGGCAAACAATTCTTCTAAATCATGCTGATATAAACGGCAATCACATTGCAAGTCAGATTCTTGAATTAGTCATGGTAGAAAATCTAATTAGAGGAGATTATTTTCTACCAGAAAATATTTGTTTAGCCTAAAAGCATTGCCGCTTTCCCAGCATGGCGGTTGACTTATCAAATCAAAACACTAAATAATTCTTGTAAATCAATTCTGCCCATTTACCATAAGCTAAACCAGAAGGATGTAATCCGTCTTTAGCAATCCACGCTGGATCATTCTTGGCAGTCCTGCCTAATTCAGTGATATCTAAATAGACGCATTTATTTTGAAGAGCAATTTGCTTATTGATGGCATTGAACCAATCAAGCTCTCGGCTAATCTTCATGGTATCTAAAAGTCTACCAATCGGTGTAAAACTATAATCAGGTATGGAAAGGACAAAAACCCGACTTTGGTCACCACTGGCTAATTCAATGGAACGCTTTAAAATAATGCTAAAATTTTTCCGATAGGTGCTCGTATCTATTCCCTGGTATTGATCATTTACTCCTACCAAAAGCGAAACAAAATTGTGTCCATCCAAATTTTGTTCAGCCATGGATGAAAGCAAATCGGCGCTTGTCCAACCCGTTTTTGCTAGGTAAGTCAAACGCTTGGTTTGAATAAATTTGAATTTCAATAATTCAAGTGCTTGTTTAGGAAAACGTTCCGAAGGATTGACACCTTGCCCTATGGTATAGGAATCTCCCAAGGCCAACCATGAAATAGCCACCGAATCTTTATTGGCCGTAATGGTCTTCGGCAAAACCATTTCAGATTCTACGATTTTCTGACAAGAAAAGCTGGAAAAGATCAGGAAAAGAATGAACCAAAACTTCATTTGAATAAAACCCATGCCAAGGTTTTTTGTTTAATTCAAATATAAAGTGACACAATGCTATTTATAAAAGAGCTTTCTTTTGGCAAAAACACCTTGCGTACTGTTTATGAAACATAAAAATTTTAAGGCTAAAAATTAATTTTACACGCAAACTAAGTTTATGTTTACACCATCAAAATAAAAATTACCTACACTAAATCTATCAACTCATGCTTAAATATCTATCCTGCATCTTCTTATTGGGGTCCCTAATTTCTTGTTCCAAATCATCTGAAAACCTTTCTAATTACTTTAGTTATCCAGATAGCTTAGAAGCAGCTGGAGTAAAAATGATTCCCATTTCAACCCCCAAAGGCACATTCAAGGTCTGGACAAAACGATTTGGAAATAATCCTAAAATCAAAATTCTCTTATTACACGGTGGTCCTGCCATGACACATGAATACATGGAATGTTTTGAGACCTTTTTCCAGAGAGAAGGATTTGAGTTTTATGAATATGACCAATTAGGCTCCTATTACAGTGATCAACCCGCCGATTCTACTCTTTGGAAAACCGAGCGTTTCGTGGAGGAAGTGGAGCAAGTTCGTAAGGCGATTGGGGCAGATGAGTCAAACTTCTATATTTTAGGGAATTCTTGGGGTGGTATTTTAGGGATGGAATATGCATTGAAATACCAAAAGCATTTGAAAGGTCTTTTAATTTCCAATATGGTAGCAAGTGCCCCAGAATATGGAAAATATGCAGAGACCGTTTTGGCCAAACAAATGGACCCCAAGGTTTTAACAGAAATAAGGGCGATAGAGGCAAAGAAGGATTTTAATAATCCACGCTACATGGAATTACTTATACCCAACTTCTACCATGAACATATTTGTCGCTTAGTGGAATGGCCTGATGCATTAAATCGTTCATTAAAACATGCCAACAGCTCTATCTATGTCCAAATGCAAGGGCCAAGTGAATTTGGAATAAGCGGACTTTTGGCTACTTGGGATATCAAAAATCGCTTAAAAGAAATAACTGTTCCGACCTTAATGATTGGTGCCAAATACGACACCATGGACCCCAAGGCGATGGAAGAACAAAGTAAACTCGTTCAAAATGGTTCTTATTTATACTGTCCAAACGGTAGCCACCTAGCCATGTGGGATGACCAAAAAATCTATATGAATGGGGTCATTTCATTCATTAAAAAGGTGAACGGGGAATAACATGCTTCCCATAACAAAGAAAACCACCTCCAAGGGGGTGGTTTTCTTATTTAAGTTCAGGCCTAGATTATAAAAATGAAGCTGGCGATGCATAAATGCATTGTTTTTCAAAAATGCATGGTAAATAATTACCATTTAGGGCTAAGGCAAATATTGAACTAAATGTTAAAGCTTATTTAACCAAATTAAATCACTGGTTTTATAACCAATCTTCTCGGCTATCTGAAGGTATTCTTTTTTGATATGTTCGGGGATTGTTTTCTTCCTGGATAAAATCCATAAATAGGAAAGTTTTTCACCAGCCACCATGGCATATTGGTAATTGGAATCGAGAGCTACTACGTTATATCCCCCATAAAATGGACCGAAAAAAGAGACTTTCAACATACCAATATTTTCTTTGCCAACGAACTTCGCTTTCCCAACTGACTCCTTCCATATTTTTTTATAGGGTTCATATCCCCTGTTTACCACCTTGATACTTCCATCTTCGTTCAAGGAATAATTAGCTGTGGTATTGATAAGGTTTTTCTCAAAATAAAAATCCAATCGAGCCACTTCATACCATGTACCCAGGTATTTGGACTTATCAAAATTCTCGATGGCTTTGGCTCCTTCCGGTATAGTAGAAGCAGAGCAAGAACCTAAAAGGACTGCTATGATCAAGCATAAAAGCGGATTGAATTGCTTCATTTTGAAGGGATGTTAGGGTTTAATAGAATAAACTAGTAACCAGTGGATTCTTATAAATGTTATCAAATATTAGAAGTTTAAGCTATTTGACTTACTGTGTTTAAAATCAGACCTATACGCTAAACTATCACCAAATTTCCTCCTCTAAAAAAGGACTAATTCTTCTTATCTTTTATTTTTTGCAACATGTCTGATAACTCTTTCACCAAATCAGGATGCTGACTAGCCACATTATTTTTTTCACTCAGGTCGCTTGTCAAGTGGTAAAGTTGGGGCAAAGGATTATTGCCCAATTCAATATTGACTAGTTTATTTAGGGCGGGACCGGCATTGGGTTCAATATATTTCCACTCTCCCCGAACGATGGCTAGGGAATTCATCCCTTGTTTCACGAGTACTTTTCTACCTTGATTACTTTTTCCCAAAAAGGCATTCAGCATATTCTCACTATCTGTAGCTTCGTTCAAAGGCAATTTTTTATTAAAAAATTGTGCAAAAGAAGCTATGAAATCAATCTGGCTAAGCATGGCATCTGAAACCTGAGGTTTAATTTTTCCTGGCCAGTGGATCAGCATAGGCACTCTTGTGCCTGCTTCATAAGTACTGTATTTCCCTCCACGAAGGACGCCCCAAGGTGTATGTCCATTAAGTTGCGTAACTGCACCATCTTGATATCCATCATCCAAGACGGGTCCATTATCACTGGTAAAAACAATAAGGGTATTTTTGGCAATACCCAGCTGCTGCAATTGATTCATGATTTCACCCACAGTCCAGTCTAGTTGCAAAATAGCATCTCCCCTCAATCCTAGGCCACTTTTCCCTTTAAATATAGTGGAAGGCATACGGGGTACGTGTGGTTCAGTTAGGGCATAAAACAAAAAGAAAGGATTTGACTTATTTGATTCAATAAATTCCTTGGCTTTACTTAAAAAAGTAAGCGGCATTTCTTCATCTGTCCAGCGGGCCAGTTGCCCCCCTTTCATATAACCAATTCGACCAATCCCATTCACAATGGTATTATTATGGCCGTGATTGGGAGAAGATTTCAATTTGAGTAATTCCGGATTTTCTAAACCAGTAGGTTCGTTGCCAATTTTAGTTTGATAGTTGACCTCAATGGGATCATTGGAATCCTGGGCCACCACGTAATTATTTTCTACAAATACAGTGGGCACACGATCAGCGGTAGCCGGAAAAATAAAGGAATAATTAAAACCGACTTCATTGGGCCCTGGAGTTATTTTTTGGTTCCAGTTTTTTTGAACGGTATTCCCCAGACCAAGATGCCATTTACCTACTAATCCAGTTTTATAGCCCTTTTGATGAAATAAGGCAGGTAAAGTGATTTTATCCGTCGGAATGATTAATGCCGCATCTCCAGGCAATACACCTGTTCCGGATTTTCGCCAAGGGTACTGCCCGGTCATGAGAGCATATCGGGAAGGAGTGCAGGTAGCGGAAGTAGCATGTGCATTGGTAAAACGAATGCCACCTTTGGCTAGCATATCTAGGTGCGGAGTTTTGATTTTTGTAGCTCCATAACTACCTAAATCTCCATAACCTAAATCATCTACATAGATAAAGATGACATTGGGTTGCTCTGTTAATTTTTGAGAAAAGCCCTTGAAGGAAAAAAACACCATCAGGGATATCAATAAACCGTATCTAACACTCATTCTTTCAAATATTTATAAATTTAGACAACAATATACTGCAAAGTAAAAATGAAAAAATAGCGGGTATTTTTCATTATGGGGTATACAGCTTTAAAATAAATAGGTATGGGAAAGTATTTCTTCCAAACCCTATTTTACATTGGGAAGATATAAAAATCAAAGGAATAGATTAGCTAGGGATGAGGGAATAATATAAATATATCACCTTGGAGCGAACATTGAAGGAATGATTTTCGCATTAATATTTTGATTTAGTTCATGTTCCTTTGAATGGAGTAATTTGAAAAACCATTGAACTAAAAATATCGCTAGGACAAGTAAATCTATATTTTAAAAAAGATGTTATTCTGGTTTTAGGTATTTTCCATTGATTAAGTATTTCATTCGAAAAAAAACTAAAATCTAATTTGAATAAGAAATATTGATAATATTTTGACCTCAACCATTATTTAATAATTACTCTATCCTTAAAAGTTAAAAACGGCATTTCCAGCACGTATAATAAATTTTCCAATGATTTCATGATGGGAATTTCAGATGTTTAAAAACTAAAAATCACCTTAATGCCTTAAATAATTATATTTTTTAAAAATAAAATGTAAAAGTATTTAGGGATTATTGCTTCTTTAGGAACCTTAGGTCAAATATGCTAGCTAGCTAACCCATGAATTTGAATCATTTATCAGATAATGAATTATTAAACCTGTTAAAGCAGGGTGATAATACTGCGTTTGAGACAATTTATAGAAGACATTGGAAATATATATACGGCTTTGTTTATCAAAATTTAGGTTCTAAGGAAGATGCAGAGGAAATCCTTCATGATTTGATGCTTAGTTTATGGAAAAATAGAGAGGAAAGCAATATTGAGAATTTGAAAGTTTACTTGTTTATAGCTTGCCGAAATTTGATCAATAGATCCATTCGTAATCAAATGAATGTGAGGAAATTCAGAGAGTTCCAATTGTTAAATCAATTACATGAGACAAGTTCAACCGATGAGTTCATGTATTCCAAAGAGTTTGAAATAAGACTTCATGAATTGTTATTGAAAATGCCGGAAAAAACTGCCTTAATTTTTAGAATGAGTAAAATAGAGGAAATGCCGATTAAAAAGATTGCAACTCAATTGGATTTATCTGAAAAAGCAGTTGAATATCATCTTACCAAATCATTGAAATTTCTAAGAGAGAATTTTAAGGATTTTTACTCCGCCAATTAAACAATAAAAAATGACTAAGCAAGAATTTGATACCTTATTGAATAAGTTTGAAAAAGGACAATGTACCCCCGAAGAAGTTCATTTTTTAGAGGAAATTGCTACATCAAATTTTGAAAAAAATTCAGATATAGGTTCCATTTTCAATAAAAAGGAATTACAATCTGAAGAAAATAGAATGTGGAATAAGCTTAATGAAGAGCTATTCTCAATACCTAAAAAAAGAATTTTCATTATTTCAAAAACTGCCATCCAAACACTCGTTGCTGCATGTCTATTTCTGATTACTTGCATTTCCTTTTATTTATACAACCCTCGAATATTCAATCCACAAATTGTTGAAAATAGGGCCTTAGAGACTCGAAATACCACAAATTTAAGTCAAAATATCACATTGCCCGATGGTAGCAGGGTGGTGTTAGAAAAAAACTCGAGCATCATTGTTCAGGAAGATTTTGGTCAAAATAACCGCACTGTCATTTTAAAAGGTAAAGGTTTTTTCCAGGTTGTTCGCAATGAGAAAAAACCATTTTTAGTACGCATGGGTAATTTAGTAACGGAGGTTTTAGGCACAAGCTTTAGAGTTGCTTCTGATAACCAAAATAAATCCATAGAAGTAGCCGTAGTCAGTGGAAAGGTTTCAGTATATGAAAATTCAAAAAAGGGAGTAACAAAAAAAATGAATGGAGTTGTTTTAACTCCAAACCTAAAAGCTATCTACAATACTGAAAACCAAACCATACAAGAATCGATTGTCGAAAATCCAATCTTAATACACTCCAATATCCAAAAATCCGATTTCATGTTTGATGAGATTAGATTTGGAATTTTACGAGATCGCTTCAAATATTTTTATGGGCTTGATATCATTTTTGTCAACCGAGATATTGAAAAATGCCTTTTCACTGGTGATTTAAGTGGTTTGAATTTATACAAACAATTGGACGTTGCTTGTTCCTCCATCAATGCCAAATATGAGATAAGAGGTTCAACCATTTTTATTGATGGAAAATCATGTAACTAAACATCAAATTAATTTATGAATAGCTCCTGAATTGTAAATAAAAAAAGCCGAAGATGTTGGCGCATCTCCGGCCTAAAGGTTCTACCAAAAAAATTGGTAAAACTTAGTTAATGATCGTAAAACCTTAACTACGTAAAAGTATGAACAAATCCCACCTGTTTCCAAAATTGTTTTGGATTACTATGAAAATCACAATACAACAACTAGTACTCTGTCTGGTTTTTTGCACCTTTTCTTATGCTCACTCTGCATATAGTCAATTTGAGCTAAACCAACCTGTTTCCCTACAAATGGAAAAAACAGAGATAAAAAAAGTGCTCTTAACTATTGAAAAGCAAGCAAATGTCAAGTTTGTTTATAGTTCAAGCAATATTAATATGTCTCAAAAGGTCAATATCAATGTGACTAAAAAAAGACTCGACCAAGTATTACAAGAATTATTGCTTCCCATCTCAGTTGAATATTTAGTTAAAGAAAATCGAATAATTCTTAGAAATAGCAATGAAGGTGGTTCTCACCTTTCATCCCAAAATTCTGTACAAGTTGATGAGAGAACCATATCTGGAAAGGTCAAAGATGAAACAGGCCTAGGAATGCCCGGCGTAAACATTAGCCTAAAAGGTACTACTAAAGGTACTCAAACGGATGGAAATGGAAATTTTAGCATTTCGGTTCCTAATGAAAATGCTGTTCTCTTGATTTCATTTGTAGGCTATGCTAGTCAAGAAATAGGCGTTAGGGATAAAAATCAAATTGAGATTTCGCTCAAGCCTGATGTGACAGCACTAGATGAAGTAGTAGTGGTAGGCTATGGAAGTACCCAAAAGGTTAACTTAACCGGCTCTATTTCAACTATAAAATTTGATGAAAAAATCAATAACAGACCTTTAACCAATTCTTCGCAAGCATTGGGAGGAACTGCTTCAGGAGTTTGGGTAAGTCAAAATTCAGGAAAACCAGGAAGTGATGGTTCTCAAATTAGAGTTCGCGGTTGGGGAACACTAAATAACGCCAATCCTTTAATCATTGTGGATGGCGTGGAAGGCACATTTGAACAATTGAACCCTTCGGATATTGAATCAATTTCTGTATTGAAAGATGCAGCTAGTGCTGCAATTTTTGGTTCAAAAGCTGCTAATGGTGTTGTTTTGATTACTACCAAAATGGGCAAAAATAATGAGAAAATGCAAGTCAATGTCAATTCTTATGTGGGTGTCCAGACTTTAGGTATGCGATATAAGACCATCAATAATAGTGCTGATAACATGGAATTGAGCAATAGAGCATTAGTTAATGACGGAGCAAGCCCATTATATTCAACTGATTTAATCAATGCGTTCAGGACTGGGACAGATAACTTTAAATATCCTAACACCAATTGGTTTTCAGAATTATTCAAACCTGCGAAAATTCAAGAACATAATGTGTCCGTTCGCGGTGGTTCTGCACAAACGTCCACTTTTTTATCATTCAACTATTTAAATCAAGAGGGAATGGTTGCCAATACCAACTCTCAGCGATTTAGTTTGAGAGCAAACCTAGATTCTAAAATAAATAATTGGTTGAAAATTAGTGGCCGAGTTAGTTACATTAACCGTCTATCCAAAGAGCCTTATGCGGATATCACCTATGGCTCATTGGGACGTGTTTTTGATATGTTGAGTGGAGCTGCCCCCTTTATTGCTCCCTTTACTAGAGATGGACGTTTTGGTTCTGTTCAAGCGACGGATAAGAATGGAGCTTTATTATATGACAATAGAAATCCTTTAATTGATGCAGCAAACGGACAAACATCGACTCAGGAGAATTTATTGTCAATCAATGCTACTGCCGAAGTGAATTTCACAAAACATTTATCTGTGAAAACAACCTTCGCGGCCAATGGCACCTGGAATTTAGTGGATCGCTACAATAAGAGTGTTTTTGGATACACAGATGCTGGAATAGAAACAATCACCAAAAATTTTAATAGAGAGGGATTAGAAATCAATCGAGGAACAATTTCTGGATTCAATACGAATCTTTTTACGACTATAAATTATAGTAATACTTTCAATAAAGTTCATGAAGTTTCAGCTATTGCAGGTACACAAATAGAATCAAATAAAATTCAAACTCTATATGCTAGAAGAAGCAGTCCACCCAAGGAGGGTTTAACCCAAGTAGATGCTGGGACCTCAGGTATTCAAGGATCAGGAAATATGAATGCATTACGAATTTTATCATACTTCGGTAGGGTAAACTATGCATTTAATCAAAAATATTTGTTTGAAGCTAATTTTAGAGCAGATGCTTCTTCTCGTTTCAAAGAAGGAAATCGCTGGGGATATTTTCCAGGTTTTTCAGCAGGTTGGAGGGTTTCTGACGAAGATTTCTTGAAAAATTCAGATGTCATTTCCAATTTAAAACTTAGGGCTTCTTGGGGAAGATTGGGTAACCAAAACATATCAGATTATTGGCCCTATCTAACCATCATCAACCAAAATAACGCTTTGAGTTATAATTATGGGGGCAAGTTGGCACCAGGTGCTGCAATCACCAATTTAATTGATGAAAACATTACTTGGGAAAAAACTGCTACGACAGATTTTGGTATTGAGATGTCATTTTTTAGAAATAAAATTTCGATTGAAGCAGATTATTTCAGAAAGAAAACAGATGACATCTTAGTTCAATTACCCATTCCGTTGGTATTAGGGGGATTGAATTCGCCATTTGAAAATAAAGGTGAAATGACTAATAATGGAGTTGAAGTTATCTTGAATTATAACAATCAAGTTTCTGACCCCAATAAACTAGGTTTTAGCATTGGATTAAATGCGACCTACATAGATAATATGGTTACTAAATTCGGCACCTCTAGGTCTCCCGATCAATTATACCTTATAAGAGAAGGATATTCTTTTAGAGAATTGTACGGATATAAAGTAGTTGGTATTTACCAATCTGATCGAGAAGCAACGGAGCATATGTTTGCTAATGGATTTAAACCTAAAGCGGGTAATTTGAAATTTGAGGATGTGAATAACGATGGCAAATTGGGCTTTGAAGATAAGCAGTCAATTGGAAATACCATTCCTAAGGTGACTTTCGGCATATCTCCTTCCTTTAAGTTTAAAGGATTTGATTTGAATATTTTGATGCAGGGAATTCTAGGCGTCAATATGTTTAATCAAAATAACTTCACCAATCTAACTTATGAAAATAGAGTTATTGGGGAAAGGTGGTTAAACTCATGGACTCCAACCAATACCAATACGAATATTCCTATGGCTAGATTTGATAACTCGTGGAATAGTTCTCAATCATCTTTTTGGGTAAATAAAGTAGATTTTGTCAAGCTGAAAAATATTCAGTTAGGATATAGTGTACCCGAAAAAATTTCAACTAAATATGGTTTGAAAAAAGCATATATATACGTCAATGCCCAAAACATGTATACCCTTGTGAACAATGATTTTGACGGCTATGATCCAGAAAAGAACACCTTTGATTCCAGTACCAATCAATATCCAGTTCCAAGAATTGTGACATTAGGCATTAATTTAAACTTCTAAGATCATGAAAAAAATATATAACTACCTATTCATATTTTTATTAAGCTTTTGTATTAGTTGTTCTGACCAGTATTTGGAGATTTTTCCGGAGGATAAAATTACTACTGCAAATTTTCCACAAAATGAAGCTGATATTAAGCTTGCATTAAATGGGGTATATTCTTTGCTAAGAGAGTCCTCTATTTACAATGAGGGTTTATTTGGCTTTGGAGTATTGGATGGAGCGACTCCCAATGCTTTTAATTGGGGAAATTTCCCCATCACTAAAATGGGTAACGGGCAACTGTCATCCACAGATGCCGACATTATTACTTTCCGATGGACTAGATGCTACGCCATTATTTTTAGAGCTAATTATTTATTGAAAGCTTTGGATCAAGTTAAATTATCGGATGCAGCTAAAAATACATATAAAGGTGAAGCTCATTTTTTAAGGGGCTTAGCTTATTCATTATTAGCTGATGCATATGGTGGAGTACCTATCGCGAACAGTGCCCTGACTACGGATGAGGCACGTGTTATTGCTAGAGCCTCCAAAGAAGCCACTTGGAACCAGGTGATTGCCGATTATGACGTAGCCATTCAAAATTTGGGCATCAAAGCTCCAGAGGTGGGCAGAGCAGATAAGGGTGCTGCCTTGGGGTTGAAGATGAGAGCTTATTTGTATCAAAATATGTATGATAAAGTTCTTGAAGTAGCACAGCAAATTGAAGCACTAAATAAGTACTCTTTATTTCCAAGCTATGAAGGACTTTTTAAGCAGGAAAATGAAAATAACTCGGAGGTAATATTTGATGTACAATATATTTCTGGTGAAAATTCTCAAGGTTCATTTCATGATCAATTTTGCGGAACAGGAACAGGTAGTTTTACCCGTGGTTCTCGATATGTTCCAACAGATAATTTAGTTGATGCTTATGAGACTATTGACGGAAGTCCGGTTAATCCAAATGATAAATTCAAAAATCGTGATCCTCGTTTGGAGTTTACAATCGTAATTCCTGGTTCATATATTTTAGGTTTTCGCTTCCCTAATTACATTTACCCGGGTGGGGCATTTAATCATCCAGGAAACAGATTAAAACACCTCAGCGCACGTAAATACAGAGAAAGCCAAATGGCCAACTTACCTACTTCAGGTCAATCTGCTATTAATAATATTGTCATGCGATACGCAGATGTTCTATTAGCCAAGGCTGAGGCAATGATTGAATTAAATAAAAATATTGATGAAGCTATAGCAATCATAAACAGAATCAGAACGGAAAGAAAAGATGTTAAAATCTCACTAATCCCAACAGGATTATCCCAACAAGAAGCCAGAATTAGATTAAGAAAAGAACGTAGAATTGAATTTGCTTTGGAGGGTCTGTATTGGTCCGATATTAGACGCTGGAATATTGGTAAAGATATTTATCCAGTAGTAGTTAAAGATCATTTGGGCGGTGTAATTGAAACTAAATTCCCAACGGGTTATTTAGATTATTACAACTTATTGCCTATACCTGTAAATGAGTTATCTCTAAATCCGAACTTAGTTCAAAATCCCAAATGGTAAAACATCAATCAGAAAAAATCTTATTATAAGTACAAGTTGATAGTTAAATTTATCGGGAGGAGTCAATCTGACCCTCCCGATTTTTGTTCAAATTTCTATGGTTTATTTTGAAGTACCATTAGAAACTATTTGATACAATCTGTTTTGTTTATTTAAATTTAAAACAAATGAAAAAGAGCGTTTTTACTGTTTTGGTTTGGTGTTTGAGTGGATGTTTGTTACTGGCACAAAATAAAAAGCCTAATATTTTAATTATACTAACTGACGACCTCGGTTATCATGATGTTTCTTATTACGACAATAAAGACGTAAAAACACCCAATATTGACAACTTAAGGAAAGACGGAATGAAGTTTGATTATTTCTATTCAAATTCTCCCGTTTGCGCTCCTACTAGAGCCTCACTTATGTCTGGTCGTTATCCAGATTTTGTTGGAGTGCCTGGCTTAATTAGATATAATAAAGAGAATAATTGGGGCTATTTGAATCCAAGTACGATATTACTACCTAAGGTTTTAAAAAAAGCAGGGTATCAGACCGCACACATTGGTAAGTGGAATTTAGGTTTAGAATCACCCAATCTACCCAATGAAAAAGGCTTTGATTATTTCCATGGCTGGTTAGAAGATATGATGGAAGATTATTGGACTCACCTTCGCCACGGTATAAACTTCATGCGTTTAAACAATAAAAAAATTGAACCTGAAGGACATGCAACAGATTTATTTACCCAATGGTCTGTAGAATATATTCAAAAACAAAGTCAAAGTAAAAATCCATTTTTCCTCTATCTTGCTTATAATGCTCCTCATTTTCCGGTACAACCATCTCAAGCATGGTTAGATAAAGTTATTGCAAGAAACCCTGGTATAAATGAAAAGAGAGCTAAGTTGGTTGCATTAATTGAACATTTGGATGATGGAATTGGCCAAGTAATTGATGCGCTTAAGAAATCAGGTCAATATGAAAACACCATCATTATTTTCACTTCTGACAATGGAGGACATCTACCAGATTTGGCCAATAACGGAGAATTAAGAGATGGAAAGCAGAGTATGTATGAAGGTGGAATCCGAGTACCGACAGTCATAACTTGGCCTAAAAAAATTGAAAAAGCTTCCAGTTCTGTTCAAGTAAATTTGACGATGGATATTTTTCCAACAATGTTAGAATTAGTAGGCATACCTATGCCCCATAAAGTCGAAGGAAGGAGTTTTGCTTCAGTTCTTTTAAATAAAGATGTAAAACAAACTGAGCGACCTTTATATTTCACGCGCAGAGAAGGTGGTATTCAATACGGTGGAAAAGCCTATCATGCTGTCAGATTGGGTGATTGGAAACTTTTACAAAATTCTCCTTTTCAACCTTATGAACTTTACCATCTAAAAAATGACCCACTGGAGAAAAACAATCTGGTTAATTCGAATCCAGAAATGGTCAAAAAATTAAACAATTTATTAATGACTTTCATTCAAGAAGGCGGAAGAGTCCCTTGGCAAAAACCTTAAAAATAACGTTTTATGAAACTTAAACTATTTTTTATACCCCTTGTTCTTTTGTTCACTTTTTTTCAATTGAACGCGCAGTCGTCAAAGAAAAGAAAACCCAACTTCATCGTTATTTATACGGATGATTTAGGTTATGGAGATTTAGGCACCTACGGAAATCCGGTAATTAAGACCCCAAATTTAGATAGAATGGCTTATGAAGGCCAAAAATGGACCAATTTTTACGTGGCTTCTAATGTTTGTACTCCGTCTAGAGCTGCATTGATGACAGGTAAACTACCTGTACGGATAGGGATGGAAAGTTATAAACGAAGGGTTTTATTTCCGGATTCAAAAGGTGGACTACCAGAGGCAGAATTAACCATTGCCGAAATTCTAAAAATGAATAATTACCAAACTGCATTGGTGGGTAAATGGCACTTGGGGCATCTAAAACAATTTGCTCCCAATAATAATGGATTTGATTACTATTTTGGGATACCTTATTCCAATGATATGGATCGAAAAGCTGGATCTACATTTGAAAAATTATTTACACCAGAAATTCAAGATTTCAATGTTCCTCTTATGCGTAATAATGAAATTATAGAAAGACCTGCAAACCAAAATACCATTACACAAAGATATACCGAGGAGTCTGTTGACTTCATTAAAAGAAATAAGGATAAATCTTTCTTTTTGTATTTAGCGCATTCAATGCCTCATATTCCTCTTTTTGCTGGAAAAAATTTCAAAGACAAAAGCATCAGAGGATTATATGGAGATGTTATTGAAGAATTAGATTGGAGCGTTGGACAAGTAATGAAAACGTTAAAAGAATTACACCTAGATGAAAATACCTATGTCATTTTTACTTCTGACAATGGCCCATGGAAATTATTCAAAGAGCAAGGAGGTTCTTCGGGTTTATTGTTCGGAGCTAAAGGTACCAGCTATGAAGGAGGTATGCGTGTGCCATTTATTGTTTGGGCTCCTAGCAATATTAAACCTAAAGTTGAAATGAAGATGGGAAGTACATTAGATATTTTACCTACTCTATGCAGTTTAGCGAAAATTGAAATACCTAATCAAGTTAAAACAGATGGCTACGACCTAAGTCCCTTAATGGTTCAGAATAAAGATGTCAATCCAAGAAATGAAATGTTTTTTTACCATGCTACTGATTTATTTGCGGCAAGATTGGGAGACTACAAATTATACTATTTAAAGAATAATCCCATTGGATATCCTGAAAAGATAGAAAAACTAGAAAAACCTCAATTATTCAATTTATCGATAGATCCCTCTGAGCAATATGACATTGCAAGTAAAAATGAGAAAAAAGTAGAGGAGATAAATGAATTAGTAAGAAAACATAAAGCAGGCATGATTCCTGTTAAGAGTAATTTAGAAGACTAATTATGAAGCAATATAGCCAAATTTTGTTTTTGATAGCCTCACTTAATACTTATCATGTTAAGTCATTCGGGGTTCAGCTTTGTCCAGATACTTCTAAAATAACATCGTGTAAGGTAACTATACCCAATAGACGATCGGGATTCATTCAAAAATCCAAAGAAGTTGAAGTTTCAAAAATAAATAAACACCTAAATAATGTGGCCCAATCTAAAAATTCTATGAAACTTAAATAATTTTCCCATTACAAAAAGTTTAATTAAAGGCTGTTCAGTATTCAAATCTGACCCCTAAACCTATCCCCATAAAAGTATAAGCCTGCAAAATAATTTTTGTAGGCTTATTATTTATTGAAAACATGAAAATTTCCTTAAAAAGTCTGATCCCTTGAGAATTCCATTATATACAGTCTACCTGTGCTAAATAGTTTATTTTCAAATATCCGCATGGTTAAATCAACCCAGACAAAGCATTTCTTTAATTCCCATTAGGTATAAACTGCTGGTACAAGCTATCTAAATACGCAGCTAAATCCCTGTCCTTTTGTGTTATTACATGACCTGCATCATGGCTAGTCAATGAAATCTGAATCTTGTTATAGGTGTTTGTCCAAGTTGGGTGATGATCTATTTGACCAATATACCCAGAAGCTAATTGCATGAAACGCAAGGCCTCCTCAAATGAATCAAACACAAAGGTTTTGATTAAAGCTTGATTTTCTTCTTGCCACGTAGACATACTGGTAGATTTTATAAGTTCAATAGACATTAGCGCAAAGATCACTTCATCCAAGCAGCTAAATCATATTTTCAGATTGGTTAATGCTTTGCAAATATTCACTTGGCGACTGCCCTGTTACCCGCTTAAAGGATCTATTAAAAGCAGTTTTGGAATTAAATCCAGCCTCAAAGGCCACCGCTAAAAAGGTGTAATTTTGAAACTTCGGATCATCTAATTTTTCCTTAAAAGCCTCTGTCCTATACGTATTAATGAAGTCAAAAAAGTTTTTCTGAAAGGAATCATTCAAGGTTTTTGACATCACATGTGGCGAAACATTCAACTGATTTGCCAAATCATTTAAGGTCAATTTGGGATTCAAATAAGGTTTTGATTGCACCATTATTTCAACAATTCTCTCGGCCAGTTCATCTTTAACAACTTCCTTATTACCCGGCACATAGGTATTTTCTCTTTGAATGGGTGTATTTAGGTCTATTTCACTTTCAGATCCTAAAATATTATGCTTCTGCGAAATTTTGAAAATCTCCGGCTGGTGTATGGCATAATAGCCCAAGAAGAATGGTAAAGAAGCAAATACCACCCAAATTAGATCCACAATCTGGCTACTTAATAAGGTTAAGTCCTCATCGATGACAAAGCCTAGCAAATATAAAATCAAGGCTAAAAAGCCTAAAATGATGCAGGCTAAATAGATGATTTGGGTAATACCTAAATAACTCAAATTCTCCTCAAAGGATGAACTTATTTTACTTTTTTCGAGGTAAATATCTAAGATCTTTCTGAATTTATTCCACTGAATCAAATTCCAAATAATCCCCGCTGACCCAATTAACAAAAATAGAATTTGGAAAGAGGGCTCATGGTTTAGTTGAGCATATCGGAACGTATTATAATCTAAATTAAAATAGGGTAAATAGATCAAAGCCTGAAGTAAACTTGGCAGGTAAATCCACCGCCATTTAATTTTAAAATCGCTCGATTTAAACAATAACTTTTCAATATATAAATGATATAAAGGAGCAAATGCAAAAACGATAAAATCAGGCAAAAGCAATAACTTGGGAAATTCTTGAGCTATATTTCGATCAGCCGACACAATTTTCAATAAGAGGGTAAGGGAAATGACGCCTATTAATGAAATCAACCAACGGTTAGCTAACCAGTTAGAATTTTGAATGGTTGGAATAGCAATCATCAATAAAATTCCACTAAAACTGGCAAACAATAAAAAAAGACTGTATAAGTCGAAAAAATTGAAGATCCCTGTGAGGTCTTCCCAGTTTTCCACCTCGATATTTATTTTATGCTCAATATCCCTAGGATTCCATTTTAACTTTTCTGCCCTTTCTATTTTCCTATTGGGCCGGGCTTTACCATTGCTATAACATTCCACAGAAGCCCAATTTCCCCGGGTAATTTTGTATTGAATTTCAGTCAACTCAGAAAGAACGGTAGTTCTATACGAACCATCCGCATGTTGAATTAATAGGTAATTTTCATCTTTAGGATTCCAATTATTGAAATTCCCCGTGACATACAATTTAGCATCAAACGGAGTAGCCGCTGGAATTTTATTTACGATAATGCGGTAGGTAGCTTTCTTCTCCCACCCTAATAATTGAATGATGTGAATTTTGGAGGTATCTTGAGACTTGATTTCAAACTTCCTATTGCCACTGACATTTCCGTCTTTGGTTCCTTCTACCAGATGCCAAGTCCCTTGGGTAATTTTATATTCAAAAGTACGTACACTATCAGGTATGCTTACTTCATAGTTTCCATTTGATTTTTTTTTGAATTGAAACCTAGGGTCTCCCGGGTCCCAATTATTAAAATCAGCCGCTAGGTAAAAGTCTCCTTTTGGTAATAATTTTTGTGTAGGGGCTATTAACTCCAACTTATGCTGGGCCAAGGTCATGTGACATAGGACCATCAGTAAAGGAAGCAAGGTGAACCTAAGCAAAGCGTATTTAAATGGAGAGCCTATCATGGCAAATTTATTATCGGGTGCCTTTTTATTGTTGTTCCACTTTATAAAATGATTCGTACAATTAATTGTAATTTATTCATTTACAGACAATTGTACTAATTCATTATTTTTTATTAGGAATTAAAGTGGGGCGAATCTAATGCTTTAGTCCTTTAATTTTGAGTTTTTAAAAAAATATTTTTTAACAAATTTTAATCATGTCTATGAAAGCTAAATTTACTAGCTGGATCGAGGGATTTAACCAAGGGAAAGGAAAGAGTATTTTCTTGACTTTATCATTGGTTATTTTTTCCGTTTTTTCGGTCATTGCTCAGCAGACCATTAGTGGTACTGTTAATTCCAAGGAAGGCCCCATACCCGGAGCTTCAGTTGCGGTTAAAGGCACCAGCAAAGGTGTTTCAGCTGATGCAAAGGGTCAGTTCACTCTAGCAAATGTTTCCTCCAACAATGTGTTGATTATCTCCTCCATAGGATACATCACTAAAGAGGTAAGCGTTGGAAACCAAACTTCTTTTAGCATCCAGTTGGAATCTGATTCACAATCCCTGAACGAGGTGGTGGTGATTGGTTATGGATCTCAGAAAAAGAAAGATTTGACGGGTTCTGTGGTTTCAATTTCCTCCGTTGATTTTCAAAAAGGAAATATTGTTTCCCCTGACCAATTAGTAGCTGGTAAAGTAGCCGGAGTTCAAATTACCTCCAATGGCGGTGCACCGGGTGCAGGTTCAACCATCCGAATTCGTGGTGGTTCTTCTTTAAATGCCAATAATGACCCTTTAATTGTTATCGATGGTGTACCTCTTGACAATAACGGTATCTCTGGTGCAGCTAATGCCTTGTCATTCATCAACCCGAATGACATTGAGTCTTTCAACGTACTGAAAGATGCTTCTGCCACCGCTATCTATGGATCAAGAGCCTCCAATGGTGTCATTTTAATCACGACCAAAAAAGGTAAAAAAGGAGATGACATTAAGGTTTCAGTAAGCTCAGTAGCCTCATCAGCACAAGTTCGTTCTTACCTAGATGTGTTATCTGCCGCTGATTTCACCTCGATGATTTCGGCAAAAGGAAGCGCTGCTCAAAAGGCTTTGTTAGGCAAGTCATCTACGGATTGGCAAAAAGAAATATACCGCAACGCCATCTCGATCGATAATAATGTGAGCATTACTGGTTCCATTAAAAATATGCCGGTTCGTGCATCGGTGGGTTATTTGAACCAAAACGGTATCTTAAAAACATCCAACATGGACCGTATTTCTACGGCCATAGGTTTAAGTCCTAGCTTTTTTAATAACTCGTTGAAGGTTGATTTAAATCTAAAGTCATCTATCATCAATAATATTTTTGCTAATCAAGGAGCTATCGGAACGGCTGTAGGATTTGATCCTACTCAATCCATTCAAGGCTCAGAATTTGGTGGATATTTTGAATGGTTAGATCCTGCCACCAAGAAACCTAACTCTTTGGCTCCGAAAAACCCGGTAGCTCTATTAGAACTACAAAATGACAAATCGACCGTTAAGAGAACGATTGCCAATGCCGTTTTTGATTATAAAATGCCTTTTCTACCTGAATTAAGAGCCAATGCCAACCTGGCGATTGATAAGTCTTCTTCAGAAGGAAGCATTTTTGTTCCTGCCGGAATCGCTAATTCCTATGACCGTGGTGGAAAAAATGGCACCTATTCTCAAACCAAGGATAATAAAACCTTTGAGTTTTATTTAAACTATGTGAAAAGCATTGGTATGCATAAAATAGATGTCATGGGTGGTTATTCTTACCAAGATTTCTTACGAGACAATACGGATTTGGATAAGAATATTGCTGGAACGGTTTATAATAATACCTACTATAAAACACAAAATACGCTAGTTTCTTTTTATGGTAGAGCTAACTATTCATTAAACGACAAGTATTTATTAACCTTTACCTTGCGTAATGATGGTTCATCAAGATTCTCTCCAGAAAATCGTTGGGGTGTTTTCCCAAGTGCAGCCGCTGCCTGGAAAATCTCAGAGGAATTTAAAAATTCAGAGCTTATTTCCGATTTAAAATTACGTTTGGGTTGGGGTGTAACGGGTCAGCAAGATGTATTTAGTGATTATCCTTATTTGGCTCGCTATACTATTTCTGAACCTAATGCTCAGTACCAATTAGGAAGCACATTTTCAAATACCTTGAGACCTGAGGGATATGATGCCAATATTAAATGGGAACAAACTACCACCAAAAACATTGGCTTGGATTTTGGATTCAAAAAGATTGGAATCACTGGTTCGATCGATGTATATCAGAAAGACACCAAAGATTTATTGTCTGTCATACCAGTACCTGCTGGCTCTAACTTAACCAACCAAATCTTAACCAATGTGGGTAATTTAGAAAATAAGGGAGTTGAAGTGACCTTAAATTTCAACCCAATTCATACAGCTACGGTAAATTGGGATTTTGGTGTTAATGCCACCTACAATCAGAGTAACATCACCAATTTAACGAAAGTTCCAGATCCTAGCTACCAAGGTATATTAGTTGGTGGAATTTCAGGCGGGGTTGGTAACACCATTCAGATTCACTCCTTGGGATATGCGCCTTATACATTTTATGTGTACCAGCAGGTGTATGATCCTAGTGGAAAGCCCCTTGAAGGACTTTATGTAGACCGTAATAATGATGGCAAAATCTCTTCAGATGACCGTTATCGCTTTGAATCCCCTAATTCCAAGTATTTCTTAGGAGCTTCGTCCAATCTACAAATTAAGGACTTTTCATTTGGCTTTGTATTGAGAGCCAATATTGGAAATTACATGTACAACAACATTAATTCCAATAATGGTATTTATCGTGCGGCTACAGGAGGTAATAACTTTTTATCGAACCTAGTACCCAATGTTTATGAAACAAACTTCAATAACACGCAATACTTCTCCGATTATTACATTCAAAATGCTTCATTTTTACGTGTAGATAATATCAACTTTGGTTATAATTTGAACAGACTTTTACAGGCTAAAAAATTCAACGCAAATTTGTCTTTGAATATTCAAAATGCGTTTATCCTGACAAAATATAAAGGCCTAGACCCTGAAGTTGGAGGTGGAATCGATAACAACATGTATCCAAGACCACGCACTGTTTCATTGGGCTTACAAGTGAATTTTTAATCGTTAAATCGTACAAAAATGAAATCAACATACATCACATTTGCTAAAGGCTTGAGCTTAAGTATCATCTTAAGTATCATGGCCTCTTGTACGGGAGATCTCAACAGAGTCCCATTCATTGAGGTAACCTCAGCTACCGTATTCAAAGATCCAGCTAATTACAAACCTTTATTGGCCAAATTATATGCAGGATTGGCTGTTTCGGGTCAACAAGGTCCCGCTGGAAAACCAGATATTTCTGGAATTGACGAAGGTTTTTCAACCTATTTACGTCAATATTTTAAGGCTCAAGAATTACCAACTGACGAAGCAGTTATTGGTTGGAATGACGGAAGTTTACCGAGTTACCATACCATGACCTGGACTTCTGGAAATGAGTTTATCACCGCGATGTACAACCGTATTTATTACCAAATTGGAATTTGCAATGAATACATCCGCGAAACTTCAGATGAGAAATTAGCTTCTAGAGGAATTACTTCTCCAGAAATTAAAATGTACCGTGCAGAAGCTCGTTTTTTAAGAGCCTTAAGCTATTATCATGCATTAGACATGTTTGGTTCTGTACCATTTGTAACGGAGAAAGATGCCGTAGGTTCATTTTTACCAAAACAAATTTCAAAAGCTGATTTGTTTGCTTACATCGAATCAGAACTGAAGGCCATCGAAGGCGATTTGGCAGAGCCAAGAAAGAATGAATATGCCCGTGCTGATAAAGCAGCTGCTTGGACCTTATTAACCAAGCTATATTTAAATGCCGAAGTATACATCAATTCAGGAAAATATACGGAGGCCATTACCTCAGCAAAGAAGGTAATTAGCGCAGGTTATGCCCTAGAATCAAAATACCAAAATTTGTTTTTAGCAGACAATCATAAATCGGCAGAAATCATTTTCCCGATTGCTTTTGATGGAACAAAGACAAAAACTTGGGGTGGTATGACCTTCATCGTGCATGCTCCCGTAGGTGGTAAAATGAACCCTGCCGAATTTGGTATCAATGGTGGCTGGGGTGGTTTAAGAACTACGCAGCAATTTGTAGATCATTTTGATGACAAAACAGGAAAAACAGATACTAGAGCTATGTTTTTTACCGATGGACAAAACAAGGAGGTAGCGGATATTTCATCATTCAATGATGGATATGCCATCACAAAATACAAAAATGTGACTTCTTCAGGTGTTAAAGGTTCTGATTCAGAAGGAAACTTCCCGGATACCGACTTCCCAATGTTCCGTTTGGCAGATGTCTATTTGATGTATGCTGAAGCCGTTTTACGTGGTGGATCGGGTGGAGATTTGACAAGCGCTTTACAATATGTGAATGCTTTACGTAATCGTGCCTACAATGGTACTGGTGGCAATGTAAGCACCTTAAACTTAGATTTAATCATCAAGGAAAGAGGAAGAGAATTGTATTGGGAATGTCACAGAAGAACGGATTTAATTCGCTTTAAAATGTTTACTGGCTCAAGTTACCTTTGGGCATGGAAAGGTGGATCTAAATCGGGTGCAGGAGTTTCAGATAATCTGAAATTGTTCCCTATTCCATCTTCTGATATCGTGGCGAATCCGAATTTAGTTCAAAATGCAGGCTATTAATTAGGGCTTTACTCATAAAAAAATACAATTATGAAAAAATCATTGTTCAAACTATTTTCACTTCTAGTCTTCAGCTTAGGCTTGTTGTCTTGTGAAAAAGAATTCATTCAACCTATTTTGACCGCTACTGCCGGTCCAAATATCACCTTGTCTAAATCATCCATTGTTTTGATTAAAGAGCAAGTTGCGAATGAGGCGGTAACCATCAGCTGGCCAAAGCCAGACTACGGTTTTAATGCCGCAGCTACTTACACCATTTTAATTGATAAAAAAGGTGGCGATTTTTCTAAATCTGTGGCGATTGCCGTAGGTGGTGATTTGAAAAAAACGTTCAAAGTGGGCGAATTAAACCCCATTTTATTACAGCTAGGACTTAAAGCGGGTGTTGCGTCTGGAGTTGATTTCAAACTTCAATCGGTAATTGGACCAACAACTTCATTTATCTCTCCAGTAGCTAGTATTACCATTACTCCGTTTTTGGATAAGTTAGACCTAACTACCAATTGGGGCGTTGTGGGAAGTGCCACTCCAGGCGGCTGGAATGGGCCAGATTTGCCATTTTACAAGACCGACATAGCGAATGTATTTGTGGCTTATGTGGATCTAGCGGTTGGTGAAATTAAATTCAGAACTGATAATAAATGGGACTATAATATTGGAGATGGTGGTTCAGGTACATTGAAAGTTAATGGCGACAATATTAAGGTTAATGCCGCTGGCACTTACAAAGTAACCATAGATTTGACTAAGAACACCTTCACCATGGTTCCATATACTTGGGGTATCGTGGGTTCGGGGACTCCAAATGGCTGGGGTGGACCAGATGTGCCTTTCTGGTATGATCCTGCCACTGACCAATGGAGAGCCATTGCCAAATTAGTGAAGGGTGAAATCAAAATTCGATTTAATAATGACTGGGGGCTAAATTATGGAGATGATGGAGCGAATGGTTCATTAGAATCAGGTGGTGCTAATATAGCCATTGCGGTGGATGGATTTTATTTGGTGACTTTCAACCAAAAAGAGTTGAAGGTAAAAATTGAAACCTTCAAAGTTTGGGGTATTGTTGGAAGTGCCACAGCCAGCGGCTGGGGTGGACCCGACATGAAATTTAGACCTGATTTTGGTACAGAAGGCCTTTGGTATCTAAATAACATCTCATTAAGCGCCGGTGAAGTTAAATTCAGATTGAATGATGACTGGGGTGTGAATTACGGAGATGATGGTGCCAATGGATCATTAGAGTCTGGCGGAGCTAACATAGCTGTAGGTTCAGCGGGTGTATACAATGTTAAGTTGGACTTCAGAAATCCAGCCGCCCCTACCTATACGTTGATTAAAAACTAAAATGGTTTTCAAAAAATCAAATGTATTTCATAAGTAAAAACCAATAAACATTTGGGCCTGTGGCATTTCACAGGCCTAAATGCTGGTTTTCTCTTCCTTCGTTAAAAAATGCATTTCAAAACTTCAACTCAATTAGCGGCTAATTGACTAGTATTTTATTGAAAAAAAATAGCTGAAATCCTAGGTAATCTTTCCTATTTGAAAACGATTTAACCCATGAAAAACTTCTTATATCTACTTTTACTTACTCTTCATTTTACTTCGTTTTCCCAAGAGAAATCGATACAAATAGAACCAATGAATTGGTGGGTAGGAATGAAAAATCCTAATCTTCAATTGGTTTTAAGAGGACCTCAAATTAAGGGGGCTCAGGTGAAATCCTTACGACCTGGTTTTAAAGTGGTGAAAACCCATGTGGCAGATAGCGACAATTACCTATTTGTGGATTTTCTGATAGAAAAATCAGCCAAGCCAGGTGAGTATCCGCTTCAAATCATGAAAGAGGGTAAAGTACTAGCTACTATCCCCTATTCCCTACAATCTCGTGTGGCTGGTAGCCAAAACCGAGAAAGTTTTAGTTCCAAAGATGTTATATACCTGATTACCCCAGACCGCTTTGCCAATGGAGATAAAAGTAATGATACCCATTCTGCCCTACTGGAGAAGGATGTGGACCGTTCCAAATTATTTACTCGACATGGAGGCGATATACAGGGGATTATTGACCGTTTGGACTACATTAAAAAAATGGGATATACCGCTATTTGGAATATGCCCTTATTGGAAAATGATCAACAAGTTCAAAGCTATCATGGGTATTCCATTACCAATCATTATAAAATAGATCCTCGATTTGGAAGTAATGAGAAATTCAAAGAATTATGTACCGAGGCAAATAAGCGTGGAATCAAAATCATATCTGATATCGTATTGAATCATATTGGTAGCGGACATTATTGGATGAAGGATTTACCGTTCAAAGATTGGATTAATCATGGTGCTACATTTACCTCTACGAATCATCACCGTGAGGCACAACAAGACCCTCACCGTTCTTTAGCAGATACAAAAGGTTTAGTGGATGGTTGGTTTGTACCCACGATGCCTGACATGAATCAAAATAACCCATTCTTAGCCAAATATATCATTCAGAACACCATTTGGTGGATTGAGTACGCAGGCTTAGGAGGATTACGAATAGACACCTATCCCTATTCAGAAAAGAGCTTTTCGAATGCTTGGACTTTAGCTATTTCCAATGAATACCCTAAGTTTAATATGGTGGGTGAAGAATGGTCCCTAAATCCCATCATCCCATCCTATTGGCAAAAAGGTAAAATCAATCCAGATGGCTACCGTTCTGGCTTACCTAGTTTAATGGATTTCCCGCTACAAAATGCCATTTTTGAGGCTTTAACAGAACCTGAATCATGGAATCAAGGCTTATTAAAACTATATTCTGTGTTATCGTATGACCTGATTTATGCCAACCCATATAACCTAGTTATCTTCTTGGATAACCATGATATGAGTCGTTTTTATACGCAAGTCAAAGAAGATACCGATTTATATAAAATAGGCCTTTCTTTAATTAGTACCTTAAGAGGTATTCCACAGATTTATTACGGGGCAGAAATCAATTTCGCCAATCCAAAGAGTAATGAACATGGTGAAATTAGAGGAGATTTTTTAGGTGGCTGGCCGGGTGACACTCGCGATGCCGTATCGGGAAATCAACTCAATTCCAAGGAAAAGAACACGCAAGAATTTCTGGCTAAATTACTGAATTGGAGAAAAGGCAATGAGGCAGTAACCCAAGGTAAAATGTTGCATTTTGCACCTAAAAATGGCATTTACACCTATTTTCGATATACCGAAAAATCAAAAGTCATGGTTATTGTCAATAAAAATGCACAGGAGAGTCAGGTTGATCCAGGATTGTATAAAGAAATCTTACCAGCCAATGCTCAGCTAAAGAATGTAATTAATGGACAAATTTCTAAATTAGGGAATTACATCAAGGTAGATCCTAAATCAGCCCTCATTGTGGAGGTCCTATAATGATGCCATTCAAAAAGCAATTCTTCTTTTTATTTCTTTTTTTAGTGCAGCTAAAAGCTCTTGGTCAAGTTTCGACCCAAGAGCTTTTTCCTAGTTCAGAGAGTGAAATCAACATCCTGGTAGACCTAAAAAAAGCCAAAGATGCCAGAGCTAGTGGACTATTAGGAAAAACATCTGATGTGTATTTATGGTCTGGTGCAGGATCTAGCGAAACAGGAAGTGCTTTCCAATTTCAACCCAATGGTCAAAGTAATTTCTCTCTACCCTTTGAAAAGGGTAAAATGACCCCACTGGGAAACGATGTGTGGTCGATTAAACTCACTCCAAGAAGCTATTATGGCGTACCTGTGGGTACCCCCATTGTAAAATTAGGACTCCTTTTAAAAAGTGGTGACGGCAAAAGTCAAACCGAAGATTTTGTCTTAAACCTCTATACCGGTTCATTAGCCGTTAAATGGTTAAGTCCAACTGAAAAATTCACGCTAAGTGAAGCCAACAAAACTGTCCAAATTCGGGCTCAATTTTCTGCGAAATCAAAAGCTGAATTGAAGGTAGGCTCCACGCTTATTTGGAGTCAGAGCGCTGCTGATTCCGTCAATATTAGCTATACCTTGAGTGCAGAACAGGGGAAATCGTATCAATTTGTCATTAGTCTAGAGGCGGGAAATAGCAGTACCAAGGATTCCATTCAAGTATTAACTAAGCCCCAAGTGACCATTAAGGATCGTCCAGCCGGACTTAAAGATGGTATCACCGTGGTCAACGATCATGTTTATTTAAGCTTATATGCTCCTTTGAAAAGTTTTGTATATGCCATCGGAGAATTTTCCAATTGGAAGGTAGATCCTAGCTATTTGATGTATCGAACAAGCGATGGAAACCGCTATTGGATGGATTTGGGTAGCATACCTCCTGACCAAGAAATTGCCTACCAATATTACATTGATGGAAATTTAACGGTAGCCGATCCTTTAGCTGACAAAATATTAGATCCCAATAACGATGGGTATATTTCGGCAAAGACGTACCCAAACCTAAAAAAATATCCGAGTGGTAGCAGTGGCATCGTATCGGTGTTATCCAGAGAACAAAGCGAGTATCCATGGAAAGTAAAGAACTTTGTCAGACCTGATCAGCGAAATTTACATATTTATGAATTGTTAGTTCGCGATTTTATTGCGGACAAACGATATGTGACAGTAGCAGATTCCTTACCCTATCTCAAGAAATTAGGTATTAATGCCTTGGAATTAATGCCCATCATGGAGTTTACAGGAAATGATTCCTGGGGTTATAATCCCATTTTTTACTTAGCTCCTGACAAAGCCTATGGCACCAAAAATGATTTAAAATATTTAATTGACAAATGCCATGAAAATGGGATTGCCGTGATTTTAGATATGGTGTTAAATCAAGCAGACTTAGAAAACCCTTACGTCAAAATGTATTGGGATGGATCTAAACCTACGGCCAATAGCCCCTTTTTTAATGTAACAGCCACACATCCTTTTAGCGTGTTTTTTGATTTTAATCATGAAAGCCCACATACCCAATGGTTGGTCGATACGGTCTGTCAGTATTGGTTGACAGAATTCAAAATGGATGGCTTTCGATTTGATTTATCCAAAGGATTTACCCAAACCAACTCAGGTACGAATGTTGATTTATGGGGCAAATATGACGCCAGCCGAGTTAAAATATGGAAAAGAATATTTAATAAAATTCGATCTTATGATAGCAATGCCTATGTCATATTAGAACATTTTGCGGAAAATGCAGAAGAGAAAGAATTGAGTGATGATGGAATGATGCTTTGGGCCAATTCGAAATTTGATATGGCTAAAATTTTACAAGCCTACCCTACCAATTATGATTGGATATCGTACAAGAAAAGGGGATTTGCTAAGCCACATTTAGTGAATTATATCGAAAGCCATGATGAAGAGCGTTTGATGGTTGAAATGGCCAGTACTGCCGCTAGGAAGGTATTCACAAACAGTGAAAAACTGGAACGAATGAAAATGGCTGCTGCTTTGTTTTATACCATTCCAGGCCCTAAAATGATCTGGCAATTTGGCGAATTGGCTTATGATGTGTCTATCAATACCAATGGCCGGACAGGAGCAAAACCCCTTCTTTGGAATTATTTACAAGATACTGAGCGGGTAAAATTATTGGGTGTATACCAACAATTTGGGAATTTAAAGTTGACTAAACCCATTTTCCAAACAACAGATTTCACCCTAGATGTAGCCAATGAAGTAAAGCAAATCCAGTTGAGCCAAGGAAACTCTCAAGTCGCCCTGGTAGCAAATTCGAGTCCCGATACCCAAACAGTCTTATTTACTTTTCCCGTGACAGGTAAGTGGTATGATTACTTCAGTGGTAAATCATTTGACGTCACCAATAAAACCCTACCTATTAAATTAGCCAGTGGGGAGTTTCACCTATTTGTGAACGAGGCTTGGAATAATAAAAATCTACAACTAGTTCCGTGGGATGTTCCAAGTTTTCAAATTTTAGCCATAGAAAAGGAAAAGACGAAGTCATTACACCTATACCCAAATCCAACTCAAGACAGGGTTCACTTAACATGGGAGGCTGGGGCAGCCTCGGAAGTGGAACTGAAAATCATGGATAATTTAGGCAGATTAATCCTGAGCAAGACCATCCAACAAATACCCAATAGCGAAAACGTGTATGAATTCTCCAAAATGAATGTATTGAATACGGGCATTTACTTGATTCAACTTGGAAATTCTATGGCCAAGTTAATCGTTGAATAAGGAGGATTGGGGATACTGAACTAACAACTGAGCCGATAACATAGTAAATGTTGGCTACTTATTTTTATATTTCAGGATTAATTATTTAATCTTAGCATGCCCTGCCCAAGGACAAAGCCATAAGGCAAGAAAACTGAGGCAGATGTCATTTTGAATTATGAGACTAAAAATAGGGCTATCATTTTTACTTCTTTCGATTATAACCCAAAGCTTTTCCCAAGGTAAAAACCAATTCATCACCACCGATGTCTTGGTGGTAGGTGGTACTGCCAGTGGAATATGCGCCGGCATTCAATCTGCTCGCTTGGGTGTCAAAACCTTAGTGGTGGAAAATACGAGCTGGTTAGGTGGTATGTTAACTTCTGCTGGGGTCTCAGCTTTTGACGGGAACCAACATTTACCTTCCGGACTATTTGGGGAATTTAGACAAAAAATCTATGAGCACTATGGAGGGACTAAGGCCGTATCCACTGGTTGGGTAAGTAATGTGCTGTTTGAACCCCATGTAGGAGATGCTATTTTCAAACAAATGGCAAATAAGGAAAGGCATTTAAGCATTCTGTATCACTACGAATTTAAAGAAGTTCTGAAAAAAGGAAACAAGATTACAGGCGCCCTTTTTTACCATAAAAAAAATCATAGTTTGTTACGTGTGCAGGCAAAGCGGGTCATTGATGCCACAGAACTTGGAGATGTCCTATACTCAGCCAAGCTACCCTATGATGTGGGAATGGAATCCAATGACAAGACGGGAGAACAAGTCAATTTTTCAGGCCAAAGCGATATCATCCAAGACCTCACCTATGTTGGTATTCTAAAAGATTATGGAAAACCCCAAAAACTTATTCCAAGACCAATCCATTATGATCCAACGGAATTTGATGGTAGCAATACCGATTTTTACCATGATTTAAGTAGAAAAAAGCCCAGTGTCAATGCAAAAAAAATGCTGGAATACGGGAAATTGCCCAATAATAAATACATGTTGAATTGGCCTATTTATGGTAATGACATTTACCTTCAAATCATTGATAAATCTCCAGAAGAACGAGCTAAGATGATAGAACAAGCCAAACAACAAACCTTGCGGTTTATTTATTTCATCCAAAAGGACCTAGGTTTCACTCATCTTTCTTTAGCAGATGATGAATTCCCGACAGATGATAAGTTGGCTTTATATCCTTATTACCGCGAATCTAGGAGAGTACATGGGATGGTAAGAATGCTGGTTCAACACATCTCCAAGCCTTTCGATACACCTCAACCTTTATATACGACTGGTATTGCCGTGGGAGATTATCCCGTGGACCATCACCATAAAAAGAATTTAGCGGCTCCACAGCACCTAGAATTTTTCCCTGTCCCTTCATTTAATATTCCTCTGGGGACTTTGATACCCAAAAACAACGACCAAGTCATCATTGCGGAAAAATCCATCAGTGTGTCCAATATAGTCAATGGAACCACTCGCTTACAACCTTGCGTCATGCAAATAGGACAAGCGGCAGGCGTTTTAGCTGCTTTAAGCATACAGCAAGGAATAGCGCCTAAAGACATATCCATACGGAAATTGCAACAAACACTCCTTGATGCCCAAGCCTATATCATGCCTTACAAAGACGTGAGCCTTCAAGAAAAGTATTTTAAATCGGTTCAAAAAATCGGGGCGATAGGATTAATTAGAGGAACTGGCGTATCAGAAGGTTGGAGTAATGCTACCTATTTTAAACCAAATGAACCCGTAGATCTGGCTATCTTTTTACAAAAATGGACAGAAAAATTTGCCAACCCGATTTCGGAAAATAATCCACACATGAAAGTGGAAGATGCCTTGAAATTAGCAAGCCTCCTTAAAAATGTTAGCCATCAAAAAATGATGGACGACTTTCAGAGCAATTGGAAAAGAAAAGGACTGGCTAATTTCGACTTGAATCGACCAATTTTGAGGTATGAATTAGCAGAAATTTTAGACTGCTACGATGTCTTTCAACGATTTGAAGTGGACATGTATGGCTTTACCAAAAAATGATGGAAGGTTTGACAAAGCGATTATTAATTGCTTTGTTGGGTAAAACACCTACTGCCATCACTTTCAAATAAGTTGCCACTTAGCTCATGTTGAGATACCCCGAATGAATTTACTTATAGGTCAACCATGAAGTAGCTACACAATCCTTATTGGCACTAAATCGAATCCACCGAGCTTGAAAATCAGGGGCGAAGGTATAGGTAAAGGTTTCCTTGGGTTTCAGCTCCACTTCTTTAAAAAGTAGCCAAGGCCCATGGCCAATTGGTTCTATTTCAATTTTAAAGCGTATTGTCTCATTGGATTCATGTGAAATCACCAATTCTTTCTTATCATAAAAGCCGATTAGGTATGGATCTGAGACAATATTGGCCTTGACAGATGTATTTTTCCATGGTCCTCCTTGACCGCTAGGCTTACCTAATTTCCAAAGATCATCTATCGTTCCAGCCCACACTCTAGCCTTACCATCTTTCGAAGTGATGATATGTTCATTCCCTTCAGTTTGTTTATCAATTCCAGTCATCACTAACAAGCCACGATAAGATGTATAATCATGTATCGAAAAGGAATGAGAAGCCACAGGTCTGATTTTGGCATATCCATCTGCATTTTCTGCTGGGAGTTCATAAAATGTACCATGGGCATTCATTAAGTCACGCTCCGTAGCTACTTCCCTACAAATACGCATCGAAGCTGCATGGGTTTTAGCCGTAAAGGCCTCTTGGCCCTTGGGCAAACGCCATCTTCTACCTGCATCATCAATTACTAACACAGAGGCCTCATCGACAGTAATGGCATCCTTTGAAATAACGAATTTAGATCGAATGAAATCAGCTGTTTTAAGGTCTTCTTTTCTGCTTAAATTCATGGCACTATCCAATTCATAATAACCTGATTCACTGAACTTCCCATTGGAAAAAT
The DNA here is from genome assembly GCF_054558475.1 of Aquirufa sp. Wall-65K1. Lineage (NCBI taxonomy): Bacteria > Pseudomonadati > Bacteroidota > Cytophagia > Cytophagales > Flectobacillaceae > Aquirufa > Aquirufa sp. Wall-65K1. The sequence continues at coordinate 148,890 of NZ_JBPXKD010000005.1, read as the reverse complement.
CACCAGCTAAAAGACCTAATTTTCGACGTTTATCCCCTAGGGAATACAATAGTCCACCCTGGTAATCCTGTTGACCAACAGGACTTAGTCCTTTGAAATTTGGCTTAGTTCCTGCCACCCAACGAGTAGCATCGGTATAATTGAAATTAACTGTTGCTGTGGTGTTTTTATTGGTTTTTACCCGAATCCATTCACCTTTTTCTGTGGGTAGAAATGAAATATGGCTTGACATACCTGCTTTCACTAGAACTGAACGGAATGTTTTCCAATTTCCTTTCCCGGTTATATCCAGCTCAAAACTGAAGGTTACATCTTCCTGACCTGCATTTTGGATCCATGCCATGCGTTTTTCCCAACCAGCAAATAAGAAAGGCTCCGAGCTGACATTCGCCTCTATATTTTCAGATAACCAAACCGCACCTTGTGCTGTATTGGGACCTAATTGGTCGGGCATTTGCACCGAAGTGAACCATAAATTTGAATTGGATTCGCCGGGACCTTCTATATTTCCCTTGGCTTTACGTTTGTTTAAAAATTCCTTTTGAGCCGAATCATCGCATCCAAAAACCAGGACATCTTGCCAACGGGTAAAATCACCGATGACCTTCAAATATGCAGATCGGGGACGAAGTCCTGCCGTATTCAGGGAGCTGAATGTGGATGGAAAATGCCAAAACATCCCATGCATAGTCATCAAATAATCTGGCTTTTCTGGAGTACCCACATCCCGAATTCTAGGCCATTCTGTATTCCAACCATGTGCTCCATCATAACTATGGCTAGCTTTGGGAAGTCTAAAAAATGTCCAAGTTGAATGATCTCTGACACCCAATATGACCGATTTATGGTCCCAGCCTGTTACCCAAATAGGGTCTGTTTCTGGGTGCTTATTACCATGAATTCCGCCAGGGCCTGTAACTTCAACAAATTGATTTCGACGGATAATCTTCCAATCTCGACCGTTCCATTCAGCTAATACGCCAGATTCTATATCAAATTGTTTTAAGGCTTTTTCACCAGACTCTCCGTTATTAGAATAAACCATGACACCTTGACCCGAATAAAGTCCTTTTCCATGGGCGCCAGGCAATAAAGAACTACTCGAGTTATTGGCAGTGTTCGATTTTTTGACTTTCAAGTTGCCATCCTCATAGAGCATTTGGGTACTCAGATTTTTAACATCTAATTCATAAAACCCTTCTTCCATAGTACCCAAAAGCAATTTATTTTGAGGGTCTACCAGCGACCTGGCTAAGCCCGTATACCTTCCAGGTGCCTGTGTATATGGAATTGTTCGTACACCACCTTGGGCATTGATGGCATAAGGGCCTATGAATAATTGATTGCTTTCCCGGTGAATCATCCGATTAGCCGGGGTTCCCCCAATACTCTCAGGTCTTATTTTCCGATGAAGTTGGGGACTGATTTCATATAATTTATCCGTTGAACCAAAAGGTAAATGCGGCCCATAAGTTACCACCCAAAGTCGACCTGCCCAAGGCACCACTGCACCAGTACCGCATTCGCCTTCACCATTGTAATAAGCCAAATGTGGGTAAATCCCACTGAATTGACGGTAATCTGATTTAATTTGAGCAGTAAGATCACAGCATAAAAAGACCCAACATGTGATCAAAGCTGAATTAACTATTTTCATTGGGGTTGTAATTATTTCTTATGGACAAGCCTCTTGAACCTGGTTTATTGGAATATGCTAGCCTGTTAAGCTCGCTCGGTTCCTGGCTTTCTCATTAAATCATGTAATTGACTTAAATAATGGGTATACACACCCCTTGGGTCAGTCGATTTTTTTATGCAAATGGAGGCTGCCTTTCCAACAATTTCACCCATCATACCACAGGTTTTCATAACACGTACAGGACCAAGGCCAGATTTTGATACACTGATACAGCGACCAGCCATGAAAAGATTTTTGATGTTTCTACTGTATAGAGTTCGATACGGAGCCCAATAAACCTCTCCATATTGGTATTCTACTCCGCGGGTATAATCAGCCACAAATTCATTGTTTTCAAAACCGGATTGAAATTCCTTTTTAGGAGAGTGTAAATCCACATGCCAAGAGCAAGGGAAAGCAGGATCTTCAAATTTTCTTTGTTTTTTGAAGTCCTCGGCATCTAAAATTATATCACCCATCAATCGCCTGGACTCTCTTTTTCCAGCGATAAAAGCCGACCAACCCAGTCGGTGTTTGGGATACATTTTATCCACATTTTTGATCACATCCCAGGCACCGTACATGGCTCTAAAATTATGGTCACGTATCAATTCGATTTGATTTACCTGATCTTTATTGAAGCCACTCTCCCAATACCACATATTGGCAAAAGACTGCAATCCTTCCTTACCGAAAGTCTTCACTCCTTTTCTACCTGGAAATGGTTTGTCGGATAAATCAAGGGCCCAAGGGCAACGCGGAAATGGTTGATTATAATCTCCTACATCACATTTTAGCGCTAGAGCACTTTTATCTTTACATTCACAAGCCAGTACTTCCTCCTTGTTGGTGGCATCTAATACATTGAATAAATTAGTGCTTCCCATCAAGTTTTCCACCTTGTACTCAAAGTCTGCACCTGCCTTAAAACCGATGGAGGCATCACCCGTACAATCGGCAAATAGCTTACCTGTCAAACGATATTGTCGAGATGTAAGCGTACTTTGAATAAGCAATGATCGAATAGCATCAGCCTCTGTTTCTACTTTAATTACCCGATGATTCAGCAATAAAGTTATGTTAGGCTCTGATTTGACAACCTTCAGTTTACGAGCGTCATCATAATAATTGGCTGCCACCCCATTAAATACTTGTCCATTCCCTTTGACAATAGGAGGCAAAATTTCATTAACGATATCACCTACATGAGGGAATAAATCTTTGTTGGTATGCCCCTCTGGCCAAACCCGAACTTCTGAACTTCCATTTCCACCCAGGACAGGTCTATCTTGCACCAAAGCCACCTTAACTCCATTTCTAGCCGCTGCAATGGCCGCACAGGTTCCAGCCAATCCTCCTCCAGATACGATTAAATCAAATTGACCCCCATCTTCTGGATTTTCAGGTAAACCCAATAATTGGCGACGAAATTTCGTCAAAGCCTCTACGTCATTACTTGGTTTAAACTGAGAATCTTTACAGAACAAAATGGCCTCACAGCGGCCTTCAAAACCTGTTAAATCATGCAAGGCAAGATTGGCTTTGGTTCCCACATTCACGATTCCTCCATCATGCCAATGCCAAGTGGCACTTTTCGTACCAAAAGTTTCTTTGAGCGCCTTTCCGTTAATCTTTAATTGGAACTTTCCGGGAGCTCCGGGAGCATTCCATGGCGCTACCCAGTCCCTAGTTCTAACCCAAACCCGGTACTTACCCGCACTTGGAAATGTAATATCCGTAGTAGCATCTTGAACTGGAATTCCAAGGCCATGAGCTAATAAATAGGGGGATCCCATTTGCTCCATGGATTGCTGATCTAATTCCCAGCCACCGTGATGAGCAAATTGCTCTGCCTCCACAAATACAAATTCTTGAGAAACAGATTTAGATTTATTGGGGGCAGCTAATGACCAATGACTAGCCAATAAGGCAAGGCTTGTATTGCCCATAAAGCCCATAAACTCTCTCCTTTTCATATTTTCAAATTCAATAAAACCGATGCTAAATGATTTAAAGTAAAATTATTTCAAAATATACTTGGAAAGATGATATAATAAAAGAGGTCTAGGCACTTATCTTAGTTTTTAGCAGGTGGACAGCAGGGTATTTTCATTTTGCTGCGGCACGTTCAAAACGGTCATTGATGGTCCTACCAAGTCCCTGATTGGGCAATCTTTCCACGATGATCAAATCAACCCCTTCTTTTTCCAATTGATGTAAACTATCATACATATTGGCCGCTGCTTCTTTAAATGTTCCTGAAGGAGCAAGTACTTTATTGACACTCACTTTGGGGCTATCAATTTTCACTTGATTAAACCAGAGCATTCCTACCTTCTTATGTTGAACAGCGCTCAACACAAATAAAGGTTCATAACTAATGATTAAATCACATAAAGGGGAATAATGCTTTTTACTTCTACCGGGTGATATGTGCGTGGAATCAAAGGCCGTACGATCTGAAATCCTTCCTACAAGCGCTTCAATCTCCTCAATGGAAATTGCACCATGTCTTAACAAGAGCACATTATCCCCCTCAAAAGATAGTATGGTAGATTCTACTCCGGCAGTACAATGACCTCCTTCCAATATGGCCATTTGTGGAAAATAATTCTCCACATGTGACGAGCGAGTTGGACTTATACGATTATAAGGATTGGCACTTGGGGCAGCTATTGGAAAATCAAGCATATTCAAAAGCTCCAAGGCTTTTTCATGGTTTGGTATCCTTATTGCTACGGTGGGTTGATTTGAACTTACTTTATCAGAAACTAGCTTATTTTTGGGCAAAATAAGTGTCAAAGGTCCTGGCCAAAAACGACTTGCTAAGAGCTCCGCTTTTTTAGGAAAATCCAACACCAGGCTCTTGGCTAGTTCGATGGACTTCACATGAACAATTAATGGATTCGAATTGGGTCTTTTTTTAGTCGAAAAAATTTTATCGATAGCTTGTTCATCAAAAATGTTGGCGGCTATTCCGTACACGGTTTCAGTGGGAATTCCTACGACCTCTCCTTGCTCTAGCTGCTGTTTAATTAATGTTAAATCTGTTGTAATCATTCCTATTTAAATAACAATTGCGCAAAGTTAAACAGATTATTTCTCCAAACCGGCCATGTATGCCCACCAGGATATTCGCTATAGCTATATTTTATTTTTAGTTCGTCAAAATGCCCCATCATTAACTGGCAGTTTTTAAAGGCAATATCTTCCTTTCCGCCCATTGAAATCCAAAATTGTTTTAGATTATTATTGACCAAAAGCGCATTGTTTTTTAAAAACTCATATTGATTATTCGCTATTTCATTTTGCATAGGATTAATCCATCCTGAGCTGAAAACGCCCAGATATGAAAATTTATCGGTATGCTTTATGCCCGAATACAAGGTATGAATGCCCCCCATGGATAAACCAGCCAATGCCCGATGAGAGGATGAAGTATTTATTCGATAATTTTTCTCAACAAAGGGAATGATGGCATGCTGTAATTCCAATTCAAATTTTTTCAATCCTGACTCATCCATGGCGTTTGCTCCCACATTGGCGTCAGGCATTACTACCAACATAGGTTTCGCTTGTTGGGACGCTATTAAATTATCCAAAATCAAATCTGTTTTACCTTGCATACTCCAGCCTGATTCATCTTCACCGCCTCCATGAAGTAGGTACAATACCGGATAGGTCTCCTGCAAGTTGACATCATATCCCGGAGGGGTATAGATGTACATTTGCCTCCAAGAATTGGTCACTTTAGAAAAATATTTTTTTATGCGGATTTCCCCATGTGGGACATCCCTAAGGGCATAATAAGCCCCTCCCGAGAAAGGAATTTCTATGCCACTGGCCATTCGACCCATGCCATAAAAGGTTTTGCTTCCTGGATCGGAAATGGATAAGCCGTCCATGATGAGTGAATAATAATGAAAACCCGGGCCAATCGAATCGGTGGTCACTGTCCAGAAACCTTCATCGTCTTTCAGCATGTCATATTTCTTTCCCAAATTCACTTGAAGTTTGTTAGCTTCCGGAGCTTTAACTTTAAAAATCACTTGATGATTTGGAAGTATTTGAGGGTAATTCGCATTGCGGACATTACTTGTAGCGGTGGCACCTACCACAGGATATTTAGGGAAAGAGGTCTCATCTACTGGTTTAAAAATTAGTTGGGAAAACATAAATAAGCCATTCTTCCAAACCTTAAAATCATGAACTCCTGGCTCAATGAAGTAAATATGAGGTAGGGATTTTTTATTCAAATAATCATGTAAACGATAAGTAAATGAAATCAATCCATCGTTTGCCCCGCAGGAAAGAAACAAAAGTTTAACCTTATTTTTGAAATCAGCAGGATTCGGAACTAATACCTCCGGGCTTTTGGTATTTGGGGCAGAAGAAAAACCTCCGATCCAGGAAAATCGATCTAAATTTCCCAATCCAAAATTCAAAGATTGCCCCCCGCCCATCGATAAGCCAGCAATAGCCCGGTGCTCTCTATCTTTTAAAACGGAATAGGATTTTTCAATAAAGGGGATCAAATCATTCAGTAAATCTTGTTCAAAATGAGCAAATGCTTGGACTTTATCTGGCGCCATGATATTCCCCACAGCTCGATCGTCCTTCATGGCTCTTCCATTCGGCATTACCACAATCATGGGCTCAATTTTACCCTCAGCGTATAAATTATCCAAAATATGCTGTGGGCTAGCTCCATTTAACCATTCTTTTTCATCTCCTCCTATGCCATGCAATAAATACAAAACTGGGTATTTCTTATTTTTCACATAACCCGGTGGAGTGTAGATGATGGCCTTCCTAGGATTACCAACTGTTTTAGAAGGATATGAAATAGAATCCAATTTTCCATGGGGAATTTTTTCACGAAAAACATCAAATCCGGCATGGGCGGGCTTGATTATCTCCTGGGCATGGGCAGAGAAAGCCAAAAGTAAAAAGCTCAAAAAAGAAATGAATGTTTTTTTCATGATGGATAAGTACTTGAATCTAGGTGTAAATGGAGTATTACTTAAGAAATATAGTAAGTAGTATCTAAGGATACGATTTATTCAGAAATAGTAATATTTCCAAATTGAAAATTTCTATCTAGGATTTTTAACAGTTTGGGTAGCTAAAAAAGAAAAGACCACCCTGCATAGGGTGGTCTTTTAATATTCCATTTATTCTAATCTTACTTAGGCAATACTACTGAATCAATAACGTGTATTACACCATTACTTGCAGTTAAATCAGTAGCAACTACCGTGGCGGTTGAACCATTCTCATCTGTCAATATCACTTTTCCATTGTTCAAGGAAACCTTTAAGGTAGCTCCACTAACAGTTTTAATACTCAAAGATCCTTTGGCATCGCTAATAGCTTTTACTACAGCAGCAGCATTCAAATTACCTGCCACTACGTGGTAAGTAAGAATTTTAGCTAATGTAGGCTTGTTTTCTGCTTTTAATAATGTTTCAACAGTTCCTTTTGGCAACTTAGCGAAGGCATCATTTGTTGGAGCAAATACAGTAAACGGACCAGCACTTTGTAAAGTAGAAACTAAATCAGCAGCTTTAACTGCAGCTACTAGTGTTGTGTGGTCTTTTGATCCGATGGCTAAATCAACTACTGTTTTTTGAGCAGATGCTGAGATAATAGTAAATACAAAGGCGGCAATGGTTGAGGCAATAATTTTAAATTTCATGGTAAGTTTGTTTAAGTACCCTCTTATAACATCAATAAATAGTAATTGTTTTTAAATCGATGGAAATGACTGTTTACTATTTAAATGATGGCATATTTACTTCCATCATTATTTATATATTTTATCTAATCCATTAAATCTAGAAAGCGACTAAACAATTTGTTCAAAAAAATGTTAACAAAATACAATATTTAACAACAGAACAAATTGAAAGCACCAGTAACATACGATTTAGTGATTATTGGTGCTGGGGCTGCTGGTCTTCAATTGCTTTATGAAACAGTGATTTCAAGTAGCCATAATCCTATACATATTTTACTAATTGATTCAGGAGATCGCTCGTCTAAAAGCTGGTGTTTTTGGCAAAATAAACTTGCCGTCAGCTTTCCATTTTTAGTTGAAAAATCATGGAGCAAAGTCGCCTATCGTTATCAAAACGGGCATTCAAAAAGTCAATTGATAAACCCATTAAGCTATAATTACATTTCCTCTGAAACCTTTTTTTCCTTTTTCTTTGAGGAATTTATCCCCAAGCATAGCAACATTTCGCATCAGATTACCCAAGTTACTGATGTTGAGAAAATGGAGGATTATTTTCTCATTCATACCCTAAATGGTCAAATTTTCAAGGCATTAAAAATTGCTGATTCTAGGAATACAACGAATGGAAACCATGCTATACAACAGCAGTTTTATGGTAAGTTTATCCAATTTGATGAAGATATTTTAGATGATTCTACAGCTACTTTAATGGATTTTAGTCTACCTACAACCCAAAAAAGATTAACTGTATTTCATTACCTTTTACCATTTTCCTCCAACAGAGCTTTAGTGGAAACTACTGCCTTCAGTCTTGACCCCTTTGACCGTCCATTTTTTGAGGAAACTTGGAATACTTATATGAAGCAAAATTTCGCGGGTCGTTCATATCAAGTACAAAATATTGAAATTGGACAAATACCCATGAGCCTTCATGACTCTTTGGATCAAGAGGATAAGTGGTTCAAAATTGGAATAGCTGGAGGCAAGATTAAATCAACCACTGGATACGCATTTACCAAAATGCATCAAGATGCGATCAGCCGTAATGCCAATCAAAAAATAAAAAGTAATTCTCGATTTCAATTTTATGATGCCATTTTATTACATATCATACAAAATGATATTAATCAAATTCCATCCATCATGGATCAATTATTTAAGAGTAATTCATTTTTGAAAATTTTGACTTTCCTAGATGAAAAAACTAGCCTCTGGGATGAGGTAAAAATATTTGCTAGGTTAGATATCTTTTTATTCTTGAAACATTTTCTAAAATCACGAAAATGGACATAATGTGGCGATTTTCTGGGGTTATATTGGTTAGCATTTACTCTCTTTTAATGCTTCTATTTGGAAAACTTCCTATGGAGTTTGATTATTTTTTTAGCATTACACTACTTTGCTTGCTGGGAGTTTCCCATGGTGCTGGAGACCATTTGATTGCTCAAAAACTGTCTACTATTTTAGGATATACATTCCATTTAAAGTTATTTATCATGTATTATGTAGGAATCATGATCCTATACCTAATTGGGTGGTTAGTATTTCCTTATCTATGTTTTTTAATTTTTATAGGAATTTCCATTTTTCATTTTGGGGAATTGGAACATCATTCCCCTTCTGCCAATCAGACAGATAGCCTACCTAAAATTCTTGAATTTTTACGAACAATAAGCCTGGGAACAGGGATTTTGTTATGGATTTTAATGAGTCATCAAGACGAAATATCAAGCATTCTAGTAGAAATGAAAATTCCTTTGGATAGGATTCATTTCATTCATCCAGCTTGGTCATTAATTTTCTTGGCCCTTGGATTTTCCAAAACGCACATTCAATCCTATTTAAACACATGCATTACTTTGTTTATAGGTACATATATTCCATTAATACCTGCATTTATATGTTATTTTTCTGGTTGTCATGCTATATATAGTCTTCGATCCATGTCAAAATTTTTAGAACTTCCCATTCTCCTACTTTTGAAGAAATTAATTCCATTTAGTTTGACAGCCCTACTTTTAGGTGCAGTTTTTGTTTTCTTCTTCATGAAGCAGGTATTGTTTGGACCCATATTTATTTTTTTATCTGTATTAACCCTTCCTCATTTTATACTCATGCATATGCTTGTAAAGGCTCCAAATGCATAAAATTGTAACTTTTTAATTTTTTTTTTAAATATTTTTACTCAATCCAAAACAATTAATTGATTATCAATGTTTTAAGTGAGAATTTAAAAAAAATACTTATGGAAACTTTAAACATTTTATTGAATGGCACACTAGCTGCCGGCGATTACATTGGATTTACGTTTTTTACTGGTTACATGTCCATGTTAGCTGCCTCCATTTTCTTCATCGTGGAGAGAGGTACTGTAGATGACAAGTGGAAAACGTCTTTATTAATTTCAGCCCTAATCACGTTCATTGCGGCAGTACATTATTACTACATGCGTGGAGTTTGGTTAGAGCAAGGAGTTTCTCCAACTCAATTTCGTTACATTGACTGGACATTAACTGTACCATTAATGTGTATTGAGTATTACTTAATTCTTAAGCCAGCTGGTGCTAAATCTGGCATGTTATCTCGTTTGATCTTAGGATCTATTGTGATGTTAGTGGCTGGATACATTGGTGAAGCAGTGGTACCAGAGCAAAACATTCTTTGGGGACTAATTTCTACACTTGGATGGGCTTTAATCATCTATGAAATTTACATGGGTGAGGCATCTAAATTAGCTGCAAGTTCAACCAATGACCATGTAAAATCTGGTTACAAAGTAATGCGTTGGTTTACATTAGTAGGTTGGGCTATCTATCCAATCGGATACATGATGTTGCCTGGCAACTTATTAGCAGGTTTTGCAGAAGGAGCCGATTTAGCCAAATCTTCTCCTGTAGATTTAGCCTACAATATTGCTGATGCCGTGAATAAAATCGGTTTTGGATTGGTTGTTTACTCGATAGCTAAAGGAGCAACAGCGAGTGCAAAATAATTAATTTCACACAAACTTGATAGTTCTAAATTATCTAGCATTGAAAACTCAAAACCCCATCATACGATGGGGTTTTTGCATATAAATACATTCTTGAAATCTAGGTTTAAATACCCAGTAATTCCAAGACTTTCATAGATTCATGATTTCTATTTAAATTTCAGCCTTGAACCTAAAAAACCTATGAAAAAATATTACCTAATTTTCCTCTTAATCTTTGGGTTTCAGTTCCTTCTAATCGCTCAAAAATCACGCCCTAATGTCATCATTATTTTGGTCGATGACATGGGATACAGTGATATTGGAATCTTTGGGTCGGAAATCAAAACACCCAACATTGATTTATTAGGCAAAAAAGGGGCTGTTTTTACGCATTTTTACAATGCAGGTAGATGCTGCCCTAGTAGAGCTTCCTTACTGACTGGCATGTATCCACATCAAGCTGGGATGGGTGGCATGGTGATTACGGGTGATTATGATCGAAATAAAACAGGGTCATATCAAGGATTTTTGAATGTCAATACACCCACCATAGCCGAGGAATTAAAAAAGAATGGATATGCCACTTACATGGCAGGGAAATGGCATGTTGGGGAGAAAAAACCTGACTGGCCTAATCAACGAGGTTTTGATCATTTTTATGGTTTAATTTCTGGAGCCAATAGTTATTACGAATTATTACCCAAACGCCAGCTCATTGAAGACAATGAGGCTTTTGCTCCACAAGGCAATTACTATTTTACCGATGCTATTTCAAACAAATCAGTATCCTACCTTCAAAAAAACAAAACCACCGGAAAACCCTTCTTTCTTTACGTCGCCTATACGGCGCCACACTGGCCCATTCATGCCCCTCAAGACTTGATAGATTCGTATAAATCGCTTTATACCCGTGGATGGGAAGCTCTACGTCAACAACGTTTTGAGAAACAAAAAAAACTTGGGCTCAACTTTAGCCAAGGAGAATTACCTGCCTCTGACCCGACTCTAGTATCCTTTGAGAAGGAAGCCGATAAAAATAGTTGGATAGAAAAAATGGCGACCTATGCTGCCATGGTCGATAAAATGGATCAAGGAATTGGTAAAATTATTCAGGAGTTAAAAGCTAGCGGCACTTTTGACAATACCCTTATCTTTTTCTTATCAGATAATGGTGCTTGTCATGAAACATTGGATGATCGCTCATCTAAAGACCTTGGCACAGCAAAATACAATGCCTCATTGACAGCAAAAATTGGTGCACCGGGTAGTTATACCACCTACGGAAAAGAATGGGCTTATGCAAGTAATACTCCTTTTCGCATGTATAAACATTGGATGCACGAAGGTGGAATAGCTACTCCTCTCCTAGTTTCTTACCCCAAGGAAATTAAAAAAAGCCTCCAAACCGACCAATTAGGCCATATCATGGATATTTTTCCTACCATCATGGATATTACCAAAACCAAAACCTCCCTAAACGTAGAGGGGAAAAGTTTAGCCCCCATTTTTAGACATCAGAAACGAGATGCTCAACCCTACCTAGCATGGGAACATTTTGGAAATAGGGCCATTAGAGAAGGTGATTGGAAGTTAGTTTGGGACAATGAAATTAAAGAATGGGAATTGTATAATATCCGTAAGGATCGAATAGAAACGAAGAATTTGGCTAAGTCAAATCCAGAAAAATACCAACACCTCCTAAGCAAATATGCGGAATGGGCTAGTAAAATGCAGGTGAAATAATAAAAACAAGAAGGCACTTTGTTGTATTTCTATCTCCCAAAAACCCAATTCCTCAGCTAGGTTCCTTTAAAACCAACGATTCTTTTTTCATTTTAATAGGATCCCCCCAGGTATAAAACATGTAGCATCAATTTTGGTTAATTAAGTAAAAGCCAAACTTTGGGTAAAGAGCGCATTAATGTTTTATGGTTTAAAAGGGATTTAAGGTTCACCGACCATGAACCACTATACCGTGCATTAGACCAAAAATATCCTGTCTTACTCGTATATTTTTTTGAACCCTCCCTGATTCAATATCCCGATAGCGATTTACGACATTGGCGATTTATCCATGAATCCTTAGTGGAAATGCAAGGCCGATTGGAGGACAGAAATGGACAATTATATATTTTTCATCAAGAGGTGATCCCTGTTTTTCAAGAATTACTTCAGCATTACTCCATTGAAAACCTTTATTCACATGAGGAGAGCGGAAACGCCTTAAGTTACCAGCGCGACAAAGAAATGAAGGTATTTTGTCAGTCGGCAGGTATAAATTGGCAAGAAACGCCAAACAATGGGGTAATTCGCCGATTAAAATCAAGAAAAAATTGGCAAGCTCGCTGGGAGAAAAGTATGACTCAAAGGCCTTTTTTGGTACGAGAAGATCATTGGAACTTGGTAAAATTACCCTCCGAACTTTATGAAAGTCTCCGAGGAGAGGACCTTCCACAAGAATTTAAAATAAGAAATACCCATTTTCAAGAAGGGGGAGAATATTGGGCTTGGAAATATTTAAAGAGTTTTGTGCAATCTAGACATTATGGGTACTGTCAATCCATCAGTAAACCTGAGGCCAGCAGACGTGCATGTAGTCGAATATCTCCCTACCTCAGTTACGGCAATTTAAGTATGCGCATGGTTTATACCTTTACTAGGCAACATAGCAAAGACCCTAGCAGCAATAAGCGATCCCTACAAAATTTCATTTCTAGATTACACTGGCACTGCCATTTTATTCAAAAATTCGAAGATGAATGTCGCATGGAATTTGAGGCCATCAATTTGGCCTATAATCAAATAGACAAACCCATCCGCTTAGATTATATACAGGCTTGGCAAGAAGGGAAGACGGGAATTCCTTTAATAGATGCTTGCATGCGCTGTGTGGTAGCGACAGGCTATTTAAATTTTCGCATGCGCGCCATGGTAGTTTCCTTTTTCGTATTTAACCTTTGGCAAGACTGGCTTCATTTAGCGCACTTTTTGGCAAGGCAATTTCTAGATTACGAACCTGGCATTCATTATCCCCAAATTCAAATGCAAGCCGGGATTACAGGAATTAATACGGTTAGAATTTACAACCCCATTAAAAACTCATATCAGCATGACACAGAGGGTATATTTATAAAAAAATGGCTTCCTGAATTAAAAAATATCCCGAACGAATTCATTCATGAACCTTGGAAACTCAGTGAACTGGATCAAGCTTTGTATCAGGTTAAGATTGGGGTTGATTATCCATATCCCATAGTTGATGTAGAAAGTTCAAGGAAATTAGCCGCAGATAAAATTTGGGGAATACGAAAGACAAAACTTTCCAAAGAGGAAGGTAGCAGAATACTCAGAAAACATGTCAATAAGTCCTCAAAAGACAGTTAATTCACACAAACTATCCTTAGCCAGTTCATCATTTATCAGGAAATAAGAGAAAGCAATACCCCTATCCAAATCAAATTCAACTTCTTTAACTCACTTATCGCGTATTTGGCTGCTCTAGCAGTCAAGGCCATGAAGGTCAAGGAAGGATTTTGGTTACCCACACTGGTCATAGATGCACCATCGGTGACAAAAACATTTTTACAAGCATGTAATTGATTGTGCTTATTCAATAAGGAAGTCTTGGGGTCCAATCCCATTCTAACCCCGCCCATTTCATGAATGTCTAAACCGGGATTTTGATGGGTATCCCAAGTTCTAATATTTTTAGCTCCCGCAAGATCTAAGATTTCATGGGCCTGCTTTTGAAAATCTAATTGCATTTTCTCATCATTATCCGTGTAGGCTACTGAAGTTATTAATTGAGGTATACCCCAAGCGTCTTTCTTTTCAGGATGTAAACGTACATGGTTCTCCCAAATAGGTATATTTTCACCTTGCATCATCATGAAAATATGCCAAGGACCAGGTTGTGCAACTGAATTTTTATAATCTTCACCAAAAGATAAGCTAGAAACTCCACGATTCCAGCCTCCTCGCGATGCAGAAAAAGCCATCATATATCCACCCAAAAAATCCGAATCTCTTTTCTCTACATTTCGGAAAGAAGGAATAAATGCCGAAGTAGGTCTTCTTCCACGATAATAACTTTCTTCAAATCCTTCTATGCTGGCACTGGCATTTCCCCGGTAATTATGAAAGGAAATATAATGACCTAATATGCCCGAATCATTACTCAAACCAGTGGGGAATCGATTGGATTTAGAATTCAACAGAATTAAATTGGTATTTAGACAGGAGGCATTGACAAAAATAATTTTTGCTTTAAACTCAATCACTTCCTGGCTAATAGCATCAATAACCCGAACACCGATAGCTTTTTGCTTCTTCTCATCGTAAAGGATGGATTCTACTACTGAGTTGGGGCGTAGGGTTAATTTTCCTGTTTTAGCAGCCCAAGGTAAAGTAGAGGAGTTGGAACTAAAATATGCTCCATAAGGACAACCTCGATAGCATAAATGGCGGGCTTGACATTGGGCCCTGCCCTGTTCAAGATGTATTTTTTTAGGTTCTGTCAAATGAGCACATCGACCAATAATGACATGGCGGTCTTGGTATTTTTCTTTGACTTTTCTTTGAATTTCTTTCTCCACACAATTCAATTCCCAAGGAGGCAAAAATTCCCCATCGGGAAGTCCTTTCAGTCCATCTTTGTTGCCGCTAATACCTACAAATTTTTCAACGTGCGAATAGTAGGGCTCTATATCTTGATAATTGATTGGCCATTCAACGGCATAGCCATCTCGTTTTGGGCTTGAAAATTCAAATGAAGACCAACGCTGCGTTTGCCTCGCCCAAATTAACGATTTGCCACCTACTTGATAGCCTCGAATCCAATCAAATGGCTTTTCTTGTACGTAGGGATGTTCTTTATCCTTGACAAAAAAATGTGAAGTAGATTCATCAAAAGCATAACATTTCTTAACAATGGAATTTTCTGATGGATCTGGGTTTTTGCCGTGATGAGTAAAATCCCAAGGATTTTTCATAGCCGTGGGGTAATCTTCTTGGTGTTTTACGTCCCTACCCCGCTCCAAAACCAAGGTACGGAGACCACCTTCACATAATTCTTTAGCTGCCCAGCCCCCAGAGATCCCAGAGCCGATAACGATGGCATCAAATGTATTTTTATTCATTAGCTAAAATTAATCCCTTCAGGATTTGATTAGGTTCAAAGTACACAAAAACGATTGTATCTCGTAAATACCATTCAAGGAAGGCAAAGATTAAACATAATACATATGCTTTAAAGTACCTCTACCAGCTTTCCCGTTTTCTTATCCACGGGCATAGGTGCTTGGTTTTTAAGTAAATAATCCTTTAAAAGCTTCGTAAGTTCATTTGTTTTGTTGGGCTCTTTTTCAGCTAAATCCATTTGTTCGCCCAGGTCATTGGACAAATGGTATAATTCTTTTTTACCTGTCCTTAGGTCATAAATTAATTTATAGTTTCCCTTCCGTATAGCTGATTTATAATTAATACCAGGTCCATCTTGATCAATCCATTTGTTGGGATAATGCCAAACTAACACACGCGATGAATCCAATAAATTAGGTTCTTTAACAAAGGGAACAAAGCTCTTGCCATCTATGGATTGGGATATTTTACTATTCGACAAATTAGCCATGCTCAGTATACTTGGAAATAAATCTTCTGCGATAATATATTGCGCTGATACCTGATTGGCCTTTCCTATTCCAGGCCATTTGACAATCATGGGAATTCGAATACCCCCTTCATATACGGAACCCTTACCTGCCCGAAGAGGCAAGTTTTGTATATGCGCTTTCTTTCCTCGAGCAGGGGCTGTCGACAAGCCTCCATTATCACTTAAAAATAGAATTATGGTTTGATCGGCCACCTTCTTTTCTTCTAAATATTTCATGATATCACCCAAACTCTTGTCTACCCCTTCGACCAAGCTAGCGTATTTAGCCTCAGCAGAATCAAGCCCAGCTGTTAAATACTTCTGGAAAAATCGGGGATCGGGTTGAATGGGCGTATGTACACCGTAATGAGATAAATTCAAATAAAATGCTTGTCGGTTCCTTATGGGCGCATCCAAGGTTTTAATGGCCTCTAAGGATAAAGCCTCAGTTAAAAAAATGGAGGAACCGTGGTATTCCTGCAAATCAGGAACAGCTTGAGGGCTAAGTTTTCCGGGTATGTTACCATAATTCTCCTTCCCATAATAACTCTGAGGATGCCCTGCAGCATGGCCAGCAATATTTACTTGAAAACCTAAATTATATGGATTAGCCTGTGGAGTTCCGGCGGCACCCCAATGTGCCTTCCCAACATGGATGGTAAAGTATCCCGCCTCCTTCAACAATTGAGGATAAGCGATATATGAACGAGGATCCAAGCCATTCATTTTCCAAGCACTAGGACTGAACTGTTGATCTTCTGCATCGCTATTTTTATCCTTCATGGGGGATGTCCAATTGGTCACACCATGATGAGCAGCATTCATACCCGATATAAAACTTGTTCGGGATGGAGTACAAACCGGCGTGGCATAGGCGTTGGTAAATCTTAGGCCTTGCTTCATCAATAGGGCAATATTAGGTGTATGATATTTAGGATTAATAATATCTGTCCAACCCATGTCATCTACCATGAATGTGATGATATTGGGCTTTTTTTGTTTTTGCGCAAAAGCATTAATACTGACTATTATTAGAAATAAAACTGAAATTTTCTTCATCCCTGACTTATTGAATTGAATGGATAATTTAGGCAAAAAATTTATTTTTTTACCGCTTATTTATTTGATAACAGATTTTGAATCCTTAGCGATGAGAATTTGTATTGACAAATGTTTCACCAATTTCCAGACAAAGATTTTAATCTCGGGATACATAAATAATGAAATAAAACCTAGACCGAGATTTTAATCTCGGGTTACATAAATAATGAGATAAAATCCCAGACCGAGATTTTAATCTCGGGTTACATAAATAATGAAATAAAACCCAGACCAAGATTTTAATCTCGGGATTCATAAATAATGAAATAAAAACCCAGACCAAGATTTTAATCTCGGGATACATAAATAATGAAATAAAAACCCAGACCGAGATTTTAATCTCGGGCAAGAATTATCTTAATTGCTATCCTTCAAAACACGGTTCTATAAATTTTCACAAAAAAGGAAAGCCATTTTACTAAAATTATTACCTTGTAAAAAAACCTATACCCATGAAAAAGTTAATTACCCTAATTTTTTTAGGCCTTCACACTTTCATTCAAGCGCAATCAAATGCTCAAAATGAATATATAAAGCAGTTTCTTCGTTTCCCATTGGGTGCCGCGGTAAATCCAAAATATTTGTCAGAAAAACCCCTTTACCGAAGCCTAGTAGCTTCTGAATTTTCCAGCATTACGGCCGAAAATCACATGAAAATGGTCAATATCCATCCCGAAAAGGATAGATTTGATTTTTCTAAAGGAGACGAAATTATTGGCTTTGCTCAATCCACAAAAAGCCGAGTGCACGGACACACCTTGGTTTGGCATAATCAAACCGCCACCTGGATGAAGGAATTTCAAGGTGATCAACAGGCCTGGGAAAATATGTTGAAAAACCATATTCAAACAGTAGTTAAACATTATCAAGGACAAATTGCCGGGTGGGATGTTGTGAACGAGGCCTTTTTAGATGATGGTACCCTAAGACCCAGTATATGGTCCGAGCACATCCCAGATTATATCGCCAAAAGTTTCGTTTGGGCACATGAGGCTGATCCCCGTGCTTTGCTATTTTATAATGACTATGGACAAGACGGAAAACCTAAAAAAATGGAGGCTATTTTAAACATGGTTCAGGAATTCAAGAAACGACAAATCCCTATTCACGGTTTAGGTTTGCAAATGCACATTTCCATCCAATCAAAAAATGAAGAAATCAAGGAAGTCATTCAGCAATCAGCCGCTACGGGCCTAAGCATACATTTTTCAGAAGTAGATGTGGCTGTAAATCCTAAAAACAATCCCGATTTTGTCTTGGATGACCAAGTTAATTTAAAGCAAATTGAAAAATTTAAATTACTTTTTTCCTCCTTTGCCCAATTACCAGCCTCCCAACAATATGGCATCACTTTTTGGAATGTAGGTGATCAGGATTCATGGCTTAGAGGTTTTTTCAAAAGACCCAAGGAATATCCCTTACTGTTTAATGAAGCCTACCAAAGAAAAGCTGCATATCAAGAAGTAATGGATTTGTTAAAAAAGAAATAAGACCTATGAACAATAAATCAACCAAAAGATGGCTGATTCAATCGGTAAGCGGACTATTACTTACAGGATCTGGATTATCCATGGCCATAGATGCCGGAATTAGTAAGATGCAAGGAAATGATTGGTTTTGGTATGGGACTGCATCCTTAATCGTTTTTCAAGCAGGTTTATGCCTCTTGATAGATTCACTTAGGTTTAAATAGCCTATTTCTGTAAACCAAGCATTTTTTTATTTCCGTTTATTTCCTTGATATAAAAACTGGGATTTACTCCTACGTATTTCTTAAATGCCACATAAAACGTAGAGCGATTAGTGAAACCACTTTGATATATATACGTTTCCAAAGTAAACTGATCAAAATGATCAAAATGGACCAAAAAATAATGAATCTTCAAGCGATTCAACAACTCGACAAAACTAATCCCATAATAGTTTTTAATAAGTTTTGAGAACTTTTGTGGCGACTGTTCTACTTTTTGGGCCACTTGACTTAGGTCACAAGATGGCTCTAAATAAAAATAAGATTCTTTTATAATTCTATCCAATTCATTGGCATATTTATCCGTCAAAAATTCGGGCAATAAGGAAGGACAAATTTCTTCAACCGAAGGTAAATTAGGCCCCTGATCTTCATAGCTTGGTATAATACAACCATCCATATTTTCTTGAATGTTAGGACTAGTCATAAAATAAGCAAACAGGGAAATCGCTACTGCACATTTAAACAATTGAGAAGGAGGATCAAAAGAATAACCTAGAAGAAGGGTTGAATATTGATAAAATTGAAGTAAAAAATAACAGCTTACCGCCCCAGAAAGCAATTGAAGCCAGATCAATGTTTGCCTATTTATAAAGTTAAATGTAGCGCCCAAGTGCTTTTTTGCCCGATAAATTAACCTCAGACATAAAAAACTGTAACATATCCCCACTACTATTGAAACGGGCTGAACAACACCTGGTGGTATCCAACCTGCAGGTTTCACCAAGAGGTAATTATTCTTTTGGTAATACCCATCTAATATAGCCACCTTTTCACTGGCAGATAATAAAACATCAGGCATAACACCTATCGTAATGACACAAGGAAATAAAAAATGCCAATACTGATACTTTCTAATAGGATGCTTGGGATTCAGCATGGTCCAAACATAAAAATAAAGCAGAATAGGTATAAATGCCCTAACTATATTGGGTATACGTAACAAGAAAAGCATTTGATAAATATGCTTAGAAGTCAGTGCAAATATGTAAAACTCTAAAAATACCAAGGAAAAAATAATACAAATCAGCCAATAGACCTTGGGATAGGACCTGAAACGGGCGAATAAATAACACATAAATAATACCCCTATACCACTTGTCAAAAACGACAAATAGGGCACAAAATCAAACATATTTTTTAGCTAAAAAAGGATATGAATAAAAATATGGACAAAAAACAGGAAAAACAAGACAAAATTGATTAGGTATTTGCCAGCCAAAGTAAGTTCAGTCCTATAATTTGCCAACCTAAACCAAAATCAAAAAACAATGAAAAAAACACTCTTTTTCTTATGGGCGGTTTCCATCCTACTTTCATGCGCTAAAAAAGAAGACGCACCGAGCCTCAAAATGCCTAACCAAAACGGTTATACCATGGCTAAATCGGAAAACATCGAATTAGTCAAAAAATTCAATGATTTTGCTTTTGCCTTTGACACTGCATCCATGAAAGCCATGTATGCCAGCCCTCAGGATACCATCCATGACAATTTGATGAATATCACAGTAGCTCAAAGTATGCAAAACCTAACTAAAATGAAGACTGCTCAAATTAAACCCACTTTAAAAAGATATGGAGCTCTTTGGGAAACAGTTAATGATGAAGCCAATGCTAAAGGAGTTAAAAACTTTGTTATAGCCTATATCATAATGAACATTAGTAATAGTAAAGGCTCCAAAGATGTCTTACTACAACAAGTATGTGCCATCAAAGATGGGAAAATTGTGGAGGAATGGGATGTTTACGATACCAAGCCTTTCGAAGAATTAATGAAATAAATGAACCTCAAACTATAAAAATGAAAAAGATCATTCTATTGTCGGTTCTGTGTTTAGCGACTTTATTTAGCTTTGGCCAAGCGAACACAGCAAATTACATGTATTACAAAGTAAAAATTGGTCAACGCACAGCATTCAACGAAGCGTTGAAAACTCATGTAGCCAAATACCGAAAAGCTGATAGTAATTATGCTTGGGCAGTATATAACCTAGTTGGAGGAAGTCATCATAATGAGGTCATGGCACTTTATAATATCGGGAAATCATGGGCTCAACGCGATGAATTGAGTAATCTGCCCACCAATACCGAGGCAGCAAATGATTTCTATCTAAAAGTGGCCCCATTTATTGAGGGAGTTACTGGAGGAGATATCATAACCTACCAAGCAGACTATAGCAACTCAAGTCCTAAAGATCGTTCCTCTAAAATCCGATCTAATATTTTGACCTTGAAATATGTTCCTGCACAAGAGTTCTGGGATGTACTAAAACGCTTGCCCAAAGCATGGGACAAGGCTGGTATAAAAGTAGCTACTTATCAAACCTCAGGAATTAATCGCATCATTTTCTCTCGCAGGTTCCCAAATGGATGGAAAGAACTAGATGAAGGAGCTAAATTAAAAAGTGCTTATGATGAGGTATACGGAAAAGGTGCCTATGAAAAAGATATAGCCATCATGCGCAATTACGTGGTAGAGAATGAAACGGTCTTCATGACCTTTCATTCTGATTTATCATCCAAATAATCAAACCTATGTTCTATCCTAAACCTCATCGAAAGATGAGGTTTTTGTGTTTATTTGACACAAAATAAATGCTAACTAATTAACCTTGCTTTCAAAACATCTTGATTGAAACATAAGTTAAGTAATCACATCATGTTGATTACTAATTATGAAAGCTTTTCTACTTTTTCCGCATCAACTTTTTGAAGAAGTTTGGGAGCAGCCAAAAGATCAACTATTTTTTCTCATAGAATCAGACCTCTATTTTAAACAATATAACTTCCACCAACAGAAACTACTATTCCATCGGGCTTCCCTTCGTTATTTTGCCGACTCATTGAGGGAAAAGGGATTTCAGGTCAAGTATGTTGAGGCCAATGATTCAAATTCAGATATTTCCAAACTCATAACTTACTTACAATCAGAGGGATTTCATACATTCACCTATTACGATACCCATGATTATTTACTTGAAAGACGTATTGCCCGCTCTTGTAAGGTAAAAATTCATCAACTTGCCAGCCCCAATTTCTTAAATCAAGAAATTAGCCTATTAGGTAAAAGAAAGCCCTATTTTCAAACGGCCTTTTACATTCAACAAAGAAAAAGCCGACAAATCTTATTGGACGATGAACAAAATCCTTTGGGTGGGCAATGGTCATTTGATGCAGATAATCGGAAAAAAATACCTAAAAACACCCCGATTCCCAGGCCATTTCCCAAGCTTGAAATAAACCCATACATACAAGAGGCTATCAATTACGTAGCTACTCATTTCCCTAATAATATAGGAAGTTCAGACGCTCCTTGGCAGGGAATATATTATCCTTGTACACATGAAGATGCTAAAAGGGCTTTGCAACTTTTCATTGAAGAGCGCCTATCCCAGTTTGGAGCCTATGAAGATGCCATGCTGGCCCAAGAATCTACCCTATTTCACAGTGTACTGAGTCCGCTTATCAATGTAGGCTTGTTGAATCCCAAGCAAATAGTCCATCAAATTGCTCTTTCAAATGCCCCATTAAATAGCTTGGAAGGCTTTATTAGGCAAATCATGGGTTGGAGAGAATTTGTTCAATTACTCTATCAAAAAATCGGAACTCAACAAAGAACCACGAATTACTGGCAATTTACCCATGACATGCCAGCGGCCTTTTATACCGCCAGCACAGGAATCGAGCCCGTGGATAGCTGCATTCAAAAACTTTTAAAAACAGGTTATTCACACCACATAGAGCGACTCATGGTCTTGGGTAATTTCATGCTCCTATGTGAAATTAAACCAGATGCGGTGTATCAATGGTTTATGGAAATGTACATTGATGCCTACGACTGGGTGATGGTACCAAACGTGTATGGCATGTCACAATTTAGCGACGGAGGCCTCATGACCACCAAACCTTATATCTGTGGGTCCAATTACATTTTAAAAATGAGTGATTATAAAAAAGGGCCCTGGCAAGCCATTTGGGATGGACTATTTTGGCGTTTTTTAGACAAACAAAGAGCTACCTTTTCCAAGAATCCCAGATGGGCAATGCTTATTAGCACTTGGGATAAAATGCCTGCCGAAAAAAAAGAGGCTCATTTACTTCAAGCCGAAACCTTCCTAGCTAAGCTTTTTCCAAAAACTTCTTCAAGCGATTCCAATAGGAAAAAAAACTAGGGAAATCTCCCTTTAAATCGGGATTTAAAAATGGATATGGCTCCCTAATTCCTTGAAAATGAGCATTGATTGGGTGATCCCTAAAAATTCCTTCGATACCTAAATCGCTATACTCGCCCCAATAAACTTGAATTCCCGGAATTTGAGCAGCTAAATCCAAGATAAATTGTATGGATTTGGGCGACATCGGGAATTGATCAAAATGAGAAGGTTCAAGTACCAATATCCGATTTCCTTGCTCCCCTGCATGAAACTGAGGATCGAGGGTATAATGCGTGTAAACGAAAGTAGGAATATCCGTATTTATTGACAGATTTGGTGAGACTCTTTTGAAGAACTGCGGAATGAATGCTGCCTCTTCCTTCAATACCTCAGGTACTGGCAAATTGGGCAATTCTTCATAACTATAATCCAGCGGGGTATTCCTTTGAACACTTTTAGTGTAATGATTGATGTTCTCTTGATTGGCATAATAGGGCTTATTGCTAAATGTAGCTGCGCACCATTGCCAACTCAGTGCATTACTGGCTAAATCCCCATCCAACAAATGGTAATACATCCAAGTAGCTGGCGACGACCAATGGTAATGTCCCACATTACAGGTCAATGATGCTAGGTACATACGGATGTGATTATGTAAATAACCGGTTTTAGGGAATTGGGCTAGCTGTAAATCCAGGGCTTGTATGCCTGTTTGTGCTTTCAAAAGACTTGCAGGTATACGATTAGACAAAACATCCGCTTGTGGGTGGCGAATATCTTGAAAGATGCCATCCCCTAATTTGAACCATGTTCTGGTGTAAAACTCCCTCCAGGCTAATTCCTGAACAAATTTTTCAAGTTCAGGAAAACTAAAACCTCTATTTTTCAATCGAAAATACACTTCAGGAACACTGATAAATCCTCGAGATAAATAGGGTGACAGGTAGGAAACTCCCCCATCAATAAAATTCCTGCTGCGCGCATAATGAACAGGATCAAAATGATCTAGGCGCTGGTATACTGCAGCTAGATTGGTTGGGAAGTCAATCAACGTTTACTGATTTTATTGAGGCTAATACTCCGTTGAAGGGAGCATTTAAACCTAGGATCTACACTCACTCTTTTTTGAATGTGCTTGGTAATACGACCAGTCATCCTTTTTCTCCACATTTGAAAGCTTGATTTCTTACTATTCAAACGCATGAATTCAATCACCTCTTTTTCTTTGAGTCCAAACTGAAATTCAATAGCTTCAAATGGCGTTCGGTCTTCCCAAGCCATTTGAATGATTCGATCCATATCTTCTTCTGAAAAACTATTTACTTCTTCTACACCTTTCACTACAATAAACGATTTGGTCCCAATCACGCTCCCACTTTTTACGCCAAGAAAATGGCTTTGTACAAATTGGGCATATTTTGAAAGGGAGATGTTGTTTTTTTACGCCTTGCATTCAAATGATATAACAAGAGATAAACTAAAGGCTGGTAAAAAAGTTTTCGTTCTACTTAGCGCATCGGAGTAGAATGCATCATCCTAATTTTCCATCTTCCAGCCTGTCGGACTAAAACCACACTTTCTAGCCAACGAACATTCCTGACTTTATCTTCCCTTCGGATAATAGCTTGATTCCAATATGAAACCCATGCCATATCTCCCTTTTGCTCCGTTTTCAAAAATGTAAAAGTATTTTTTCGCTCAAAATTGGCACTAGGATTCCCTTTAATTTTTAGTGCTAAGGTATCGTTGGTCCAAATCATGCCCGCTTCATACAGCACAAAATCTGGGGTGGTATTCTCTCGGAACAAACTTTCCTTTACTTGAGAAAACCCATCAAAAAATCGAATGATCGGTTGATGAAGGCTATCTAATGAAGCCTGGGCTTGAACATTCCTTGTTCCTGTAAGTACTGTGACCAAAATAATGCCGGTAATAAGTAGTCGATGATTCATGTGTGAAAGCCTATTTTTTTTCAAATGTAGAAGTAAATCTTTCATAATGGAATGACATTTTTAGGTTTTACTATTAATTCATCCCCCTTAAAATCAATCGATACTTGTACCTCATACCTATTTAGGATGATTTAAAGGTGAAGAAATTTCCAAATTTTAGCTACATTGATAAAAAAATACCTAAAATAATGAAGAAAACACTTTACCTAATAGCACTTTTAGTAACGACTTTAACCTGTAATCTGACTGCCAAACCTACTGGATCCTACAAACTGGTAGTAGAAGGTTTTGACTGGGGAGCAGGTGTTAACAAGGTTATTTTATCCTTATCCGATACCACGTCTCAAGTTCGCGCGGCAGATTATACGGTTTTCGCATCGAGAAAATCGGCCGCAGGACCTATTGCTGATGAACAATCCTCTGGAAAAAGAGAGGTGATTGGAGCTTATGTCTCCGATGAAAAAGGGAACCGAGTGAAAACGGGCAAAAACATTACTTTGGTTTTATCCGTGGGCCCACAATTAGCCATTAGCTCTCCCATTCAATATTTTCGTAGCAAAGGAAATGTGTGGGTTGATTACCAATTGACCATCATTGACTCAAAATCTCAACAAGTTTGGGATACTAATTTGGGAAAAATCATGCCTTTGATTGATCAATTTGATTTAAATGGGAAATTTAAGTTCAATGATCAATTAACTATGTCCTATGCGACCTTTAGTCCGACAGTCAAAAAGGATAAAGCCCCACTGATTATATGGTTACATGGAGGTGGAGAAGGAGGTTTTGACCCCACCATACCTTTATTGGGCAATAAAGCAGCCAATTATGCCTCAGAATCCATTCAATCCATCTTTGAAGGTGCCTATGTTTTATCGCCACAATGTCCAGGTGCTTGGATGCATAATGCTCAAAAAGTAAGTACACAGGGTAAGGAAAATGATGTGTATAATGAAGGTTTAATGGCCTTGATTAAGGATTATGTTAAGTCCAACCCCAACATAGACCCTAGTAGAATCTATGTAGGAGGATGTTCCAATGGAGGATATATGGCATTGAAACTGATATTACTTTATCCAGATTATTTTGCGGCAGGCTACATTAGTGCCTTAGCCTATCGTTCAGAATACATCAGCGATGCTGATATTCAAAAAATCAAGCAAGTACCCATTTGGTTTGTTCATTCCAAAGACGATGCCACCACGCAACCGGATTTAACCGTCGTACCTGTATTTAAGAGATTACAAGCGGCAGGAGCTAAAAATGTACATTTCACCTATTATGACCATGTACATGATATTACCAATTTTTATGGTGGAAAAGGATTTACCTACAATGGCCATTGGTCATGGGTGTATTTACATGAGAATTTACCGAGAACAGATTTTGATGGATCATTGGTCAAATGGAATGGTAAACCCGTCAGCATCATGGAATGGATGGCGGCCCAGAAAAAAGGTAAATAAAATAAGCTAATTTGTAAAAAACAGAGCCTCCTGTGACATGCATGGGAGGCTTTTTTTATTCTTCAGTAGGATTAAAAAAAATACGGAATTTGTGAAAGCTTTATTATTAGATAATCGTATAAATATAAAACGATTTTGTTTAGATAATTAGATATAAATCTAAATTTATTTGAAAAAAAATACCTAAAAAACCATTTAATTTTTGAACAAAATTGATGGTATATATCAAAAAAATGGCTTTTTAAGCAAAAAAATGGTAAAAATTTAAGATAATTTAGATTTAAATATGAAAATAATTCAATCTAATTATTACATTTACCACGTGTTCGAAATTTTTTAAGAAGTGTTCTAGATAAAAATATGAAACTTAAAACCTTTAAAAAATCGAATAATGAAATCGAAAATTGCTCTTGTGCTTTTGGCTGCAGTTACTTTTTCCTGCCAAATGCAAATGGATGATTTAGCTTTATCTCCTAATGGAAATAACGGTAATT
Organism: Aquirufa sp. Wall-65K1; assembly: GCF_054558475.1. Classification (NCBI taxonomy): domain Bacteria; kingdom Pseudomonadati; phylum Bacteroidota; class Cytophagia; order Cytophagales; family Flectobacillaceae; genus Aquirufa; species Aquirufa sp. Wall-65K1. The sequence goes on along the minus strand of NZ_JBPXKD010000005.1, from coordinate 121,931 downwards.
CATCTGCTCTAGGATTAACACAAAATTCAAATGTTGGAATAATCAGTTCCAACGAAGTTCTAATTAAATTCAAAAGTGGAACCTCCGAAGCAGGAAAACTTAATGCTTTGAAGGCAATCACTGGTACCATCAAAGAACAAATCGTCACCCAAGAAATGAAAAATGAAGGGGACGAAGGATTCTATGTAGTCAAAACGAATATCAATGCCATTGAGGCCATTAACCGCGCTGCTGGAAATTCTTTGATTGAGATAGCTGAACCCAATCAATTATATACCCACCAACAAACCACTACTACTCCTAATGACTTATATTATGGAACTGGACAATTGTGGGGATTAAATGGTACCTATGGAAGTAATGCAAACGTAGCTTGGGCCAATAATAATACAGGACGTTCAACCGTATACATCGGCGTAATTGACGAAGGTGTCATGTTCAATCACCCCGATTTAATAGACAATATATGGATCAATCCTAATGAGATTGTTGATGGTCTTGACAATGACAGAAACGGGTTTATCGATGATGTTCGTGGATGGGATTTTGCCAATAATGACGCTAGCGTTTATGACGGACTCTCCACCAACGATATAGATTCTCATGGGACTCACGTTTCTGGAACCATCGGAGGATTAGGTAATAATTCAATCGGAGTAGTAGGTATGAATTGGAACGTAAAAATTATACCTTCTAAATTTCTAGGAGCAACAGGAGGGTCTACATCTAATGCCATTAAAGCCATTGATTATTTGACAAACTTGAAAAAAAGTAAAGGTATCAATATAGTTGCCAGTAATAATTCCTGGGGTGGCGGTGGCTATTCCAAGTTATTATTATCTGCCATCCAGCGTGCTGATAAAGCAGGAATCTTATTTATTGCAGCAGCTGGAAATGCCGGATCAAATATTGATAATGTTAAATCATACCCTGCCAGCTATGCTTCACCCAACGTGATTGCTGTTTCAGCCATTGATGCAAATGGACTAGTACCTTCTTGGTCAAATTTTGGTGTAAAAACAGTAGCTTTAGGTGCTCCCGGTGCCAATATAATCTCAACTGTGCCTGGACCAAATGGAGTTGGTTATGCAGCATACAATGGTACATCTATGGCAACGCCACATGTTAGTGCCGCAGTAGCACTATATGCAGCTAAAAATTTCCCTTCTAGCACCACACAAATAAACTCTCAGGCCATTAAAAAAGCCATTCTAAATAATACCATTCCTACCCCTTCTTTAAGTGGTAAAACCATTACTGGTGGTCGATTAAATGTGGGAGTAGTAGGATTTTATTAATTTCTGATTGTTACCCATTAACCCGTGTTTTAAAAGCCTCTCCATTCGTGAGAGGCTTTTTTTATAACAATTTTAAAGTAAGGCAGTTAATTTAAAATGGCTTGATTTAAAATCCTCGCCGTTAAATTACCTAGTAGCTTATTTCTCTGAAATTGAGGGATAGGTATCATACCTTATAAACAACCAACATACATGAAAAAATTACAACTAAAATTGCTTGTAGCGGCCATGTTATTGAGTCAAACTCCCTCAGCATTCGCACAAAGCAATAAAAAAGTAGAACCACTAAAGGCTCCCGTAGCCGCCACTCCAAAAGCAGAAGCCCCCAAAGCTGATGCCAAAAAAGGACCTAAACCCTATAATAAAGTAGTTGACAGCACCGCGGTCACCCAAAAAGGATTAATAGACGTCCATAAAATGGATCAAAAATACCTTTTTGAAATACCTGCCACTTTAATTGAACAGGAAATCATGACCATCACGCGCTTTTCCAAAACACCGGCTGGCGGTAGTATTTTTGGGGGCGAAGAAGTAAACCGACAAGTCATTCAATTTGAAAAAGGTAATAACCAAAATTTATTACTTCGTTCCATTAGTTATGTCATTATGTCGCCCGATGAAGGAAAGCCCTTAGCTCAAGCCGTTAAAAACTCCTCTGCTAACCCAATCATTGGCATATATGACATTCTTGCTATCAAGAAAGATTCTAGCGGCAAAAAGGATTTATCCTACGTCATCGACATGACGAGCACCTTTGATTCCGACATTCAGACATTTTCCTTAGATCCAGTTAGAAAACAAACACTGAGCTTACAGGCATTTCAAAAGGACAAGTCATTCATTCAAAAAATAAGCACTTATCCTATTAATACAGAAATCAGGTCGGTAAAAACCTATTCTACGGTCCCTGCTTTGATTTCTTTAAGTCCAGTACCTAGAATTGGCACCAATTTACCCGCTGGATTGGATGCAGGTTTAGTGACTTTGGAATTAAACACTTCCATGATAGCTCTTCCTAAAAAACCCATGCGAAAAAGAAGCTTTGATGCACGCGTAGGATATTTTGCCAATCAATATGGGGTATTTGAAGATGAATCACAAAAAGCAGAAACCGATGTATTTGCGGTTAGATGGAGACTGGAGCCTAAATCAAAAGAAGATGCTGAAAAGCAGAAAAAAGGTGAATTGATTGAACCAGCTAAACCCATTGTTTATTATATCGATCCAGCTACTCCTGATAAATGGAAAAAATACATTAAAGCGGGTATAGATGACTGGAAAGTGGCATTCGAACATGCTGGTTGGAAAAATGCTATTCGCGGTGAATATTGGCCTGAAAATGACCCGAGCATGAGTTTAGAAGATGCTCGCTTCTCGGTAGTACGTTATTTTGCTGCCGATATTCAAAATGCGTACGGCCCCAATGTTCATGATCCAAGAACCGGCGAAATCCTAGAAAGCCATATCGGTTGGTACCATAACATTATGTCACTTTTACGTAATTGGTATATGGTTCAAACCGGAGCTGTAGACCCAAATGCCCGCAAAAAACAATTTGATGATGCCCTGATGGGCGAGTTAATCCGTTTTGTGTCTTCTCATGAAGTGGGTCATACCTTAGGTTTACGTCATAACATGGGAGCAAGCTCAGCCACACCCGTGGAAAAATTAAGGGATAAAGATTTTCAAGAGAAAAATGGACATACTTCCTCCATCATGGATTATGCCCGTTTTAACTATGTAGCTCAACCCGAAGATGGAGTAAAACATCTATTCCCAAAAATTGGTGATTATGACAAATGGGCTATCAAATGGGGATATTCTTATTTTGAAGATGCCAAAAGCGAAAAAGAAGAAAAAGCCATTCTGAATGAATTAACCAAAGAGGCTTACAAAAACCGTAGACTTTGGTTTGGAACTGAAGTTAGTCCTTATGACCCTCGTTACCAAACAGAAGATATAGGAGACAATGCCATGCTTGCCTCTACTTACGGAATTAAAAACCTACAGCGAATCCTGCCAAACTTGATAGATTGGACCAAAGAAAATGGAGAAAGTTATTCAGAGCTAGATGAATTATACAGCAATGTAACTGGTCAATTTAGAAGGTACCTAGGTCATGTTACCAAAAATGTAGGAGGTATTTATGATACTCCCAAAACATATGATATGGCTGGGAATCAATTTGAAATAGTTCCCAAAAACCTACAAAAAGATGCTGTAGCTTTCTTAAATAAACAATTGTTTGCTACACCAACTTGGTTACTGGATCAAAATATTTTAGCAAAAATCAATCCAGAAAATGGACTTGAATCCATAAAATCCATGCAAGATGCGACCTTGACAAATTTATTGATGGGCGATCGCATGGTTCGTTTAATGGAAGCTTCTTCTATCAACAAAAACAATTATTCTGTTGATGAACTAATGAGCGATTTACGTTTAGGTATTTTTGCCGAATTAAAGAGCCAAGCTTCGATCGATATTTTCAGAAGAAATCTTCAGAAATTATTCATTGATAAAGTAGCCGCTTTATTGAATCCAGGTTCCGCTCAAGTTAGATCTGTTCCCGTAGGTGTCACCTACGGCTACAAGACAAGAGTCGTTAATCTAAACCAAACCGATTTGCCTTCCATCGCCAGAGGTCAATTACTTAGTTTAAAAGATAGCTTAAAAGCCGCATCTGCTGGCTCAGCTGACCGCTTAAGTAAATTGCATCTTTTAGATTTAATGGCTCGAATCGACAAAGCTTTAGATCCAAAGAAATAATAGAAATGGTTTTAAATAAAAAGCCTCCTGATTTTTCAGGAGGCTTTTTTATGAGCAATGAAGATTATTTAGGTAGATTATGGATTAAATTAGATGATGAGCTAATCATTGAATTAGAACCTAAAGCAGCGTTGCGCTGATCTTCTAAAGCCATTAATCGACGAATACGAATATGTTGCTGGTAGTCTACCACCTTCTCGTAATCATTTTCATGGTGATTACTTTTAATAATTAAGACCAAAGATTCTATGAGCAAGAAAAAGAAGAACCAAATCAAATAAAAGATTAATGCGGTAGGATATGGATCAAACTCCAACAAGTAATTAATCAAGGCATTTAATTCATCCAAAAATCCGGGTTTTCGGCTTAAAATTTCCTTTGCTTTATTTTTAACTTCCGCGGCATATTGTTGCCCTTTCTGCATCTTCTCATTTTCCAACACACTAATTTTGGAGGCAATGGCTGCCTGAAAGGTTCGCAAATTAGATATCTCCGGATTAGGAATCCGACTACTTTGCTGCTCACTGATCAAATTACCTGCAGAATCATATTTCTTTCCGCCTCCGCCCCCAGCCAAGGTAGCAGGTAATCGCAAAATCTGGCTTTGTAATTTTTGAAAGTTCAATTTCTCCACCAGAATTGTGCTGTCCAACTGCGCTACCGCTGTTTGATAGGAATTCCTGGCTATGTTGCTTTCCTTTAAGGCCTTGGCCTCCACAGATGCCTGAGCAATTTTCTCAATATCATTGGCAAAAAGGTATTGGTCAATGATACTGGCCCCAATCACGGCGACGATGATTCCCAACAAGACACGGAAAAACTTAGCCCAATGATTCAGTTTGGCCGAAAGTATGATTTGTCGCTCAATTTGTACAATCAACACCGCCATAAAAAGCGAACCAAAAAGAGAAAACCAAGGACCAAAATTGAGGTACTTATTGGAAAAAATATATCCAATAATGGACCAGATTAAGGTGATGATGACCAAGGCGGAAGTGATTTTCTTTTGATCACGTTTACTAGCTTCAGAGCATTCCGACAGTATCTGGTAATTATGTCCTGAAAGGAAACAACCAAAACGAAGCCATAAATCGGAAGGCGTATTTTTCTTTTCCATAGTATTATACATGACGGTTGATGATATTAGCCATAGAAAGAGCGGCTAAACCCTTGTTAAAGCCTCGCTTGTAGGCTAAAATAATCCGAAAAGAGGTGCCTGTATTATTGGCAACATCGCTCTTAATTTCTTCCATGACTTTAAGTCGATCCAAACAAATTTCTCGCCTGGACTCGAGCTCTTCCACTAAATCATGTAAATCAGCTTTTCTACGAGAATTAATATGAAATTCTATTTCTTTTACGTATTCTTTGATGGCAATTTCAGCCTCATGTATATCCGCTTGTAAGTCTAATTGAATGATTGAAATATTATCATCGCGGTATTTATTATCGGCAGTAGTTAAGGCATCTTGATAGCCCTCCATTTCATAATCATGCCGAATTCGATCAAAAATCCGTTGCCAAGTAGATTCCGACCTACCGCCAAATTGAGGCTTTCTCTCAGCAAAATTAGGGTGTAAACGATGATCCAATTCATTGGCCTTTTCCTCCAATGAATCGGTAAGAATAAGCCTCTCCTCAGGTTTATTCCTTCCAAATAAATTATTCCAAATTCCCATTATGATTTGTTTTAAAGCGTCTGGTTAATTTTCCCACCCTTCTTAGATTTCTATCTAGTTAGGCTGATTGAGTTGGTAGAAAAATAATACCATAGGCATGAAGCACATCAAATTCAGATATTTTTTTTGAATTCCTCAAAAATTAGTACCAACGGCATTTTCAATAGCTAAACCTGAATTTTTTTGGTTTTGCCAGAAAGAAATTAGCAGCGGAATACAATGCATGAGCTTGTATGCAAACGAAGGCTTTGGCCAATGGATTATGTGCTATGGCCTATTTTTTTTCAAGAAAGGAATTCAAAAAATTAATGGGGAGCCGCAAAACCACTATTGGCTAATTGCTTGAATAGACTTTGCACTTGGGGGATACCCTGGGAATCATTGATATCAAAATAGCGATAATGCTCAAAATCCGTTTTGTGGATACCATTTTCTTGAATGGCCCCTTGCGATTTATAGGCTGCTATGACCCAATCGGCCACAATCTTATAACTCACTTTGTCATTCTCTTTAAAACGAAATACCCGATTTAGTGTAAATGTAGGCGCATTGGCTTTAATCTTAGTTTCAGGAAAGCCCTCTAACATGGTAAATTCAATCGGTTTGGCATTTGCTGACAAAGGACTTCCCGCGATAATAATTGGCTTATGAGCTCCTTTAAAACGTTGCACTGCTCGCAGTGCCATTAAAACTGCTGTTTTATGGTGACCATGCTGACCCGCATGCGGCAACATCGTAATAATAAAATCGTATTGCCGCTCTGCCAATATCAAATCCAATCGCTTTTCAATGAAAGGAATATCCCAATTTTTACATGAAATATAAGGTGTTGGATCTAGTGTATACCAGTCATCCGGCTGCTCCATGAAATAGATATTTCTCAAACCCATGATTTTAGCGGCATCTAAAATCTCTTGTTTTCTAATCATGGGCAAATGAGTACGGGCTACCAGAGAATCTGTAAGATTCAAACCATAATACATGGCACCTAATTGAGAATCGGCAAAACCACCTCCCCCATCGGTCATAACTGCCATATCTACTATACCTTTTAATTCATGCGTAATTTTGAATAAACTCACTGAAAATCCAGTTTCATCATCGGGATGCGCCGTAACCACCAATACTTTGGGGCCTTGGGCTGTTACTGCATGGCAGAAACTAAATAAACTAAGCAGTAGAAGACAAGAAATAGTTTTCATGAGTAAATAGGTAGCGTGTATAAAAATAAAGGAAGGGGTAATTTTTCAATAATTTAGTTAATTTTATTTGAATGAATCAAAAATTAATCTTGCAATTTTTTCAAGCATTTTGATATGAAACCAAGCCTAACCATTTCCTATTGCCCTAAATGCCATTGGCTACTTCGAGCAGCCTATGTGGCCCAAGAAATGTTAAGTACATTCGAAGCCGAATTAGGAGCCGTGACCTTGAAGCCTAGTGAAATTTCCGGTGAGTTTTCCCTATACGTTAATGATGAACTTTTGTTTGACCGAAAAAGCCATGGAGGATTTGCGGAAATCAAAGAATTAAAACAATCCTTGAGGGATAAAATTTGCCCTGAAAAGTCGTTAGGGCACATCGACCGCTAAACCAATATAAAAGCCCTGATTTACCACTTTTTGAAAATCTTGACCAATTCTTTCGTAATCATTTCATAGCCTTTATCCGCAGGGTGTAATCCATCATAAGTCACTTCAGATGCCTCCACGGGATAGGGGTATTCATCGGTGGCGGGATTAAAAGGTACATCGATAAAATCTGGGTATGCAAAATTTTTATAGTTTCCCGTGGTTGGATCTTTCAAGTACTTAAAACGAACCAAATGGGCATGATCCATTCCTTTTTTATGGTATAAATCTACCACTGGAATCCCTTCTAGTTTGCCTATCTCAACAAGCGCATTGGCAAATTGCTCCAATCGCTGTCCATTTTTCTCCTTATAAGAACCAAATGCATTATTCTTAAAATTATTAATGTAGACAAAATCCACCCGCTGCATGGGTGTAATTAAAACGATTTTGGCCTGAGGATTCAGACTTTTTAATTTGTTTATAATTACCCGAAAAGAGCCTTGAACCGTGGCCACTCCAGTATTATTCTGATAATCCGCCAAGGTCCCCAATGGCTTAGAACCCCACCAATCGTTGGTACCTAAAAATATAGAATAAACATCTGCTGAAGGAATATTCAGCTTCTCTATTTCAGTAGCAATTTTTACGGCTGTCCAACCATTATACCCTTTATTGATGTAACGGAATTGGGGAAGCTTTTCCACCACACCTGTCATATATCCCTTGCTAATGCGATTGCCCGTTTCATCTGGATGCTCGTTTAAATAGGTAATGGAATCACCCAAAGCCACCCAGGTTAACTCTTTAGGAGTAAACGAGCTGTGTAATAAGACAAACAAACAGAGGAATAAAATCTTTTTCATGGTTCTTTCATCAATAGGTTTTAAAGGAAAGGACAAAACAAAGGCCTTTCCACTTCAAGGAAATTGGTAAAAATTAAGAACAAAACCAATATTCACTTTTGAAATAATTAATAGGTTTGAGTAGACTTTCTTGATTACACATATAGAATTGTTTGAATTTTATAATTTTCTATTTGATTCTTATGGGGTTTAAACGTAAAATTTAAAAGAAATTTGCATCTAAATAACTATTCTATGTTTGATATGAAACATCCGCCCAACAACTATTCTAGCTATAACACTATCATAACCATTGGGATTACCTTCCTACTATTTACTTGTACCCGACCACTCCAAGCAGCAGAAAATACAAGTGATAGTAGTAAAACCATATACCATATTGCTGGAAGTGCATTGATTACTAATTCCGGAATTTCGGTAATTCCTACGTTCACTTTGGGAAAACCTGCCACTATATTTGACCTATCCGTGGGAACCGAAAAATTTGCTTTTGAACCTCAATTGCGTTTTTCAATGGAAGGTAAGCCCTGGTCATTCTTATTTTGGTTTCGATACAAGGCAATTGCTAAACCAAAATTCCGATTTACCATGGGTATGCACCCCTCAGTAGCATTTAGAAATTATATAAGCTATGACCGCTTGGGAAATTCAAAGGAATTATTAACTCCTCATCAATATGTAGCTAGTGAATTTGCACCCAATTGGATCTTATCTAAAAAACTTAGCCTAGGAGCCTATTATTTATATTCACATGGTATGACTGAAGGGGCCACAAACAATACACATTTTGTAACAATCAATAGTAACATATCCTCCATTCCTATAATAAAAAATACGTACTTGCGCCTAAACCCACAAGTGTTTTACCTTATCATGGATAATCAGGCTGGTTCTTATGCTACACTAACCATGAGCCTAACAAACAGCCATTTACCCTTTTCCATTAGTTCTATTTTAAATCAGAAAATTAAATCCATAATTCCAGGAAATGACTTTGTTTGGAACATTGCCTTGACATATCAATTTCAAAAGAAATTTAAGGCATTTTAAGAAACTTGAAAATGGAAAAACTCAACAACTTAGAAGAATTTTATCGAGATAAATTCAATTGGATACCCGAAAACCTAAAAAAAGAATGGGGCCATTTTAATGTATTTAAACTAGATCCATATATCGGAATCCAAGCCAAACCAACACCCTATCGAAGAAGAGATTTTTATAAGATTACATTGGTTAAAGGACATGGCAGACTATTTTACGCCAACAAAATGGTGGATGTAAAAAAACAAGCCATCGTTTTTTCAAATCCATTGATTCCATATAAATGGGAAAGTATAGAGCACCTAAACAGTGGTTATTTCTGCATTTTTAATCAAGATTTTTTTCAACAGTTCGGGCAAATAAATTCCTATTCCATCTACCACCCTACCGGAAATCCGGTATTTGAATTAAGTGATGATTCCTATGCACTATTTGCAAGTTTATACGAAAGAATGTTGGTGGAAATCAGTTCTAATTACATCCACAAATACGATGTTCTAAGAAATTTAGCCTTTGAAATAATGCATTCGGCTATAAAATTAGAACCAGCCAACACAAGTAAACATAGTCCGCATAGTGCCAATCAACGAATATCCACCTTATTTTTAGAATTATTAGAACGTCAATTTCCTATCGAGGAAACGCATCCTGTTATTCAATTAAAAAATGCATCCGACTTTGCTAATCAATTATCGGTTCATGTGAATCACCTCAATCGTGCCATCAAAGAGACCACACAAAAAACAACCTCACAAATCATTGCTGAGCGTTTGATTCAAGAAGCCAAAGTCATGCTAAAATTTAGTGATTGGAATATTACGGAAATTGCCTTTGCACTAGGTTTCAATGAAGTAAGTTATTTCAACAATTTTTTCAAAAAAAATTCGGGCCTAAGTCCATTAAAATTCAGAAATACTCCACAATAAATTAAATTTCATGAAAAAAAGAATCCTCGGAAAAAATCTAGAAGTCTCTGAATTGGGACTTGGTTGCATGGGAATGAGTTTCGGCTATGGAGAAAAAGCGGACGATCAGAAAATGATTCAACTCATGCACAATGCATTCGAACAGGGTATCACTTTTTTTGATACCGCCGAAGTATATGGCCCTTATATCAATGAAGAATTGGTGGGAAAAGCTTTAGCACCATTTAAAAACCAAGTGGTAATAGCTACTAAATTTGGCTTTAAAATAGATCCGAATGATGGCAAAATGCTTGGTTTGGATAGTAGTCCGAAAAATATTCGACGCGTAGCAGAATCTTCCTTAAAACGACTAAAAGTAGAAGCCATTGATTTATTTTATCAACATCGAGTAGACCCTGAAATACCGATCGAAGAGGTTGCTGGTACAGTAAAAGAACTAATTCAAGAAGGGAAAGTCAAACATTTTGGTTTGTCCGAAGCGGGTGCTAATACCATTAGAAAAGCGCATCAGGAGCAGGCTGTAACTGCCCTCCAAAGTGAATATTCCCTTTGGACTAGAGAGCCAGAACTAGAAATCATTCCTCTTTTGGAAGAATTGGGGATTGGTTTTGTTCCATTTAGTCCATTAGGAAAAGGCTTTTTAACTGGAAAAATTGATGTCAATACGGAATTGAAGGAAAACGACTTTCGCCTTACCTTACCTAGGTTTACAAGAGAAGCTCGGAACAACAATCTAGCTTTGGTTCATTTACTTCAGCAAATAGGTCAAGAAAAAAATGCTACACCTGCACAAATTTGCTTGTCTTGGCTTTTAGCAAAAAAAACTTGGATTACACCAATTCCAGGTACCACAAAACTTGACCGATTACATGAAAATATACAATCGGTCAATTTAAATCTCCTTCCCGAGGAAATAGAAGAAATAGAAAACGCATCTACCAAGATTCAAATCCAAGGGGCTAGGTACTCAGATGCAGCCATGAAAATGGTTGGAAGGTAATATCTAGTTTTAAATTAGTTTGTAGACAGGCAACATATGCTGCCTGTCTACAAGGAATTATTTCAATATTACAGCTCGTAAATCCAGCACAGCGCCTTCTTTAAATTGTGTTTTGGACTTAAATATGATTTTCTGAATTCCCTGTTTCAAATGTATTTTCCCGGGTTTTAGGGTTTTATAGGTTTCCCAACTCCCACTTGGCAACACTTTACTGACTAATTGTGCATGAGGGCTCGACAAAACAAATTCTTTTCCAGCCTCCGCATTGTCGACAGAATATTCAATTTCTACCTGGTAATCGCCCTCTTTCTGAATATCCACCTCCCATTCTACACGGTCCTTAGCGGTAAACCAACCGAAGGCCTGGTATTCGGGCATGAACTTAATATCAGGTCCAATGGCCTTACCCTTGGCAGCGCTAAGTAAGTATATACCTTGGCCATTCTTTTGAACTCGAGCTGGCCGATTTACAGGAAAATTATTTTTAGCTTGATTGGCTTGAACTGAAAAGTCAAAAAAGGTAACAGAAGGTCCACCAAAGAACAAGGTGAAAGTAAGTAAGACAAGAAACATATGGTATGAATTAGGTTTAGAAATTGAATTAAAATTAGCCAATAATCTGAAAAGTCCATACCAAGGACGAGCTAAACCTTGGCAATTCATCATATTTTACCTTCCTTGCAGTCATTATGAAACCATCAAACCTACACTGATATGGCCAAGGGAATGAATTCCAAAAAAACGGAGAAAAAAGAAGCAACCAAAACTCCAAAGGAGAAAAAGGAAGCAAAAAAAGAGAAGAAAAATAAGTCGAGCTATTGATTTTGATACTCAGGTAATGGGTGATCATTTTCTTTTAAGATTTTAATCACCTTTTACCTTTTCCTGTTTTTTCCCTTCATCTTAGGACACAATGGACTTACAATTTTTCTACCTTTGCCTACCTACTCATCAACAAGCATATGTCAGAAAAAATTTTGGTTCTGGGTTCCAATGGTCAAATTGGTACTGAACTAGTCAACTCCCTACGAAAGGCTTATCATAACGACAACGTCGTAGCTTGTGATATTCGCCGCCCGGATTACGAAACCTTACATGCTGGCCCTTTTGAATTTGTCAATGTCTTGGACAAAGACATGCTGAAAGATATATATCAAAAATACCAGCCAACTCAAGTTTATTTATTAGCTGCATTGCTCTCTGCCACGGGTGAACAAAACCCAAAATTGGCTTGGGATTTAAATATGAACGGCCTTTTGAATGTACTTGATTTCTCTTTAGCCTATAAAACAGCTAAAGTGTATTGGCCTAGTTCCATTGCGGTCTTTGGTCCGAATTCACCCAAACAGCTAACCCCTCAATACTGCACCATGGACCCGAATACGGTTTATGGCATCAGTAAGTTGGCCGGAGAGCGCTGGTGTGAATATTACCACCAGAAGTACCAATTAGACGTGCGCAGTATACGCTACCCAGGTTTAATTTCTTGGAAAGCAGCCCCAGGGGGCGGTACTACCGACTATGCCATCCATATTTTCCATGAAGCTTTGAAAAAGGGATCTTATTCATCCTTTTTATCTGAAGGCACAGAACTACCCATGATGTACATGGATGATGCCATCCGAGGAACTATCGAACTCATGGATGCTCCAGCAGATAAAATACAAATACGCTCCAGTTATAATTTTGCTGGATTAAGTTTTACACCCGAAATCTTAGCCGAGGAAATCAAAAAGCATATACCACATTTTCAATTAAAATATGCTTCACACGACCCAAGACAAGCCATAGCAGATTCATGGCCAGCCTCCATCGATGACCAAATGGCACAACGTGACTGGGCATGGAAGCCCGAATTTGACCTGAGCAAATTAACCCAAGATATGATCAGTAACCTTAGAAAATAATTCATCGCAGATTATGTACCAAACATTACAAGGACCTTTACAAGAAGAATTACAATCCATCAAAGACGCTGGATTATTCAAACAAGAACGCATCATCACTAGCCCACAAGGCGCTGATATACAATTAAATACCGGACAAGAAGTTATTAATTTTTGCGCCAATAATTATTTGGGCTTATCCTCCCATCCCCGAGTGATAGAGGCTGCTAAAAAGGGCATTGATACACATGGATTTGGCTTATCCTCAGTTCGTTTTATTTGCGGAACGCAGGACATACACAAAGCTTTAGAACAAAAAATCTCCGAATTTTTGGGGACAGAAGACACAATTTTATATGCGGCTGCATTTGATGCCAATGGAGGTGTTTTTGAACCCTTGTTTTCGGCAGAAGATGCCATTATTTCCGATGAACTTAACCATGCTTCCATCATAGATGGAATTCGCTTGTGTAAGGCTCAACGCTTCCGTTATAAGAATATCGACATGGAGGACCTAGAAAAGCAATTAATAGCTGCTAAGGATTGTCGCCACCGCATCATTGTGAGCGATGGGGCATTCTCCATGGATGGCTCTGTAGCACCATTGGATAAAATTTGTGATTTGGCTGATAAATACCAAGCATTAGTCATGATTGACGAATGCCATGCTAGCGGATTTATCGGCAAAACAGGAAGAGGGACACATGAGCATTTTAATGTGATGGGTAGAATTGATATCATCACTGGAACCTTGGGAAAAGCCTTGGGTGGTGCATCTGGAGGATTTACCTCCGGCAGAAAAGAGATTATTGAGCTATTACGTCAACGCTCAAGACCTTATTTATTTTCTAATACATTAGCTCCTGCCATTACAGCTGCCTCAATAGAGGTCTTGGATCTATTGACCGAATCCACTTCCCTACGGGATAAATTAGCCGAAAACACCGCCTATTTCAGGGAGAAAATGACTGCAGCAGGCTTTGATATTAAACCAGGCTTTCATCCGATTGTCCCTGTGATGTTGTATGATGCTAAAATAGCTCAGACTTTTGCAGCACGTATGTTGGAAGAGGGTATCTATGTGGTTGGTTTCTTCTACCCAGTAGTGGCTCAAGGGAAAGCGAGAATTCGTGTTCAACTATCTGCTGCACATGACAAATCGCATTTAGACAAAGCCATCGCTGCTTTTACCAAGGTTGGAAAAGAACTTAAGGTGATTTAAAGGCAAAAGCTAGCTATTTAAATGAGGAATTAATCAACTCCTGTACCGTCCTGAAAAAATAAATAGTTTTAACTATCTACTTTTTCAGGACGGAACACAAACCCCAATCCCTAATCACTAAAAACTAATCACTAATCCCTCATCTATATTTCCCTTGGCTTTTTAAGTATTCCTTTAATTTAGCTGGTTGATCTGTTTGAATCATATTGGCACCCAATTTCAATACTTCCTCAAAAGCCTGAGGCTGTTGGGATGCCTTAAAATCTACCGCTCCCAAAGAATTAATCCAGACGCGTGCAGGAATTTTTTTGATGGCATTAACTACCTCCGTTGTATAATGACTGGGATCAATGTGAACGGCCTGCGGCTTGGCACCTGAGGCTACTAGTTTTTTAACCGCCTCCTCATTTTCAGTGCGAATCATAATTTGAAAGTTCTTATTCAGCTTTTGTAACATGAAAATCTCTTCTGGTTCATAGACAAAAAAGAAGCAATTCTTCTCCATTTTCATTCGATTAACGAGTACAATGATGGAATCCAAGGTGGCGTCATCTTTGATATCCAAATCAATTAATACTTTTCCTTTAGCTAATTGAAAAGCCTCCTCCAAGGTCGGGATTTGCTCATTGCTTAAATTTTCCCGATGCTTCAAACGTAATTTTCTGATTTCCTCAAAGGTGAAATCAGATACCAAACCCTTGGCATTGGTAGTTCTATCCACTTTTTTATCATGCATTAAGACCATTTTCTTATCCTTGGTAAAGCGCACATCCAATTCCATGATGTCTACACCTAATTCTATGGTTTTTCGCAAAGCAGCCAAGGAGTTTTCTGGTTCATCCAAATGCGCTCCTCGATGAGCAGCAATCATCACCAAAGGCTCCTGTGTATTAAGGTAAGATTTTTGAATTTTCTTAAAATACGCTGTACTTTTTTGAGCTTGTATTGGCGTAATTATCAGGCACAAGAATAGGCCGAAGTAATGGCAAATTTTCATCATTTTTATCTAGGTTTAGTAAAATAGTAAAAACAAAAATAGCGCATATTGCTCACAAAGCCCATTTGAGAAGGATAAATAAAATTTACATCCATTTTATCTTTAAATTCTTTAGTTTTAAGGCATTAATCATCACCTATTTAAATTTTGAATCAACGATGAGTTCTCGTAGAAATTTCATTCAAATGGTCTCTGCTCCATTATTAGCCATACCATTTATCTCTCCCAGTGAATCCAAGGCAGAAAGTCTCAATACCCTTGAAGATGGACCTGTGTTAAAAGTGGCCTTATTAGGTCTAGGGGGCTATGCCAATATCGTAGCGAAAGCTATGCAAAATTGTAAAAGGGCCAAGATAACAGCATTAATCAGTGGTACTCCGAGCAAATTAGATCAATGGGGTGATAAATACAATGTCCCAAAATCCCATCGCTTTTCGTATGAAGAGTTAAATAAAATCAAGAATAATCCGGACATCGATGCCGTGTACATCATGACTCCCAATAGTCGACATCCAGAGTTTGCCATTCAAGTCGCCAATCTAGGAAAACATGTCATTAGTGAAAAACCAATGGCCACGAATGTGAAAGATGCTCAACGCATGATTGATGCTTGCAAAAAAGCAGGTGTCAAATTACTGATTGGCTATCGCATGCACTTTGAGCCTAATACCTTAGAAATCATCAAGAAAAGAGAAGCAGGTGAATTTGGTAAAATTTTATTCTTCCAAGGCCTATCAGGTTTTATCATTGGTGACCCTAAACAATGGCGACTAAACAAACAATTAGCAGGGGGAGGATCCATGATGGACATTGGTATTTATTCCATCAACGGCGCACGGTACATGGTAGGTGAAGAACCTAGCTGGGTTACTGCCCAAGAAACCAAAACCGATCCAGAGAAATTCAAGGAAGGAGTGGATGAAACCATACAATTCCAAATGGGATTCCCGAGTGGGGCGGTGGCTTCATGTTTATCGACCTACGCTCTCAACAATTTGGACAAATTTTATTTGAATGGCACCAAAGGATTTGCTGAAATGATGCCATCGACAGGCTATGGGCCTATCAAAGCGAAAACCAATAAAGGGGAATTGAGCTTTCCACACATAACACATCAAACCACACAAATGGATGAATTTGCCGGGATCATACACGATGGCCGCGTTCCCAAAATACCTGTGGATGGAGAAGAAGGCTTAAAAGATATGAAAATCATTGAAGCCATCTTTGAAGCGGTAAAAACTGGCAAAAAAGTATCCATCAAATACTAAATATTGAAACCTCAATCAACCATTTACATGAAAAGAAAATGCATTTTTTTACTAGGCTGTTTGTTCTTGGGCATTGCTCCATTTTGGAGTATAGCCCAATCCAACAGTCCGGGAGTACAGAAAGCCATGGCTTTTATCCAATCCCTGAGCGACGCACAAAAAAGTAGGGCATTGTATCCCTTTGATGCCGTGACCCGTTTCAACTGGCACTTTCTGCCTCCTACCATGGTAGCTCGACATGGAACCGTGGTGAAGGATATGGATGCCAACCAGAAACAATTGCTCTATGATTTCATGCAAGTTTATTTAAGTGAAAAAGGCTTTAAGAAAACACGCGACATCATGGATTTTGAATATTATTTGAAAGAAATTCAACCCAAAAACCCGAGTAGAATTCCTGAAAATCAATTCGTAGCTTTTTACGGTGACCCCAGTAAAGATAATGTTTGGGGATGGAAATTTGGAGGACATCACATAGCACTCAACTTTACCATCGTGGATGATAAATTATCCTATGCTCCTTTCTTCTTTGGGGTATACCCTGCTGAAGCCGAATCCGGCGAAAGAAAAGGAACTCGATTAATGAAGGAAGAAGAAGACATGGCCTTGGAATTAATTAACTCCATGTCGGATAAACAAAAAGCCAAAGCCATTTTTAGTTTAAGCACTTTCAATGAAGTGGTGACTACCAATTCGGTACATGTAGGACCACTACCCGATGAAGGTATTTCTGTGAAAGAAATGAGCGTCCAACAAAAAGCTAGCTTGAACCAATTAATCATGCATTATTTGTCGGCAATGCCAACGAAAATAGCGGAGATGCGCTTAAAGCATATTGCCAATGAAGATTTCAATGCCATCAAATTTGCTTGGGCGGGTAATACAGAACGTAAAAAAGCCCATTATTACCGAATTCAAGGAAAGTCATTTTTGGTAGAATTTGACAATACCCAAGATAATGCCAACCACATCCATACCGTTTGGAGAGATTTCCGAGGGGATTTTGGGACTGATTTACTCAAAGAACATTACAGAACCGCAGAGCATCACCAGCATTAAAAAAATAGGCCAGCATTACCTGCTGGCCTATTTTTATGACTTAAATATACGATCCATCAAAATCCACTTTTGACCGGGCTTAGCCCAAGGGAGTGGCTTTTGAAACTTCCACATTAATTCTTCCCAAGCGGCTATTTTTGGATTTGTCGCATCAAAGATTGCTTTTTTCTCAAAGGTGAAAGCATCGTCTGTTTCCAATATCATAAACATTCGATTCCCGGTGCGAAATATCTCAATGTTCGTAATGCCGGCATCTATATCATGCTGCGTAACTTCTGGCCAAGCACTTCCAGGGGCATGGTATTGTTCATATTCTTGAATTAGCATGGGATCATCCACAAGGTCTAAGGCTAAACAAAATCGCTGCATAGGTAAAAGTTTAATTTTTAAAATATTGACGATAGGTTTTCATGGTTTGTTTCCCAGCCTCTAAAGGATTTGGCCAAGGGAAAGCCTCCGCTGAAATGGCACCCTTGTAATTAATTTGCTTCACGGCTTCTGCAATTTCTTGCATCGAGGTATGTCCCATTCCCATAGGTCTACGATTAGAGTCGGCTAAATGTACATGACCTATCCAAGGCCCATTATCCAAGATACTTTGGGCTATATCTACTTCCTCAATGTTCATATGGAATAAATCTGCCAGCAAAAGGATATGTCGGGTAGATAGTCCCTCTAAAAATGCCCTTCCTGCACCCAAGGTATTAAAAAGATTAGTCTCATATCGATTCAGAGGTTCATAAATCAGAGGAACTCCTAGTTGTCCGGCATGCGTCCCCAAATATTCCAAGGCCTCTTGCAAATAAGCTAACGATTCCTCCCTACGATCTGGCAATGCATTTCCCTGCATAGAACCAATGATGCATACGGCACCGAATTTAGATCCAAAATCCATCATGGATTCAACAAAAGAAATCGCTTGCTGACGGATGGCGGGATTAGGGTCACTGAGTGTTAAGCCATGTATGACTTTTCCTGCTCCACTGCCTACAGCCGCTAATTTTAATTGATAGCTACTTAATAATTCTTGAAGTCGGCCTTGATCAATACTTTGGGCATCTGCCGTAAAAAGTTCGATGGCATCAAAACCCAAGCTGGCAGCCTGGGCCATACTGGCGTCTAAATCTTCCCAAAATATCCAAGGCCCTGCCTTTATTTGAGGTACTAATGCTATGGTGGCACAAGACTGCATCATATATTATTCTCCAAAATTCACCATAATTTTTACTATGCCTTGCGCATCTTTTGCCCAGTCGGCTAAAGCCTTTCCTGCTTCTTCTATTGGAACCACCTGACTGATAACCGCATCTACTGGGAATTTTCCAGATTCTAAATAAGCAATCACCTCAGGGAATTCATTCGTACAATTGCGAGATCCTACAATTTCAATTTCCTTTCTCACAAATACCCCAGTATTAAATTCTACTGGCTTTTTGGCATATCCAATACACACAACCCTACCGGTGTAAGCTACCTCTTCTACGGCAGCCCGGTAAGTAATATGGCTACCCACAGCTTCAATGATTACATCCGGACCATCGCCTTGTGTCACCTTGACTAAAGCCTCGTGCAAATCATCCTTAGCAGGGTTGATGGTGTGTTGAACACCTATTTTTTTAGCAATTTCTAATTTTGAATCATCCAAATCAATCGCTATCACCTTCGCTCCTCGATGAACAGCTGATGCAATAGCGCCCATACCCACAATACCACAACCCATAACAGCTACGGTATCAGTTCCGGTCACTTGCCCCCTTGCCGCCGCATGGAAACCTACGGTCAAAGGCTCTACCAAAGCCAACTCTTGCAGGGACAAAGTTGAAGATGTATATAAATCCTGCCATGAAATGGTAATGTAGCGTGTCATAGCTCCTGGCCTCCGAACCCCCATGGTTTTGTTATCCTGACAGGCATTTCTGCGACCTTTTCGACATGAAACACAGGTGCCGCAGTTTAAATATGGGTATATGGTTACCCGCTGACCTACCTGCCATGTTGCTGGAACCTCGGGTCCAATCTCTTCAATGGTGGCACCCACTTCATGACCTAGGACATTGGGGTATTCTTGTAATTCAAAAAGCCCTTTAAAGCCATTTAAATCTCCCCCACAAAAACCCACCATACCAATTCGAAGTAATACTTCTCCTGCTTTGGGTACGGGTTTTTCTATTTCTCTTACTTCTGTTTTACCTATTTCGGTCAAAAACAATGCTTTCATTGAATTCTAGGTTTAGTGCTTTCTAGCGATATTATTTTCTGGTCTCCCTTCAAACCACATGCGGTTTTTTAAAGGAGCAATAACTTGTTCTAATTCAAATAATAAACCATCAGGAATGATAAAATCCACAGCTGACACATTTTCACGGATGGTTTTCATGTCACACATGCCCACAATGGTGGTCGCAATATCAGGGTGATCCATGGCAAACCTCAAAGCAACATCACTTAGGCGAACCTGATACTTTTGACAAATAGCTAATAGATGAGGTTGAAGAGATTTTACTTCTTCAAGCGCATTATGCCAAACAGGCAAAGCGGCATCCGAGAGAATTCTTTGCATCAAAGGAGCTGCATTCATTAAACCAAAATCTAACTCCTTAGATAGTGGGACTAATTCTGCATTTATTTCATCTTGCAATAAATTATAATGGGCCCAAGAAAGAACGGTATCTATTTCTACTTCACGGGCTATTGCCGCTAAATAATTGACAGGCAATCCTGTAATTCCCACAAACCTAGCTTTACCAGATTTTTTTACCGCCTCTATGGCTGGTATTGCCTCATTAAGTACTTGTTCTTTAGAACCAAACTCTATATCATGCAATTGGTATAAATCTACATAATCAGTTTGTAGCCTTCGTAATGAATCATCTATGCTGCTGAGAATTTTTTGATAAGAAAAATCAAATTCCCGCAAATCATAACGCCCCGCTTTGGTGGCCAAATACACATCCTGTCTTTTTCCTTTTAAGGCTTTTCCTAAGCGTGTTTCTGCAAGGGTAATCCCGTAAAAAGGAGCCACATCCACAAAATTAACCCCATGATCTAGGGCATAATGAACCGCAGCAATACCTTCTTTTTCATCACATTCCTCAAAAACATTTCCCAAGGGAGAGGCTCCAAAACCGAGAATGGATACTTGCAAATTCGTTTTGCCTAGACGACGGTAGTGCATATTTCAATGAAATTATTGATTGGTCAATTAAGAAATTAAGCTACATGAAAAATTAGTAATTTCTATCCTTTCCCAAAGAAAATTATTCAAAATAGCCTATAAATATTGAAACAGAATCCAGGAAGCGCCAGCTAGGATTCAAAATACACCGCCCTCAAAAACCAGGAATGTTTTATAATTTCCGGATGTATTCCATCGGAGTAGTACCTTCCTCTTCTTGAAAAGCACTAATAAAACGATATAAGGTTCCAAAGCCTGAAGCCATAGCAATAGCTTCCATTTCCTCTTGGCTAAGATTAACCGACTTGTTTTCCTCCAAAAGAGCCTTTGCATGCGCAATTCGCAACTGCGCCCTTAATTTGGTAAACTTCGACTTGATGATATAATTGAAACAATAATAAATATGGTGTTTGGGAATATCCAATTTCAAGGCTAAGAAATCAACATTAAAATCAGGATCTAAATACCATTTTTCTTGATGAATTTGATCTAAAATATAAATGGCATCCTGTTGGAATGAATCATCTGTTTTACCCACAAAAGAATAGACATCACTTGCATTGACTTTATGTTCAAAACTTCTTCTTCTACCCTTTTTGTGGATAGGAATTCCATAAAGGATGGGAGGAAATGCTAAAATCAATAAAGGAATGGTCAAGAAAAATATGCCTGTCAAATAACCCAGAGGGGATGAATTGACCATTTCTTTGTTGACCACATCTGAGAATATAAACATGAGAGCCCCTATCAGATAGCTTGCACAGGCTAGGGTAGATAAAGAAATCAACCAAATCAACCACCGTTTTATTAATGTCTTTTGAGCAGATACCGGACCATATTTACCTAAAGTGCGATTATACCTGAGAAATAAGGCAAGGGTCGCAATTAAATAAATCATGAAAAAGAAAGGCCGACCTAATACATTAAAATAACTTGGATAGAGCACCCCTTCATTCCAAACTTTAAGCACCTCCGGATTATCAATTATCTTTCGAGCAACAACAAGTTTATAGTCCCAATCTTTAAAATAGAATGGTAAAATTGATAAAAAGGAAAATACAGCCGGTATGAAATGTAAATAGTCTTTTTGAGAAAGCTTGTTTCGGTCTGTTAGGGTTCCTCGAACATAAAAGAACAAAAATGGGCCAAACAGATAATAGGTTGGGGTAATATGGTAATTAAATACCGCCATCAAGGACTCATTGTCCCCCATAAAAGCAAAGTAATGCAAAAGACCGGATAAGGCAATGGTAACTAAAAATCCTGTTAGATAAATGGTGTTTTTGTTTACTCGAAAGTTAAACACCGCCAATACCAGTGAAATAATGAGTTTGAAAGCGACTATGTAAATTAACATTTTCTAATTCAATTATTTCGGTTTGACATTAGCATGGCTGGGAAAAAATACGCTCCAATGTCGGTTGGGACAACAGCAAAAGACTCTGTAGCTTCGTTGGTGAAATAACCGGAGGAATACTTATTATAGAACAGCTCAAACTTTATTATAGAATGGTAAATGCAAAGGTAATTTGATTTTTAAATTAGCCTAATTTTTTTCAGAAATTTTTGTCTTCCTGGACAAATTAAAAATAGGTCAAAAATCCTTTTATTGGCCAAATAAGTGTAAAATATTCATTTTTATCCTGCTGATTAGCTATTTTTTTTGTATCAAAAAATCGATAAAATATAATTATTTCTTACACAAAATAGGTTGGTAAAAATGGAAATGAGGAGAGAGTCCATTTCATTTTTACCTTTTGAATTAGCCAAAAAATCAAATCCCTCCGTAAAATAAATACTTTATATACCCGGTAAGCACCTGAATGTTTTTTGAGGAAAAATCTTATTTTTGCCTTCCATTGTCCAAAAAACACTCAACCTATCCAATATGTTAAAATTGTCACTGAGTTTAATTTATTCATTTCTGATTTTCTGGGGTTTCCAATTCCTTCCAACTTCAGTTTCAAATAAAAAAACCAATACTCAATTTGTAGCAGATACCCTATCCAATGCCTCAGCTTGGCCTACTCAGGATATTCAGGTAAGTAATTTTGCTTCGGCAGATCTTACTCCAAGTCCGGCTTGTATTGCTGTAGCCGCCACGGGAGAGGTTTTTGTAGGAATTGACCAAATCGGCTCTTTGGGTAAAACACCCGGTAAAGGTTATATCTTAAAATTAATTGATTCCAATAATGATGGCCGAGTAGACCAGCAAAGTAAATTTGCCATGGTTGATAACCCTCGAGGAATCATTTCATTGGGGGATAAACTATATGTCCTTCACACTGTTTTCTCGCCAGAAACCAAGAAAGCAACTGGTATGGATTTAGTGGTTTTTGAAGATAAAAACAAAGACGGCGTGGCCGATGGACCTTCAAGTCCCTTGATTCAGCACATCAGTTCCCCTAAATTTTTACAGAGTAGAGGAACTGACCATGCCACCAATGGCATCAGAATGGGTATAGATGGCTGGATATACATTGCCGCAGGCGATTTTGGATTTCATAATGCCACAGATCGCAGTGGAAAGAAAATCACCATGCTTGGCGGAGGAATTGTCCGAGTAAGACCTGATGGTACTGAAATGGAAGTATATACGCATGGAACAAGAAATATCTATGATGTGGCAATTGACCCCTACATGAATATTTTCACCCGTGATAATACCAATGATGGCGCTGGATGGAATATCCGTTTCAGTCACCACATTCAATCTGGAGAATACGGTTATCCTTTGTTATTTAAACATTTTACAGAAGAAATACTCCCTGCTTTAGTGGATGTTGGGGGTGGTTCAGGAACGGGTTCTCTGTTCATGGATGAACCTACTTGGCCAGCTAAATATAACCAAGTACCCATGATGGCAGATTGGGGAAACAGTATGTTATACATTCATCGAGTAAGTCCGGACGGTGCTAGCTATACGCAGAAAGATGAAACTTTTATAAAGTTAAAGCAAATCACGGATTTAGATGTCGATGGTTCAGGCCGACTGTATTTAGCGGCTTGGGATGGTGCCGGATATTCGGGAAATCCCAATAAAGGTTTCGTCGTGCGTGCTGTACCTAAAGGCTGGACTTACAAAGCATTCCCTCAGCTTAGTCAATTA
The DNA here is from genome assembly GCF_054558475.1 of Aquirufa sp. Wall-65K1. Classification (NCBI taxonomy): domain Bacteria; kingdom Pseudomonadati; phylum Bacteroidota; class Cytophagia; order Cytophagales; family Flectobacillaceae; genus Aquirufa; species Aquirufa sp. Wall-65K1. The sequence continues at coordinate 98,062 of NZ_JBPXKD010000005.1, read as the reverse complement.
TCGACGAATGAATTAGCCCAATTATTAGAGTCGAATAGTGCAGTAGCTCGATTAAACGCTCAACAAGAACTTTTAAACAGGGATTTAAAAGTAACTTCTTCCTTAGCATGGAAATTGGCCACAGATAAAAAGGCCCCAATTTATGCACGTTCAGCCGGTATATTCACCTATGCTCAAGCAACTAATGAACAGGGTATATTGCAATTAGTTAAATTATTGACTGACAAGGATGTCAAAGAATTGGCTATTAGAGCTATGGCAGACCGAAAAAGCAAAAATAAGTTAGTACCTACCCAAGCAATCATCGCTGCTTTAAAGGATGCCTCACCTAGAGTTCGTGTGAGTGCCGCCATCGCACTGGGTCGTTTAGGTAAAGCGGAAGCTATTCCAGCTCTTTTACAAGTTAAAGTACCCAATTCTTTTGTAGCTCCTCCCAAAGATCAAGAGGGCCCTCACGCTTCACCCAATTCAGCCATCATTCCTGCCCACGTTGCCGTTCAAGCCCTAGTGAAGCTAAATGCGGTGGATGCATGTGTGAAGGCCATTGCTGGTCCGAATTCAACCATCGCCTTATGGGCATTGCGCTACATGCACCAACCAAAAGCGGTGAATGGTTTAATCGCCGCCTACAAAAAATCGACTGACCCTAGCTTAAAAAAACAGTTATTAGCTAATATAGCCCGCTTGTACAAAAAAGAAGCAGACTATGAAGGAGAGTATTGGTGGAGCACTAAGCCTAATGGACATGGTCCATATTATAAGACGGTCGACTGGGAGTCTAGCCCTATTATCAAGAGTTTTTTATTGAATGAATTCCAACAAGCAAAAGAGTCTGATAAAGCGTATTTCGTTGATTTAAATGAAAAGAATCAAATGGAAATTGCTGAATTAGGTAGTAATACCAATATCCTTGCCAAAGATGAACCGAAAATCGACTTGGCCTCAATCCGTAATAAAAAAGGACAAATCGGAAATGCATCCATAGAAGATGTCATGTTGGCTATGGCTCAAATCAAAGGAAATCCCGCAACAGGAAGAGCCCTATTTACTAAACAAGGTTGCGTAGTTTGTCATAGTTTGAAAAGTGGTGAAACCTTAAAGGGGCCATTCATGGGTCAAATTGGAGCAATCATGAGTCGGGAGCAAATTGCCGAATCCATTTTAAAACCAAATGCATCCATTTCCCAAGGTTTTGTTACCGTATTAATCACAACCAAGGATAAAAAAGAGCACATGGGATTTGTGACAGCTGAATCTCCAGAGCGAATTGTTATGAGAGATATAAGCGGACAAATCACTAGCATTCGCACTGCCGATATACGCTCTAGAAAAGAAATGGAAACATCCATGATGCCCGATGGATTAACCAATGAACTATCCTATGAGGAGTTTGCTTCCCTAATTACCTTCCTATCGGAACAGAAAAAATAAATCAAAAAGGCCAATGTGACATTGGCCTTTTTTGTTCTTAAGAAATTTCAATAGGGTAAATTAAACCCTCAAAAAATCACCTTGCCATTCCACAATGGACTTCTTGATTTCTTTAGGTTTTAAATCCTGAAGGATAGACTTGTCAATTAAACCCAACAACTCGTTGTCGCTGGCAAATCGAAGGGCAACAATTTGATTGATACTCAGTAAATTTTCCTTTTCTGTAAAAGGCATATTAGTTAATTGAAAGTAACGCAAGCGCATTTCTAAGCGAATGATGCGATCTTGGTTTTTGTTCGCATAAATGCGAGTAATGAATGAAATTAAAATAAATAAAACGCCTACCACTAAATAAAGCCAATTGTCGACTGGATTTTCCAGAGTCAATTCAATGGTCCATATAAATAAGAAAAAGGTTAGTGGTATTACAATAAAATGATGCAAATGATAGTACCGGGTGTGGTTTTCGTAATCTTGATTCATAAAGTTAAAATTTAATCAATTATTATTAAAGAGTAGAATATGCTGCAATATTGGCAAAATTTTATCAAAATGATACTATAAATCAAAAACCGTTTAATAAATTATTTAAAAATGAGTACTTAATAAATGGTTGGAAATAAATAAGCCTCGAGAAAGCATAGACCAAGAATTTTTATGTTTAAACGGAATTTAAAATTATTCCTAGTAAAGAACATTGACCCCATCCCTATTCCATTTTAAATCCTTAAAGCTTGAAACAAACATGGCTAAAAATCCAACAAATTGAGTTAAATTCCGTTTGTATTGAAAATTTAATTTCTCATGTATATCGACCTAGAACGAATTTTACTTTCTATCCTGATAGGGGCCATCATAGGCCTTGAAAGGGAATATCGTTCCAAATCTGCCGGTTTAAGAACCATGATTTTGGTGTGTGTGGGATCATGTATTTTCACCATACTTTCCTACAAAATAGGCATAGGAAGCCAAGATAGAATTGCGGCTAACGTATTGACAGGTATAGGTTTCCTAGGAGCTGGAGTGATATTCAGAGAAAAAGATCGGGTTACCGGTATAACCACAGCCACCACCATTTGGGTGGTTTCAGCCTTGGGAATGACCATTGGAGCAGGATTTGAATTATTAGCTTGTTTCACCTCGGCCATCGTCATTATCATATTGAGCGCCTTTATTTTGGTTCAAAATTTTATCAGTAAACTAAATCACGTACGTGTATATACGTTGATATTTGAATATTCTGAAAGCTTTGATTATAAACATGTGGAACTGCTTTTCAAAAAGCTAAAAATGAAAATTCTATATTCTCAAAAAATAAAATCTGGCAAAGATTTCACCTTCAATCTTACGGTTCAAGGTTCAGAAAAAGCGCATCATTTGATTGCCAGCCAATTGCTGAAAAATGATAAAATCAAGCACTTGGAATTTTAGAAAATAGAGATTAGGGGTTAGGGATTAGAGATAAGGGATTAGGGATTAGGTTTTAGGGATTAGTGATAAGGGATTAGGGATTTTGCACGGTAGAAAATAATGTCAAAGGATTTACGAATTAGTGTTATTGGGGGTGGTGCAGCAGGTTTTTTTGCGGCCTTATCGGCAAAATACCACCATCCACAAGCCCATGTGCAAATCTTGGAAAAAACCTCGCACTTTTTGGCTAAAGTGAAAATTTCGGGTGGCGGCAGGTGTAATGTATGTCATGCTGAATTTAACAACAGAAAATTAGCTGAACATTATCCCAGAGGAGAGAAATTCCTAAAAAAGGCCTTTGAACAATTCAATGCGGCCAATACCATGGAGTGGTTTGAGCAAAGAAATGTGGTTTTAAAAACCTATCCAGACGGCTGCGTTTTCCCTCTATCAAATAGCTCGCAAAGCATCATGGATTGTTTTTTAAGAGAATCAAAAAAACTCGATATCGAATTATTGTTGCACCATAGTATAGATACTATGGAAAAACATGAAGACGGAAGTTTCACCTTACGCAGCAAAGACAAAATCATCACCGCAGACCGGGTGATTGTCACCACCGGTGGACAACCTAAATTAAGTGGATTAGCTTGGCTGTCGGCACTAGGACATACTGTTATTCCTCCAGTTCCTTCCCTTTTCACTTTCAACATGCCAAATGAAGCCATTAAGGAATTCATGGGACTTGTGGTGGAGAAAGCAACAGTCCGCATTGAAGGTCAAAAATTATTGGGTAAGGGCCCTTTGCTAATAACACACTGGGGTATGAGCGGTCCGGCTATTTTGCAATTATCCGCCTGGGGAGCTAGAATCCTAGCTGAATTAAATTACCAATTTTCCATTTTAGTAAATTGGTTAGATGAGATGAAAGAAGCAGAACTTCGCCTCATCTTAGATCAGACAAGGAAAATCCATGGTGGTAAAATGATGAGCAATCATTGTCCATTTCCTATACCAACTCGTCTTTGGAACTTCTTACTCACCAAAAACGAAATTTTACCCGCTTCCCGTTGGAATGAGGTCAACCCAAAACAAGTAAACAAATTAGTTAATACCTTACTGAATGATCGCTATCAGGTCATGGGCAAAACAACATTTAAAGAAGAATTCGTGACAGCCGGAGGAATTGACCTGGCTGAAATAGATGTACAAAGCATGGAAAGCAAAGTAATTCCAGGCTTATACTTTGCCGGAGAATTACTCGATATTGACGGAATAACGGGAGGATTTAATTTCCAAGCCGCCTGGACAACAGGATATATTGCGGGAAAACATGCTGGTCTATAAGCCTGTAAATCAGGTTGACAAATGGCTTTTATTTCAATATTTTTGTTTAGCTAATTTGAAAAGAATTTCATCACTCTACCTATTCTCATGAACAGAAGAAGCGCATTAAAAAACCTAAGTTTAGTCTTGGGAACTTCCGCTTTACCCAATTGGGCGTACCAGTGGAATACCCAATCTTTTACCGCTTTACATGGCCCCAACACTGATTTATTAGGGTCCATTGTCAATGCCATTATTCCAGAGACAGATAGCCCAGGAGCTAAAACCATTGGTGCTCATCTCTATATCGAACGCATGGTGAAAGACTGTATGAGCCAAGAGGAGCAAAAAGCCTTTCAAAACGGTTTGCAAAAGGTTAGTAATACGGCAAAGCAAAGCTATCAAAAAACATTTCCTCAGCTGAGCACACAGGAACAAATCAGCCTTTTGACCAGCCTACAAAATTCTTCCATACCTGAGGAAAGCCAGTTTTTCAAGCGTTTAAAAGGATTAACCCTGGCCTCCTACATGAGTTCTGAATACTTCCTAACTCAGCATAGAAATTATACCATGGCTCCAGGTTTTTTTCATGGTTGTGTTCCTGTTCAATAAGTTTTATTCTCTCAAGACATGTCTAATTTCAATATAGATTCAAAAAAACAAAGAACCTTTGACGCCATTGTAGTGGGTTCAGGAATAAGCGGTGGTTGGGCTGCCAAAGAATTGTGCGACAATGGATTAAAAACGCTCGTATTAGAACGCGGTCGCGATGTTAAGCATATAGTAGATTACCCGACTACCTTAAAGGAACCCTGGGAATTTGATCATTTAGGTGCTTTAACCAAAGAAATGAAGGATGCCAATCCCATCGCCACCAAATGCTATGCTTTTAATGAAGATTCATCTCATTTTTTTGTTAAGGATAAGGAACACCCATACATTCAAGAGAAACCATTTGACTGGATACGAGGCTACCAAGTAGGCGGAAAATCCCTTCTGTGGGCTCGCGGTACCCAACGCTGGTCTAAATATGATTTTGAAGGACCCGCGCGTGATGGATTCGATAATCACTGGCCCATAACTTATCAAGACCTAGCACCTTGGTATAGCCATGTGGAAATATTTGCAGGTATCAGTGGGAACAAAGATGGCTTGGAGCAATTGCCCGACGGCGAGTTTTTACGGCCGCACGAACAATCTTGCGTAGAAAAACATTTTTCTGCCGAGATGAAAAAACATTATAAAGGAACTCGTCCCGTTATTATCGGTCGATGCGCCCACTTAACTGACCCTCAGCCTATCCACTTTCAACAAGGTAGAGCGCAGTGCCAGCAACGTGATTTATGCCAAAGGGGCTGTCCTTATGGCGGCTATTTTTCCAGTAACTCTTCTACCCTACCTTGGGCCGAAAAAACAGGAAATTTAACTCTTAGACCTAATTCAGTTGTTCACTCCATCATTTACGATGAAAAATCGGGAAAGGCCTCTGGAGTGAAAGTCATTGATAGCAAAACCAAAGAAGAAATACATTTTTATGCTAAAATTATCTTCTTAAATGCCGCTACCATCAACACCAACCTGATTTTACTAAATTCTAAGTCGCACCGTTTCCCTAATGGATTAGGCAATGATAATGGGCTTATGGGGCATTACATCCATTTCCATAATTTCCACACCGGGATGTCGGCCGAATATGAAGGTATGCTTGAAAGTAAAACAGAAGGTATTCGTCCAAACGGAAGTTATATTCCTCGCTTCCGAAATGTATTTAAGCAGGAGACCGACTTCCTGCGTGGTTATGCAGCGGGCTTCAGTGCCCGCCGACCTATCTTAAGCAATCAAGATGGTTTAGGCCAAGAATTAAAAGATAATTTATTCAAAAAGAAATATGGCAATTGGGTTGTTGGCTCTCATTTCATGGGTGAAACCATTCCTAAGCATGCTAATTATGTCAAATTAGATGCCACACAAAAAGACGACTGGGGAGTACCTTTGGCTCGCCTGCATGTAGATTTTGATGATAATGACCGCAAAATGGAGCAAGATTATCAAGACCAAATGACGGAAATGTTGACTTTGGCAGGCTTTAAAAACATCAAAGCCAACCCTAAGAAAACTTGGAATCCGGGATTGGATATTCATGAAATGGGCGGTGTCATCATGGGAAATGACCCTAAAACCTCCCAATTAAATAAATGGAACCAGTTACATCATTGTAAAAATGTATTTGTTACGGATGGGGCTAGTATGACATCGAATTCCACTCAGAACCCATCATTAACCTACATGGCTTTAACGGCACGTGCAGCAAATTATGCGGTAGCTGAATTAAAAAAGAAAAACCTGTAATAAGGGAAGGCTGTAACAAAACACATGGGCACATGCTAAAAGGTAACTCGTTGATATGATAAAAAAATGCTTGCTTCGTACCTGTAGTATTTACCTTTTACCACTGTTTCTTTTCCTCTCTTTTCCATCCATAGGAAAAACAGGAGCCGATTCCGCTGCATATAAATCCATACTAAATATAGCCTATGGAAGCGCAGAGGATGGCAGAAATTTATTGGATATATTTTTACCCAATCAAGTAAATGCCCATACCAAAATGCTGGTATTCATCCATGGAGGATATTGGACCAAAGGAAGTAAAAACCAATTACCAAAACCTTTGATTGAATTACTAACAGGTAAAAAGGGTTATGCCCTGGCATCCATCAATTACCGATTAGTAAAAAATGATCAAAACCGCTTTCCAGCCCAATTAGAAGATATTCAACAAGCCATCAATTTCCTGAATTCAAAAGCAGACAGCCTGGGATATAAAAAAGGGGAATTTGGGCTTTTAGGTGCTAGTGCAGGGGCCTATTTAGCTTTGATGTATGCTTACACGGCCGACAAAAACAAGGAAATTAAAACCGTAATCGATATCGTTGGGCCAACTGACTTTACCGACCCTATGGTTAGAGGCAAAAATATAGAAGCAGACAAAACCATTACCAACTTTTTGGGGGTAGCTGACCCCAATGCTCCCCTAGCGAAAGAATCTAGTCCTCTGCTACGTGTGACGGCATCCAGCGGAGTGCCAACCATCATTTTTCATGGTGAAAATGATGAGGTTGTCCATGTTCAACAAGCCAAAAACTTGTATACCAAACTAAGTCAATTGGGCGTCAAAACACAATTAGAATTGTACCCCAATGAAACGCATGAAATGAGAAAAAGCCTGTTTAGCGTTTTCATGAAAATGGGTATCTGGTTAGATCAAGTTTACCCAAGCGGACATAAAAACTAGTTTTGGGGTTCTAATACCACTTGATATTTCAAATTTTGACCTGTTTGTGTGGCTATTTTAAAACCTACAAATCGGGTACCAGGATTGGGAGCATCATAATCGTGATTGGGCTGTGTAGACCAAGTAATCCATTTTCCTTTTAAGCCTGTCAACTTCAGATTCAACCGCTTTCCATGTTGAGTCAAATAAGCTTTTCCGCCCCCATTTTCATGAAACTCAGCTGTAGTTAGCATGGTCCAAACTAATTCTCCCCCTTGTTTTATGGAGGAAACCTCATCCCTTATTTCAACCTGTTTTTGTTGGACAATAGCTATTTCCCGATGTACCGCAGTGGCTTGCTCGGGATATAGGGAACTTAAATCTAGACCAAATTCCATTCGATTATTGGAATTTTGTTTCGTCACTACCTCAGCCTTGCCTTTAACAGCTTGTAATTGATTGTTCAAGGTTATGGTATTGTGCGACATATTATGATACCGAAAAACATCCCAACGCTGGGAATTCTGATCTTTTCCCCAAATGCCCACGCCTTTGGATTCTAAAGACTCATAATTCTGCATACCAAAATCCATCGCCCAACGCTCTCCCAATGCATCAAAAACAAAAGAACCAACATCCATGTGCCCATGATTGACGGATGGAGATCCACCTTTTATACCCACATAAAGCGCATTTTTATCTGTCCAAGAAGTCCGCATCATAGCCACAGGATTAGGGCCACCACCTACATAAGTTAATTGCTGGGGTATTTCTTGATTGACCAAGGATAAGTCCTTACCCCAAATCATTACCAAGGGTAAAAGTCTATCCGAAACCAAATTCTTACTAGTTTTTAGTGTGTTGATTTCTGTAAATAATAAACTAGTGTTTTTTGTTTTGGAGGCGAACCAAAACATGGCTGGATGAAAATCAATCCCATCTCCAGAATCGGAGTAATTGAAATTTTTCTGTGAAGGTCCGGTCATGTGCAACAAATAATTGGCACTGGCATAAAAACCAGGTAATTGATTTAGCCCAAAATCTGAGCCGTAAACCTTTTCAATGGCATCATTGTATAATACTTGAAAGGAAGTTCCATATCCCCAATAGGCATAGCCCTCTGGATAAGCCCCGTCGGGAGCATAATCTTTCATGGGTAATACGATGGATTTTTGGGCACGCTGAATTAATTCTTTGGCTTTATCAGGATAATCCTCTTGAATGGCCAAAATACCTAAACTTATTCCGGCATTACATACCTGATTCCAATTATGGCTAGCTTTTAACCAGGAGGTATAACGCTCATCATAGGAAGGTTCAATTCCTTTGGTCAGAATAGCCGACTGTATTACTTTTTTTGATTCAGCAGATAATACCTCAAATAACCAATCATAGCCAATAGCCACTGCCGTCGTCATTTCAGCCACATCTAAAAAATGGGATGGATTCCAATCAGAAAATTGACAAATTTGAAGCAATTCCCTTTCGGCCCTCTGAGCATATTTAGCCTGCTTTGTCAAGCGGTAAGCATAGGACCAAAACAAGGTTCTTCGTAGCATTTCACGGGAAACTCCTAAGAGTCTACGACCAATTTGCTTACGAATCAAAGGCTCCTTTAAGAGCAATGCATCAGCCTCTTGCAAAATTTGTCTATGTAAATTTGCCCAAAGCGTATCCTGTTGAATGTTCTTAAGAATAATAGCTTCATCTTCCTTGAAAAACAATAAGCGCGGATGTCCTTGTGCAGCGGGAATCAAGGTTTTAAATTCCTGTGCCCAAGCAGTTTGAGCTAATAAAACGCAACAAAATAAAAATACTTTTTTCATGTAGGTTCCATAGGTTTTGAGGAACCAAACTTATGGAAAAATTATGGAACATAAGGTAATAAAACTGGCTAATCATGAAATCTAAATAACCATATATCTTTGGTGGGTTTAGATAAATTAGCATTTAAGAATAGTAATGGCCAAAATTGAGCCTATTCAAGGTGTTCACTTTAAAGCTATCATTGAAATGAATGGGTATAAAAAAACACCCGACTGATTGGCAATCGGGTGTTTGGAAAAAATTTGAATTACAATACTTTGTCGGTATCCGTAGTGAATATCCTTGTACTAATGGTATAGCTTCCACCATTAGGATCTTTGTACTTCAAGTCCATATAAAATGCTTGATAGCCCTTTTTAACATAAGGAATCACGTATTTAACCGTATTTCCCACAGGCTTAACCCGCTGAGTTAGCCATAAATTATTCCTAAAATCACGGTCTGCGGAAGTTGTACCCCAAATAGCCGCATCTTCTAAATCGGTAGGATTAGCATTTACGGTTAATTCAAAACCATCTTTACCTTTCACCACATTCCAAGTAGGTACAGGCACTTCTTTATTTTGAAGACTTAATCCAAAGAAAGCACTTAATGCTTCAATGGCCTGTTTGCCTCCAGCCAAATCATGGCCTGCATTGGGTACATAATGGATAAGGTTTTTACCAGGAATTTGATCAAAATAATGTTTGATAGCATCAGCTGTCCAATATGGGTCATTAGTTCCAATAAAAATAATTTTCGGAATGGTCATGGAAGCTCGATACGAGTAGGGATCAATCATGGAAGTAATAGCCTTACCAGTAGGTGTACCAGTGCCCTGCGGAATTCCCAATTTTACATAGTCTTCAATTTGGTCACTGTATTCACCATAGGTATCTTTTTGATAATTCAAAGTAGCGGGCATATTTAACATATCAATCACCATAGGCCCAATGGCCTTCACTCGCTTATCCCCAATAGCAGATGATAACCACGTAGTCCATCCCCTTTTTGATGCTCCTGAAATGACAAAGTCCTTAATTTGAATTCCTGCTTTTTTATTAGCAAATTCTTGAATGGCATCCATTCCCCTCACCGCTGATTTTACCATCGGAAACAATAATGGCCAAGAATGATCTCCTGTTTCTCTAAATTGATGTAAAGTATAAGAGATTAACTCATCCTCTGTTTTTCCACCATAAAGAGGTTGATTAGGCACTTGCTTAATTAAGGCTACCACCGCATGGTTTTTTGCGGCCACCATCGACAAGTAATTCCACATTTTATCTTCTTTGCTCCAATTTGGTTGTTCATCCTTATTGCTACCACCCGTAATAAAGAGCATAGCTCCTTCATAATTTACTTTGGCAGGTATGATGATGGTCAATTGGTGCTTCCAAGTGATATTTTGCCACTTTTGTGAAGTTAATAAGACATTATACCCTTTGGATGTTCCTAAAGAAACTGAATCCTTTAATTCCCACTGATAAGTCTTATCTCCATTGGCCATATAACTTTTTAAGGCCGTTTCAGGATTTACTTTCTGTCCAAAGCTGGTAAAGGCTAGTAGGCAAAGGGTAGCGATACTTAATACTACTTTTTTAATTGATGTGTACATGTTAAATTTTGAAGGTTTAGAATTGATTCTCAATATACTCTATTAATTTATTTTTACCCAAAAATCCAATAGTTTGGATGTAATAAAGCAGGTAACTACTACTCTGATAGATAAATAGGAATCAACTTAATAAGTCATGTAACAATTTTACCGAAAACCTAAACTTAAACTTAGGCACGAAAACATAAATTTTTCTAAGTCTGATTTTAATGCTGTGGAATCAAGATGGTTCATACATAGAACATAGTTATTTAAAATGGTAGCTACTTTCAGGAGGATAAAAACGGAGGAAGGCAATTTAGGCTAGCTTGTAACTTTAGCGATGGATATTTCTATTTCTATCAAATAATTGAGATTAACAGGCATAAACGGGGGATGAATATTTACTGAATATGAACAAACATAAATTGTAAAAAAATATTCAAAAAAATCAAATCTACATTTATAAAATTATGATTACAACTAATTCATTATCAATTACTTATGTAATTTAAAGAAAATTTGTAAAGTTAAATCAATTTTAAACTATTATTTACATCAATTAAACTTAGCTTGTTTTTGCGGCCAAATCAGCTTAGTAAACATTTTCAAATTTCGACCCGAAAAATTATCGATCAGGTCAATTTTCGGACCTTAGCTTTAAAAACACTCAGCCCACTTTTTTTGTCCTTAATTTGTAATTGGAAACTTTATTAGCAGGTAACAATTATAATTTGGCAACAATTTGAAGTTATTTCGCATCGAAGAAAACCCCAATTAGGATTTCTTTTGATTAAAAACAGATTACTCCTTGTTCTAATAAACTTAAGTTAAACCAGACGTTCATCGTTCAAAAACGTTTTGTTTTGACAATTTTGTCTATTTGGCCTTCTGGCGCAATCTAATTTTTCTCAATAAGTCTTCCCGATGGTAATAAAGTCCATGCGCAAGCAAGGCTTGGGTTTTGTTCTCTAACCCTACTATTTCATTAACCAAATAGTTACCTAAATTATATTGTATGCACAAAAACCTCAACTCAAACAAAGAGGCTAAAAAACGACCCTTCCTTTTGAAGGTCTTATTTTTGGCTACTTTTTTAATCTCACTTTCAGCAGCCATGCCAGCATGGGCAGGAACGGTATCTGTTACCTTCAATAAAGGATATATTGGAGCCAATACCAACAACCAACCAGCAGCTACTGGTGGCTTTGCCACTGATGTTAAAGGAATTACTAAATTATCATTTAGTCAAAATTCAAGTACTAATGTATTTGAATTGCAAAGTACACTTCAAGGAAATGACTTACTAGGTTATGTTACTTTTACAGACTTTGCTAATGTGAATCACACAATTAATGGACAAATCAACTGGCGAGAAACAGGTCCTCCTAGTAATACTGTTAGAACAATAGTATTTCGACCTGCTACTGGTACAAATGTAACCATAACTACCTCAACAGGAACCTACAACATTTTAGAAACCAGTGCTATAGGATTAACCCTGAACGGTCAAATATTAAATATGGACAATACAGGCGCACTTTCAGGAAACGCAGCTAATGTATCAACACTCTTAGATGATTTGAATGCATATTTGGCTGCTCAGCCCAAGCTAAATATTACCTCAACATTAAGTGTTACTGAGGCAGTAGGTGGAGTAAATGCTGTAGCAACAGTAACTTTAAGTCCAGCTGCAACGGTTGCCACTACGGTAAATTATACCACTTCTGGTGGAACAGCTACCAATGGAACGGATTATACCAATACTAGCGGTACCTTAACATTTGCTATTGGAGAATCTTCCAAAACTATCACAGTACCCGTTTTAGATGATTTATTAGCGGAAGGAACAGAGACATTCAATATTGTAATTGCGGACGCTGTTAACGCAGCCAATGTAACCAATACAACGGTTGTTTCAATCCTCGACAATGAAACAGCTCCAAGTAATTTAACATATCCAACTCCCAATGTTTATACTGTTGGATCCGCCATTACTTCCCTTGATCCACTTACGGTAACAGGACCAGTTGTGTCTTATGCACTAGCTTCGGGTACCTTACCAACCGGTTTATCATTTAACACGGCAAATGGTAAAATTACTGGAACTCCTACAGCAGTTACCGCATTAAGAAACTTTACGGTAACAGCGACCAATGCCTTAGGAAGCACTACATCCAACACATTTTCTATCACGGTAAATGATGTAGCACCAACAGGATTAACTTATAATACGACAAATGTATATACTGCGGGCTCAGCCATTACTTCGCTTAACCCTTCAGTTACAGGTAATGTTGTTTCTTATGCCTTAACCTCAGGAACATTACCTGCTGGATTATCATTTAGCACAGTAGATGGTAAAATTACAGGTACTCCAACAACAGTTACTGCATTAAGAAGCTTTACTGTAACGGCAACAAATTCAGGCGGTAGTACCGTGTCTAATACCTTTACTATAACAGTAAACGATGTAGCTCCTAGCAATTTAAGCTACCCAACACCAAGAGTTTATGTAGTAAATAATGCGATTACCTCTTTAGATCCCTCAGTTACAGGAAATGTAGTATCATACGCCTTAACTTCAGGTACTTTACCAACTGGATTATCTTTCAACACGGCAAATGGTAAAATCACAGGTACTCCAACGGCAGTTACTTCCATAAGAAACTTTACTGTAACGGCCACTAATACAGGTGGTGATGCGGTTTCTAATATTTTCTCCATTACGGTAATTGCCTCAGCCCCACCAGCTCCTACTGGTTTATCTTATAATACACCTAATGTTTACACAGTCGGTACAGCGATTTCCTCGCTTAACCCTGCTGTAACAGGTACGGTTGACTCTTATGCATTAACATCAGGTACTTTACCAAGTGGTTTAAGCTTCAATACTGCTGATGGTAAAATTACGGGAACTCCAACGGCAGCTACTGCTTTGAGAAACTTTACTGTAACAGCAACTAATGCAGGTGGTGATGCGGTTTCCAACACATTTAGTATTACCGTTAATGACCCTGCACCTACAGGATTAAGCTATAATACTCCGAACGTGTATACAGTAGGAACGGCGATTCCTTCGCTGAATCCTTCGATTACTGGTAATGTGGTATCTTATGCTTTAACAAGTGGTACACTTCCAGCAGGTTTATCTTTCAGCACCGTTGATGGAAAAATCACTGGTACTCCAACTGCCGTAACTGGATCAAGCAACTTCACAGTAACTGCTACCAATACAGGAGGTAATACGGTATCTAATACTTTTACCATTACGGTTAATGATGCTGTTCCTACAGGATTAAGCTATAATACTCCGAACGTGTATACAGTAGGTACGGCGATTCCTTCGCTGAATCCTTCGATTACAGGTAATGTAGTATCTTATGCTTTAACAAGTGGTACTCTTCCAGCAGGTTTATCTTTCAGCACCGTTGATGGAAAAATCACTGGTACTCCAACTGCAGTAACGGCATTAACTAGTTTCACTGTAACTGCTACCAATTCTGGCGGAAGTGTTGTATCTAATACCTTTACGATGGTAGTCAATTCTGGTCTTCCACCAGATGCGGATGGTGATGGAGTTTCAGATGCGCAAGAAGCCCTTGACGGAACTAATCCAAATGATGGATGTTCTTATAATCCTGCAAGTCAAATTTTTGCGAATACGACCTTGACTTGGAGAAATACCGATTGTGATGGTGACGGAACTAATAATGGTACTGATCCGCAACCGCTTAACTATTGTGTGGGTGGTGCAGGTGGAAATCCTCCAGCTATTGGATCTCCAAGTTATGTGATTTTCGGAGCCAATGACTGTGATAATGACGGTCTACCAAACAGCGTAGAATGTGCTTCTGGTGGCCCTAACTGCCAAGATTACGATTCTGACGGTCTACCAAACTTCCAAGATCCAGATTCAGATAATGATGGTATCCCAGATAGCATCGAGAAAAACATTGACTCTGATGGCGACGGTATTCCAAACTACTTAGATTTAGATTCTGATAATGATGGTATCTTAGATAGTACAGAAAAAAATTCTGACCGCGATGGTGATGGTATTCCAAACTACTTAGATCTTGATTCTGATGGTGATTCTATCTTAGATGCATGGGAAGCAACCGATTCAAGACGTGGTGTGATTGACCCGAATTACAATGGTCGCGTAGATGTAAATGGCGCGTTCATAGATGCTAACAAAAACGGTTTAGCCGATTTCTTAGAGTCTAATCCTGCTCCAATTCCAGATACAGATAAAGACGGTACGCCTGATTATTTAGATTTAGATTCAGACGGTGATTCTTTATTAGATAGTAAAGAATTAACCGCAGATCCAGATGGAGATGGTCGTCCTAATTACCGCGATTTAGATTCTGATGGTGATTGGTTAGGTGATAGCGATGAAAGAGACGGAGATAATGATGGAGATAAAATCCCTAATTACCTAGATCTAGATTCAGATGGTGATACCATTCCAGATGCTTGGGAAGGTAAGAACAAATGTGCTACCTGTACCAACTTAAATGATGGTAATGGAGATGGTTGGGATGATCGCGGACAATATGTTGCTGTGATTGACACAGACAAAGACGGATCTCCAGACTTCTTAGATTTAGATTCGGACAATGATTGTATTCCTGATCGAGTTGAATTAGGCGGTGACATCGACGGTGATGACAAACCTAACTTCCGTGATCTTGATTCGGATAATGATAGTATCCCAGATGCCCTAGAAGCTGTTTCATGTAACTCTCCAGTAGATACAGATAATGACGGAGCTAAAGACTTTGAGGATTTAGATTCTGATAATGATGGCATCCCTGACAAGATAGAAGCGGGTGCTGATCCTACTAATCCAGTGGATACAGATAAAGATGGTACACCTGACTTCCGTGATTTAGATTCAGACAATGACGGTATTCCTGATAAAGTAGAAGCGGGTGCTGATCCAACTAATCCAGTTGATACGGATAAAGATGGTACACCTGATTTCAGAGATATCGATTCAGATAACGATGGTATCCCTGATAAAATAGAAGCTGGTGCAGATCCAAATAATCCAGTGGATACAGATAAAGATGGTACGCCTGATTACCGCGACTTAGATTCTGATAATGACGGTATTCCGGATAAAATTGAAGCTGGTGCTGATCCTAATAACCCTGTTGACACAGATAAAGATGGCACACCTGATTTCAGGGATTTAGATTCTGACAACGATGGTATCCCAGATAAAATTGAAGCTGGTTCTGATCCAAATAATCCTGTAGATACAGATAATGATGGTACTCCTGATTTCCGTGATCTTGATTCAGATAATGATGGTATCCCGGATAAAATAGAGGCAGGTAATGACCCTAATAATCCAGTAGATACTGACAAAGATGGTACGCCAGACTTCCGTGATACCGATTCGGACAATGATGGTATCCCAGATTTATTTGAAGCAGGTAAGGATCCAAACAACCCTGTAGATACAGATAAAGATGGTACACCTGATTACCGCGATTTAGACTCGGATAATGATGGTATCCCAGATAGCATTGAGGCAGGTAAAGACCCAATCAATCCTATAGATACAGATAAGGACGGTACACCTGATTTCCGTGACTTAGATTCGGATAATGATGGTATCCCGGATAAAGTGGAAGCAGGTAAAAACCCAAGCAATCCAACTGATACCGACAAAGATGGTATTCCAGATTTCCGTGAATTGGATTCGGATAACGACAGCATTCCTGATAAAGTAGAAGCTGGTAATAACCCGAATAACCCAATTGATACAGATTCTGACGGCAATCCTGATTTCCAAGATACTGATACAGATAATGATGGTATCCCAGATAAAATAGAAGCCGGTTCTAATCCATCTGTACCTGTTGATACAGACAATGACGGTACTCCTGACTTTAGAGATCTAGATTCTGACAATGACGGCTTTATGGATAAAGTGGAAGCTGGCGCTAACCCTGCTACCCCATTAGACACAGATAAAGACGGTAAACCAGATTTCCAAGATACAGATAATGATAACGATGGTATCCTAGATATCATGGAAGACAATCTAGATTACGGCGGATTACCTGACTGTGATAATGACGGAATTCCAAATCGTTTAGATCCAGATGTATGTCCTACGTTTATTCCACAAGGTATTTCACCAAATGGTGACGGTAAAAATGACAAATTGATTATTCCAGGAATCTTAGGATTCAAGAATACATTGACCATTTTCAACCGTTGGGGTGAGATTGTGTACGAAACCAAAGACTACAAAAATACCTGGGGCGGTGAAGGTGCTAATGCGTTTATTTTGAAAGATGGTTTACTTCCTGACGGAGTTTACTACTACATCGTTGATTTCTATGGTATTAAACCAAACATCTCAACTTATCTATTCATTAATAGACTAAAAATCAAGTAATCTTAATCGCTGAAAACAGAAAGAAAAATGAATACGAAACAATATAGTATCTCAAACATCTCTAAGCTCATCAACATACCTGTAAAGGGTATGTTGATGACTACCCTAGTAGCGATGTTATTAGGCGTTTGTTCATACGAATCTAAAGGGCAAATTGAAACGATGTACAGTTTATATCGCTTTAACCCTCAAATCGTTACTCCTGCTCATGTGGGATCATCAGAAGTATCTGACATCACGGTTATAAATAGACGTCAGTGGGTAGGCTTCGAAGGAGCACCTACTACCTTTGCCGCAAGTCTAAACCAAAAATGGGGAGAGAATAAAGGTATTGGTGTAATTGCATTAATGGACCAAGCAGGCCCAATTAAAATGACGAACATCAGTGCTGATTTTGCTTACCATGTGGCCTTAAACGACAAGTGGACGATGTCTGGTGGTATCCGTGGAGGATTAGCTAATTTGGCCATTGAGTGGTCTGCCATCCGTTTAACACACGGCGGAGATGATAATTTTCAAGAAGATATTTCAAGCGGTTTAAAATTCAATACCGGTTGGGGACTACGCTTCTCTAAAGGAGACGGATTATTTTTAAGTGTTTCTCAACCGAGGGTACTTAAATATGATTTTGGAACAGCTTCTGGAGCCTATAAAGATGTAGATTACTACTACACCATGGTGGGCACAAAAGTGCGTCTAGGGTCACAAGTTACCTTATATCCAAGTGCATTATTTCGCATAGCTACCGATGTACCTTTAAGTTATGATATCAACATCAATAGCCGTATCCGCGAGAGGTTTGATTTAGGGCTTAGTTACAGAAAAAGTGATAGTTATGGAATTCGTTTAGGATTTCAGGCAACAAAAAACCTTTATGCTGGTTACGTATATGAACTACCTATATCAGCCATTAGTAAAGTAACTACACAAACACATGAAATTGCATTACGATTCACGTTTAACAAGAAAGAAATCGTTGAAACGAAATAGATATTTAAGACAGTAGATTAGAGAACGAAAAGTGGAAAGCTAGGTTAATTTTTGATCTAGCTTTTTTTTATGCCCTTTTCCTATTTAAATTTTAATTTCACAAACTATTTTAACTTGATTTTATAAAATCATTAGATAGGAGCAGCTTTGTAAACTATTTTTCAATTAAAAAATGGGGTATTTTTATGCTGAATAGAAACAATCCATATGGCCATTTTAAATTAACTTTACATACTTGATTCACGGTATTTCACAAAAATACTTGTACTTTTTATCAGTTTAAATGCCTAAATTGGTGCAAAATGCATGATTCCAGGTCGATTTTGTAAAGAAAAGCTTAAATTTCTGGCAAAAAATCAAGTAAAAATCGCAGTACAGAATTCGATACATAGTACAGAATTTTTATAAATCAACCTGCCGAAAAATCAACGAAAGGCCATTCCGAAAGACTGAGCAACAACTTTGTTTTGAATTTAAAATTAAGAACAAATATTAGCAATGTTCTATTTTTTAAATTAATGCTTTAGAGTACCTTTGTAAAGTAAATCAGAGAAAAAAAATAGGATTTGACTCTGGCTTAGTGTTCTACAATGTTCTAAATTAATATGAAAAAATCTATCTCTCAGCTTAACTCACGGTTCAGCTACTCTGTACTAAAACTACAGGAAACTTTAATTCCGCTAAAATCTAGTGCGCTTGCTTTAAAACATTTTTAAAACAGCCCAACCAAACAAACCATCCTTGTAGGTGTGATTGTTCGTTTGCTTGTGAAACCTAGCTTTTGAAATATTAAAACGTGTTCTAATAAAGATTAAATGAATTCTAAATTCAACCTCAAGTCGATTTCATCTTACAGTTCAGCGATCAAAACGTTCTCGTTTGTATGTGTAGCTGCGTGTGTAACGATTACCGCTGAGGCTCTAACTAGTCAACGTACATCTCAAAGCTATTCATTTGCAAAAACCAGTATCCTAGCAGATTCTACCTTAAAAGGGCAATTTGTTATTCCTACTGGTGACAAAAACAAGTTCCGCACAGAAAACATGGAAGCTATAGGTATTATTCCTCAAGGAATTACTCCAAATGGCGATGGTAAGAATGATAAACTAGTTATTGACGGAATAGCGGGGCTCAAAAATAAGCTGAGCATTTTTAATCGCTGGGGAAATTTAGTTTTTGAAAAAGAAAACTACACCAATGATTGGGGCGGAGAATATCTTAGTTCCAATTCAAACAGCGATGCGAAACTACTTCCAGACGGAATCTATTATTACGTAGTAGATTTTTATGGACAAAGGGAAAACATATCAACATACGTACTTATAAATAGGTTAGCAGTAAAGTAAAACAATGTTCTATAATTATATACATATTAAACTGAGAGTAGATCAAAAAAGGCAAAGTTGGGGCCGCTTGGCCCTAACTTACCTCCTTCTTGGATTCATGCTTTCATGGAGTTATTCATCACATGCTCAAATCGAAAGCATGTACAATTTGTACCGATTCAACCCTCAAATCATTACCCCTGCGCATTCTGGATCCACCGAGAACTCCGAAGTAGTGTTTATCAATAGACAACAATGGATTGGCGTAGAAGGTGCTCCTAAAACGATAGCTGCTACAGCCAATATCAAATGGGGTGAAAAGAAAGGCTTAGGTTTTTTAGCCATGGTCGACCAAGCTGGTCCTGTTAAAACAACAAACATCGGTGCCGATTTTGCTTACCACGTATCATTAAACGATAAATGGAGAATGTCAGGTGGTATTCGTGGTGGATTTTCGAATTTAGCCTTAAACTGGTCATCCATTCGCTTAGTGAATCAAAATGATGCACTTTTTGCCCAAGATATTTCGACAGGTTTAAAATTCAATACTGGTTGGGGCTTACGCTTCAGCAAAGGAGATGGTCTGTTTTTGAGTATCTCACAACCACGTGTGTTTAAATACGATTTTGGCGCCGCTAGCGGAGCATATAAAGACGTAGATTATTTCTACACCATGGTAGGTACCAAGATTAAGATGGGAAATAACATCAACTTATATCCAAGTACATTATTAAGAATGGCTTCTGACGTACCTTTAAGTTGGGACATTAATTTAAATGCGCAAATCAAGGATAAATTAGATGTAGGATTAAGCTACCGCCATAAAGATAGTTACGGTTTACGTTTAGGTATGCAAGCCAGTAAAAAAATCTATTTAGGATACGTGTATGAGTTACCTATCTCTAATATCAGTAAAGTAAGTACACAAACGCATGAAATCGCCTTAAGATTCTCCTTCTTCAAAAAAGAAGTAGCAGCTCCAGCTAGCGAGCCAGCGGTTAAATAAAAAATGCCTCATCAATGAACAAAAAAGCGATCTCTCAAGAAATCGCTTTTTTTATGCTTAAAAATACCTCAAAAAACCTAGGCTCACTCTTTAAATTTAATGTAGCGATGCATCCTAGAATTTCATGCATTAGGTAAGCAACTTAGAATCAAAAAATACCCCCCAGAAGCTTATTCCTCCTGAGCAAATAAACCTATTTTCTAAATCGTTTGATGCGGTAAAAAGTCAAATAATTGGCATCATGACTGCGATGTGCTCCACCTTCCTCATCGTCATAAGCGGTCCTACTAGCTAAAACGATGTGTTTACCTTGAAACTGCCAGTCGACATACTGAAAACCATGTTTAATCTCATCTGGGTGGTGAAATATGATTTTTTTGACTTCCCAAATTTGTAAATCCTTCGAACAAATCAGGGCCAAGGTATTTCTAAATGAAGCTGGATTCTTACCCAGGTTTTTAGCCTTAATTTCCTCTGGAATGACATTAGAAATAGTCCAATATAGCTTTGACTTGGCATCATAACGGATCGAAAACTTTTTCGCTCCACCCGGAAAACGGATAAATCCCCTTGTCGTATCAAAACTAGCCTCTTTCCCATCCGCACTAATCTTGACCATAGCCGCATATTCATCCATAGTCGATTTATTATCCACGCGCAAGATATTCCAAACTTGCCCCTGGGGATCTGCGACTGCGTTACCTTCAATCCAAGCACCAAATTGATGATTCAAATACGTTGAATCATAGCGAAGTACATTCGTTTTAGTCCAACTAGCGGCTTTCATGGGATCTGCATCTAAGGGCATCGACATCATAAAAGTACCATATCGTTTGCCCCATGTCTTGATTGGCCCCATGGCATCCTCCATGGCTCTCCATAAACGGCCATTGTGCTCTAAAAAGGGCATAGGAGCACAATGATACTCCCCTGCTAACAAGAGGCCATGTTCTGCATCAATAGGCTCGGTCCAGGTATAACCCCCATCCTGCGAATTTCGAATGATGGTATTACCATGGTGTTTGTAGGTGCCCATGATATATAATTTTCCTTGAATCTCGACTAATTTAGACCAAAATTGACCTTGAATTTGACTTATCTTCACCCAAGTTTTACCCTTATTCTTCGATAAATAGACCTCTGAGACGGCTGAGGTGTGCTCCGTAGATTTTGGACCAAAAAAATCATGCGATGCTAAATAATTCCCATTGGAGAGAATGCAAATACTTGGAGATCCAATGTATTGTCCACTAGAGGCAGGACTATGGGCAATGACAACACCAGGAACTTGGGCTGTCAAGGAAGTACTAAGAAAAAGTAGGCAGACGTAAAAAATTACATAGGAGCGTAAAGGTTTCATGAGTTAAATAGATAAAATTATACCGAAATAATACCTAAAAATACTCTAATTCCTTTAGCTTTCTATTAAAACTTAAAGCCTAAATTAAGTCCTAAGCCTCTTAGTCCTAACCACGGTCCTTCTGTATTAATTTGAGCTGAATTAGCGGTAACTTTTCCTACGGATTTAAAGGGAGCTGTATCCAAATTATCTACTTCTCTTTGTAAAATAGCTTGTTCATCAGCATTCAAGGATGGCTGAAATTCCGCCGTTAGAATACCCTTGCTGGATCCAAAATGAGCTCCTACAATCCAAAAGTCAACCACCAAGCGATTCTTCCAAAGTGGATATTGTACACCAAACATCAGCCCCCCATTCATGGAAGTAATTTTTCCTTTAAAATCACGATCCACCTGCATGAATTGACCACTGGTTTTATCTTCCACGGTAATTGGGGCTGTCAAATCATAAACCAAATATCTGGCATAAGGAGCGGCATAAAATCCTTGGTTACCCTTACTGCTAAAATAGTATCTAATTTCAGGTGTAATAGCGAAATTACCCAGCTTCAATCGAGATAAATTGATCGACTGATCATTTATTTGATCCGAAATAAAACCTTCCATTGGAACATTCCCATAAGGCATTGATCTAAATCCTAATGAAAAGGAAAGGTGCTTGCTTAGGCTTCGCTCATAAGTAAAATTATAATTT
The DNA here is from genome assembly GCF_054558475.1 of Aquirufa sp. Wall-65K1. Classification (NCBI taxonomy): domain Bacteria; kingdom Pseudomonadati; phylum Bacteroidota; class Cytophagia; order Cytophagales; family Flectobacillaceae; genus Aquirufa; species Aquirufa sp. Wall-65K1. The sequence goes on along the minus strand of NZ_JBPXKD010000005.1, from coordinate 75,423 downwards.
CTTAGGACCAAAGAGCTCAGATTTACCTTGATACTATTTTTAGGCGATTTTTGGGCCCAAATTAAGCCGGGAATCAAAAGTAAAAGCAATAAAATTTTCTTCATGAAGGTTGATTGTTGGCAAGCTAATAACTTAAAATTTCAATGGAATTTCTCTTTTCGTTTCCAGAGGAAACTCCCATTTACTTTTTATAATATTTCATTGCCTCTGGCAAATATTCCTTAATCTTTTGAATTCTAGTGGCATCAGATGGGTGAGTACTTAAAAATTCAGGTTGAGCCTCTCCCGATTTTGATTGATGCATGCGTTCCCAAAAAGCCATGGCCTCGGTCGGGTCATACCCTGCTTTGGCAGCCCACATTAATCCGAATTTATCGGCTTCTAATTCCTGCTCACGAGAAAAAGGTAACATGATTCCTACCGTGGTACCTATTCCATAGGCTCGCATAAATAAATCTTGGGTTTCTTTCGGCTTACTAGAAATAGCTGCAGATAAAACTGACCCACCTAATTCTTGTATCATGGACTCGCTCATCCGCTTATTTCCATGCTGCAATAAAGCGTGAGATACCTCATGTCCCATGACAAAAGCCAATGCAGTTTCATTTTTAGTCACCGGCAAAATGCCTGTATAAACCACAATTTTACCTCCAGGCATACACCAGGCATTGATGGTTGTATCATTTTTAACCAAATTATATTCCCACTGATACCCTTTTAAAAAATCCTTATTATTTTTCTCAACAAAATAAGCCTCCACAGAAGCCGTGATTTTCTTTCCTAAACGCTGCACCATTTGAGCACGCGCATCTTTGGCAGGGGAAATTACCTGGCTCGTTTTTAAAAACTCTTGATACTGCGTTAATGAAAGTGCCTGTATTTCCTGCTCTGAGACAAGGGATAATTGACTCTTTCCTGTTAAGGCATTTTGTGCGCAGGAAATCACAATCAATGAAATTAAAAGAATCAGGAGGCTACTAATACCGTATACTTGTGTAGAACGTTTTATCATAATCAAACTAATGTTGAGCTTGGACACAGAAATAAAATGTAAATTTAATCTATGCCACCTGATTTACCCAATTAAATAACTTGTTGTTCTTATTTTTGTATTAAACCGCCTCAAATAACCATTCCATGTTGAAAAAAATTCTTTATTCCTTTTTGGGAATCTTTTTGTTCTTTGTGCTAGCGGCCATTGGGATATCTAGGCTATATAAAAATGATATCAAGGAGCTAATCACGCGAACAGCCAATGAAAAGCTAAAAGCAAACTTTCAATTTCAAGATGCCTCCATAAGTATATTAAGTCATTTCCCTAGCTTAAGTATCGAGGTGGAAAACAGCAGCATAATCGGTAAAGATGAATTTAAAAACGACACCCTTTCACAAATACCCAAACTTAGCATTCAAATAGCCCCATTGGCTTATATTTTGAATAAAAAAATAGAAATTCAAGATATCATCATTGAACAAGCACAGTTTAATTTAATCATTCTTCCCAATGGTCAAATGAATTGGGATATCTTTCAAGCTGGTCCACAAGAAGCTCCTAAAAAAGAATCAGAACCCAGCATGAGTATTTCCTTGAATCATTATCAATTGATTGATTCAAAAATTCTTTATAAGGATGAGATGCGGGGCTTTTCAAGCCAATTAATTCAGTTAAATCATGAAGGTTCTGGAGATTTTTCAGAGGAAATTTTCACCTTAACCACCAGCACCCAGGTTGAAAAGCTAAGTGTAGAGTTCCTCGGTAAAACCTATCTATCAGAAGTACAAGCCAAACTAGAAGCTCCTATTGAGATGAATTTCGCTAACATGGAATTTGCCTTTAAAAACAATGACTTGTATTTAAATGAATTACCTATTCATTTTGATGCTAAAGTGGCTATGCCCGATACCACCATGGACATGGACATCAAATTTCATGCCTTAAAATCACCTTTGAAAGATTTCTTATCTCTTGTTCCTGTTTTATACCAAAACTCATTTAAAAAACTACAGGCATCAGGGGATTTTGCCTTATCAGGCTATGTCAAAGGTAAAATAAATGGTAGCTCTATGCCTGGCTTTGGAATGGATTTACGTATCTCAAAGGGTGCATTTAGCTATGCCAACGTTCCTGTTGGAGTTAAAAAAATGGAAATGGACTTACAAGTTGATAATCCAGATGGAATACCTGATCACACGGTAATAGACCTAAAAAACTTTCATGTGTGGCTAAATAATCAATCAATAAAGGCCCATTTGCTCTTAAAAACGCCTATTTCAAATCCCTACCTCAAAGCAGGCCTCACAGGGCTTCTAAATTTGGGGGAAATTGCAAAAATTATTCCTCAGAAAAATACTCAAATGAGTGGTAGCATTCAAAGTGATATTCAATTAGATGGCTATGTTCAAGCGTTTAAGCAAGCTAAAGGAAAAGCCAATGGCTATTTTAAAGCCAATCAAATTCAATATAGCCAAAGCGAAACGCAACAGCATATTAGCATCAAGACTGCTTCTGCCTCTATAAACCCCAAGGCATTAATTATCAGCTCACTGGAGGGAAAGGTAGCTAATACCGAATTCTCGGCTAGCGGTAGTTTACAAAATTACGTCATGTATTTCCTGAAAAATGACCTAATCACGGGGAGTTTGACCATAAATTCGACTTTGCTGGATTTAAACCCATGGATACCTAAGGGCAACTCTACACAAGCAAAATCAGCGAAAGCTAGTAACACTTTCGAGATCCCTAAAAACATCGATTTTACTCTTCAATCGAGCATTGATAGATTACTTTTTAAAGACCTTCAGATTACAGAAGCACAAGGAAAAATTCGAGTAGCAGATCAAGTTATTTCCATGGATGGTATATCCTTTCGATTGGCTAAGGCCTACTGGAAATCAACAGGTACATTTAGTAAAAAAGAGAATCAAAACCCATCCCTTAAGTTCGCCTTCAATATTCATGATTTAAATATCCAAGAAGCACATAAATACTTTAGCTTGGTTCAAAAATTTGCTCCTATTGCTGGGGCTGCACAAGGCAAGGTCAACGTAGACTTTAGCTATTCTGGAGATTTAACTAGTGATTTATCCCCCAATTTGATGAGCACCAACGCGGAAGGGAACATGGACTTAATTGATTTCAATGTAAAAAACTCGACCAGCTTCAACCAATTAGTGAGCTTAACCCAATGGAATCAATTGAAGAATTTGGAATTAAAACCTAGCCATGTAAATTTTAAGATAAGTCAAGGTAGATTGCAATTCAAACCATTTGAAATCAATTCCAATTTGACCAAATTTCAAGTAACTGGTTCCAATGGATTAGACCAAAGTTTGGAATACAATATCTTGACGGACATCCCAGCTAAAACTTTACAATCAGGCCTAGCGGTTAGTTTGAATCAACAATTAGCCAAATTAAATCCCAACTTAAATTTGGAAAAAATCCAGCAAGCCTTAAAAATGCAAATTACTGTTCGAGGTTCCATGCTTAATCCTCAATTTAAGGTGAATGTCATCAATACGCAGGGAAATCCAACTAGTACTGTGAGCACACAAGCAAAAGAATTAGTGAAGCAAGAAGCTAAACAGCAGATAAACAAGCAGTTAGACGAGGCAAAAAGTAAAGCAGAAACCATCAAACAAGAAGCTGCGGCTCTCTCACAAAAAGTAAGGCAAGAGGCTTATGCAAATGCTGACCGAATGTTGGAAGAGGCCAAGAATCCATTGATGAAAATAGCTGCTCAGAAGATTGCTGAAAAACTAAAAAAGGAGGCCGACAGAAAAGCGGATGCTTTGTTAGAAGAAGCGGATAAAAAGGCGCAAGAACTAATCGAAAAGGCGCGTAAAAATTAACGAGCCTTTCCATTTCCAAATTGATCACTCGCTCTGACCGCTTTTGAACCTTGGAAATCAATCTCAACTAGTTTTTCACTAGATACATAGTTATGCTCTTCGTCTTCTAAGTGGTATAAAACCTTTCTGCTAACTGGGTCAATAACCTCCCCGCTAGAGGGGTAGGCATATTTCCCATCTAAGGAGAAACTAATCCACCCGGGCATATCTTTTAAAGGAATACTGGTCAACTGCTGATAAGGCGCCTTTCCCTGAAACACATGCAAGCGCATATTATAGCCATCGCATAACCAAATTTCTTTTTCATCAGGAGTTAAAGCTATGCCGTGACTAGGATTACCATGCCGACGAACGGGTCCTTTATTCCAACCTTCCACCACAACACTGGCTAATTTCTTTCCCGTTTTTAAATCACCCACTTCAAAGCCCAATAAACTATCCACGGTAACTAATCCTATGCTTTCTTTGCCATTGACAGTAAATGGACGAACAAAATTGCTGAATGGCCCTATTTTCTGCACCAAACTGTGCTTTTGGGCATCCACTTGGTATAACCAAGGATTACCAATATCAGCCAAATAAACGTATTGACCAGATAAACCATATAAGGTATTATGTGCTCTTTTGAATCCTTTTAAAGTCTGCATAATTGCCCCTGTTTCGCAATTAACTACATTCCAGAAATCTTTTTCTAGGGAAGGCAAATACATGGTTTTCCCATCAGGAGAAATCGACATGCGGTCACATCCTCCCACAAAGGGGATTTCCCAAATAACTTTTTCTGTGCTTAAATCAATGCGTTGCAAAGATTCCAATGTACTTACATACAGGCTATTTAATGGAATGCTCACTGCAATTCCTTTCACATTGGAAGGCTTTCCATTGGGATGTAATCCTTGGGTTTTTATTCGTTTGACAAATCGATGATTGTTGTTGATATCAAACACCAAAATCCCGTGTCCCCCATAACCTAAATAATCCCTAATACCTGGAGTAGCTACATACAAATATCGCTTGACGCTAGCTTGATTTTGCGCCATGGATGGCGATACAAAGAACAAGCAAATCAAACTAAAGAAGAAATAACGAATGATTTTCATGGCATTGGGGCTTAAAAAAATGAGATGAACAATAATGCTCATCTCATCTTTTGGGATCTTATTTAAACAAGTTCATTATTTTTTATAAGTAATCTTAAAAATGGTTCCACCCAAATCATCCGCTACATACAAAGAACCATCCGGACCTTGGGCTAAGCCACATGGACGATGTTGAACTGGGCCAGTTGGTTTTGCTAAATCAATACCAGAAAAATTATCTGCAAAGATTTCCCATTTACCTGATGGCTTATTATTTACAAAAGGCACAAAAGCAACAAAATAGCCCTTTTTCAATTCCGAGTTTTGACCATGAAAGGCTACAAATGCACCGTTTTTATATTTGGCAGGAAATTGATTTCCTGTGTAAAACAATACATCATTAGGTCCTAGATGTGCTGGAAATGCCACCTTAGGATCAATCGCTTTTTCTCCCGCTGTTTTCTTACCATCTCCACCGTATTCAGGTGCTAAAATTTTCTTATTTTGAAATTGATCATAATAGATGATTGGCCAACCACCATCGTCTCCTTCATGAATCTCATACAAACACTCGGCAGGGATTTCAGCACTTTGCTTGGGTGTATAGTATTGAGGATAAAAATCATGAAAAAATCCACGGCCATGTGAGGTAGCAAATAAGCTGTTTGTTTTATTATTCCATGTAATACCCACCGCATTTTTTAATCCGGTAACATAGCGTTTCCCATCTTGAAATTTCTGACCTAATTGATCAGCCTTAAATTTCCAAATACCGCCAGCTGAATCCAAAACAGTACAAGGAACCATGCCTTGACCAGTTCCAGACACCCGACATGCATCGTTCCAGGAACCAATGGTCACATACATATTGGACTGTTTATCAAAAACAAAAGGTTTGGCATTATCGCGACCTTTATCGATTAATCCACTCACAATATTTTCGTAGTGCTCCTTATCTACTACTTCCAACTTATCATTCATTTTAAAGCGATTTACGCCCGAATTTGAAGAAGCATATAAATAACCATTTTGAATTTGAATACCCGTTCCTACAAAATCTCCGAAATAATTTGTCTCATCCGCCACGCCGTCCTTATTGGTATCTCTTAAATGGACAATCCCTTTACCATCCTTAAATTTGGATAATTTGGCATAAATATCTCCATTGTTAGCTACAGTTAAGTGACGCGTAGCACCCAAATTTGAGCCCACAATCGTGGTCTTAAATCCTGCTGGTACTTTGACTGCAGATTCTTCTGCCACTGATTTAGTTAGAGGTTTATTGGACATTAAAATGCCCAAAGAAAGCGTTGCCAATGCCCATTGGCCTATACTCGTTTTAATTTTTTTCATGTTAATGGATGAGGGTAAAAAAAATTCATTTAATCAAGTTCAAGTTACCAAAATCAGTTAAAAAACCTACCAGTAACTGCACGTATATGCATTTAATTCTTAATTCTACATTCTACATTCTTAATTCTACATTCTTAATTCTACATTCTACATTCTACATTCCTTACACCCGAAGAAATACTTTTTTCTGGTACATAAAATACAGGAAATACCATTTGATACCCGTATAACATATAGCCATGGCAACGGCATTGTAGGGATTCCCCAACAATTGACCCAACCAATGGAATACACTATCCGTACTATATTCCCAATTGATAAATACGCCTGACATATAAATCAAGATGGAATTCATACCAATTATTCGGAAGAAAAAAGACCATTTTTGATAGCCTTTTACATCAATGATGTAATAAAACAGGGACAATAACAACAAGCTAATCCCCCCCACTAGTAAGACAAAGGAACTCGACCATAGGTTTTTATTGATGGGGAAATCCAAATTCCAAATCAAAGCTAATATGATAAAAAATGCTCCAAACATGGCCATGCGCTTGGTCTTTTGAATACCATCACTTGGGTCATTTTTCAAGTAATTACCTGTTAAAATCCCTAATAATCCAGTAGAAATAGCCGGAATGGTCGAGGTTAAGCCTTCAGGATCATGATTCCCTTTGTACAATCTACCTGGCATGACCAGTCGATCCAAATAAGATGCGAAATTACCTTCTTGACTTAAATCTCCGGCAGGGAATCCTGGAGCGGCGTTAAACTTCAACATGAGGTAATAAAAGGCCAAAATACCACCAAACCAGATGGCTTGAATGCTAGGCTTTTTGGTATATAAATAAATAATATTGGCAAACATATAGCCTAAACCTATACGGCCTAATACGCTTCCGAAGCGAATTTCCTCTAATGGCTTAATCTCCAATCCATTGTTGTAAACCACACCCAGTAAAGCCAATACGATACCTCTTCTGATAACTTTAATTAAAAGCTGCTCTCGGTTTTTCCCTTTCTCTATTTCTTTACCCAAGGAAAATGGAGTGGCCACGCCTGCCATAAATAAGAAAAGAGGGAAAATTAAATCGTAAAAGCGGAATCCATGCCAAGAAGGATGCGAGAATTGATGCGCAAAGAATCCCCAAATAGGAGAATCAGTAGCCTTGAACATAGTATGAAATATTTCATCAGCTCCCATGATCCAAAACATGTCGAAACCGCGTAAGGTATCTAGAGAATAGAGGCGATTAGCACTCAAACTGTTTTGATCCAAATTGGGTAAAGTAGTCATTTAATGAGGTTTAGATATCAAAAATTTATTTCTATGGATTAGCATGAATCATAAAAGAATCAATTCTAGCTATATTAATTATAATTTCTTGGCTTTTGCTTGTGCAGCTAGTTCTTTGATAGCATGCACCATTTTGTCTAAGTCTTTTAAACGGGTATAGACATGAGGAGTCACACGAACGCAAGAAATATTCTCCCACACAATTCCCACTGTATGTATTTTATATTTCGTAAATAAGGCACTATCCAGTTCAGGAATGGTCATTCCATCAATACTTACCCCAGCAATAGCGCAAGAATATGCCGCCTTAAAAGAAGTATGAATTTTGACACCGGGAACATCTTTTACCTGGCTAGTCCAATAATTTTTAAGGAATCGAATGCGCTCCTCTTTTCTTTTAGAACCTATCGCATTATGGAAATTAATGGCCTCTCCTATTCCCTGTTCAATCGGAAAGCTTCGGGTTCCCAAGGTTTCAAACTTACGGATGTCTGTACCTCGAGGTTTATCATTGCATACCAAAGGCCATACTTTTTCAATTTTATCTTTCTTAATCCAAAGCATCCCTGAGCCTATGGGAGCAGATAAAAACTTATGTAATGAAGTCCCAAAATAATCACATCCCAAATCAGGAATCTTAAAGTCCAATAGTCCAAAGGTATGGGCGCCATCGACCAACACTTCGATACCATGCTTTTTTGCCATAGCACATATTTTGGCTACTGGCATAATTTGTCCAACCCAGTTGATGAGGTGGGTGACATGCAACAATTTAGTCTTGGGTGTAATAGCCTTTTCAAAAGCATCCACAATTTGAGCATCATTCTCTATGGGAAAATCAAAACTCAACTGCGTGTACACAATTCCATCTCGCTGGGCTCTTTGTCGCCAGGCATTTATCATATTAGGATAATCTTGCTTGGTACCAATAATCTCATCTCCGGCTTTAAAATCCAATCCAAAAATGACCGTATTTAAGGCTTCTGTGGCGTTTCGATTGATGGCAATTTCCTCCCGGTCACAACCTGCCAATTCTGCTAATTTATCCCTCAATGGTTCTCTTCCTTGATCTAATACCCGCCACATAAAATAGGAAGGACCCTCATTGGATAACTTATTGTAGCGTTCCACCGCTTCTTGAACAATCCTAGGACTAGGACTTACACCTCCATTATTTAAGTTGATGATGTTAGGGCTAGTGGTATATCCTTGCTGTACAAATGCCCAAAAATCTTCATCTTCGGCAATTTGAGCGGGCGACAAATGCTGCTTGGAATCTAACATTTGTTTGAAGTCGGCCGCATGAGCCTGCTGAAATAAACTAGATGCTGAAAAGGCACTGGTCATCAGGCCTAAAGATTGTACAAATTTTCTTCGGTTAGTCATAGGTTTAGCTTATAATGCCTATTAATAAAACAAGACCTCATCCATTTTTATAATGGCTGGATTGGTTTTGTCTTTCACATAGGCTGGAAATCTTTTAATACGTTTAGCCAGTATTCGGAAATGCGTATAATTTCCCGAAGGTAAAGGAATATTGATAGCTTGTGGCGAATATCCTCCATTCTCTTCGGGTTGCTCTGGCTTAGCAGTTGCTAATTTCTTTAAGGTTTTCGGTGAATTACCCGCCCATAATTCTATTTCAAGGGGTGGGAAAATATTGGAATCTTGCTTGCGCAAATAACTAACAGTTACTCCCTTAACTACCTTAGCTTGTTTAAATTCAAATAAGGCATCCGCATCTTGCTTTTGAAACCCTATCCAAGTATCATTAGCTATTCCACGAATATCCCGCTTTCCTTGAATCAAATCCTTCAGTGTACTAGCTCCTTTAGCTTGCCATTTAGGTTCGGGCTGAGTAAACAAATAAACAGAATCCGGCACAAAGCGATACTTATAAAAGGTGTTTTTTACCACCTTACTCGCCAACCATCCTGGTTTAGTAGCCAAAACTTTTACCACAGTAAATGCTGGAATATCAATAGGTCCAAGGGTAACTAAGGTACCCAAGGAATCTGGTTCTTGTTCTTTGTCTAGGGTATAATGAATGCTTGTCCCTTTAATGGTGTGTTTAAAATTCACCTTGTCCTGGGGTCCCAAAAAGAAATTTTCATTGACCAAGATAGGAGGATTAATCATCAATTTTTCCTCGGTAGGCACAAAGCCCTCCTCCCAATGAATTTTAGGATAGGTCTTTTTCCAGCTTTCGATCTGCTCCAATGGTATTGGGGTGTTCCAAAGAAATACCTCTTTCAACTGAGGTAATTGGCTTATCAAAGGCTGCAATTGACTAGCGGTAATTTTAGTCCCCGATAGGGATAAAGAAACCAATTTCTTATTGGCTAATAAGGCTTTCAAATTAGCTCCTTGGATTTCTGTAAAATTCAAATTCAGTTTTTCCAGATTGACAAATTGAGACAGAATACTCAAATTTTCATCTTTAACAGGCATTTTTGCCAAATTGATTCCAAGCAATTGATCCGAAACTTTGGATAAGTTCTCTAAGCTTTTCAGCTCAAATCGTTTGGCTACATAAAAATCAGCTTGCAGAGCAGGTGCGTCACTGGAAATAGGATAAACGGAACAAAATGGAGTATTGACTGCTTGGATGTCAGCATCACTAGCCGCCGAAAATGGATATGCTCTTTTCGGTATTTCCAAGGTGGCAGGTCTAGCAAAAAGTTTAGAAACCAATGTAGCCACTTTAGATGCCGGTGCATAGGCCTTGATTTTTTTATCTAAAGAGGCTCCATCTTTTACCCAAGCTTCCAACAGCAATATCTCATCGGCACTTAGCTGGCTTTTACCTTTGGGCGGCATATGTTCCTTATGTTCCAAGGGTAAATGGGCTCGTTTTAAAAATAAGCTGTTGCTAACATCACCCGCTTTCAAAAAGTCGCCATGCTTTCCGCCTTGTAGTAACTTAGCTACTGAGCTCATATTCAATTGACCCTTGGTTTTTTGGTCATTATGGCAAGAGACACATTTTTTCTCAAAAATAGGCTGAATGGCCGATTCAAATAATGGAGAATCACCAGTGGGAGCTTTTAGCTCACTTTCTTCTTGCCATAATTCCGTCAAGTAATTCTCCCCATGGGTAATATTTGCCCCACCATGACCAGCTAAACTCAACAAAAGGACTCCTGTAATTGATGCTATTAGTACCTGTGAAGCAGTAAGCAATAATCGGTCAAAAAGCACCAGTTGTAACAAATAAAACCAAGATACGGCTAAACCAGCCCATTGATGAAAGACCAAAAGCGTAGGATCAAAGCCGGGCTCTTGCGACAAAAAGAAACCGAATAAGGCAGTAAGTGCCGATCCAAAAGCGGTAAGGTAAAGCACAAAACGGAACGAAAGGTAAAAGGCATGCTCACCTAATGGTCTTCGTAAAAGATGAACAAAGGGTAATAAAACGCCCATGCCAATAGGTAAATGTAGAATCAATGGATGAAGGCGACCTGTGGCTTGAAAGGCCCAAGGTAAATTCACTTGATCTTGCCAAAAAAGAAGAAAAATCAATAAGGCATGTAGAAAGATTAAGCCACTCAACAATACACTGTACCAAGAAGATAATTGTTCTTTATTCATCCCATTTATGCCAAAAGTCCAGGGATAACATTACCCGAAACGTCGGTTAATCGGTATCTTCTTCCCAAATGTTTATAGGTTAATTGCTCATGGTTGATCCCCATGAGGTGTAAAACTGTGGCATGAAAATCATGAATATTCACAGGGTCTTTAGCCACATTGTATCCAAATTCATCTGTTTCACCATAAACGGTACCCGGCTTCGTGCCTCCACCTGCCATAAAAATACTGTAAGCCCTTGGATGGTGATCTCGGCCATAATTATCGGGCGTAAAGTTTCCTTGGCAATAATTGGTTCGACCAAACTCCCCACCCCAGATCACTAAGGTTTCATCCAACAATCCTCTTTGCTTTAAATCCGTAATCAATGCTGCCGATGCACGATCTACGTCTTGGGCTTGCATGGCCATTTCATTGGGAAGATTCCCATGGGAATCCCAACCCTGATGGTATAATTGAACAAAACGAACTCCTGATTCAGATAATTTTCTAGCCAATAAAGCATTGGCCGCATAGGTGCCTGGTACTAGGCATTCAGGACCATACATTTTTATGATATGATCAGGCTCCTTAGATAAGTCCGTCAATTCTGGTACAGCCGTTTGCATTCGATAGGCCATTTCATACTGCTGCACTTTGGCCTGAATTTCGGGATCTCCACTTTCATCAAATCCTAATTGATTTAATTCCGCTAAATGATCTAACATTCTCCGACGGTCTTTTTTGTCAATTCCTTCGGCGTCATTGAGGTATAAAATAGGGTCTTCGCTAGAACTAAACACTACCCCTTGATGGGTCGAGTCTAAGAATCCATTCGTCCATAATTTAGAATAAACCCCTTGCCCATTTCCTCTACCGCGCGATAATAACACGCAAAATGCAGGAAGATTTTTGTTCTCACTACCTAAACCATAACTCATCCAAGCACCCATGCTTGGTCTATTCCCAACTTGAGCACCTGTTTGTAAAAAAGTCAAGGCCGGATCATGGTTAATGGCATCAGTATTCATCGTTCGAACGATACAAATATCATCCGCTATTTTGGCAATGTTGGGTAACAAATCACTAATGTATGCCCCTGACTGTCCATGCTGCCTAAAATTATAATAGGAGCCCATCAAGGGAAACTTGGTTTGACTGGCTGTCATTCCTGTTAAACGCTGCCCCCCTCGGATGGATTCAGGTAAATCCTGCCCCATCATTTTATTCAATAAGGGTTTATAATCAAAGGTTTCATACTGGGAAGGCGCTCCATTTTGACATAAATAAATAATCCTTTTGGCCTTTGGAGCGTATTGGGCAATTCCTAATGGACTGCTGGATGGATCTGTTCCATCACCTTTCCAAATCTTGGGAATTAATAAAGAACCTAAGGCTAAGCCGCCTATACCCGCCGCCGCCTTTCCAAAGAAATGCCTTCTGGTGATATTCAGTCTATTCTTAAAAAACTCATTTTCCATAGCTGAAAAGGTTTAAACCCGCATTAATGTTTCTTCCATATTATAAATCATCTGAATCGTTTGCATCAATGCCGCAGTAAATGGATTAGCCAATGCTTGATTTTTTTGATATTCTCCAATCTTCATTAATTGATTGATTTTTTTAGGCTTCTGTTGAAATTCGACCTGCTCAGCCTCTAAATACTTTTTCAAAATAGCTAATTCTTTAGCTTGAGGGGTTCGACAAACTATTTTTCGAAAAACCTGACTTAAAACCTCATCCACAGGTAATTTCAGTTTAGCCATATTCTCTGCCAATACCCGAGCACTTTCAGATACATGTGGGTCATTCATCATGACCAAAGCCTGTAATGGGGTATTTGTTCTACCTCGCTGAACTTCGCATTGATCCCGGTTACTAGCATCAAAAATCAACATGGATGGAGGAGGAACCGTACGTTTGATGAACACATACATACCTCTACGGTATAAGTCTTGCTTATGATCTTGTACATACGTCATTAATGATCCACGTCCAGAAGATGCCACTTCCCAAATCCCTTTCGGTTGATAAGGTTTGATACTTGGCCCACCAATTTCGGAATTCAATAAATCTGCACTTGCCAAGACATGATCCCGCACATTTTCTGCCGGTATGCGCAAGCGGGGAGCATGCGATAAATAAACATTATCAGGATCTACTTTCAAATGTTCCGATTTAATGGTCGAAGATTGACGGTAGGTAGCTGATGTCACAATTTGCTTCACCAAACGTTTGATATTCCAGTGGTGCGACTTAAAATCAACTGCCAACCAATCCAATAATTCAGGATGGGTAGGTAATTCTCCTTGCATACCAAAGTCGCCCAGTGTTTTTACAATTCCCCGACCAAAAAACTGAAACCATACCCGGTTAACAAATACACGGGCTGTAAGCGGATTTTGATCATCAACCAACCATTTGGCTAATCCTAAACGGTTTTTGCCATATTTTTGAGGAGAAAAAGGTAAAATGCTTTTGGGTATTCCTACACCTACTGGCTCACCATGAGCATCGTAATTTCCCCGGTTCAGCACATAGGTAGGTCGCCAGTTACTTGAATCCTTCATCACCATGACTTCTACTGCTGCTGTATCCCTTTTATTGATAAATTTCAAAATAGAAGCAACCTCTTGGCTTGTAATTTTGATATTGGGAGGATCGGCAAAAGAGGCATCAATGGTTCCAAAAAGACCTTTTTCTGGAACTTGGTTAAAAAATGCATAGGTACTATAATAGTCCTTTTGAGAAATAGGATCATATTTATGATCATGGCATTTAGAACATTCAAAGGTGAGCGCCAAAAATGCTTTCCCAAAAGTACTGGTCCGGTCATTGACATATTCCACGCGATATTCTTCATCTATAACCCCACCCTCTTGGGTGATTTTATGATTACGATTAAAACCTGTGGCTAAAATCATTTCTTTGGTGGCATGAGGAATCAGATCACCAGCCAGCTGCCAAGTTAAGAATTTGGAATAGGAATAATTCGAATTAAACGCATGAATGACCCAATCCCGCCAAGGCCACATGGTTCTTAAGCCATCGTCTTGATAGCCATGTGAATCCGCATATCTGGCAACGTCTAACCAGTAAGTGGCCATTTTTTCACCGTAATGCTTATTGGCCAACAATTCATCCACTATTTTTTCATAAGCCTGGGGACTTGTATCTTTTAAGAAACGGTCTTGCATTTCCAAGCTGGGAGGTAATCCAGTCAAATCAAAACAAACTCGCTTTAAAAGTCGCTCTTTATCGGCCTCCTCATTGGGACGTAGCCCTTTTTCTTTCATTTTAGCATAGGTAAAATGATCGATGGGATTCCGAGCCCATGCGGCATCAGCCTCAGGTATTTCAGGAGATTTAGGGGCAATAAAGGCCCAGTGAGGTTTGTATTTTGCCCCTTGTTCAATCCACTTTTCCAGTAATTCTATTTCATGTGGACTTAAAGTCAAATTGGATTTCATAGGGGGCATACGCAGAGAGGTATCCTTGGCTGTGATTCTTGCCATTAATTCCGATGCATCCGGATTCCCAGGAACGATAGCATGCGCTTTGGCATTATCCTTGAAGGCAGCATAAGCTCCCTCAGGAGTATCTAATCTAAGGTTGGCTTCTCGTTTGTTGGCATCTGGCCCATGGCATTTGAAGCATCGATCAGATAAAATAGGTCTGATATGGTAGTTGTAGTCAACTACATCGGGCATGGCCGTATCATCTGCTTGGGCACTGGTACATCTCCAACTGGTATAGGCTAAAATACCCAAAGCAGCCAAAAATAATATAGAACGTAGGGAGTTAATTTTCATGGTGATTTTCATTCATTCAATTTTATTTCCATGATAAACATTCCATTTCATTGAGTTCTGGTCCACCACCTCGATTAGCGCTGCCAGCCACTACATATATTTTTCCTTTCCAATAGACAACCCCTGTTCCATGCCTTCCTTGTATTAAATTAGGTAAACTAGACCAGGTTCCTGTACGGGTATCCAAAACCTCCACTTCGGAGTGGGCAGGTACTTGCTTCACACTTTCTCCATTCATGACCACCAGGTATGGACCATGGGCAATCGAAGAGGTTCCCGCTCGTAAAGTAGGAAGACCTTCCGCCAAGGTTGACCATTGATTACTTTTAAAATCAAAGACATCCACTTCTTTCATGCACAAATCCAAGACTTTACCAATCTTCGCATGAGAAGTTCTGCCTCCAGCTACATAAGCTTTATCTTTACCCACCATCACGGCTTGGAAATGATCCCTTGCCCTAGGTGCATCAGGTAATATTTTCCAAGTATTTGTTTGGGTATCATATTCATCAAACCACTTGACATGTCCATCATAATGCCCGTCAATAATGCCCGCAACCAAATAAATTTTATTACCCCGAGTAAATACACCCACAGATCCTCTCAAACGATCAGCAGGAATAGTAGCGCCTTCTCTCCAGGTTTTTGTTTTTGGATTGAATATTAAGAATTGAGGAATAGGTTTTTCATGTGGATAATTGCCCGTTAAAGCACCTATTACATAAATTTCATGCTTAAAAGATATGGCTTGAAAATGATGAAATTCCATAGGAGCATCAGCTAAAACTGTCCAATTGGATGTTTTTGGATCAAATTCTTCAATAGGTCTTTTCCCTCTACCTCCTAGGGCATAAAATTTCCCGTCGCATTCCACCATGGAGCTTTCATGCCTTTTTTGAGCAGGTTCCTGGGATGTGATGATGTTCCAAGTGGAGGAAGAATCTTGACCAGATGCCCCCCAAGTGATTAGCCCAAGGCAAATCAGGAGAAACTTTTTCATGGTTTAATAGGTTTAAAAATCTAATGTAAAAAAAATATAGAAATGTTCCACTTTTTTATGCCGATAGACCTAGATAAAATTTCGACAAATTATTTTTAGCTTAGGGCTGTAATTCAAATACCCATAGATCCTTAAATCTTACCAATATGTATAAAAGACTCTGTATTTTAGGCGTAATTGCGGTGGCCTCCACCAGCATCATGTCCTTAACCAATGCACCCAAAAAGGCATTGGTGGACGAATCCACAGAAAAAACCTATACCCAATATTGCTCCAGTTGCCATGGTGAAAAAGTAGATGCTTTCGTAGACCGCAATTGGAAACATGGAAAAAGTAAACCCGAATTAATTGCTTCCATCTCCAATGGCTATGCTGATTTAGGCATGCCATCTTGGAAAGCTGCACTAAGCGCTAAAGAAATTGAAAATTTAGCTGATTTAATTACTGAAAAATTAGCCAGTGTAGATCAATATAAATTTGTAACTAAGCCTAGCTCCAATGTATTCAAATCAGAAGGTATGACTGTGGTTTTGGATACCATCGTTACCGGCTTGGAAAGCCCTTGGGGATTTGCCCAATTACCTAACAAAGATTATTTGGTAACAGACCGTGCCGGAACTTTGTATTTGGTAGATCAGCAAAAGCATAAAACAGCTATCAAAGGTACCCCTGCGGTTATGGCCAAAGGACAGGGAGGTTTATTGGATGTGGTTTTACATCCTAACTATGCTTCCAATGGATGGATTTATATGTCCTATTCTAAATTCAAAACAGAGGGTGGACAAACATTGACTGCCACTGGAATTGTGAGAGGAAAAATCAAGAATAACGAATGGGTTGAATCTCAAGATATTTTTGAATCCCTACCCTATACCAAAACTTTCCATCACTTTGGTTCACGAATCGCCTTTGACAAAAAAGGATATTTATTCTTTAGTGTCGGAGAACGTGGTATGGAAAAAGTATTCCCTCAAGAAACAGACAATGATAATGGAAAAATTCATCGTTTGAATGATGATGGAAGTATTCCAAAAGACAATCCATTTGTAGGAAAAGATAAGGATAAATTTCACCATAGCATTTATTCGTATGGACAAAGAAATCCACAAGGTTTGACCTTGAATCCATATACTGGAGCCATTTGGGAAACAGAACATGGTCCTCGTGGTGGTGATGAAATCAATATTATTCAAGCCGGTAAAAATTATGGCTGGCCAACCATCTCTTACGGTATCAATTATGATGGCAAACCAATAACCAACATTTCAAAGAAAGAAGGCATGGAACAACCTATTACCTATTATCTTCCATCCATTGCTCCTTCAGGTTTAGCCTTTGTAGATAGTGATAAATACCCAGCTTGGAAAGGGAATTTGATGATCGGATCATTACGTTTCAATTACATGAATCGGGTGGTAGTAAAAAATAACAAAGTCGTATCGCAAGAAAAAGTACTTGTTAATCTAGGCCGTATGCGCAATGTAAAAATGGGTGTGGATGGATATTTGTATGTGGGCGTTGAAAATCCAGGTATGGTATTCCGCGTGAGACCGCAATAAATTCAACAATTTTAAGGTGTTTTGAACAACGCTGTCAAGGTTTGAAACCTTGACAGCGTTGTTTTTTTTAGCCCATTTACAGGTCAAACGAATGAGAATTCATTTCTATTGTCCAAATTATTGATATTCAATTTCTGAATAATAAGGCAAGCATTTTTCAATTTGCCCTTTCTATTAACCATTCATCCAACTCATTTTATTGTTTGTCATATAGTACTATGTATAACAAAGTACCGGATTTAGTTTTGCATTGTCAAAGAGAGACATGCAACCCTTTTAATCTTGCATGCATCTACGACTCGTTCTCTGTTAACAACCAAAAAATAATTCAATCCGCCTAATGAAAACTTTTATTTTATCAAGCTTTTTAAGCATCATTGCCCCCCTCATTGCCTTTGCTGACAACGGACTTTCAGCAAAAATCCGAGATGAAAAAAACCAGCCTGTTCCATTTGCCTCAGTCCTATTAAGAAAAGCAAGTGACTCTACCGTAGTAAAAGGATTCATCACCGATGAAAATGGTGAATTGAAAGTTTCTGCACTTCCACAAGGCAATTTCACGCTAAAAATCCAATTCACGGGTTACAAAGCTTTTTCCAAAAAAATAGGAGAAGTAAATGCCAATACCCAATTGGATTTAGGAGTTATCACCTTAGAACCAATTTCAACGCAACTAAATGAAGTTGTGGTGAAAGCCACCAAACCCTTCATAGAAAGACAATTAGACAAGACCGTGGTCAATGTAGAAAACTCTGTGATGGCCGCAGGAAACTCAGCCATGGAAGTTTTAGAACGCTCGCCTGGAGTAATTGTTGATAAAGATGGAAATATCAGCTTAAGAGGTAAGCAAGGTGTTAAGGTGATGATCGACGGTAAAATATCCTATTTATCTGGAAATGACTTAAGTAATTTTTTACGTAACCTTTCAGCGGATCAAATATCCCAATTAGAGATAATGACTAATCCTTCATCTAAATATGATGCGGCCGGAACGGCGGGAATTATCAATATCAAAATGAAAAAAAATGTGAATATGGGTATGAATGGGTCGGTTAATGGGACCATTGGTCAAGGTGTTTATACCCGTTCAAGTGCCGGTCTAAACTTAAACTACCGAAATAAAGGTTGGAATATCTTTGGGAATGCCTCGTATTTTGGCCGTAATAATTTGCAGCAAAACAATATCACCCGTTATTTCCGAGCACAAAATGAAGTCTGGAACTCTACAACCGATTTCCCTTTCAATGGAACATATACTTCCATGAAGGTAGGTGCAGACTGGACGGTCAACAAAAAAACGACAATTGGTATACTATTTTCTGGAGGTTTGAATCAGACTAGCTTAAACAACGGATTAAATCAATCTATTCAACGCAATCTGACAACGAATGCCGTCATGAGTAGATTAGATACTTACAATACGATGGATAATCCCTTTCATAATTTTGCCAATAACATCAACTTCAAGCATACGTTTGATAGTACCGGCAAAGAATTAACCATCGATTTGGATTATGCCCGTTACGTAGATAAAAACCAGAATGATTATTTAACACAGTGGTATGGTTCTGAGTTTAAAAAAATCAAAAATGATTCCCTTTTACGTACAGGTGCATTTTCTAATATTGATCAATACTCCTTCAAATCAGATTATGTATTACCCATCAGCAAAACTAGCAAGTGGGGAATGGGGCTAAAATCCAGTTATGTAAAAACAGATAATGACCTTCAGTTTAGAGGTAAAACAGCCAGTGATGTTGATTATACCTTTCTTAACAAGCAAAGTAACCGCTTTATATACGAAGAACAAATCCATGCATTGTATCTAAATACAGAACGTAAATTAGGCAAATGGAGCTATCAAATTGGTTTGAGAGGAGAATGGACAATAGCTGATGGAAAATCCATGGCTTATGGAAATACAGCACCTGATTCTTCTTTCCACCGCGATTACAAACAATTGTTTCCAAGTGCTTTTGTCCAATACGAAGCCAGCAAAGATCACACCTTGGGTTTAAATTATAGCCGTAGAATTAATCGCCCTGGATATTCTGACTTAAATCCATTCGTATTCTTTCTAGACAATTATACTTACCAAGTGGGAAATCCAATGTTGATGCCACAATTAACCAATTCATTTGAATTAACGCATACTTTTAAAGGAGCATTCAATACCACCTTGGGATATAGCCATACGGATGATGTCATTACACAGTTATTAAGACAAGATACTGAAGCTCGAAAGACATACCAGACATCTGCGAATTTGGCTCAAAGAACATCTTATAGTGTAAGCTTCTCCTTACCAATCCCAGTAACCAAATGGTGGACCAGCAATACAGATATTCAACTTAATCGCAATGAATTATCTGGCAAAGTAGATCAAGCCCAAATTAATCCTATTGGGAATATGTTTTACATCAATACCAACCACACATTTAGCTTAAAGAATGATATTAAATTAGAGTTAGGAGGACAATACTTCTCAGGTGGATTGGAGCAAGCATTTAATTTTGGCCCAGGAGGTTCATTAAACATAGGTATTCAAAAATCAGTTTTGAATAAAAAAGGAACTATCCGTATTAATGCAAGTGATCTTCTATATACTCAAAACCCTATGGCTACCATTAAGTATAGTGATATAGATATAACGGTCAAAAATAGAAATGATACGCGCGTAGTTCGATTCAATTTCACTTATCGCTTTGGTAACTCGCAGGTTAAAGGAGCACGCAACAGAAATACGGGTTTAGATGATGAAAAAGGCCGCGTTAAAGGTGCCAGCTAATATTCAAATTATACGCTAATCAACTAATAATCAATTTTAAATTTGTTAATACTTAACAGCTTTTAACTCTTCAACCAGGATGAATCTAGATTTGTCCTGGTTTTTTTGTGTCCAGTTCCGTCAAGAATAAAGTGAAAAATGGCTAGCCTAGCATACCAAGCTCCCATTCATTTTCATTACCAAGCAATTATAGATTGAGAACCAGAAATTCTGAAATACGGGAATATCATGTATCACTTAATACAATCCACCTAATGAAAAACCTATTATTAAGCACCCTCTATCTTTTCCTTTTCCAATATTTGATGTTAAGCCTGATAAGTATAATTCCCAAGGCGATAGCCTATTAAAATCTATGGAATATCTTTTACGCAGCGAAAGCCCGTGTGCATAAGTCCTGAATCGGGGCTGGATTTCATGCGGGCAGAACTGCGATAAGAAGCACAATAGGAATCATTACATAAAAAGGACCCTCCTCTCATTACTTTTTTGGGAATACCTGGTTCATCAGGATCATAACTATTCAATGGTCCTTTGGGATTTTGTGCCAAGCTTCCCTTCTTTTTTAATGCGGCATAATAATCATGACGGTAATTGTCAAAACACCATTCCCAGACATTTCCTGCTACATCATATAAACCAAAACCATTGGGAGCAAATTGCTTCACAGGAGCTGTGGTATGTTGGTAACCATCTTTAGCTTCATCTTTGTAAGGAAATTTCCCTTGCCAGGTGTTGGCTTTAAATGGCCCAGATTCTACCGGCTCAGAACCCCAAGGAAACTCCATGCGTTGAAGACCTCCACGAGCAGCCCATTCCCACTCAGCTTCTGTAGGCAGGCGTTTCCCTGCCCATCGGGCATAGGCTTGGGCATCATCCCAGGATACCTGCACTACAGGGTGATTTTCCTTTCCTTCAATGGATGAATGTGGTCCCGCTGGATGTCTCCAATCGGCACCCCGAACAAATTGCCACCATTGACTGTAATCCGCCAAATTTACAGGACCAGTCGTGGGTACAAATACCAAAGAACTCGGAGCTAATAATGAATCAGGTGGCCTGGGTGTCCCTGCTGGCACTTGCTTTTTTAATTCCTCCCATGAAACAGCTTTTTCGGCAGTAGTGACATAACCTGTGGCAGCGACAAAAGCGGCAAATTGAGCGTTCGTTACTTCTGTTTCATCCATCCAAAATGCTTTGACTGAAACTCGATGAACAGGATATTCATCGCTTCGACCTTTTTCATCGTGGGCTCCCATTTCAAATATTCCAGCAGGAATTTTCTTCATCCCCAACCATGCAGATGGTTTTGCCTCTTTTTTTTTAATCATTTGAACTTTCACTATTCCCCTTTTAGAGGGCATAGGCACATGACAAGCTGCTAAGGAATCTTTTTGTCGCTGAGTTAATTGCGCCAAACTCATCGTAGTGGAAAAAAGTATCACCAGAATAAGTATGGGATATTTCAAACTTGGTTTAAATGCGTTTAGATCAAATAACATTTTGATGGATATGAAAGGGGGAATTTAACAGAAAGGAAAGACAATTGCCAATTAAATAACTAGATAATCTTTCACAAAACCACATTTTTAATCCTTTGCCCTCAAAGAAGAAAAATAAATAATCTCCACAAATGGCCTAATCCTAGCCATGAAGCGTTCGTTAATCGAAATCTTTTTTGATGTTGATTTTTATCAGGAAAAACATTCATTAGTTTCATTAGTTTTGAGATAATTAAACCCCTTAAAAGTATATGACTGATAAAATTAAACGTCATGAGTTCTTAAAATCCTTAGGATTTAAAGGCGCTTCTTTAGTAGCTGTTTATTGCGGAGCTTCTGCTATGAGTTCATGTAAAAATGAAACAAGTATTACACCCACTTCTTCGGTTGATTTTACATTAGATTTAAGTCAAGCTGCCTATGCTAAACTTAATACAGTAGGCTCGTATGTAGTCAATCAAAACGTGGTGGTGGCTCGGGTTTCTAGTACGACTTTTGCTGCTGTAACTCAAATTTGTTCACATGAAGGAAGAGCAGCCGTCATTTTTAGTAGTGGAGGCTTTTATTGCCCTGAGCATGGTGCGACTTTTGACACGGGTGGTAAAGGTTTAAACGCCAATGGAAACAGAGGTTTAACTACTTATAAAACAGCATTATCGGGAAATTCTCTGAGAGTTTACTCCTAAATCTATCTTTTTACTAGGATATATTATTATAATTCAAAAAGATTATTTAACATTAACCGTTTAATAACCCTTAATGTTCTATAATAATATGAAAAACAACCTTAGTAGAAATGAATTTTTGAAGTCATTGGGCTTCAAAGGAGCCTCGCTGATGGCAGTCTACTGTGCTGCATCAGGCCTAAGTTCTTGTTCAAAAGAAGAAAATGTAAGTCCAAGTTCTTCTTCCACGACCAAACCAGGGACCCCAGCAACGGGTGTAGATTTTACCCTGGATTTAACAAAAACCGATTATTCAAAACTGAATAATCCCGAAGGATTTGTCATTGCCAACCAAATCGTGATTGTTCGAGTAAACACAACCACATTTGCTGCTGTGACCCAAGTTTGTTCCCATGAGGGAAATGCTGCCATCAGTTATGCCAATGGTGGATTCAGTTGCTCCGTGCATGGTGCCAAATTTGACATTAATGGTAAAGGCTTAAATGCTGAAGGAGCCAGAGGTTTAACTACTTATAAAACAGCCCTCACCGGCACTAACCTAAGAGTATACTCTTAAAAAACAGACACATATGAAGAAATTTACCTTCCTGCTACTCTTCTTAAGTGGTATGGCTACTACCTCTATGGCTCAAGATGATTTGATGGCCATGCTTGATAAGGAAGCCTCTAAAGAAAAAGTATATACCCAAGCAACTTTCAAAGGGTCGCGCTTAATCAATGGTCAAACCATTGAAACAATTGCCAAAAAGCACCTAAATTTTTGGATTTCACACCGATTTGGTGCGGTAAATTCTGGATTTTTAGAAAACTTTTTTGGTTTAGATGAAGCTAGAATCAGACTAGGGGTAGAATATGGCATTACGGATCAATGGTTATTAGGTGCAGGTCGCTCATCCATTGAAAAAAGTTATGATTTCTATACCAAATACAAAATTTTGAGGCAATCTAACCAAATGCCCATCAGTGTTGCAGCTTATGGAAGTTTAACAATTAATACCATGCCAACAGGTTATACGATGCCTTCAGGCACGCTGATGCGGTTCTTCAATGATCAACAGCGACAAAGCTATGTGGGTCAAGTATTGATTGCTCGTAAAATGAATGAGAAGCTTTCCATACAAGTGATGCCTACTATGTTGCATAATAACCTAAGCGAGTCTCCGTTTCATGAAAATGACATGGCCTCCATTGGATTTGGTGGACGCTATAAATTGAGTAATCGATTGAGTATATCAGCTGAATATTACAAGAACTTGGTAGACAAGAATGCTTATTTAGCTAAATCAGGACAAGTTTACCCCTATCAAGATTCATTTGCCTTAGGTTTTGATATTGAAACGGGAGGTCACGTATTTCAATTGCATTTTTCTAACTCACGAGGAATGATTGAAAAACATTTTATTGGTCAAACAACCGGAACCTGGGGAAATGGAGATATTTTTTATGGATTCAATATTGCCCGAACTTTCAGTTTTGACCCAGAAGCTAAAAAAACACACAAATAATCGCATATGAAACGTCTAATTATGGCAACTTTGATCGGTTGCATCGTGGCTTTATCCTTTAGTGCTCAGGCTCAATTGTACCAAGCTCAAAACGGAGAGGTTTCCTTCTTTTCTAAAACACCTTTGGAAAATATCGACGCCGTGTCTAAAAATGTCAACAGCATCATCAATTCTGCCACGAATGAAATTGCTGTTCAAATGCGCATTAGCTCCTTTGTCTTTCCTAATAAGCTCATGCAAGAACACTTTAATGAGAATTATTTGGAAAGTGAGAAATACCCAATGGCTAGCTTTAAAGGAAAAATCAAAGAAGCGGTAGATCTTAAAAAAGCTGGCACCTACCCGGTGACAGCCTCTGGAACGGCAACCATTCATGGGGTAACGAAAGCCATTGAGATTAAAGGAACCATTATTTCTGATGGAAATCAATTGCAATTAACGAGTCAATTTGATGTTCAATTACAAGATTACCAAATAAAGATTCCCAAGATAGTATTCGCAAAAATTGCTGAAGTAATTGAAGTGAAAAGTAAAATTCTGTTTAGCCAAAAAAAATAAATGAATAGTAAAATCTTCTTAATTACCCTAGCTGCCTTATTTATGGTAGCTTGCCTAAGTGATAAAAATAGTCCATTACCTGTAACTGAAACTAACACAGGTACTAATACGGGGGTGCAATTGCCCAATTCCAATGCTTCCTGTGATACAACAAGCATCACATTTGACAAATCCGTTTGGACTATACTTCAATACAATTGCACCTCCTGCCATAGTGGTGCCACCCTTTCGGGTGGAGTGGACCTAGGTAGTTATGACAAAATTGTACCCTACATTAAAAATGGCAAACTGTATGGTTCCCTAACCCATGCTAGTGGCTATTCTCCCATGCCCAATGCCACTACAACCTTGTCTAAATGTGACATCACTACCGTCAAAAAATGGATTGTTGGCTCCTATCCGTCTGGAAATTTATTAGTGGATTTAAATCCTGTCAACCCTGTAAATCCGATTATTGCAGTAAATCCAAGCCAACCCGTCAATCCTCCTGCTGTTACCTGCGACCCAAGTTTAGTGTATTTTCAGCAAAAGATTTTACCGGTCATCATATCCAATTGTGCCATGAGCGGTTGTCATGATGCCATCAGTAAAAAGGATGGCGTACAATTAACAGATTATACCAACATCATGAAAGTGGTACGGGCAGGCGATCCAACCAACAGTAAATTGTATAAAAGCATCATTCGAACAGACAATGAACGTATGCCAGTGCCCCCGATGGCACCCCTAAGTACTGATGTTAAAACATCCATTTTCAATTGGATTAAACAAGGTGCTCTCAATAATTCTTGTGAACCAAGTGGAAGTGCCTGCATCACCAACAATGTTAGTTTCTCCATCACGGTTACATCCATCTTGAAAACCAATTGCATCGGTTGTCACAGCGGAACTGCTCCATCAGGTGGCATTGATTTAAGCACCCATGCGAATGTTCTGAAAGTAGTAAGCAACGGTAAACTATACGGATCCATCAACCATTCCGCTGGATTTAAAGCTATGCCAAATGCTAATACAAAAATCTCAAGTTGTGAAATCAGTCAAATCAAGTCTTGGATCGATGCGGGTGCATTAAACAACTAAATGATTGATGATAAAATCGTTATTGCTGAATGATAACTATTTTACTATCAATTATTTATCTTTTATAAACTCAAAAACCATAACAGATAAACAAGCATTTCGAACTTCTTACTTTATCAAATAGATTGAGTAAATTCGGGCACTAAACCTGGTTTATGAAAAAATATTTGATTTTAGCTTTCCTTACGTTATCCTCTACCCTATGGGGTATTTCCAAGCCACTTAAATCCCAAAGACCTAATGTCATTCTAATTTTAATGGATGATTTAGGCTATGGTGATTTAAGTTGTTATGGCGCCTTACAATATGAGACGCCCAACATCGACCGATTGGCACATCAAGGAATACGGTTCACCAATTACTTA
The DNA here is from genome assembly GCF_054558475.1 of Aquirufa sp. Wall-65K1. Taxonomy (NCBI): domain Bacteria; kingdom Pseudomonadati; phylum Bacteroidota; class Cytophagia; order Cytophagales; family Flectobacillaceae; genus Aquirufa; species Aquirufa sp. Wall-65K1. Next base: position 49,417 of record NZ_JBPXKD010000005.1, on the reverse strand, counting down.
TCAGCCCAAGCGGTATGCAGTGCTTCACGGGCAGGAATTCTAACCGGTTGTTACCCTAATCGCCTAGGAATTTCAGGAGCTTTGTTTCCTAATGCCCCGGTAGGCCTGAATCCTGAGGAAGAAACGATTGCGGAGTTATTGAAGGACCAAGGTTATGCCACTGGGATATTTGGCAAATGGCATCTAGGTGATAAGAAAGAATTTTTACCCTTACAGCATGGTTTTGATGAGTACGTGGGGATTCCTTATTCCAATGACATGTGGCCGGTTGATTTGGAGGGTAAACCCATCACTAAGCTAGGTGCCTACAAACAAGATTTACCTATTCTTTCCATTTTTGATGGCAATGAACCAAGTATCTATTTGAGAAATCTCAAAGATCAAGAACAAATTACGCGGGTCTTAACCCAGCGTTCCATACAATTCATTGAAAAGAACAAAAACAAACCCTTTTTTGTCTACTTACCGCATTCAATGCCCCATGTGCCCATTGCTGCTTCTCCAGAATTTCAGGGAAAAAGTAAACAAGGGCTTTATGGAGACATGATGTTGGAAATAGATTGGTCAATTGGGGAAATCATCAAGACCTTGAAGAAAAATCACTTGGAAGAAAATACCTTGGTCATCTTTACAAGTGATAATGGCCCTTGGTTAAATTATGGAAATCATGCAGGTTCTACCCAAGGCTTAAGAGAAGGAAAAGGGACAACCTATGAAGGAGGCCAACGTGTTCCCTTTATTGCCTATTGGAAGGGGAAAATTCAAGCGGGACAAATATCCAATCAATTGGCTGCGGCCATGGATGTACTTCCTACTATAGCTCAAGTAACTCAATCCAAATTACCCAAAAAGAAAATAGATGGGGTGAGTCTTTGGCCCATTTTACAAGGCATTAAGCAAGCTGAGCCTAGGAAAAATTTCCTGTATTATTACCGCAAAAATAATTTAGAAGCTGTTAGAAAAGGGGATTGGAAATTAGTTTTGCCTCACCCAGGCAGAACCTATGAAGGGTTTTTACCTGGAAATAATGGCTTAGCGGGACAAGTCAATGAAAATGCTCCCATCCAGCAAGGATTGTTTGACTTAAGAAGAGATCCAGGAGAACGCTATGATGTTCAAGCGCAATATCCCGAAAAAGTTAAAGAACTCTTGTTACTTGCCGATGAAGCTAGATCGGAATTGGGAGATGATATAAAACAAATAAAAGGAAAAGAGAACCGAGAAATTGGACATATTAAAAAACCGAATGTAGTGTACATTTATGCCGATGATTTAGGATATGGCGAACTGGGTGCCTATGGACAAAAAATCATCAAAACACCTTATTTGGATGCGCTAGCCAAACAAGGAATTAAGTTTACCCAACATTACACTTCGGCTCCAGTCTGCGCTCCAGCACGCTGTATGCTATTAACCGGGAAACATGCTGGCCATGCCCAAATCCGAGGGAACCATGAGTTGGGTGGATTTACAGATGAAACAGAAAGGGGTCAAATGCCGCTGGAGGCCCAGACTTTTACCTTGGGAAATTTGATGAAAAATGCCGGATATAAAACGGCAGCAATCGGTAAATGGGGTTTAGGTATGGCTAATGGAACAGGGAATCCCAATGCCCATGGCTTCGACTATTTTTATGGATTATTAGATCAAAAACAAGCTCATAATTACTATCCAACTCATTTATGGGAAAATGGAAAATGGGACACATTAAAGAATAAATACCTAAATGTGCATGAATTCCAAGGTAAGGGAGCAGCTGCAGACGTTGATTTTCAACAATTTCAGGGCAAAGAGTACGTGGTAGACAAAATGATGGATAAAGCATTAAACTTTGTTGAGAAAAATAAAAGCAATCCATTTTTCTTATACCTGCCTTTACCCCTACCCCATTTATCATTGCAAGCACCTGAAGAAGCCGTCAAGCCCTATTTAGGGGCATTTCCAGATAGTGCTTACCTGGGAAAAAAGGGATATACCCCTAATGCACATCCTCGAGCGACCTATGCTGGGATGATCAGTTATTTAGATAAGCAAGTAGGACGCTTAGTAGCATCATTGAAAAACCATAAAATTGATACTCAAACGATTATCTTCTTTTCTTCTGACAATGGAGCCACCTTTGATGTAGGCGGAGTGGATACTGAATTTTTCAACAGCACGGCAGGTTTGAGAGGCAGAAAGCAAGATGTATATGAAGGAGGAATTCGAGAGCCACTCATTGTTTCTTGGCCAGGGGTAATTCCAGGAGGACAAGTAAGCCATTTACCTTCTGTCCAATATGACATGATGGCCACCTTAGCCGAATTAACCGGTCAAAAAGTGGCCGATACAGATGGGGTCTCCTTTTTGCCAACCATTCTAAAAAAAGGCGAACAAAAACAGCGCCCATTTATTTATTTTGAGTTCCCAGAAAAAACAGGACAAGTAGCCATTAGAATTCAACAATGGAAGGGAGTTAAGTCCAATCTGAAGAAAAACAGACAGGCCCCATGGGAAATATATGATTTAGAAAAGGACCCATTTGAAGCGAAAAATGTGGCCGACCAACATCCTGAATTAATTCCACAATTGGATGCGATCCTTAAACGAGAACACAACGCAGCCAAAATACCTTCTTGGGAAATTATCAATTAGTTGAGAAATAAATGTCACATTTCATTCGTTGGTTTTGCAACGCTGGCAAGGTTTGGAACCTTGACAGCGTTAAGCAAAAAACCAAGCTTTAGTTGGGACATTATTTCAACCCAACTGGACAATAATTGATTTTTAAAGCATCCATGCCCGGCAAAATCCCTTTAACCCTGCGTAGGAAATCATCATAATCTTTTGCTTGCTTGGGTGACCAAGAGATTTCTGATAAGGCCAATGCACGCGGAAAGGTCATGTATTCTGCATAAGCTGGTGTGCTGATGTATTCAGTCCAAACATTTGCCTGAATACCTACAATATGTTTAGCTTCTTCTGCACTCAATTCAGGAAGATCTGGTTCAAATGAATAGCATTTTGACAAAGGTAAATTTCCGCCAATGGCTAAAGGCTGAGTTTTAGGATCAGCTTGGTAATAATCCAAATAGAAATAATTATTAGGAGACATCACCACATCATGGTTTTGTTTGGCAGCTTCTATTCCACCTTTTGTACCTCTCCATGACATCACCATGGCATTGGGAGATAAACCTCCCTCTAAAATCTCATCCCAACCCAATAATTTCTTCCCTTTGGAAGTAACAAATTTATCTATCCGTCGAATAAAATAACTTTGTAACTCATGCTCATCTTTCAAGCCTAATTTTTTAATTAAATCTTGACAAAAACGGCTTTCCTTCCACTGTTTTTTAGGACATTCATCTCCACCGATGTGGATATATTGGCCTGGAAATAATGCCATTACCTCCGTCAAGACGTTCTCCATAAAAGTAAAAGTCTCCTCCCTCGGGCATAAAACATCTTCAGAAATGCCCCATTTAGTTGCTACTTGATAAATTTTATCTGGATTACAACCCAATTCAGGATATGCTGCCAAAACAGCTTGAGAGTGCCCAGGCATTTCTATCTCAGGTATGATGTTGATGAACTTCTTAGATGCATAGGCAATCACCTCCTTAATTTCTTCCTGCGTGTAAAATCCTCCGTAGGGTTTATTATCATATTTTTGATCACGGTAATGCCCAACCATGGTCTCCTTGCGGATGGAGCTAACACTGGTCAACTTAGGATATTGTTTAATTTCAATTCTCCAACCTTGGTCTTCTGTTAAATGCCAATGAAAAGTGTTCAATTTATAAACAGCCATCAAATCCAAAAAACGCTTGATAAAACTGACTGGAAAATAATAGCGACCCACGTCTAGCATCATACCCCGATAGGCAAATCTGGGCGCGTCTTCAATCTGGCAAGCCAAAGCTGTCATTTCCTGATTAGAAGTGATATTGGAATAAATTTGAGCAGGCATTAATTGGAAAAGTGTTTGCAAAGCATAAAACGCTCCTCTGCCTGATTTCGCTTGAATCTCAATCTTTTTGGTTGAAACGTTTAATCGATAAGCTTCGTCTCCCAAGGTTGAATTTTGAACAAAAACAATGCCCTTGGTACTAGAAGCGCCTGATTTAATAGTAAGATTCAATCCGGTGGACAAGTAGATTTGGTCTTTCAGCATGCTTGCCACCGCATTAAAACTTTCATCCTGAGTACTCAAGGTTATTGGTGTATTTTTTTGAAAAATAAATTTCCCCGGTATAGCAGTTAATTTAGCCGGTTTGGGAATCAAATTGTATGTTTCCTGTGCGGTTAGTTGGAAACAAAGTAAAAAGGCGCAAAGGCCCCAAAAAAATCTTTTCATATAGATAGGTTGTTTGGAAGGAAGCAAAGATAACTTTTCATTTTAAAATGAAAAGTGTTTGACTATATTTTAGATTTTCACAGCCTGGGTGAATATTTTGGAATTAATTTTTCTCCGAATAAAAATCAAGTACTTGATTATGTAACTGGTAGTTAAAATAATAAATAAATCTCATTCGTTCTAACGCTGGCAAGGTTTGGAACCTTGACAGCGTTGAAAAAAATGCCACTTTTATTCATTCGAGGAAATCGTATATTTGCCTAGGTAATTAACCTACTATGAAAAAATTTATCAGTGGCATATCCTTTTCTTTTTGGATAATCATAGCTGTCATCATCACCTTAATTTATCCCACTCCATTCCTAGGTGCGGGTGGAATTCAATTCAAAATATTCATTATTCCCTTACTCCAGCTGATCATGTTTGGTATGGGTTCTACCATGGGAATTCACGATTTTCAAGAAATATTGAAGTCGCCAAAAGCTGTATTTCTTGGTATATTTTTTCAATTTAGCATTATGCCTTTGGTCGGCTGGGGACTGACTAAAGCTTTTGATTTCCCATCAGAAATTGCTGCAGGAATCATTTTAGTGGGTTGTATGCCCTGCGGACTGGCCTCCAATGTCATGTCATATTTGGCTAAAGCCAACGTTGCTTTATCTTTAACCTTAACATCCATTGCTACCTTTCTAGCTCCCATTCTTACACCGCTTCTCATGAAAACCCTAGCGGGTCAATTAATCGAAATAGATTTTTGGGATATGGTGTGGGAAATTTCTAAACTCATTTTAATTCCCATCCTATTGGGGGTTATTTACAATAAAATCATAGGACAAAGGTGGCCTTGGTTTCAAAAGCAATTACCGCTTATTTCCATGCTTAGCATTGCCTTTATCATTATCATCATCACAGCAAACGGAAGGAATTCTTTAATTTCTGTAGGCCCCTTGTTGGTACTGGCTTGCTTCCTCCATAACATCCTTGGTTTTATTTTAGGGTATTGGGGTGGTCGAGCAACAGGTTTACCGGAAAAAGATTGCCGTACCATCGCCATCGAAGTAGGTTTACAAAATGCAGGTTTGGCCTCAGGTTTAGCTATGGCCATGGGAAAAGTGGCTACCGTAGGATTACCCGCCGCAATATTCGGGCCTTTAATGAATATCAATGGGTCCACTTTAGCCAATTATTGGAAAAATAAATAGGCATGAAATACCTTTTCACTTTACTATTTGCTCTTCTAAATTTTCCATCTTGGAGTCAATCATCTACTGATCCCAATTTCCATATTTATATCCTTATGGGGCAATCCAATATGGCCGGACGTGGAGAAATGCTTGAACCCTATCTGTCCCAACAACACGAAAGGGTATTTATGTTGAATGCTCAAAATGAATTTGTTCCGGCGAAACATCCCATGCATTTCGATAAACCCAGTATCGTGGGTGTAGGTCCAGGTTTAAGCTTTGGCATCGAAATGGCAAAAAATTCCCCCAACATAAAAATTGGCTTAGTCCCATGTGCTGTGGGAGGCTCTTCTATCCTTGCCTGGCAAACAAACGCTTTAGATGAAGCTACCAAAACCCACCCTTGGGATGATGCAAAAAAAAGAATTTTGGCAGCACAACAAAAAGGTGTGATCAAAGGCGTTCTTTGGCATCAAGGTGAAAGTGATTCCGAGCCAAGCAAACGGGTAGTTTATATGGAAAAACTACAAGGACTTATTGCAGAGGTACGGGCGATTAGCCAACAGGCTCATTTGCCTTTTGTAGTAGGGGAATTAGGCTATTTCAATCAAAATTACCAGGAGTTCAACCAGATTTTACGTTCCTTACATGCCCCAAATGAAGGGACTACCTGTGTTTCTGCTGAGGGATTAACGCCCAAAAGCGATAATATACATTTTGATAGTAAATCCGCTACCGAATTAGGTAAACGGTATGCACAGGTTTTACAACAAATGAGCCCTAAAAAATAAACTACACAAAAACACATATGCCCTCACTTATTGAAGATCAGGACATTCCATGGGTAAACATTGAGCCTGGAATACAACGAAAAGTCATGGCTCATAATGAACACATGATGCTGGTCAAGGTACAATTTTCTCAAGGGGCTGTTGGCACCTTACACCATCATCCCCATACACAAGCATCTTACGTATCTAAAGGTAAATTTGAAGTCAGTATATCTGATTCAAAAAAAATTCTTCAAGCAGGTGATGTATATTTTGTACCAAGTCATGAAGTTCATGGAGTAATCTGCTTAGAAGATGGAGAACTTATCGATGTTTTCAATCCAGCTAGAGAGGATTTCCTTTAAAATAATTCATTTATAACTACCTTTATCATTCTATTTTTAAGCCAACATTTTACTATGAAACAAAACACTTTTTTCTCAAGGCTCTTGGGAATAGGCAGCATATTCATCCACTTTGGAATGCTTGCTCAAAAAGAACCCATTTCTTTTCAAGATTTAAGTTTTTGGAAAGCCAATGGAAAAGCCAATTGGCAAATTGCAGGTCAAGTAGCTGCCGATTTGACCAAGAAAGAATTCATGAGTACCCAGCCTGGTCAGGGGATTTTAGTTAATTTACCCGAACCTCAAAACCGAGCCAATTTAATTTCAGTCAAAGAATATGGAGACATGGATGTGGAGTTTGACTTCATGATGGCTACTCACTCGAACTCAGGATTCTATTTACAAGGTCGATATGAAGTCCAATTAATGGATAGCTGGGGCGTACAAAACCCAAGTACGGGCGATTGCGGAGGAATTTACAAAAGAAGAAAATTCATTCCTCAAGAATACCTGTACGAAGGCCATGCACCCCGCGTCAATGCTTGCTTAGCTCCTGGCTTATGGCAACACATGGAAATATCTTTCCAAGCTCCAAGATTTGATGCTCAGGGTAACAAGATCAGTCCTGCCAAAGTCTTATTTATCAAGTTAAATGGATATACTTTACATGAAAATGTAGAGCTGGGAGGCCCAACCGGTGGACCTATTTCTGAAAAAGAAGTAGCCCGTGGCCCCATCATGATTCAAGGAGATCATGGTGCCGTGGCATTCAAAAACTTAAAGATTAAGGATTTTGATGGCCAAGCAGCTAGTCTAAGTCCTGTTAATTACCAAGTGTATTATGGCAAATTCAAGTCGCCCAAGGACTTTATTTCTAAAAAACCCATTGCCAGCGGTAGTCAGGCTTTATTAGCTTGGAATGCCAGCAAAATCAACGATGAATTTGCGGGCATTTTTACGGCCAATTTGAACGTCCCTAAAGCAGGTAAGCACCAGTTAGAATTAACGTATGCAGGAAATTACACCCTCCATGTGAACGGTCAAATGGTCGCATCGGACACCGTCAATTCCAATAGAAGAAAGAAAAATGTAGAAGTGGATTTACCTGCTGGAAATTCTGCCGTCAAAATCACTTACTATAAAAACGATGCAGATATGAGTCCGATGTTAGGTTTTGGCATAGAAGGACCTAATTTTCGAATGGTCAATTTTCAGCATCCTTCCTCAACCCTACTCCTAGGTAATGGTCCTTCGGATATCATCTTATTGGATGCCCCTAAGCCTACCATGTTACGTTCCTTTGTGGATATCCAACAAAATGGAACTCGTAAACGACTAGTGCATTCGGTGAATGTAGGCAATCCAGCTCATTTGCATTATACCTATGATTTGGATAACGGAGCCATCGCCCAAATTTGGAAAGGAGACTTTTTAGACACGACACCCATGTGGGACAATCGTGGAGATGGGTCATCTAGACCAAGAGGTCCGGTTTTGAATTTAGGTAGCAGCCCGCTATTGGTTAAGAATGTCGATCTAGAAAAAGGGAATGATAGTATGCCTGAAACAGCAGGATTTAAAATACTTGGTTACGAAATAGATGAGCAGGAATTACCAACGTTCCAATATGAAATTTTCGGTTCGCAAGTTCAGGATGAAATCAGGGTTATGGATAATAAATACCTTCAACGAGTAATAAAAATTAAAAACCCAAGCTCTGATGCTTCTTTAAAACTGGTTTCAGCTAAATCAATCCAATCATTAGGAAATGATTTATATGGCATTAATGGACAAAGCTATTATATCCAAGCGCCACAGGCAAGCATTAAGAACATGGCAGATGGACAAGTTTTAATAATTCCTACTGCTGAAAAAATCACTTATTCCATTCTTTGGTAATCATTCTGAATATACGTCATGAATATACATAACATCACCTTAAACATTAAAGCCAGCATTGTCCTATTAGGACTTTGTTGTCAAACGGTACTGGCCCAGAAAGCTCCTACCGAAAATGATTATTATAAAATAGTTCGAATGGCAATTCCTGAAGGAATTACCTTGGAAGTTGGCGGATTAGTTAGCCTTCCTAATGGAGACGTAGCCGTTTCAACGCGCCGCGGAGATGTCTACATCATTGAAAATTATTTATCTCCTAGACCCACTTATCGGAAATTTGCGAGCGGATTGCATGAAATTCTAGGTCTTGCCTACAAGGATGGCTATTTATATTGTGCTCAACGGGGAGAACTGACCAAATTGATAGATAAAAATGGAGATGGGAAAGCAGATAAATATCAAACCGTTTACTCTTGGCCTATCTCTGGACATTACCATGAATATTCCTTTGGACCTAAAATTGGACCAGATGGATCATTCTATGTTACGGGAAACGTAGGCTTCGGAAATAGCGACTGGTGGGCAGGAAAATCATTGGTGCCTTGGAGAGGATGGACGATGAAAATTTCGCCAGATGGTAAAATGGAGCCTTTTGCGGCTGGAATGCGTTCCCCATGTGGTATTGGTATGGTAGATGGTGAATTTTTTTATGGGGATAACCAAGGAGATTGGCAAGGCTCAGGCTTTATTTCACATGTAGAGAAAGGCGATTTCTTAGGTCATCCAGCCTCGCTAAAATGGGCTGACCGTCCGGAATCTCCTGTCAAAATGAGAAAGGAATTAGTCTTTGCACAGGTAGACCCCAAAGATAATCCATTTGTAAAACCTGAATATGTCAAGGATGAGGCCATGACCACCATTTATGAATTGGGGAAAAAGACATATCCTAATATGGGTATCAAGTCTCCTGCAGTATGGTTACCGCATGGAATCATGGGTGTTTCAACCTCCGAAATCATCACTGATGATACCAAAGGTGAATTTGGACCATTTGCTGGTCAAGTTTTTGTAGGTGATCAAGGTATGTCCAAAATCGCGCGTGTGTTTTTAGAAAAGATCAATGGGAAATACCAAGGTGCAAGTTTTGAATTCCGCTCAGGTTTCCGTTCAGGTGTATTACGTATGGCTTGGGGAAAGGACAATCAACTGTTAGTCGGTGGAACTAACCGGGGTTGGGGTTCTGTTGGCTCAGAAGACTTTGGTTTAGAACGTTTGGTATATACAGGTAAAATACCTTTTGAGATGAAAGCCATTCGTGCGATGGTTGATGGTTTTGAAATTGAATTTACACAAGCAGCCAATAAAAAATTGGCAGAAGATGTAAACAATTATGAAGTCTTTAATTATACCTATAAATATCATCCTGTTTATGGTAGCCCCATGGTAAACCGCAAGGACAATGCCGTGAGAGGTGCCAAATTAAGCGAAGATGGATTACGTGTTAGACTTGTGGTAGATGGAATGCGGGAAGGATATGTACATGCCATTAAGCCTGATGGAGTATTGTCTGCTCAAGAAAATATTCCCTTATTGCATGTAAGCGGATATTATACGTTGAACCAAATTCCAGCTGGGGAAAAGGCGCAAATTCCATTGGTAACACCAAAGCGTAAGCCTTCTAAAGATGTAATTGATGCGGGAGATAAAGCCAATACTCCTGATAACCAAACAAAAGAAGCAGGACCTAAGAAAAGCGCAGCTAAACAAATCGTTACGGATAAAGAAGCAATGGCCCTATTAACTAAAAATACTTGCTTGGCTTGTCATAAGGTCAATGAAAGGGCCGTTGGACCAGCCTACACGGAAATTGCTAAAAGAAAATACAGTGTAGCTCAAATAATCGCTTTGATCAAGGAACCAAAACCGCAGAATTGGCCAGACTTTGCCACACCCATGGCACCCATGAGTCATGTCCCTCAGAAAGATTTGGAAAAAATAGCCACTTGGATACAGGCTTTGGGAAATAAATAGTTTATAAAAAAGAGGTGCTCGAGCACCTCTTTTTTTATGCCATTGCCCAAAGACCCAATAATCCCAATAAATAAGTAAGGAGTACACATAGTGAATCTATGCCCATTTGGAAGACTTGTCGCCTCGAGTGCAATACCATTCCCACCATATAAATACAAGTCAAAAGAATCCCTAAACCTGTTAAATACATATCAGACTGACTCAAGGTAGTGATGACCGCTTCACCACTGATCAAGGAAGCTATCAAAAATAAAACAGGCAAAAACGCATTTCCCCCAAAAATATCACTTACTGCCATATTGTAATCCCGTAGTTTGGCCGAGGCAATGCCCGTTGAAATTTCAGGTAAAGCCGTGGCAAGGGCCAATATGGTACCTCCAAAAAGTACACCGCTTATGTTCCAACGTTTAGACAATATTTCTCCTGAATATTCCAATGCCCAACCTGCTAATAAGGTTAATATAGCCCCAATAGCCAGCACCCAAATGGCTGATTGAATGCCCCCACGAAAAGGAGATTTAGGATGCCTCAAAGTAGACAATTTAGTTCCATCATCCACGGGGCGTCCTTCCATTTTGGCCAACCTAGAAATGGAAAAAACGGAGCCTAACCAAATTAACAAAATGAGCCATTCCAAAGGAGTAGATCTAAAAAATACCATTTGAGAAGGAAATTGCTTGGCCATCATGACCAATGTCAAAATCATGATCAATGCTACACCTTCTAAAATTAACACCCGGGAATGACCTTTTAATGTCAAGGGGGCTGATCTTCCTACCCCAAAAACATCTATCAAAACCAAAACTACTGTTTGAATAGCTACCCCACCCAATAAATTACTGATGGCGATATCATAGTCCTTATGATACGCTGCGACCGAGGTTATCGCGATTTCTGGCAAATTGGTAACGATGGCCAAAAATACCATACCTCCAAACGCTTCTCCCAAATTAAAATAGGTAGTTATGGCATCCACAGCCCGGGTAATTTTGACGCCTGCCACCCAAATAATTAGGGTACAGGCTAAAAAAATTACGACCAATGTTATGGAGGAAAATATACTAAAGTCCATGAAATCCTAGATAAATTTTAGCTAAAGTATTCATTGTTTTGTTAAAAAACATTTAGTTTTGAATAATACACAAACCTATACAGGTGATTGTTCAAAGAATCACCTATTAAATTGTTACTATGAAATTCAACCTTCGCCTCGGGCTACTTGTATTGCTACAAATAGGCCTTTTTTCTATGTATAGCTGGGGAATCGCCCCTAACCTAAAAGAAAAATCAAAAGCTAAAAAACCGCTGATTGTATTTGTGGCAGGAGACCATGAATATAGCGGAGAAAGCACTTTGCCTTTGTTGGCCGATATTTTAGAAAAAAATTATGGATTTCGCACGAAAGTTCTAAAATCATATCCAGATCAAAATGCAGAGAAAAATATTCCGGGACTAGAAGCTCTGGCTGAAGCTGACTTAGCTGTATTTTTTCTTCGTTGGAGATTATTACCAGCAGATCAAATAGCGATGATTGATGCCTATGTGAAATCTGGAAAACCCGTGATGGGCTTTAGAACCACAACGCACTCCTTCAATTATCCCAAAGGAGATCCTCTAGAATCCTACAATGCATGGGCTGAATCTACCTTTGGAGCGCCTCCAGGATGGGGAGGAAAATCCAAGCATACGCACTACGGACACAATGCTAGTACAGATGCTACCGTAATTCCTTCGGCCAGTAAACATCCCATTTTAACGGGTGTAGCGCCTAGCTTCCATGTCCGCTCTTGGTTATACCGTGTTCTACCTGATTATCCTGTCAAAGGAAGCGAATGGTTAGTTATGGGTAAGGCCGTTAACCCAGATAAAGCAGCTGAAGACCAACCTATCGCTTGGACATGGGTAAACCCATATAAGGGCCGCGTATTCTTTACCACCATGGGGCACCCAGAAGACTTTTCCGTAGAGCCTTTTCAACGATTAATTGTCAATGCAATCCATTGGGAATTAGGCAAAAAAGTACCGAAAAATTGGGCAGGTAAACTTGACATTAACGTTCCATACCGAGGAATGAAATAATAATTTAACGCATAAAATCACTCATTATTTATGAAATATCCCGTTGCGATGAACATGTTGGTTTATGGACCAGACATGAATGAATCACTAATACCTCATTTATCATACATCAAAGAAGTGGGTTATACAGGCGTTGAAATCCCCATATTTGAGACGGATTTAGCCTATTGGAAACCTTGGAAGGAAGAAATAGACCGACTAGGATTGGAAGTATTTACTGTTACCTTTTTAGGGGCTGATCGTAATACTATTTCATCTGACCCTGCTGTTCGAAAAAATGGTATTGACTTCCTTAAAAAAGCAGTTGATGTTACCGCTTATTTAGGCGCAACCTGGTTATCAGGTCCATATCATTCAGCGCTTGGTGTATTTTCAGGAGCTGCTCCTACCCAACAGGAATTAGATTGGTCCAAGGAAAGTATGTTGGATGTAGCGGAGCATGCTCAAAAAATGAAGGTCATCCTAGGTTTAGAATACCTAAACCGATTTGAAAACTATGTCGTGAGCTCGGCAGATCAATTATACAGTTTGGTCAAGGCTATCAATCACCCGAATGTCAAAATCATGTTTGACACTTTTCATGCGCATATTGAGGAGTTCAATACGGGAGAAGCGATGATTCGGATTGCTGATGAGATAGGCCATTTCCAATTATCAGAAAATACCCGTGCTACCTTAGGTGAAGGACAAGTACATTGGGCCAATGTATTTGAGAGTTTGGATAAAATGAACTACAAAGGTTGGTTGGTAGTGGAAGCCTTTACACCGCTACTTCCAGCTGCCTGCATCTGGCGTAAAAATTATAGCACCGAAGAAGAGTTGATACTGAAAAGCTATCAACATATTCAAAAATTCATTGGCTAATATGAATAGCTACGCAAAATCAGTGCAACAAGGGGGCATCATGACAGCGATTGTCTTTGCCATTTTTTTATATTTAAACCAAGATGTCCCCGGCCAAGAATTACTGATTTCTAGTGGCTATTTCTTTATTTTGTACGCCCTATTGTTTACTATAGGTAGGCCGGCAGTCATTGATAAACTACAAGATATCATTCAGGATAAAAAAGAGAGGGCGCTGTTAGTTCCTCTCTTTTTATTTTTTGTACTTATCAGCCATTACCTATTTCATGGCATTAATCCATTTATTGGAAGCTCAGGCCTGTACTTCTTTTTATGCCTTTTCCCTACCCTGGCTTTTCTAGCTTTTCCTCGAGTAGAAGCCTCATGGTCCGATTTAATTATTCTTTTATTGGTATTAATACCTTCTACCATCATTCACTTTCCAGGCAATAGCGATATACCCTGGGATACTGACGGTTTTAGTTCCGTTCAAAAAATCACCTTGATTTTAGGAGCTGCCTATTCATTTACTGCGATAAGAAAATTGCCCGATGTAGGCTTCTATCCAAGTTGGAATTGGGCCAATCTAAGCGTGGCCTTAGGTTCTTGGTTATCATTCCTTGGATTTGTGTACATCATGGGAATAATATGGAACTTCAATATCTCTCAACCTTTTGAAAATTTTGCTTGGATATTGATTCCGGCAGCCATTCGTGAACTCATTCGAGTTTATATTGGAACAGCCCTTTTTGAGGAATTATTTTTTAGAGGCTTAATTCAAAATATTTTGGCTAAGAAAATTGGCCTAAAATCCAATTGGAAGGCTTATTGGACTTGGTCTGCTATACTTTTTGCCATATTAAGTTGCATCACAGGATTTGCCATGTACAAAGATTTGTTCTGGTTTCCTGGACTAATCAGTATTGCGCTTTTTGCTGGAGCTTATTTCTTAGAAAAAAATCAGGTGGCCAAAACAGGGACATACACTTCCTTAGCCATTACAAGTATGTTTTTTGGTTTAGTACACTTCCATGCTGGATCCGTCATTTTTGTAGGCTTAGCAAGCGTGGCAGGTTGGGCCTATGGCTATACCTACATCAAAACCAAGAATGTTTTTTATGCCGCATTAGTACATTGCCTAGTCAATTGTTCTGAGTTCTTATTTTCTTTGCATAGTATCAAATAAGCCAAAAAAATCAGGGCGAACATCTTTCGACATCCGCCCTGACTAGTTTTCATAGGTTAGAGGTTTATTATAAAATCGTAAAGGTGGTTATCATTTTATTCCTCCAATTTAATAGGAAGACAATCCATAAATAAGCTGTGCTGAACCCAAGTAGGAAGAATCAAAAACCTACAATAAGACACATGCACATGTTGAACACAAGAACTTTATGTAATCTCTAGCGAAATTTTCGATTTTTGAGCAGAAATAAATTTCATATCGAATAGTTCGGTGAAACACGATACAAAATAAGAGCATAAATCAACTGAAGAAGTTAATTATACTTTCCAAAAAGTAAACTATTCTAGCAAAATCAAGGAAAATTACGCTTCTTTTCTGCCAATATTGACCAGATATCCAAATATTGCCGCGGTAAAAAACATCAAAAGACTGTAAATCACCGGCGGGATACTCATGGTACTATTTCCTATCACGGTCAGGGCTATGAAAATGGCTAATGTGCCATTATGAATCCCAATTTCCATTCCAATAGCAATGGCTTGTTTTTTACCTAACTGAAAAAACAAAGGCACATAATAACCAATGGCCATGCTAGCTATATTTAAGGTCAAGGTAGCAAAACCCACCGCTTTAAAATCATCCATGATGTGGCTTTTTTCCTTTAGAATGGTCAATACTATAACCAAGATTAAAAAGATAGCTGAAGCTATTTTAACAGGCTTATCGAGCGCTGCGGCTACTTTGGAAAACTTGGATCGAACAAGCATGCCAATAGAAACGGGTAAAAGTACGATCATGACCACTTCCATCACCTTGGAAAATTGGAGTGGCACATATTGATCCGACTTCATGAATTGCTTCATGGCAAAATTCACTATAAGGGTGATGGAAAATACTGAAATTAAACTATTTAGGGCTGTCAAGGTCACATTCAACGCAACATCACCCTTAGAAATATGCGAATATAAATTAGCTGTTGGTCCACCCGGAGAGGCCGACAATAACATTAATCCCACCGCCAGTTCGGGTGAAAGCCCAAAGCCCAAGGCAATAAAATAACAGATTATAGGAAGTAAAATCATTTGACAGAACAAACCAAGCACAACTGCTTTAGGGAAAGTAACTACTCGTTTAAAATCCTCTATTTGTAAGGAAAGTCCTAATCCCATCATAATGATGGCAAGGGCGAGAGGAAGAAGAACTGTGGATAAAAAATTGGCTTGCATGGCTTTATAGGTTTAGAATATTGAACTAATATAATAAATTTTTGCATTGAATTAATATGACTTAGCTTATAGCATCTCAAGATTAAGCAAAATTTAACCTTGACATCATCTCACTTGGATATAAATCGGTAATATTGTGTATACAAAAACCTATTACATAACATGAAAAAACAAGTTTTTTATTTATTGCCTCTGCTTTTTTCCTTAATTTTTTGTTCCGCCTCCGCACAAATTGTCCGAGGCCCCTACCTTCAAAGTATTAGCCCTAATCAAGGTATAATCCGATGGAGAACAGAGCAAGCCACAGACAGTAAGGTCATCTATGGCGAGAACCCTCAAGAACTGAATAAAGTGGTGGCCGATAAGCAAGCCGTAGTGGACCATGAAGTCATCATTAAAGGCTTGAAGCCCAATAAAAAATACTATTATACCATTGGAGATTCTAAAAACATGGAACCAGGATCAGCTAAAAGGTTTATCCTGACTGCTCCAAAATTAGGTTCTACCCAAGCGGTAAGAATTTGGGCTCTGGGTGATTTTGGTTCTGGTTCAAAAAACCAATTGGAAGTAAAAAATGCGGTAATCAATTATACCAAAAACCACCGTCCTGAGGCTTGGATTTGGTTGGGAGATAATGCCTATAGCAAAGGATTGGATGAAGAATACCAAAAGAAAGTATTTCCTATTTATCAAGAGGACTTTTTTCAAAATTTAAATTTATATCCAGCACCGGGTAATCATGATTATGCGGGAAAGCATGATCCTTCAGAGCCGCCATATTTCAAGATATTCAATATGCCCGTACAGGGTGAATTGGGAGGAGTCCCATCCGGAAATGAGTCCTACTATTCGGTCAATTATGGACAAGTGCATTTGGTGTCTATTGATTCTGAATTAATGGAGCCATCTGGTTTACAGGTCATGGATGGAAAAGGTGCTCAATTTGAGTGGCTGGAAAAGGATTTGGCAGCGAATAAATTACCTTGGACTATTGTCTACTTCCATAAACCACCCTATTCTAAAGGTTCCCATGATTCAGATACAGAAAAAGACATGGTGAAAATGAGAGAACATGTAAACCCTCTATTTGAAAAATACAAGGTGGATATCGTGATGGCAGGACACAGCCATGTCTATGAACGTACTTATCCTATGCGAGGACATTATGGCATCAATGCTACTTTTGACCCCGCCAAGCATATTGTGGAAAAAACCATAGCTCCTAACCAGTATGTGGTAGGTAAAGAAGGCCAAGGCGTTATATACATCGTGAATGGCTCCGGCGGACAGTTAGGCGGTCAAAGAGATGGTTATCCTTTAAAATCGGCCATTTACTCCAACAATAAGATAGGTGGCTCGATGATTTTAGATATCACGAAGACCAAATTAGAGGCTGTTTGGTTGGGTGCAGATGGGGAAATTCATGATCAATTTTCCATTACAAAAAAATAATGTGAAACGGGGATAAATTAAAGGATTACCTCCTTGCCAATTTATCCCCGTTTAATAAAAACACCAGAAATACTCACAGAAAAGTATAAATTATTCCTCTTTTTTTTCTATTATTAGAGATATGAAAATTTCTTAAGAAAGGAATTAAAATCTCTAAACGAATGAAAAACAAAAATCAATTAGATTCTAGAAGACGCTTTCTTCTAAAGGCCGCCACGGCCGCTATGGCCGCTCCTGTTTTATTAGGACAGCCCCTAAGAGCCGCTTCTGCTAGCGGTCGTTTGCAGCATGCTTGTATTGGAGTTGGTGGAATGGGTTGGGGCGATCTCCAAAATTTTAAAAAACATGGCAATGTCGATATTGTAGCGATATGTGATGTGGATGAACGAAATTTAAAAAAGGCGGCCGATTTATTACCCAATGCACGTACGTATACAGATTGGCGTGAAATGTTCAAACAAGAAAGTGACAAAATAGATTCGGTCAATGTCTCTGTTCCCGACCATAACCATTTTGTTATTGCGATTGAAGCCATTCGTAGACGCAAGCATGTTTATTGCCAAAAACCTATGTGTCATGATGTAGCTGAAGTTAGAATATTAACATTAGAAGCCACAAAAGCAGGTGTAGTGACACAATTGGGTACCCAGGTGGCATCCACCTCTGGAGATCGTACAGGAGTGGAAATTTTAAAATCAGGAATTATTGGTAAAGTAAAGCATGCTTATTTATGCTCCAATAGACCAGGAGCGGTGGCCAAATACCGGCATGTAGGTCCACGCCCAACTGAAGGAATTGAAAACCCACCAAGCCACTTGCATTGGGATAAGTGGATAGGCACAGCACCGATGCGTCCTTACGTGCCAAACATCTACCACCAAGCGATTTGGAGAACCTGGCAAGACTTTGGTACTGGCTGGTCGGGAGATATTGGTTGTCACATTTTTGATGCTGTTTGGAAAGGTTTAGGGATGAAAAATCCTATTTCTGTGGTGGCTGAAGTACAAAAATCTTGGCAGGAATCACCTGCAAGAAGAGCAGATACGTGGCCACAGGGAAATCACATCACTTGGACGTTTCCTGGAAATGAGAAAACAGAATCAGATACATTAACCGTAGAATGGTTTGATGGTGAATTTTATCCTCCAAAGGAAATTAGAGCATTATTTTCAGAGACTGATTATCCAGCTGAATCGGCTATGATTATAGGAACGGAAGGGGCTTTATTAATTCCGCATCAAAAAATGCCGGTATTGTTACCAGAAGCAAAATTCAAATCCTATACCCCACCCATCAAACCAGATAGAAACCATTACCATCATTTTGTAGATGCTTGTCTAGGAGGAGAAAAAACAGAATCTCATTTTGCTCAATCTGGCCCTATGACAGAAGCCGTTTTATTAGGAACTGTAGCTATCCGTGTACCTGATCAATTATTGGTTTGGGACGCCAAAAAAATGAAATTTCCTAATTACCCAGAGGCCAACAAATACATTCAAAGAAAGTACAGAAAAGGCTGGTAAAACTGAGTAAACAGTTCAAATTAAAAGCGTAATGCCACCCGGTATTGCGCTTTTTTTATTCTATGAATACAGGCTATACATCCCATTAAATAAAAAAAAGAGGGCAATGTTGCCCTCTTTTTAATGACTCAAATCTAAATTAACTATTGTGGATAGCCCGGGTTTTGAGGTTTCAAATTCGGGTTATTCAACATTTCTTGCTTTCCTAAAGGAAGCAATAAGTGTTTTTCTTGTAAAGGTTGGTTTGAGCTCAAGTTAATATGACCAACAAAATTGTCAAATTTATTTGTTTTCTCATTGTATACTTTACGTAAACGAACCATGTCAAACCAAGTAATTTGCTCATAACATAATTCATGCCAACGCTCAATCCATACAGCTTCTCTAAAACTAGCGGTAGTATAACTTCCTAAACCAGGAGTTTCTAAAGTCGCACGATCACGGATTCTCTTGAATGCGTCATAAGCAGCTTGAGTTGGACCACCAACTTCATTTTGCGCCTCTGCATAATTCAATAAAACTTCTGCGTAACGAATTTGAGGAACATTTAGGTTATCTAAACGAGTACCTGCTACACCAGCAGAACCATTCGCTTTCTGATTAAAATGTTTGAAAACATAAGGAGCTCCTAATTCAAATGGTGCACCATTACCATTGGTGAAATAGCTGGTGTAGAAATAACCATCTTGATTCTTAGCTCTTAAATCTCCTTTTTCATATGAGTTATAAAAAGCAATGGTAGGAACTGAACTACCCGTTCCTCCAGGGCCAGCAAAGGTTACTGGCTTAAAGTTAGGGAAGAAATTACCCATGAAA
This sequence comes from Aquirufa sp. Wall-65K1, assembly GCF_054558475.1. Lineage (NCBI taxonomy): Bacteria > Pseudomonadati > Bacteroidota > Cytophagia > Cytophagales > Flectobacillaceae > Aquirufa > Aquirufa sp. Wall-65K1. The sequence continues at coordinate 29,785 of NZ_JBPXKD010000005.1, read as the reverse complement.
TTACCTGCAACTAAGGTATTGCATTGAATCATGAATAAATGCTCTACTCTGTTTTTCAAACCTTCGGTGTGAACATCCTTGTAGGTTGGGAACAAATTGATTACTGATGGATTTGCGTTGGCATAAGTGATTACCTCCAAAGACTTATCAGCAGACAATTTGTAATAAGCCGCTCCTTTGTTCAATGGAAAACCAGCCATAGTTAAGTACACTTTTCCTAACTGGGCTTTAACCGCAGCCATACATACTCTTCCACTGACATCCATCCAAGGCAAACCAGATTTCTCTGCTTCTAATAAGTCATCTACGATCAACTTATATACGCTTTCTGTGGAAGCTCTTGAAGGTAAGAAATCTTCTGAACCAGCCGTTTGTGGTTTGGTGATTAAAGGAATATCTCCCCATAATCTCACCGCTTGGAAATAGGCCCAAGATCTTAAAAAACGTGCTTCACCTAAGATTTTCTTCTTTTGGTTTTCATCCATCGGAGTGATCGGTGGCACTTTCTCTAAAACTTGGTTTGCTTGAGCAATCACCTTGTATAAACCATTCCAGTAGTTCACTACGTGAATCGTGTTAGGGTCATGAACCAATCCGTACAAGTTATTTAAGTCAGAGTTTTGAGCTGTCTCCGTAGTAGAAGTACCTGTCAAAGCTTCTAATAACTGCCAGTTAGATGAAAATATACCTGCACCACCACCCATGAATCGAGTATCGGCATACACAGAAGCTAAGGCAGCTTCAGCATGATCAGGAATTTGATAAAAAGCATCTGGTGTTAGATTGGATGGTGCTTTTTCCACCAAGAAATCTGAACAACCAAACTGCCCCAATAAAAGCACCCCACCTAGGGCTACCTTCTTTATTTTGGAATTTATTTTGAATTTCATAATACGTTTCATTTTTAAATTTTCCTTCATTAAAATGCTACCTGTAATCCTAACATGTAAATCGTAGGCTTAGGATAGTTGTGCCAAATCATACCTTGTGAGAATGCTGAGTTTCCACCACCTTGGTTGGTAGGAGTAACCTCAGGATCGCCAACAATCGGATCTTTTACTAAAAGGAAGAAGTTTTGAGCAGTTGCATATACTCTCAAACGACTCAAATTCAATTTGCTTGCTACATTACTTGGTACGTTATAACCTAGCATTAAGTTTCTACCACGTAAGAATGAACCATCTTTGATCCACCAAGTATCTACGTTAGTCACGTAACCAGCACGTGTATCGCGAATCTCAGCAATCATGGTATTTTGGTTCGTTGGAGTCCAAGCATTTAATACAGAAGTGTAACTATTGGCTAATGCTTGACGGTCTTCACTTGGGTGAAGGTTCATCAACATAACTTCATTTCCATAGTTAAACTGCATCTCAAGGGTTAAATCAAAGCTCTTATATTTGAATGAGTTTGAAATAGCTCCCCAGAAATCAGGACTACCATTTCCAATAATCGAACGGTCAGCATCTGTAATAGCACGGTCTCCGTTGAAGTCCTTGTACTTGATATCACCAGGTAAAATTTTCAAACCATTTCTATAAGAAGTCCATTTAGCAGCTTCTTCAGCTTCTGCTGTACCCCAAATACCTAAACGAGTTAAACCCCAGAAAGAACCTACTGGCTCACCAATACGAATGATGTTCGTTGGGTTAGTAAAGTTAGGTCCACCCACGTTGAAGATATCAGATGGAGTCGCTAAGGTTAACACTTTGTTGCGGTTGAAAGAAATATTAAACTGGGTATTCCACTGGAAATCTTTGGACTTGATGTTTGTTGAATTGATCGAGAATTCAAATCCACGGTTCTCCATAGAACCCACATTTCTACGAATAGTAGCATAACCTGATGTTTGAGGCACTGGAGCATCTAACAACATGTCGGTAGTCAAACGGTAATAGTAGTCCGCCTCGATATTAACTCGTCCACCCCATAAACCCAACTCGATACCGAAGTCAGTCTGTGCCGTTTTCTCCCATTTTAAGTCTGGGTTAGCTAATCTAGAAATACCTGTTCCAGATACACGACCATCATTGTAAACAGCAGAGTAGTTCGAACTCAATAAAGAAAGAGATGAGTAAGCCGGGATTTCAGAGTTACCTGTTAAACCGTAACTAGTTCTGATTTTCAAATTTGAAATGGTTGAATTTCCTTTTAAGAAATCTTCCTCAGATACTCTCCATGCTAATGCTCCTGATGGGAAAATAGCAAATTTGTAGTTCTCTCCAAATTTAGACGAACCATCCGCACGAGCAGTACCAGTTACTAAATACTTATTCTTAAATGTGTAATTAACACGTCCGAAATAAGAGTTAAATGCAAATCTAGAAGCACCTGATCCTACTGTTGGATTCACAGCTCCGGCACCTAAGTTATTGAAACCAAAATAATCCGTAGCAAATCCATTCACACTTGCTCCAATGTTGAAGAAGTCTGTTTGCTGCCATGAAAGACCCAATAAAGCGTTCAATGAATGATTTTCGTTGAAATCTTTGGTATAAGTCAAATAGTTCTCTAAAGACCAAAACGTTTCTGTTTGGTTAGTAGCTGAAGCATTTCCTTGTCCACCGATATTCAAGGTTCTTGTTTGAGATTGATTATTTTCTTGAGTCATGATGTTGGCTCCTAAAATAGTTTTCATCTCCAAACCTTTCATGAAGGTAATGTTAGAATAAACACTTCCTGTAGTTGTTTGCGTATTTAAGATATACTTACGTCCCATTAAACGGTGAACTGAACTCATCGTTCCTTCCGCAAAAGGGAAATCACGGTTGTTAGCATAAGTACCATCCGCATATTTTACAGGAAGGAAAGGGAAATCTTCCACAATCTGTCTTGAAACCGCATCATTTACGTCAGATAGGTTTTCCGTTTGGTTATTGTATGACAAGGTTCCTCCTACTTTCAACCATCTTTTGATTTGATCATCAATGGTAAATCGACCAGAATAACGCTTCAAATAGGTTGTTTTTATTAAACCTTGATCATCACGATATCCCAATGAAAAGGAATATTGAGTACGGTCATTACCACCGCTAAATCCTAATTGATGATTTTGAGATAATTTGTTTTGAGTTGATTCCTCAAACCAATCTGTATCAAATAATGGGTTACCACTCGCATCAAATACACGTGGATCTGTTCTTCTCAATCTTGGATTTAAATAAGCCCAACGACCTGCAGCCCAACCAGCTGGGTCATATTTAGCCATATTTGCCCACGCTAAATCCTCCACTGCCATGTATTGTTTTGCATTCAATACCTGTGGCTTGTTAGGACCTGCTACATTGACACTGAAGTCAGCATTATAAGTAACGCTTCCTTCACCTGATTTACCTTTTTTAGTTGTTACTAAGATTACCCCATTGGCTCCTCTAGCTCCATAAATCGCTGTTGAAGAAGCATCTTTCAATACCTCCACGGAAACGATATCGTTTGGATTCAAGTAATCAATCGCCGAAGTAAACTGGTTCATGTTACCTTGTGGCAACATCACACCATCAACCACATACAATGGGTTATTGGATGAGTTGATGGAACTAAATCCACGTACACGAACCGTGGTACGACCACCAGGACGACCTGAGTTAGTACTAACTTGAACACCCGCCATTCTACCAGAAAGTGCTTGGTTTAAGGAAGTAGCTGGGCGCTCCATCAATTGATCTGTTTTGATAGAACTTACAGAACCCGTTAAATCCGATTTTTTCTGAGTACCATATCCAATCACGACAATCTCGTCCAAATATTTGTTATCCGGCTTCAAATTAACGTTAATAGATGACTGGTTTCCAACAGTTATTTCTTGTTGGGTATATCCAATTGCGGAGAATATCAACACCGATCTGGAATCACTTACAACAATCTTAAAATTACCACTGGCGTCGGTCATGACTCCTTTGGTAGTTCCTTTGACAACTACGTTAACTCCTGGAATTCCAGAGTTAGTTTCGTCTGTCACTTTACCCGTAACAGTGATATCTGCTACCTTAACATTTTTAATTTCGCTTAGCCTTCCTACCCTCTCTGATAGGGCCGCCTTCGCTGGCAACATACTGAAGCAAGTCAGTGCAATACCCAACATGGGCAAAGCGCTTTTCATGCTCAATTGTCGATACGACATGAGTATTTTTTTTTGCATAGTTAGACCATTTTACTGGTTATTTAGGATTAGTTAATCTGCAATGTTATTAACCAAATACAATTTTTCCTAAAAAAAATGATTAAACGAATGTTAATTTTGTGATGAAAAATTTAAATTACCTGTCAAGTAAAATTCAATAACGAGCTTCTATTTCGAATTTTATTTATTTAACGGCTTGGCATATACGTAAGGTGTAAAAAATCCCCTCTTAAGAATTTTCCATTTTTTTGGTATTTTATTAAAAAACTTGTCAAAAATCAAAAATTCATACATACCCTATCGTCAAATTTTGAAAGAAAAATGAGTAGATTCTCTCGCTAAATTGCTTGAAAAGATAATTACCTAAAATAGCCTGTTAACTCGGCAAGGGTATTACATAATAAATAATATATTTGGACAAAAAAGCCATTATGAAAGCCAACCAAGACCGTCGAACCTTCCTGAAAAATACAGGACTACTTACCGCTGCTTCTGCATTTCCGTATATCTGGACTAACTCAGAAAAGCATTCTTCTTTTATACCCAGCAAAAAAGTGGGTGATAAAGTTAATTTAGCCTGTATCGGTATAGGAAACCAAGGTGGCTCGGATGTAATGTCTTTCCATAAAACTGGTTTGGCCAATTTTGTGGCCTTTTGTGACGTCGACATGGGTGCTCCTCAAACTTTAGAAGTACTTAAGAAATTCCCTGATGTTCCTAGATTTCAGGATTTCCGTACTATGTTCGACAAAATGGGAAACCAAATGGATGCTGTAGCCATTGGTGTACCTGACCATGCCCACTTTGCTATCACCATGATGGCCTTGGGTTTAGGTAAACATGTCTATGTAGAAAAACCCATGGCCAGAACATTCAACGAGGTGGAGTTGATGATGAAAGCCGCTAAGAAACATTCCAAATTGGTTACTCAAATGGGAAACCAAGGACATTCAGAGGCCAATTATTTTCAGTTCAAAGCCTATAAAGATGCAGGAATTATCAAAGATGTTACAGCCATTACAGCCCACATGAACTCGGCCCGCAGGTGGCATGGATGGGATACTAAAATCAAAAGCTTCCCTTCTGCCGAGGCTGTTCCAAGTACCTTGGATTGGGATATTTGGATGGGAGTAACCCAGCCTCATGATTATAATAAGGACTTTGTAAATGGACAGTGGCGCTGTTGGTTTGATTATGGTTTAGGTGCTTTGGGCGACTGGGGTGCACATATCATTGACACAGCCCACCAATTCTTAGATTTGGGTCTGCCAACTGAAATTAACATGCTAAGAGCAGATGGACATAATCCATATTTCTATCCGCAATCCTCTACCATCTTATTTAAGTTCCCAGAAAGAGCTAACATGCCGGCTGTGGATATTACCTGGTATGATGGTGTCAACAACCTTCCTCCTGTACCACAGGGTTATGGAGTAACCGAGTTAGATCCTAACATTCCACCGGCAAGTAATGGAAAGATTCAACCAGCCAAATTGAATCCGGGTAAAATCATTTATTCCAAAGATCTAACCTTCAAAGGTGGTTCGCATGGAAGTACTTTATCCATCATCCCGCCTGAACAAGCTAAAGATATGGCTTCTAAATTACCAGAAGTGCCAAAAAGCCCTTCTAATCACTATGCCAACTTCTTGAAAGCTTGTATGGGACAAGAGGAAACTCGTTCTCCTTTTGCCATTGCTGGTCCTTTAAGTCAAGTATTCTCCCTAGGCTGTATGGCTCAGAAATTGAATACAAAATTGATTTTTGATCCTAAAACCAAGCAAATCACCAATAATAAATTAGCCAATTCTTTACTGAAAGGTGCCGCTCCAAGAAAAGGTTGGGAACAGTATTATAAGGTTTAGTTATTAGGGATTAGGGATTAGTGTTTAGGGTTTAGTGATTAGGGTTTAGTGAGAATATATTAGTGAGAATATATTAGTGATTAGGGAATAGGCAGAATTGTCTTGTCCTGAAAAAGGTTGACAGTTAGGTATATTAATAATAAAAAACACTAATTACTAAAACACTAAACACTAATCACTAAACCCTAAACACTAATCCCTAATCCCTAATCCCTAATCCCTAATCCCTAATCCCTAAATCCTAATCAATAAACACTAATCCCTAATCACTAAACCCTAAACCCTAATCCCTATTTATATATATTTTCCAAAAACACCACCTCTCCTTTTTCGTCAAAATCAATAAGGTTGTACCATATAATCAAAGGGGCAATTTTATTGACTTTAATCCACTTGGAGGGAATGTTGTAATAAGGGCCTTCCAACTTCAAAGTATCCATGGCCTTGGAATTGGTTCCCAAGAGTAATTTTCCATATCGAATGGGGTCTTCTAAACGGATGCAACCATGGCTATAAAATCGCTTGGAAGAAGCAAAAAGCTTTTTTTCTGAGGTATCATGAAGATATAATCGATAAGGATTTTCAAAGGGTATTTTCAGTATGCCCAAGGTATTCCAAACACCCGTTTTTTGTCGGAAGGAATAAGGGAAATAATTCTTACTTAAAGCTTTCCAATTAACTGTTTTAGCATCTACAAGCTGATTATTTTTATCCAAAAGGTCCAAATGACTCGCATAGAAATAACGTATGTTCTTTTGTATCTCTGGCAATAACTCCTCCGTGGCAATACTTCGGGGTACATACCAATTGGGATTAATAATCAGGTTTTTAATTTGAGCAGTTAAAACCCTGGTTGGCCTAGCAGGCCTACCAAGCACCACCTTCATCTTTAATGCCGTCTGGTTTCCCTGATACACCTTCATCTGAGCTGCTGGTATATTCACAACAGTTAGCAAAAGGTTTTTTCTCACATGGTGCAGCCAGCGATAATGATTGGCTGAAAGCGTTAATTGGGCTATTTTGGCTCGATCAGGCACTAGGCTATCCTGTTCAGCTTGTAGCCTAGTCAAAATAGTCTTTACCTCTGCAGATGAATTATTTAGATAGTTAACTAAATTTGCAATTGATTGTTTTTTCAAATAAGCATCAAGCAAAATGCTCACCTCATTTTTCCTTAATTCGAATACATAACCCTGAAACTTAAAATTAGGTCTAGGATTACCAAAACTGAGGTCTTCAAAGAAGGATTGAGCCAAATTTTGAATTTTATTCTCTAGCAACAAGGAATCTTCTGTACTTCTCCAGCCATGTGGCTGCTGGGCCAAGGTATCTAAGAATCCGTGGGCATAGAATTCTGTTTTTAGGGCGAATTGAGGTGAAAGATGCACTAAACTATCCAAACTTTTAATCGCATGGGGTCTACTTAACCAAGGATAGGGTCTTTGTGCATGAAGTCCCAGGGCAATGAACATCAAAGTCCCAAAGAAAAAAATACGTGATCGACTTAAATGCATAAATAAGAATTATTAGCCCACAAAAGGCTAGCAATTTACGTGTTTTTGAATCAGCAAGACCTTTTTTTCAGCAAGGGAGTAAAAGCTATTGATTCTACCCTTCAGCACAAGCTTTAGGTGAATATTAGCTTGGCACTGGCTATCACAAGACCTATGGCTAGCAAATATCGTAAAGTAGGTACATTAAACTTTTGACTACCATAATATGATCCTAAAAGTCCTCCAACTATGGTAGCAGCCACTGACCATTGAAAATCATCACTTACTTGAATTCCTCCCTTTTGGATTTGACCATATAAACCTGAAAGGGAATTAACAAAGATAAACAGAGCAGAAACAGCGGCTGTTTGCTTTAAGCTAGCCCAACGCATTAGTAACATCAAAGGGCTCAAAATGATACCACCTCCAATGCCAATCATGCCCGATAACAAGCCAATAGATCCACCAGAAAGAATACCTGCGAAACTTGAAATAGGCCTTATTTCCTCTTCCTTTTGTCGAAATTGAAAGACTAGGCGGGCAATGGAAATAAGAATGCATAATGCCAAAATCTTCTTGTAAATCGAATCCGACAGCGTCATAGTTCCACCCAAATAAGCCATAGGAACCGAGGCTAGTGCAAAAGGCAAAAACAATTTTAGCTTAAAATGGCCAGCCCGATAAAAGCCAATGAATGAAAATAGTGATACCGCCAAATTCATCACCAAAGCAGAGGGCTTCATGATAGCCGGGGTAACCCCCATGATAGCCATGACCGCCAAATAACCACTTGCCCCTCCATGTCCGACCGATGAATAAAGAAATGCGATTATTGCTAAGAATAGGAGTAAAACGACTAAAGAACTCATCATGACTTTGACTACGACAAATTAGGTGATTAAAGAGGCTTTTGTGTCTTCAAAAGAGCCATTAAAAGGACAATTTAGCATTTTTTTAATGAAATTTAACAGGCCATTTTGCGTTACAGAACAAATTTTAAACATATAAAAAAATGAAACTCTCTAATCAACTCTCAACACTTTTAATCATTTCTGCCTTATTTGTTTCCTGCAAAAGCGACGAACTCTCCGATGGTACGGGGAAGCTTGCCCTCTCTGTGACCGATGCACCCATTGATGCCAGCAATGTCAAGGCGGTTTATGTCACATTTACAGGCCTAGAATACCAAAACAGCGGCGGCTCATGGGAAACAGCCACCGACTTCACTAGTCCCCAAGTGGTAAATATCCTAGACCTGCAAAATGGAAAAACGTCTTTATTAGGTAATTATACCTTGAAGGCTGGAAACTACACAGGTTTACGTTTCAAACTGGATGCTCCTACGAAAGGCAGCAATAATCCCAGTAATCCTGGATGTTATGTAGAAATTAGCACAGGAGAAAAAAAGCCCCTATTTGTACCAAGTGGTTCACAGTCGGGTTATAAAGCCAATGGAAACTTTTCTGTTCCTATCAATGGAGTCGTGGAGGTAACGGCTGACTTTGACCTAAGAAAATCCATTGTTGTTACGGGATCAGGGAGTACCTATATTCTAAATCCAACCATCAAAATTGCCGTAAATAATCAATCTGGAACAATTTCAGGCTTGGTAAGTAATTTGACTAGCGACAAAAAATATGTCATTTATGCCTACGAAAAGGATAAATACAGCCCAAGTGAGAGTAATGAACCCACAGGTGAAAATGCGCGCTTTGCCAATGCCATTTCAAGTACCAAGTTAAGTGCTTCTGGCGCTTATACTTTGGCTTTCCTAGCTGCTGGAAGCTATGATTTAATTCTGGTTTCAGAGACCTCAGCTGGATTGGTGACGGTCGAGAAACAAGTGAGCGCCATTGTAGTCCAAAGTCAAAAGACCACTTCCTTGAATATCGCCCTGTAAAGGCATTTTTTAGCAAAAAAAATCCCCGGTATTTCCGGGGATTTTTAAGCAATCGTTTATCATTTTATTTGTAAATCAATACTTTAACAGGTCCTAACAATCCGGATTCTTCCGTCTGACTGTTGGGCCGTATTAAAGGAAAAGAGGTAAATGTAATCTTATTAGCTCCTGGCTGAGCATCCCCTACTAAGCGATTAACCCAGGAATTAATTACTTTTATTTCGATGGTATTTTTACCCATTTTTAATGGCGATGTGATATCAACTACATAAGGTTTTTTCCAAAGAGTACTAACTTTGGTTCCGTTGACATATACTTCTGCCAAATTTTTCACATCCCCCAGGTCTAGCTTAATACTCTCTCCTCGAGCAATACTCAACAATTCATACTTATTACTGTAGGTAGCCACTCCAGAAAAATACTTAACACCTTCATTCTCATGCTTATTCCATGAGATTAGGGAATTCAACGTAATTTCAGCAGGAGCGCTTCTGTCTTTTTGGAATTGAACCTTCCACGGACCCTCTATCCCTTGCGTTTTGACAACTTGAGGCTTAGGGTAACCCATTTTTAAGGCCTTAGCTTTTTCATCAAAAACAACAAAATAAGCATCCCATGGACTAAACTCTAGGTTCAATAGGGTTCTTCCTCCTTTGATTTCATATCCAACCTTACTTATTTCTCCCGTTTCAGGGTTCCATATAGCAGGCACTTTACCCGATACTCGAAATGAAATTTGTGCTGAATTTGCCTGATCCGAACGACTATTCAACCAATAAATCTCCTTATCCGCCAATGAGCGATGCACATACAATATCTCCGCCTTTTGATTCGAAATTTGGACATCCTCAGCCACTTGTATTTGTGCTAAAATCTGCTTCAAATTCTTCCCAAAATGTACATTTGGCAATTTTTTCAATTGGGCCAATAGACTTGTAAATTCTTGTTCATTATCCGCTAAACTAGGACTGTAGGCTGGAGCTTGTCCAGCAATAGGCACTCCAGCTTGGGCAAATTTCAAGATACTCTTCAAAACAGATAAGGTCATTTGCTGAGCTGTAGGATCTAATACCAATAGCGAATATTGACCGCCTTGTGGATTGACCAATTTCCTATTACTGGATGAAATGACACTTTTTAGTGCCGTAGCATTCACAAAATCATATTCATAACCGGCCGGAATCTCTGGCAATGATTTGGTGAAATTGGAGGTAATATTGGTATTCTCTCCATAGTAATACAAGATATCAGCCACAAACTTGCCTTGCTGTAACATATACGAACTTCGTCCCAAATATTCACCCCAAACATGTGCTTGATCAGCCCAAGTTTCTTGACGAGTGAACCATTGCCCAAATGGCCCTAAGGTGAATCCAGGAAATAAATTATCCAAAGGCTGATGCACCGAAGTATGTATGACAAATCGGTTTAAGCCAGAAGCCATTTCAACATCAGCCGTTCTTTTCAAAGTCCCTGGGTGTGGTTTAAATGGATTTCCTACCGTAGTCATGGATTCTGCAGCCACAATATTCTGCCCATAGATATGAGCCACTGAGGCCGATTCTCGAATGTCTGCTCTACTTCTAATCTCCTCGTCAGCTCCTGGCACCAAAGCCCCCGGCTGCCACATAGCAGACATGGGAATATCTGATTTCCTCTTCACATCCATACCATCCGCTAAAAAGATACGTCCCGTTTCATGGGATTCTGTGTAACGTTTCATACCTCTTTGTGCCAAAACTTCTCCAATCAGCTCGTAATGATTTTCAACGATCATTTCACCAATGGTCTTGCGAAAATCCCAAAGAAATTTTTCACTTGATGTTAAATCCTGTACGATTTGACCAACTAAAACAGGTAACCAGGGCTTCATGTCATATCCACGCTTGGATTTAAAAACCTCCATCATAGCGGGTGTCCATGTCATATGACCTGCCTCATAACTATCCAATACCATGTGTGTCAAACCTTGCTTCCCCATCAAATCAGCACCTGTTGCATCTTTATATTGATCCAAGTAATTATTCAAATACCTACTTACCGCTTCTTTATCTATTTTATCCACTTCTAAGCCCGTAGCTTCTGGAGAAGCGGGATGGTTTTTCTTACCTGTCAAAGAATATCCAAATCGATAAATAAGCCACTCACCGGCTGGTGCATTCCAACTAAGGCTTCCATCTGACTTCATTTGGCTTGTCAAATCAATGACCTGCTGGGTAGTAGGTCCGCTGGGATTATAGGACATAGGTCCAGGGCTTTCCACCCAAGCTTGAAAACCAGCTTTACCTTCAAATAAATGCACTTTAGGGCTAACATGTACCCTAAATTCAGAGACTTTCGTGCCCTTAGGAGTCATATCAGGACTAGCACCGAATGCGGCCATAAAACCAGGTTCAGGCGCTAATACCTGATACACTAAACGTATAAACTTAGCCTTGATTGGACTGAAAGACAAGGTGGTTTGTGCCGTAATGGTGCCAGGAATGGCTAGTATTTGTTTAAAATTAATACCATCCATGCTGTATTGAAGAAACCTATTTTCTGGTCCACCCCTAAAAACAGCCAGTTCTCCGTATCCTTCATTGGCAATGGTAACCGCCGCAATTTCCTGAGCCTCTGGAAATTCGTATTGAATCCAAGTTTCCTCCCCCACCTTTTTAGGAGGTAGTAGACTGAAATTATGCAAATCTCCATCATTCAATTGTGCCAATGAAAAATTGCCTCCACTACTCGTTATGGTGGCATTCATACTTTCCCAAGCTTTATCCTTGGAGGGCACAGGATAAGCAATTACCGCAAAATCTTGATAATATTCAGGTACTGCAGGCGCTGGTTCAGGAGCCGGACCACCAAATCCTCCGGTTTCCACGGGTGTATTTTGCATAGGGCCTGTGACAGAAGAAGGGGCTGGAATTTTTCCTGAAAAGAGTTTTCCTCCACTGATTCGAGTCTCTGACCATACGTACTTTTTCATAGCATCCGAAGGCTTCACCCAAGGCCCACCCGTGACACTCCATCCAGGAGAGCCCGCTATGGCCATTTCCAAATTCTTCTTCTTCGCTAAATCAGCCGTAAACTTAAAGGCATCCTTCCAAGCGGGATTCATGAAGCTTAATTTTTCTTTCACTATGACTGGGGTCATTAAACTAGCATCAAAATTCTGAAACCCACCAATTCCCGTTTTCTCCATCCATTCTAAATCCTTTTGAATTCCTTCCTTACTGATATTCCCATTCATCCAATGCCACCAAACTCGCGGTTTAGCTGAATTAGGCGGGGTCATAAATTCTGACTTCATCGCGTCCTGGGCGATGCTTCCCCAACTCAACAAGAATAATGAAAGTAGGAGTAAAAAATTTCTAGGCTTTACCATGAATAATTCAGTTTTATAGAGGCAAAATACCAAAGTATGTTAGACTAACTATCATTATCCGTCCTAGGGATAATTCCACAAAATCAATCATTTTATTCAAATTGACAATTTACACGATTAATTTCATCGAAAAAATCATCGATTTCACCCTATTTTTGAATACTAAATTCATCATGAACTTTTCCATCAGAGCCTATCCACTTTCCCACCAATAAATTAGCCTCGATATCCAAGATCAAAGACCCACCCAAAGCTACTGTGGAAAATGCGGAGGATTTTAAGGGAAAGTCTCCTTGGCTTTTTCCCAATTGTCCACCTGAACCAGCTACTATGTATATTGTCCCTAATGGTGAAGTTTTATTCACCACATACCGATTAGGTTTTATTTCTTTGGCCAACACATGTTTCAAGGGGTCAAAGCTTGCGTTGGGGCCCAAATGACCTCGAATTGGCATAGTTCTTTCATAAGAATGGCTATGACCTGCCAAAACCAAATCCACCTGATATTGATCAAAAATTGGAACAATCTGTTGACGCACTTTAGTCATTTCCTCATCTGAATCTGTATTATGCGAACCTTTGGAATAAGGCGGCTCATGAAAATAAACAATAGTCCAAGGTAATTTATTCGCTGCCAAATCGCGTTTTAGCCATTGAGCTTGTTGACCCGTGCTGTCTGTTATGCTCGTTCCATCTTCAGAGGTCTCTTCGGAATTTATGGAAACGAAATGCACGTTTCCATAATTAAATGAATAATAAGCTTCCGTTCCCGACTTTAATCCTCCGGCCTCTCCTTGTGTTGGCATAGTGAAGTTCTGAAAATAGGCTAGTTTTTTAGATTCAGGATGGTCCTTATAATCATGATTACCTGGGTTAGGCCATAATTTGGTATTTGGAAAAAAATCTTCTTGATAAACCTCAAACACATTTTTTTGATACTCTACATCTTTTCCACTGCCATAGGCATTGTCACCCAACCAAATCCATGCATCAATTGGCTTACCTTTAACTAAATTTTTGATGGCATCTCGTACAAGTAGTTGATTCCTCGAACCCGTTCCAAAGTCTCCCAATGCCCAAATTCTTATGGCTTGCTTACTTCCTTTTTTCGGTAAAGTTTTAAACTTTTGTTTCCTCGTTGGTTGAACGGGTGAAATTGTATAAAAATACTCCTGATTGGGAACTAATCCACTTATTTTCAACTCATGTTCAGTACTTAAAACAGGATCATACGTTGATTTTATCTGTTTAGTGAATTCTTTCCCATAAATAACCCGACTATCAGTTGGAATATCCGTCCTCCAACGAATCACACCTGAAGTGCTAGTAAAGTTTTGTAAATAAGGCCCTCGAACAATTTTGGCATTTTGCGCCCATGAAGGAATGAACCCTAGTATAAACAGGATGAATAGGTTTTTCATAAAATAGGTTTAAAAACCTAGGCCAAGGCCTTATTAGCTTTGGCATAGGTAAAATCATAAAAATGCAAAGAACCTTAATCTACAATGGCCTGATGGATCAATTGACGCATTTTAGTGTGGTAATAAATAGTATGCGGATCCTTTTGAGTCAACATAATCGCAATTAATTTCTCTTTAGGGTTAATAAAAAAGTGGGTATTGTTGGCCCCAGACCAAAAATACAAGCCTTTATCTCCCAAAACTTGACTATCGGATACACTTTCTAAAACCGCAAAACCTAAACCAAATCCCTCTCCCTTACGATCTGGAATTCTTTTTTCGTACATATCTCCTACGTGATTAGAAACCATCAATTCTAAGGTCTTTTTACTTAGGAATTGTTTCCCTTTCCATTGACCGTCATTCAATAACATTTGGCAAAACTCCATATAATCTTTGGCTGTAGAAAACAGGCTATGGGTACCAAACCAAATGACATTTCCGGATGTCTTAGGTTGATTAGAAGTCAAAATTAAAGAGCCATCGGGCGAATTACGATGAACTTTTACGACGCGGGCAGCCTGCGCATCTGTTAAATTATAGCCCGTATTCGTCATTCCGAGTGGTTTAAACAACCTTTCCTGTAAAAAATCATGGGTACTCATGCCCGAAAACTTCTCAATCAAAGCCGACAAAACATCCGGACTTGCACTATAATTCCACTGTTTTCCAGGCTGACCAACCAAGGGTATTTTGGTGGCTTTGATGACTAATTCTTGGATATTTTTAGGGAAAGGCATTCCATAATATTTCATTCTAAAATCCCTATCAAGGGCAGTTGTTGCCAAACCGTGCGTCATTCCCGAAGTATGACTCAAAATTTGAGCGATGGTGATTTGACTCATCAATGAGTCCGTTTCTCCATTGGCTCCCTTATTCACATCTTTCGCTACCCGCATATTTTTAAATTCTGGGATGTATTTAGATACGGGGTCTGTCAAAAGAAAATGACCTTCTTCATAAAGCATCATAAAGGCTACGGTAATGATGGGCTTTGTCATGGATTGCATATAGAAAAGATCGTCCGTTTTCATGGCTACTTTTTCAACCGCATTGCTATAGCCAAATGCCCGATGTTCAACAAGCTTTCCATCTTTTACAATCATACTCACGGCTCCAGGGAGAATATGGTCATCAACTTCTTTTTGCAAAAAGGCATGGTATCGTTGTAATCGTTCCAGCGACATCCCCGCCACTAATTTGTCGGAGGACTGAGCTAAATTGAGGGAATTAAAGCTTATGCTAAGAATAAAAAGTAAAAGAATTTTAATTGCTTTCATGCTAGGTATAAATATGGAAGTGGAATAAGGTATGAAACTAATAAATATTTGGGGGAAATTCGATAAGCGCCACTCATCAAAATAAGGGAATGAAGTCCTAATTAATGAAATGAAATTGATACATTTAGTCTTCAGATCACCTTCACAGCATTATTATGAAAAATAAATTACTATTAATTTGGACTTTAGCCCTAGTAAATTCTTTTGGATTGATGGCTCAATCGTCCCCATTATATCCCACAGATTATTTAAGTCCGGAATTCCATGCCAACAGAAGAACGGCCTTGAAGGAGAAACTTACAGATAAAGGGATGGCCGTATTTTTTGCTGCTCAGGTACGAGTTCGTAATAATGACATCACCTATCAATATGCACAAAATAAAAACTTTTATTACCTGACTGGTTTAGATGAGCCCAATGCCGTTTTGTTCCTTTTCAAAAATCCGGTAACTGTATTAGGTAAAACAGGAACTGAATTTATCTTCCTTCAAAACCGTGATCCATTCAAAGAATTATGGACAGGGAAAATTTTAGGCGTGGAAGGCTACAAAGAAAAAAGTAAGATGGAGCATGTTTTCACAAATGATAAACTTAGCCCTACTACCTTACCTCTTGCGCAAGTTGACTCTGTTTATTCACTTTACAGAACTGGGGGAATTTTTGGGAAATATGAAAGAAGAGAAGAGCCATTAACGCGCATGGCAAATATGTTGGACAGTTTGGTGCTAGCTCAAAACAAAGCCATTGCTCAGCGATCTACCATGGCCATCATGAGCCAGTTAAGAGGAATAAAACAAGCCGAGGAGATTGCTTTGATTAAAAAAGCAGCGGAAATCAGTGTTTTAGGACATAATGATGTGATGCGCGCCATCAAGCCAGGTATGAAGGAGTTTCAAGCACAAGCCATTATGGAATACCATTTCAAAAACCAAGGTTCTGAATATACGGGATACCCAAGTATCAATGGCGCCGCAGGTAATGCCTGTGTCTTGCATTATATAACGAATTTGAAAGAGATTCAATCAGGCGAATTATTACTTAGTGATTGTGCAGCCGAATACCATGGGTATAGCGCCGATGTCACCCGAACAGTACCTGCCAATGGAAAATTCTCTGAGGCTCAGAAACAGATTTATGAAATTGTTTTACAAGCTCAAGATGCAGGAATAGCAGCCTGCAAAGCTGGTTTACCATTCTCTGGAGTGGATGCTGCTTCAAGAGCCGTGGTCAATGAGGGCTTAATCAAATTAGGTATTGCTGCCAATGAAAAAGAGGCTAGGAAATATTTTCCTCATGGAACATCCCATCATTTAGGATTAGATGTACATGATTTAGGCCCTAGAGTGCTAGCAGCTGGGGTGGTATTAACGGTAGAACCAGGTATTTATATTCCTGCGGGAAGTAATTGTGATAAAAAATGGTGGGATATCGGAGTGCGAATTGAGGATGATATTTTAGTGACTCAAGATGCCCCTATCAATCTTTCCGCTGGCTCTCCAAGGTCCGTAGTAGAGATTGAAAAAATGACCAAAGGAAAAAGTATTTTTAAATAAGATCCCATGGAAATAGTCTCCAAAATATTGATTGGATTGGTAGCCTTAGAGCACATGAACATCTTATATTTAGAAATGTTTGCTTGGGAAACCTTAGGCAAAAAAACATTTAAAGGGGCATTAGCTCCAGAATTATTTAAACCTACCAAAGGACTAGCCGCCAACCAGGGACTATACAATGGCTTTTTAGCCGCAGGTTTACTTTGGTCTTTTTGCATTTCAGACCCCATTTGGTCGAAAAACATTGCCTTGTTTTTCTTAGGCTGCGTGTCGGTAGCTGGACTTTTCGGAGCGATGTATAGTAAGGCGATTTTTTTCAAACAAGCATTACCAGCTTTTATTAGCCTAGTTTGTGTCTATTTTTTTCTTTAAAATCTAGGATAGCATAGTCAAAGCATATTCAATTAAAAAGGGGGCATTGCCCCCTTTTTACGAATAAGATATTAACGTAAATTATTCTTTGATGCGTTTGGCTTTCGCTTCAAACATCCCACTCAAAATATCTCCTTTTAAATTGTCTTCATCCACTTTGTTTAAAGTCATGGTAATATCCATTCCTTGCGCCTGGAAAAATACCTGAATCTGATTTTCTTTTTCCTCTACACTGGCATTCATGTCCGGATTTTGACCTTTAGGATCTTTCAATACTGCTGTCAATTTACCCTCTACACGCTTAATTTCACTGATCATTTTAGCATCTCCATTGGGAGTTCCAACGATGACCAATTCCCACTTCCCAGCAAAAAAATCTGGGGCTAATGTCGACTTAGAAAAACTTTGAAAGCTTAGCAATAAAGCGATCATGGCAAACAACATACTTACTTTTTTCATGGTTTGGATTATTTAGATGTACTATTTGGTGACTGTTAATTTCATTGACCCATCCTATTTGAATTAATTCTTATCTGCCTTTTTAGCATCAAAATCTAAAATAATCCCATCCTGAACAAGATCAATAGTTGTATTTAGCGTTCAAATATAGAAACAAAAACCATATTGTCTATTTTTTAGACAATAAATTTCTACTTTTGGGAAATAAGATGTAAACCTATGTCGGAAAGTTATAAAGGAATCAGTACTCAGAATTACATAGCTCAATTATCCATTGATTGTGTCATTTTTGGATATCAACACGGCACCTTGAAGGTTTTGGTTCCCAAATTGAATTTTCAAGTCGATTTCTGGGGACTTCCTAGTGGATTTATATACCAACATGAGGATGTGGACCAGGCAGCTAAGAGAATTTTGGAAGAAAGAACCCAAATCAAAGATATTTATTTAGAGCAATTTCATGTGTTTGGTAAAGCCGATAGAAACAATGCTGATTTCATGAATTCCCTATTGGCCCAAAACCCGCAACTTCAAGGTGCCCAAGAAGAATATGACTGGTTTATTCGTCGATTTATTTCCATAGGCTACTATGCCTTAGTCGATATTAAAAAAGTAAAACCGCAAGCGACCGCCATTGATGAAAAAATGGAATGGGTGGACATCAAGCAGCTTCCTAACCTGATTTTAGACGGGAAGGAGATCATAGCTAAAGCACTTCAAGCCTTGCGAATGAATTTTGATGATCACTTGGTTGGATATCAGCTGCTACCAGAAACCTTCACCATGAAGGAGCTTCAACAATTATATGAAACCATATTTGATAAGCCTTATCGAAGAAATAATTTCCAAAAAATGATGTTGGATTTAAACATCTTAGACCGACTAGAAAAACAATTTACGGGTGCCGCCCATAAGGCTCCCTATTTGTATAAGTTTAAGGAGATTTGATTTTAAATAAATGGTACAACATTACCATCCCTCATGTGTAAAATTTCGTATTCATAATCATGCTTACGTTTAATTTTATGTAATAAATCAAAGATTTCCAACTTATTTTCTATGGAAATATTATTCCCTAAAGTTATTTTTTTGATTTCTACTTGTGGAATAACTTCCAACATTTCTTTTTTCCTTAAATCAGAAACTTCCCTGTTTTCAAAAAAAGGATTTCTTTCTTTTAAGAATAATTTTGCAAAATATCTGACTTCTTGACAAGAATTGAAATCTTCATAAATAAAATAATTATCATGGACTTCCCATTGTGCTTTATAACTTTCCCAAAACAATCTCACTTCTTTTTCTGATTTGAAATGCGCCTCCTTATGAAAGACTAAAATTACAGTCATTAATTGCACAAAATTACTTGGACAAATCCCCCGGTTTGAAGACAAATAACTTCGATAATTGAGCATGACCTTTTTTATTAAATCTAGATTCTCAATACCATAAAGTATATTTCCAAACAAATAATTATGTACATCAATATTGGAAAATTCATATTCAATTGACACTCCTTTTCCTTCATCTCCATAAAAATTCCATAGATGGTGATCTGTTCTGTTTTCATGTGATGCATCACAAGCCGATAAACAAAATAAATTCGATTTATTTGAGTCAACATCACCTTTAAAAAAATTAGGAAAATCAATATCAAACACTTCACTAGCGGCAAATAATAGTTCATTTTTATCAGATAAGTTTCTGAATTCAGACATTCTTAACCAACCACAATCTAAAATTGAATTTAAGCTATTCAATGAAGTAAAATGAAGAAATTGATCTGTACCAGTATATTGATAAGGTGTTTCTTCAAAAATTGCACTTTTAGAAGCTTTTCCTACAAATGTATTTGCCTTGGTATTAACCCCTTTAAAGGTCATTCTAGAACTCAAATTCAATTTTGGAAACAGTGGCCTTAGTACCTCATTTACAAAATTCTGTATTTCCTCATTTTCCATTTCTTGGTATTTATCCAATTCATTTCCCAAATTCTGATTTTCTCTTAAATTCATTGCAAAAAACGTTTAAAGAAAGCAACATCGCTTTCATAATTAATAAACGTGAATTGTAAAAATCGTTTTATTTTCAAATAAATTTTAATTCAGAATACCATTAATTATGAGCTAAATTGAGCCATAATAATTAAATTGAATAATGAAATTTAGAAATTTTCATTTAGCATCTTTTCTTATAAACTTGTCATCAAAACACACATAAATCCTGCAGGATTATGGAGGAAAAGTGTTCAGCTATGGCGAGATATGGAAATTTCCCCAAATGAAAGAGGGGTACTTTGTTGTAATTCAAGAACTGATATTTGTGGGGATTTAAATGCCTTTTTTTAAGCTAAAATAAGGGCTCATGGCTTTTCATCTTGTTAAAACATATCATAAAAGAAAGGCTACTGTTTCCATAAAGCTTTTCGTTTGAGATAATAAATGCCTAATAAAACAATTGGGATAAATAATACAAGATATAAATATGTAAAATGGGGGTTTGCTTCAACGAAAATGCCACTAGACTTAAGCTGTACATTTGCTGTAAAATCATTCATAGAAGCTAACACCAATTGATTTGATTCACTTTTAGGAAAAATCACTTTAAAAACCATAAAATGATCCTTCAATAATTTAAAGCTTTGATTTTCTACCATGAAGGATTGGATATGCTTCGGAATTCCTTGAACTTTAAACTTTATATCCGTATGATGTCCTACATGAATTTGCCCATCTGTCAATACAATTGGATTCAAAAATCCAGCAGATATACGAATCGAATGGCTAGTGTATTGAATCAAGGCTCGCTCAAATTCATTTATCGAGTTCCATTTTTTATTTAACAAAACTGTTTGAAAAGCGTCAGATGACGCACTCAAGTGGGCAGTCCATCTCCCCTTTTCATCTTTTACCAATGCAAAAGTTGAAATTTGGGGTGAGTGCCCGTAAGTGTAAATTGAAATAAATAAAAATAGTAAAAATATGGGCTTCATTAATTTGCAGTTACTTCAACGCTACCTTGGGCACCAAGAAAACAACCTATAAAACTATTACTTCCTGCCTTGGCAACATGATAATGGTAACCACGGGTTGTATCATAATGTCCGCGACATGCATCTAGATTTGCCGGCTCTTTATTTAATTTATCCAGTAGTTCATACATACCAAAGCCGTCCATAGCGTAGCCAATCATAGCCGCATGGCCATCTGCTTGTTCAATTTTTTTGCTTTTGCCTGTAGCAGCATGATAATGATAGCCCGTTGCACCATTCACATGACCACCAGCATCGTCCATGGGTGCTAAGGTATATGCCCCTAAAATCGCTTGAGTTGGAGCAGGGGGATCAAAGTTTACACCATTGAAAGCAATCCCTATTACGGAAGCTCCCGCACCACCTCCTGATATCGAAGTAGAGGAATTTAACTTAATTGGCTTAACTGGAATATAATAAGTCATTTTGATATTAGAAAAATAGCTAGGCTGACATTCCACACAATAATTATTATACAGAGGATCTACATTGGGTCTAGCGGCTGCTTGGCAAGCTTCTTTGGTATTAGTTACCCGTATACTACCATCTGTATTGTACAATTTCCATTTGGCATCATTATAAAAAGTAGCCAAGTTTTTAACAAATGCCCCATCCACATCATACAAATTCCCTTTTTCAAACCAAACACCACCCTTAGTTGCGTCATCTGTCAAATTCGTAGGACACCAGGGACCCATCGCATGGTCAGAGGGGATTTTAGTTGTTGTAATTTTATAACATGTAGTAGTTGTACCATTGGAAAGCGTTTTTTCTACTTTGGTAATTGTTCCAACAATTCCAGCAGGAAGAAATAAGGTTGGGTCCACTTCTAAAATGACATCTGTCGAATTAGAAGGACTGATGTCATCTGATTGAGAACAAGCTCCGAATAAAATACATCCCCAAAAAATTAGAAGCGTTTGTTTGAGCATAGAAAATATATGTTTTCTCTTTTGACGTTTCAAATCATAAATTCCTTCGCGAAAAAAAAATTAATTTAGAGCGAAGAAAATAGGAAGCTCATTCATCTAAAATATAATGACCGATTTAGTAGAAGATTTAATTTCGGGGGATGAGTTCGCTTTTAAGGTATTGGTCAAAGATCACCAAAGCCGAGTATTTCATCATGCGATGCAAATCTTACGAAACCGAGAGGAAGCCGAGGATGTATGTCAAGAAACCTTTATTCAAGTGTATGAATCCATTCAATCCTTCAAAGGTCATTCTAGTTTAAGTACCTGGATAATACGAATTGCCATTAATAAGGCTTTAGAAAAACTAAGAAAAGAAAAAAGACGAAACCAGTTGAGAGAATTACTTCCATGGTGGATGCCTGAGGAATCTAAAAGTATGAGTTCGACAGAAATGCATCCTGGAATTCAATTAGAAAATAAGGAAAAAGCGACAGCGCTTTACAAGGCAATAGATTCCTTAAATCCCAATCAGCGAGTGGCGTTTACATTAATTAAAATTGAGGAGATCTCTTACGCCGAAGCAAGTGTACTAATGAACCTAAGCATAAAAGCAGTAGAATCCTTGGTTAGTCGAGCAAAAGAAAATATTAAAAAAGAATTAAGATGAAGGATGATCAGCAATTTGAGGAATACCTAAAGCTTATTAAAGACTTAGAAAAATGGGAGCTTTCAAGCAGCTTTCAAGATGAATTATTTACTAGAATGAAGGAGAGTGAACAAAAAAAATCCATTCGCTGGATGGCTGCAGCCAGCATTTTGGCACTACTTTTTTCCAGTATCATACTTATAGCTAATGAAAAAAACAAACAAAAAGTAGCCATCATACAACTGGAACAAATTTCGAAAACCTATGCAACAATAACTTTTTAGACCATGAAAAATCAATCCATTAAATGGTGGCCATGGGTGGTCGCTTTTATTTTACTCATCAATGTGGGAACATTGGTTATTTTTTGGATGAACGAGCGTAGATTAATGAATGGCCCTACACCTAAAGAACTAATTGCCAAAGAACTACAATTCGACGAAAAACAAAGAAAAGCCTTTGATATCATTGTTAAATCCCATCAAGATCAATCTGCTTTGATCCGACAAGAAATTACGAAAGCCAAAAAAATCTATTACCAAGTAGGTCCTAGCCATTCTAAAGCTATCAAAGACCTAACATTGGCATATGTAAAATTAGAAGAATTGAATTACCACCATTTTCAACAAATACGTCAAGTATGTAATAAGGACCAAAGGAAAATCTTTGATGAATTATTAGTTAAGATGATATCAGGAAGTAATTTTGGAATGATGGGACCTAGATCTAAACCATAAATATGATGTCGATGTTATCAGTTTTTAAAGTAGAGTTTTTTACATAGAAAAAATACTAAATCACTCAATCATCCTACAAACAAAAAAAGCTTCAGATTTCTCTGAAGCTTTTTCTTTGTTGGCGGTCCGGAAGGTGGAAATATAACGAATCTGACTGAACTCAAATTAAAGAAAAACGTCAAAATGTAATAGTACAGGTATCATATTGGTTAATCTAACTGAATCGATATTGTATCAAATAAGATGGTTCTGCTTCGGTTTTAGCGCCACCCTAAGCTACTTTATATGGTTTTAATTTAATGCAACCTGCATCTTAGGTGCCGGAAACATACATTATTATAAAGTATGTGTTTATTGGGTTTATTGACCATATTTAGTTCTTTTTGTGTAGCACACATCTTACTTTTTTGGTGTTCTGCTTCACAAAAGCTGCACAAATTTCAATTGGTAAAACTTCCTCTAGATTAAACGAAGTTAGGGGCAATTCTATAATACATTATTGTTTCTACAATAGTTAATTGTCTGTTATTCAGAGATACTTACAATAGCATTTCATGAAAAATGATTTCAAAATCAATTACAATAATAACCCTAGAAATTATTAAAATTGGCCTTATAAAGAATTTCAAAATTCTTTTTTAATATTCACTAAGCAAACATCTTCTATGTCCTTTCCTCTTTCTAAAAGAAAAGCCATAGGTTGGTCAACATTTATATTATGTTGGCAGCGATAAAACACTCCAAACTCATCTAAAACAGAATATTTATCGGATTCTTCATAATAGACAACTTTAAAAGTTCCACCAATTGCAATCTTAAATTGAGATACTTTAATAAATAAATGGTTATCACTAGATTTAAATTTGGATAATACTCTCATATTTTATTACAATTAAGGAGTTAAAATTGTAAATAAAGTTCTTTTTTTAACGGCATCTTTTTTTGATTTAATCGAAATCATGTTGAAAAGTTTAAGTTTACATCCACAGTTTGTGTGGGCTTTTGATTAACTCTTCATATTTTGAACCATTGCACCGAAAACAAGTTCCAGATTGAACATGTTTGTATTCCGGAAAGACTCCAGCACCATTACATCTTTTACAGGGGTGATATTCCAATATTACATACTCATACTCTTGTCTTGAATAAATTGGTACACTCTCATTTTGATGAAACTCCCAATGACACCAATTGCAAAAAGTTATTAATGCATTATCATCATAATTCCACGGCAATGTGCCTAATACATAATAATTATGATGGATTTGTAAATATCTAGACTTATCGTCAACAATTACCTTATCAGCAAAAATTAAATTCCCATCTAATTCAAATTCCAACAATTGATTTTTATCATAACAATACAATTCATTCTCATAAAAAAATGATTTTGACTTTCCACAATTTGAACAATAATGTCTATCACGATTTAAAATTTGATTACGCCTTAGATTCCATTCTGTAGTACTTAATAATTGTGAATATGTTGGTGGTACTTCGTCCAGGGTCTCTAATAATTCGAATAAATACATATAAAATTCATAAAATGGGTTTATTGACCAATTTTTATTAAAACCAATTAATGATTTGAACCCTTTAAAATAACTAATTAAAATAATTTAAGAATAAATTGACCTCATTATTTTCAGTTACTTAATGGACTGAATTTTGAGTGTCCCCAAAAAATACTAGTTAGAATTGCTACTATCTTCGTTTAATTTGGGGGAAGTTAAATCTCATCCTAATGACTGAAGCAAATTTTGAACTAGACCAATTCCCACAGGTAGGAAACCGGAGTGTTATCATAATGATCCCTACCAAGTTATTTTTAGATTGGTTTAACTACGTTTCAGATGATACCCAGCCTAACACATTAGGTAGATTGGAGTCAATTTCTTTCTTAACGATACCATATTAGTAAATCAAACAGCTAGAAGGACCTTGGCTACACTTTTGGTGGATGCTGGTCTCCCCTACCATCAAGTGATGAAAATCACAGGTCATAAGAAGTTGACTACCCTTCGAAAATATATTAAAAGTGAGGCTGATGTGGATGGGATGTTGGAGGTTGGTAATGGGTTGTTGAATTATTAATTTTTGATTTGTTCAAATAATTTATAATTAGTTAGTTTTTTAAAAGCCATGCAAATCTCCGTTACCATTTGATATATCCCTCATAATTATACTTTCTTCATCTATGTCATCATAGCTATTTATGTGTCTCTTTCTAAATGCGGTTGGAATTTTTTCTCTTGAAGATTCGATTATGTTTTTTATACGAGCAAGTTGTTCTTCTTCATAAATTCTGATTTCTTCTTGGGACATATATTTCCACCTTAGGTAACTCTCACGTGTCATTTTTAGTCTTGCTCTACTTTCTTCGTCTTCTTTAAACTCATTAAAGTCTAAATATTCACCTACATCGTCAAATCCAGCTTCCAAGGCTTCCTCCTTTTCCATTTTATCACGTTTATCCAACAATTCTCGACTTTCTGGGTTTAATTCAATAAGACCTAAAATTTTTAAACCTATAGGTTTGGGAGAATCATCTTTAGTATTCTGGGGTTCCTTGCTATCCATTTACGAATTTTGTCTAATCAGAATTTTGATGAATCTAACTATTAATTTTAAAAAAATCCACTGTTTAGGCATTGACTAATTCAAAAATTACCATAAGGGGGTAATTCATAAAAATAATAAAACATTGGAACAGTATTGGTTAATAAAGTCCTTTCTAATCATCATATGATTTAAATAACTCGTTTCAAAAAGTCATTTCACCTTTAAAAATATATCAAAAATAAGGCTAATGTAGAGGCCCATTTAATGTAAAAAGGATTATTGAGGCAACCATTCTATGGAAAATCCACTTTAAGCACCCCATTTTGCACCGGGCATAAAAAAAGTCTCTGAAAATCAGAGACTTAATTTTTAGTTGGCGGTCCGGACGGTGGAAATATATCGAATCTGAGTGAATCTAAATTTAACAAAATCGTCGAAATATAATAGTATAGGTATTATATTAGTTAATCTAATTGAATCGGAATTGTACCAAATTGGATGGTTCTGCTTCGGTTTTAGCACCACTCTCCCCTACTTTTTGAAGGTCTTAAGTGGATTGAAACTTCATATAAGGCACATGAAATCTACATTATGCCCCAATGGGTGTTTATTTGATTTAAAGACCATATTCAGGTCTTTTTGTGTAGCTATTTGATGGTTTTTGAATGATTTGCAATACAAGTACTGCACAAATATTAAGGTCTAAAACTTCCTCCAATTTAAACGAAGTTAGAAACCAATTCTACAATACACTTATTTTCATTAATTCTAAACCGTCTATTTTTTAGGGACACTTACACTTATAATGCATAAACGAAAAATCAAAGACAGGGATTTAATGGCAATAACGAAAAATTGCTATTGACAATAGTTTTTAACTATTGTCAATAATTTCGATGATATACTCAGATGGATAAGTAATAATAATTCCAGAATTTGTATTCGTTAAGATTTCAATTTCTTTTTCTTCTATTAATACTTTATTACTATTTCCTTGAAGATAATAACCACTAATTACGCCAATTAGGAATTGCTCCGATACCAATCCATTATGAGTAATGATTGGACCTCCTGAAAAACCTGGGTTATTATGTCCATCAAGTAAAATAGTAATTACTTTATCCTTACTTAACCTTCCAGACACAATTGCCTTTTTTACTAATGCAACGTCTCCAATTGAAGTTGAAGAACGTAAAAAATCATAAAGAGGGAATCCTAAAAAAATACATTCTTGACCAATATGAAAAGAACTTGAAGTTTTAAGTGATAGAACTTCTCCAAAGTGTATTTGTTCAATTTCTAATACAGCAATATCAACAATGTCAATATTATGAAATAAAATCTTTGCCTTTAAAGTCCTATTAATTGATGCCCCGGTTACCTTAATATCAACTATGTCTTTGTTAATAGAATTTGGAAATATGTGTTTCGCACTTATTAAATATTGCTTTGAATTATGATTAATTATAAAGCATGTACCCGAACTTTCTTTATGAAAAATTTTTAAAGTTGTTTCAAATATTGTTCTATTGGGAAGGAGCGGTTCTTTTAAATTCATTTTAGAATAAATTATAGATGGCTTTATTAAGTTATCAAACTCTGCTAAAATTACGGCTAATTAGCAAATATCAAAAAGACCTTGTGTATTCATCCCATTTGGATATTCTATCGAAGGTTTGTCTCGTTTTTACTATATTGACGTGCTACCTGACTTGTTACCAAAAACTGTCTAATTTTTAGAGACACATACAATTTTTAATAAAGAGTTATTTTTTCAAAAACAATCTCACAATCTCATCATCGGTCAGCAATCTAGACCAGATACCAATATCATCTATCTTGCCCTCTATACCCTTAGTACTATTGATTAGAGGATCTCCTCCTAATTTTAGTGTTTCAGTTACTTCTGGGGCATTGATAGCAAATGGGTCAACATCCTGTTTGTAAATCAACATCCCATTCCGATATACTTTAAATGTAGGGAAGGGGTAAGAAATGGTTCCTTCTATGACAGATACGGCAAAGAAATCCCATTGATTGGGAGTGTAGGGGATTTTGATGGAAATACCCTGACTAAATCCCATTTTATACTCAATCGTATAGTTATTGTCAATCCCTAAGGTATAGATCTTGATACCATACGTGGCATCTTTGGTTACTCCAGCAGTTTTTTCAGGTCTAGTATAAGTATTATTCCAAATACTAAATTGTTTCAAAGGGTCTGACTTATACGCCCAAAAACAATAAGTAGCCCCTTTTTTCATCAAACTGCCGGGAAATATTGCTGGTATTTTGTAGGATTCGCTAAAAGCTAAAGCACTATTGGCTTTGCCATTTCTATCTACAACTAAATTTCCTGCTTGGGATATTGCATGATGTTGGTTACCTGATATATCTTGCCAATTACCATCAAAAGAATAAAAAGCGGTCATTCCATTTTTAGTAGAAACATCCAAAGGGTTTTCAACAACAGGTGTGGGTTCTAAGTTTGATTTTTGGCAAGATGAAATGAAACCTATACTTAATCCACCAAAGACCAATATAAGAATAAATGAAATCCAATTAGTATTATTCATCATATTGAAAAATCAAAGGAAATATTCATTTAATTCAACTCATCCATCTCTTTAATACTATCAATACTTGCCTTCACAAACTTTAATTTTAATTTATAACTTTGAAGACTTGATTTTAATAAAATCATTCTTCTTTGTTCTGCATCATATTCATTGATTATATTTTCCGAAATCGGAAGGATGACACCTGTTTTTTTTCCTTTTAATTCCTTACTACCACTTCCATAAACAATTGAAGCTGTATCAACTGAAGCTACATAAATTGCAGCTGTATCAACTGCAACTGTATCTGCATTTGCTATTTCATTCAAAATACTTTTTATACTATCGATTGAATTAGTATATCTATTTCGAATACCTATTAATTCACTCAACTTCTCTTCTCTTAAATCATATTTACTTTCACAACTCGTAAATAGTAATAAAATCAAAAAGGTCCTCAAAAACCTATTTAGGTTGCTTTGGTACATAGGTCTTATTTCCATTGCTATTGTAATAATATTGTCCTCCCCTTGGTCCAGTTTCTATTGTTTGCCCAGCTCCATAATTTTGAGCTTCATATGAATAATCTTTGGCTTTATATCCTTGCTGTTGGTTATAAGGATTGTTATTGCCCTGAGTGGAGTAATTATCCAAATTAGTATTATTGGGTGAAGTCTTGTAATAACCTTGAACTGTAGAACCGTCTCGTTTAATGTATGGATTTACATAAGTTGAACCTTGAGAAAACGAGAAGTGACTAATTAAGCCAAATAGTGCAGATAAAATGACTTTTTTCATGATTAATTTAAGTTGATGTTAAATGATATATGTTAATATTTTAAAACTCAATCTTACATGCTCTTCTCCCTTTATTTTGAGCAACCGTTAAAAGTACTTTGGCAATTTGTGTGGAACATTTATTTAGACCTTTGCAATTTTCTGATCGATGGTAAACTTTTGAATTCGGTCCGTTGCATAGAAAAACATAATCTTCAACCGGTCTAAATTTCTCTTTACTAAATGATTCCTCTGAATTAAAAATCAGGAATAGAATAAATATCAGTTTTAATAAGGATTTCAAAATTAGTTATTTATAACTTCCAAGCTAGTTTAAATCTTCTCATTAAACTATATATTATATGTATTTTTATTTAATGGTTATTGGAAATTCAAAAACTTGATTTGTAATTAATAAATTATAAGTTAATCGATTATTGTAAAACGATTAAAAAATAAATTCTTCAATTTGATTATATAATTCTTGGTTGACCTATTTGGTAAGCTTTTATTGAGTTATCTTCCTCATCTGATTCTTTTTCAATGTACCCATCTGGGTTCATTGTACTAACCCCCTAATAGACTGGACTAAATTTTAAAAAGAGTTTAGAACCAATTAAATTAGGGAAAATGAAAAGAGAAAGAAGAGTATTCAGTCCAGAAGACCGTCTAGCTATTATTCAAGAAG